>JBKEHH010000001.1:0-384950 GCA_046710535.1 Pseudomonadales bacterium
TATTAGTAGTTACTTGATGGGGTACTATAATTACCAAAGGCCGCATACATTTAATCAGGGTTTAGCTCCAGCGATAGCTGAAGAAAAACCTTATTCAATGTCCAAAATTACTTGACCACTACAGTACAGACATAGAAACTATGTGCCCTTAAAAGGGTTTGTTGATCAGCGATTCTTATTATTTGAAATTTTCTTTCAGCCCTCAGTTTGCCATCGTTCAATGTGACCCAATTTGCGATGGCTAAATGATCATCAGGATAGGCCGCAGCGATATAATCAATCTCATGTCTTATAGCAGCAAAACCACGGTTTATTTCACGGCAAATTTCAGGCCCCATATTTACGTCGTCACAGTGTGACCAAACGCATCGGTCTAGCCATTGCAGATAAGCGCTATTATTTATATGGCCATAGCCATCGGCTTCATTGGCTAACGCTAAGTGTTCAATGATATGCGGTTCAGGATAATCCCAGTTGAGTTCATGGGCATTCATAGTGTTAGTTCCGTCGATAAATTTTTAGCTGTGGATAAAGCTTTAGTAAAGAATATGCTAATGGTAAAAATGACTACCAACAAGCACTAAGATACTTTTGATGAAATATTAATTGAAGCGCTTAGTCTTAGCGATGAATATTAATAGTTAAGGTAATAGGCTTTTGTCTATTAATAGTAAATAGTAGCTATATATAATTAGTGCGGAATTAATTTCCTGGCAATAAATGCCTGTTTTTTTGGAGAAAATAATGCAGTTTAATACCGAGCAGTTTATTAGTAGCTGTTTAAATGCAGTGCGAGAAGATAATCCTAAAGAGCGAATAGCTGAAATACTCAGAGAGTCAGTTGCCTCACCGCTTTCAATTATTGAGACACTGGGTAAGCCTCGGCGTGCAACTATTGAAAAACTATATGTCTCAGATGAACTAACTATTATTAATGTGGTATGGCCGCCAAAAGCAAAAATTTTACCGCACAACCATAATACTTGGGCAGTAATAGGCGTTTACCATGGGCGTGAACAGAATAATTTTTGGCGTCGTATAAAAGATAGTAGTGACGGCAAAATAGAAGCGGCGGGGACAAAGCCAGTCGCCTGCGGAGAGGTAGTTGCTCTGGGTAAAGAGGTGATTCATTCCGTTACTAATCCAACGTCTTTATTTACTAGTGCAATTCATGTTTATGGTGGTAACTTTTTTGAGATAGAGCGCAGTGAGTGGGACCCTATTACACTAATAGAACAACCTTATGATGTGGTAAAGAACGTTGGTAGTTAGCTGCGCTATAGATTTCATTTTTCAGGGTAAAGTAAATTAACTTTTCAGCGTTTTATTTCAATGCGGCCAAACTCAGCGGCTCGGCGCCGAGTGCCGACATTGGGTGCCAGTGTTATTAGGTCGCCATTGCTGCCTGCGATCTGCGCCGGGATACCTAGCGACTTGGCAAAGCCCGCATGGGCTCGAAGATGTTGGTCTTCGCCATGCACCGGAATCGATACATGAGGCTTGATCCAGTTATACATAATGCGCAACTCATCCTGAGCCGGATGCCCAGAGGCATGTATCGGCGCAGTGTCAGTATCTATAACGATTTCGACACCTCGAGCCTTAAGTGACGCACATAAGTTTTCCAGAGATTCTTCGTTGCCAGGAATGACTCTGGAGCTAAAAATCACGCAATCGCCCGACTCAAGTTCTATCGCCGGATGGGTTCCTGCCGCTAACCGGCTCAGCGCTGCGCCGGCCTCGCCCTGACTGCCAGTGGCAACCGCAAACACTTCTTTTGGCGACAGATAACCTAGATGTTGGGTTTCGACAAAATCTCTACCCAGTGTCCACAGTCCGCTGGCTTTGGCAGCGCGATAATAGTTATGTAATGAGCGCCCCAGTAGTGCAGGAAAGCGGCCAGTCTCTAGGGCTACTCTGCCCAGTGTATGCAGCCGCGCAACATTACTGCCGAAACAGGCGACAATAATACGCCCCTTAGCTTGCTGTGCATGTCGCAACAGGTTTTCATAAAGCATGCCTTCGCTGGGAGAATGTCCTGCCAGCATGGCGTTGGTTGAATCGCAGACCATCGCCAGTACACCTTCGTTACCAAGAGCGATCAGTGCAGCTTCGTTAATGTTGGCTCCGACCACTGGATCGCGATCGATTTTCCAGTCGCCAGTATGAAATACATTTCCCAGCGCGGTGCGGATCATCAGAGCCTGTGATTCTGGAGCAGAGTGGGTCATGTCAAACCATTCGATGTCGAAGTGGCCTATTTGATGGCGTAATCGAGGCTCGACAATATGTACTTCGACGACTTCTTCTAAGCCGGCCTCGACCAGCTTGCGTCGGAGAATCTCATAGGTGAAACGGGTGCAATATACTGGGCATTTCAGCTCAGGCCATAGATGGGCGACGGCGCCCACATGATCTTCATGGGCATGGGTGACTAGCAGCCCAACTAACTGTTGACGGCGCGCGGCAATGAATTCTATTGACGGTGCAATGATACGCGTGCCGATTGCAGCGCGGTCAAAGCCGATGCCGCAGTCAACCATCAGCCACTGGCCGTTGTGGCCATAAAGACTGAGGTTCATGCCAATTTCGCCGCAGCCGCCTAGCGGCAGAAACCAAAGATCTTTTTCAGTTGGAGTCATGGATACCAGTGAAGTGACGACAAGTGAGGCAGCCGCTGATGCTATGGCTGCCGGCCTTGTCTGATTTGATTAGAGCGTGGTTAGTTGACGATTATATTACTTGTCATCATGGTGATGATGATTTTGCTCGTCGTCTTTTTCGCTACTATTATCATGATGCTCATGTTCTGTCGCATGGCCGTCATCCCCATGATGATGCTCATGCTCTGAAGCATGTCCATCTTCGCCATGATGATGCTCATGTTCAGAGACATGCCCATCTTCTCCATGGTGGTGATCGTGCTCTGATGCATGGCCGTCATCGCCATGATGATGCGCGTGATCAGAGGGATGCGGCTCGTGAGACGAGTCACCGGCTAGCGCTGACCCAGTGCCGGCAAATATCAATACCATACTACAAAACAAGGATATTCTGTCTTTTGAATGCATGTTTCTGTTTCCTATATTGATAAATTTAACGGCGACTAGTTGAGCATTTTTCCCCCGCGAGAGCAAGCTTTTGAGCTGTCACTTTTAATAAGCTTGAGATAAGTTAGCTGCTGTAACTGTGCGACATAAAACCATGGTAAATACAAAGATATCAGTTAATTTGTCAATACAAATTATAGTATTAAAAATTATAGGAATTTTAGAACAGAGTGATTTTCAATAAGTTTTTATATTGCCGCTGAATTTTTATTTATTCCTTTTTGTGTCTCTTGTACAAGGTGCACTGTTCTGTCAAATTAACGTCCCGTCGACGAAGTAGTCGTTTTAAAACTTAAATAGGTAATTGTTATGATTGGATATGTCACCATCGGTGTTAGCAATCTGGAAAAGGCCAAGGCTTTTTATCTAGAGCTTTTGGCAGATATGGATGCCAAGCTAACCATGGATATGGGCCGTATTGCGTTCATTGGCAGTAAAGATAGCCCAGCTATGCTCAGTATTTGTGTTCCTTATAATGAAGAGTCACCGCAGCCGGGTAATGGCAACATGATTGCACTAACGCCCGGTTCTAAAGAGGCTGTTGATAGTTTGTATAAAAAGGCTATTGAACTGGGTGCAACCTGTGACGGTGAGCCAGGGCAGCGCATTCCAGATATGTTTTACGGGGCTTACTTTCGTGATCTTGATGGCAATAAAATCGCACTTTCTCATTTCGGTTAAGCGTATTAATTAGCCAGTAAAAGAGGGCGTTTTTTTGCTCGCTACAATTCCCTATTAAATAATCCCGCTTCTCGTCGCGGGATTATTTATGTAAAATGTAGGATAAAACAGCGAATTTAATTTGAGCAAGTGCAATAATTAATTTTTTTTGCAACCAGAAAACGCTGTGCTAAAACTGCAATAAAATAACCAAAAACAGCGTTAGGGTGTGGCTGCAGATTCAATCAAATTACGCGTTATTTTGGCAGCGTTAACTACGCTTTCTATTGCAATCCTTTCACCGGTTCCATGTATTGTACCAGCGAGTTTGAAATCAACTGTGTAGGCGTGAAAGCGATATATATTATCGGTTAAGTTAGCGTAGTGCGGAGTATCGGTTGACGCGGTGAACAAGCTTGGAACGACAACTGCGTTGGGTAACACGCTTAACACAGATTGCTCGATTTTTTTAAATCCGGGTTGATTTTTATCTGCCATGGGCGGTGGTGGTTTCCAAGCTTTTGAACTCACGACAATATCTGGATCATTAATAATTGCGTTAACTTCAGTGATTAATTGTTCTACCGACGTACTTGGCAACAATCTGAAATTAACTTTTGCTTCGGCGGTTTGTGGTATCACATTTTCTTTTATGCCTGAGTTAAACATGGTTATGCCCGTGGTGTTGCGCACCAGCGTGGAATTAACTGGATCTTTACTCAATTGATTGACCAACAAACCACTAGTCAGCCATTGATTATCAAAGACAAATCCCATAAAGCCACCAACATGCGGTGCAAGCGCTTCGAACATATCGCTAACTGGCGACTCCAAAGTAGCTGGAAATGGATTTTCATGTAAGGCGGTTACCGCTTTAGACAATTTAACTATCGAATTATCTTTTGGTGGCTGCGATGAATGGCCACCCTGACCTTTAGCAGTAAGGGTTAGAGTGACATAGCTTTTTTCAGCCAAGCCAACCATTGCCATCAACTGGTCTTCAAGCAACGGATAACTGTCGACAATGACGCCGCCTTCACCAATCATATATTCAAGACGAATATTTTTGCTGGCAATTAAGGCTGAGATATTAGTCGCACCATTAGTGCCACTAATTTCTTCATCGTGGCCAAAACTAAACAACATAGTTCGCTGCGGCTGAAAACCCTCTGATAACAGCTCTTCGATAGTTTCTAAGATAACAATCACTGAAGCTTTATCGTCGATTGCGCCACGCCCCCATAAGTAACCATCAACAATGACGCCATCAAAAGGTGGCTGCTGCCAGTCGCCTTCGGTACCGGGCTCGATCGGTACCACATCGTAATGGGAGTCCATTAATACTGGGCGCAAGTCGTTATTAGTGCCCTGCCAAGTTAACAATAAGCTGTAGGTGGCAACTGTTTCTACTTCTAGGCCAGCAAAGGTTAGCGGATAAGTTGTTTTGATAAACGCTAAAAACTGCTCGAACTGGCTGTAATCAATCTCAGCGATGTTTTGATGACTGATAGTTTTAAATTGGACGGCTGTCGCTAGATTAATCACCTCAGAGGGCAGGGCCTTTGAGTCTGATACGGCTGTGACTGACACTGATGAGGCAAGCAAGCCGACTAAGGTAAATGCGGCACAAGAGTAAAACTTAAACATAGCTTACTTTCTATAGAAGGAGTTTAGGGCGCTATTGTTTATAAAAAATTACCAAAATACAACCTGATCATTTATAGGGTAGTTGGGCTCAGCGAGCGGAGTTAATTTGAGCAAGCGCTAGCTGTTTGTTGATCTTTTATAGCGTTATCGCCGTATAGATCCTCATAATAAAAGATACTACTAAGAGATTTGTCTCGATTGTTAAAGATTGGGCCCAACCCGCTTAAATCTAAAAGAAGCTAATTGATGTCCAAGCTTATACAGACTACTCACAGAACTTGTTCACTATGAGCCTGCTTCAGGCTAGTGAACTTGAGGTCGACTCAGACGAAAACTATTACGACGGGTTTTCAGGTAATCTTTTAATAGACGAGCTGGAGCGCCTGATTGGGGGTAACGACTTCGTCAGAATGTTGCGGCATTCAGCACAGCTGTCGGTCAGTGCAAGACACTCGGCTAACCCACTAGGGCTGGTGGCAGACTTAACATCATTTGCACAGCAGAGCTCGTTGGCGAGCTTGTTGTCGATGGAGTCGCTGGCCGCAGTGAAGCACCCTAATGCTGACAGCCAGCTTATCGAATTTTTAACACACCCTGAACAGTTGGTGAAGCGCCATGCAACCTGGCTACTTGGTCGTAGAATGGCCAATGCAGAGGCCTTCGGCCCGCTTGTTGATCAGCTCGCTGTGGGCGGGATTGACTCAATGCATGCTCATCGCACTTTGCATAGATGGTCAATAACTAGTCCTGCAGAGATCAGGGCTTGTGTTGATGGCGCATTGGCAAGTACTGACAATGGCATCGTTCGTGCCCGCCTTGTCGATTTGATGGGCTCTGTAGAGGGTTCAAATGAGCTGTTACGTCTTGTTGCTGCAGACCCCAACGAGGAGCTGGCCGCACGAATCGCTGCCATCGGCGCACTCGGCGAGCGCGCCGACTCGAAAGTGCAGTCAACGCTCAACAGGCTCGCATCGACTGATGACTTGATCGGCGCGCATGCGTCGTTGGCCCTAAGCGACTTAGAGATGTTAACTATTCCTGGCGCCAAACGAGAAGCTGCTGGTTTGCGAATAGCACAATTGGTGTTGACTACTGGTCTTGACGGACAGCTTAGCCTCGGTGGTCGTGGTGACACGGGTGGGGTGGCGAGTTTGCTGGTGTCACTGGGTGAAGCATTGGCCCGCCGCGCGGATGTCGATAGCGTGCTGACCATTGGGCGCGGAGCTTTAGCTGACACTCTCACCACAGCCAGCAACCATAGCGATAGTTCATTGGCCTACGCGATGATAGCCGTGGGTGATCATGCCCGGACTGCAGAAACTCCGGATGATAGTTGGGAGCATCTGCCGTCAATTAAACGTGGCCTGCGGCGGGTGATGCGACAAACTATGCCAGTTGATATGCTTCATTTGCGGATGGCCGACGCCGGTACACTGGCCGGATCAGAAGTGGCTGACGCGCTAGGTGTGCCGGTCTGCTTCAGCGCCGCGCCAGACCCACATAATGTTGTTCACTCGTTGCAGTCACGGGGTGAACTAGACCAAGATAAATTCATTCAGCTATGCACCAAAGAACATGTTTGGTTCAGAGCGCGATTGATTGAAAAGCTAGCCGAACAGGCCAATCGTTTAGTGTTGTTTCCGCGGGCAAAACCCAGAGACCTTCTCGACTTACTCGGTATCGACTCACAGCGGTCTGGTCAGCGCGTTGCGGTGGTATCAGAAGGCATCGATGTGGAACTGATTCGTCGTGCTGAAGCTAACTATTCATGCGCAGTATCTGATGATGGCCAAGGGCCTCAATTGCTACCTGATATCCTCGCTGAACTGGCTGATCAGATTCCAGAAAACAGACGTCATTTGCCATTATTACTAAGTATTGGTCGGTTGAATCCAGTAAAAGGGATGGAGCGAGTCGCCGCTGCATGGGCCGATGAACCGTTGCTTCAGTCTCGTTACAACTTGGTGATTGTTGGTGGTGATTTAGTTAATCCGTCGGCGACTGAACAAGTGGTGCTTGCTGGCATAGATAAAGCGGTACCAGTGAACAGTAAGCAGCGTGAGGGTTTGGTGTTGTTGGGTGGAAGGCCAAGAACTGATATAGCAACAATTTTGGTAGCCACGGTTCGAGGTAGAGACGGGTGTTGGTCGAAGGGCGGGCTCTACGTTGATGGTGCCCTTAAAGAAGAATTTGGCCTCGCATTAATTGAAGCATTGGTCTCTGGCTTGGTGGTAGTCGCCCCGAGTACGGGTGGCCCGCCCACTTATGTGACTCATGGCGACACCGGCGTTCTGGTAGACCCCAACTCCGACTTAGCAGCAGGTATACTCCAAGGCATAGAGCTAATCGATCGACCAGATAGGGTTGTGAGAGCTAAAACAATGGTCGCAGAGCGCTACTCGATTGAGGTAATGGCGGAGCAGCTGGTCAATGTGTATTCGCCAGAGCAGGTCGGATAATGACTTTACTTGTTATCAGCCCAGACTATGCGTCCCACTATGGGCCATTGGCCGTGATCGCTCGTGCAGCGCAACAAGACGGTCAGCGGGTGGTAATTGCTACCGGCAATAGTTTACGACCACGGGTAGAAGCAGAAGGATTCGAGTGGCGCGAATTGAGTCTTGCTGCGTCTTCAAACAGCGGCGTTGTTGTTAAAGATCCATCGATCGAACGCTTTCTTGCCGCTACTCGTAAGGGTGCGCTGGACACGATTCAATATCAGGCTTTACAAAGACAAGTCGATTTATTGTGGAAGCCTGAACAGGTGGTTACTGCCATTGCTGCACTGCACAGAGAGATAGTGCCTGACGAAGTACTGGTCGACCATGTATCTTTTGGATCAACCCTCGCTATGTATGCGCTCGGTGAACCTTTTATCACACTGGTGCCAGGCCATCCTAGCCAGCTACCAGTAGGTCAAGAACGCTATGGGATCCCTGCGGATTGGCCAGAGTGTTTACAGCCTGATCCGCAACAACTTAATGAAGTTGAACAATTGGCGGATACTGTTACTGCAGCATTTACCGATCGTTGGAACGGCGCATTGGCAGCCTTAGCCCCCGAGCGCCCGCCAGTAAAGGACGCCTTTAGAGTGCATGGCCGCAGAGTGCTTTACAATAGCGCCGCTGGTTACCACAGTACTTTTCGCTCCAATTTTTTAACTTCAGATCATCGCTTTGTCGGACCACTGGTGAGAGAAGAAGTACTGCCTGAAAATTTTGCTGCCTGGCGCGAAAAGCAAGACAATCGTCCGCAAGTTTATGTGGCCTTAGGCACATTTTTATCTCACCGATCAGATGTTTTGACAGGCATTGGCAAAGCACTTCGTAAGGTGGGCGCAAGAGCAGCCATAGCTATTGGTTCAATGCCTAAAAACGAGCTTGGCCCAATTCCAGACGACTGGTTCGTCGCTCGCGAACTGCCTCAAGTAGCAATGCTCCAATATGCCGATCTGGCCATTCATCATGGTGGCAATAACAGCGTACAAGAGTGCCTTGCCGCTGGTATTCGTCAGTTAGTACTGCCTTTCTCGACCGATCAATTCGCTAACGCCGCTGATCTAGAGCGAGTGGGAGTTGCGTCGGTGTTAGCGCCCAACGAAATGACTACACCACAATTAACTGAAGCGGTTATCGCGCTGCTTGATGAGCCGTTGCCAGCTGTGCAGCCTCTAAAGACGGCGGCGGATATTATCGAGTCATTGTTTGGGTAGCATAGATAGCTTTTGCTAGGGCTAAGGCTATCTCATTTTATTCCGTACTGTGCCGACTAAATAGCTTAATATTTTGTGTTGATAAATTATTGAATAAAAGAAGCGTAATTTAAGGATTTAAAATGAAATCATTACTATTAATAATCACATCAATCTTGGTGGCGGGGTGTTCTGTGGTAGGTCAAAGTAATGTAGAAACTGCGCCTTATACTGTGCTAAACGCCGATGACACTCAGCAGATTGAAGTTCGTAACTACGAGTCTATGGTGTTGGTGTCAACTAATGTGGCTGGCAGCAATGGCAGTCCTTTTAGAAAATTGTTTAACTATATTAGTGGCGACAATGAAGGGGCAGTTGAAATTTCTATGACCGCTCCAGTAATTATGGATGATAGAAATACAGTGACAAAAGGCACTAAAATATCGATGACGGCACCTGTCTTTAGAAATGAAAGTGGCGGAGTCTCTTCGATGTCATTCGTCATGCCAAATGATTTCACCTTGGAGACAACTCCTAAGCCGACAAATCCTGAAGTTCGCGTGACTGAGCTTAAGGACTATAAAGTCGCTGCAATCAGGTTTAGCGGTACTCTTAGTGACAGCAACGTAGCAAAACATACCAAAATTCTTGCAGATTGGATTACTCAGCAGAGCTACACCGCGATAAACGATCCGGTAACAGCAGGCTATAACGCACCGTTTACTTTACCCATGATGCGCAGAAATGAAGTGTTTATTGAGGTTAAGTAGATATTTTGGTGGTCTTATTGGTTTGAAGTAACAACGCTCAACTTTATGCCTGCGCCCAGGCCCGACTACATATAAACTGAGTCTTCTCGCTATCAACAAGTAGATCTATTCTGCTAGATCACTTTCGGTTGGCTAAGTGTTATCATGGAGTTATACGGCGAGATGCACTGAAGGCTTATGCTGACAGTAATTTGGGCGCTCAGACTAAGAGATTTAAGATACCACTATGAATATCAAGCAAGAACTACAACGCCTTAAAAATAAATTAGAAAAATCAAGCCGTAAGTTAGCTGCTGCTCAAGCGCGCGGCGACAAAGCAATTGTGCTTCAATTTAAAGTTGAAATAGAAGCATTAACTAAAGCGATTGCTAGCGCAAAAAGTCAAACTGATCGAGAGGTAAGTGGTAAAGGCGAAAGTATTAAAGCCTTGGCCTTTAATCGTGTATTGACCAAAGAAGAACAAGCCGATATGGGTAAACTGAAGAAGTCGGTGCGAGGCTTGATTGTGGTGCATCCGTTAACGGCGCTTGGTCGTGAATTAACTATCGAGAAAGTTACCGGATTTGCCTCTAAGAAGTTTTAACAGGAAATTTTTTATTTAGGTCAACAAAAGTCACCTTAAACGGCCGTCTAGATACCATTACGGCCCCGATCTAGAAGCAGAACTTGACCAGTAGGTGAGTGCAGTAACTCAGCTGCTTATTTTTGATATGACTGATTTTGAATATATTAGCAGTGCTGGCTTGCGCGTTATTTTTAAAGCGACAAAAGCCAGCAAGGCAAAGGGTGTCAAAGCGGGTATTTTAAAAATGCAGCCACAAATAAAAAAAGTATTTGATATTATTAAAGCCTTACCTGATGTGCTCATTTTTAAAAATAACGCTGAAATGGATGAATACCTGACTCATATGCGACAGCAAGTATTAGACGGGGAATAGCGAATAGTTTTAAGCATTGGATTATTTTATATAGTTAAACTCGACAATAACCTTATTACGCTCAATCAATAAAAAACCCGCAGCTACCGATGCGGGTTTTTTTGGCTATGAAAAATAAACGCGCCACTCTTTTTTGAGAGTGAGCGTATTTCAACAATGTAGTAGTAAGGTTACTCGACCCTAGCTGCAAGTAACTGCTGCTTTAAAAAGTTATTATTCCCAGTTTCGGGCTACAAAATCCAGCAGCGGGCCAATGACGTTATTAGTCTCGTCATCATTAGCTGACAGGACATCAAAGTGGGCATAGCCTTCGGACATATGTACCTCGAACCCACCGGCGACTTCGCCGTAAGTTGGAAAGGCAGGGCTCGGATTATTTAGATCCACCAAGCGTGCAGTCACACCGTCACAGGCGGGCGGGGCACAAGTTGCAAGCAGGTCGGCGAACGACCGCCACGATGCTGGTGTGGGTGTTAGTCCATTGGTGCCGCCAAAGGCAATTACTGGAATATCGATTAGTCCGCCTTGAGTACGATTGTCGATATCAGTGCGGCCGCGACCCAGCGGGAGCGGTGCAGATAATGGGCTAGTATCTAAGCCTAGGCCAGACGTCACGCTCAAGCCTGAAGACGGGTAATACCAGTCAGAGAAGTTGGTTTGACCGCGATAAAACATCGGCAGCATCTTTCTCTGGTCTGAGGGTTCAACTTCCAGCCCCCAGATGGCAATGTCGGCCAGTGCCTCTGGTGCTGAACCGTTGTCGACAAATGCCTCCGCTGGAATCTCATCAGTACCGGTCAACCAGGTGATGACTCCGTCGACTATCGGTCCCGCAAAGCCCATTGAGGTGGACACAAAAGGTGCCAGCGTGGCAGTGATACCATCGTCGTCTAGGAACTGCCCAAGCAGGCTCATGGAAGAAGCCGGTTGGCTACCCAATAACGCTTTCAGGCTTGCCAGCTGGGGAACCTTGTCAAGTGCTGAGTTGCCGGATTCATTATTTTGCTCGATTTGTAAGATGGATAAACCATCCTCTCCATTGGCAATTGTATCCAGCGCACTTACATCTGATATGGCTAGTAGCTGCGGGCTTAGCAGGCCACCGGCATTGGAATACGCATCGATATTTTCCACACATTTAGGTTTGGATAAGGCTGCACAATCCATCGTTTCTGTCGCCACAGTACAGACAGTCACTCCGTCGCTGCAGCGCGGGGCACCGTCGCGTACGGCACCAAATAGTCCGCCATCAAAACGTGCCTCAATCAGGCCCAAGGTGGCTGCATCTACTGGTGTAGAGCTATTTGAACCTCCTCCGCCTTCTAATAGGATTAAGCCACGCAGCTTGCTAAAACCAGGTTCTGGGGCCCCGACGCCAGAGAGGTTGAAATCGGTGGCGGCATAGCGGGCGGTATAGCCTGTACCCGCTGAGTGGCCGCCTAAAAATACATTACCGTTCAGCGCTGTCTCGCTGGCCTTTTCAACTATGGCATCGATATCAAAAGAATGAACCAATGGCGTCCACTCGGCGATAAAGGCCGTGTCAGAGCGATTGTTGTGAAACACCGCACGTCGATTCGGTCCGTCTACCAGTGGCTGGCTTAGCGCCAACCCTAGTTCCGTGCCGAACAAAAAGTCTAAACCTACTTGAGGGTCATTAAGGTCTTCGGCTAAATCAAGGCCGACTGTATCCTCGAGCTGGTTTGAACGACGATCCATCGCCCATACTTCCAGTGTGAGTGAGTTTTCGTCCTGTGCTCTTTGCAGCAAGGCATCTGCTAGCAAAAGAAAATTGGATGCACCACCTTCAAAACCAGGTACCAACACTATGATAGCGTCAGGCTGTCGCCCATCGCTATCTGGCAGAAAATAACGCGTATAGCGTGCATTATTTAAATCCACGTCTGCGCTGGCGAACTGAGTGAGAAGTGAAGGACTAGTTACCACAACACCAAGGCTGCCAGGAGTATTGGTAGGCTTAGCGGCACTAGGCAGATTCACGGTTTCCTGCATCACAGTGATTAATGGAGGTTCAGGAGTTGGTTCAGGTTCAGGGGCAGGTTGGCTAGAGGAATCATTGCTATCACTACAAGCAGCTACTAACACAATGCTTGTACAAAGCAGTAAACGACGAAAAAGGTCTTGCATGTTCAGATCACCTTGGCTTATAAATTATATCTACAGCCTAACTTCAAATGGTGTGTTGAAGCACGCTAATGTCCCGCAAGGTGAGCTAAAGAACGGTTACGGTTTTGTCACAGTCGGACTGGGATAATAATACTGGTAATTTAATGATTCACCTTTCACTTAGATGCTGATGGGTGAATAGGTGTTGTTAGATTACAGATAGACTTCAGTTGCATGGCTAAAAGAAATTAACGTGGCAGCGTCGGCATCACCGATCGCAATATTATCTGAAGTCTGATTAATCATTTTTATTAGGTGTTCTAATTCACTGGTAAGCATTATTTAGGTATTAGATGCTGTAACCGGTTTTGTTCATAACGACTGAGATGTATATCAAGGCTGGTACTTTAGTGAGGCTATAAATACGATAAAATAGTTAAATTATCATCGTAACGAGACTGACAATTTAGCAAGTGGTTGTAGATTATGCCTAAATTTCATATTGCAGCGTAAAGGCAGTTAACTGGGTGATAGTAGGCAAGGTTATGGCTGCTATTGCAGCCTTAACCTTGATGCATTGCAGATTTTAAAGTGTGCTAACTGTTAAAGTTTAACAATTAATTTCCCTTTGTTTTCACCGGTGAAGAACATATTTAAACCATCAATGGCAGATTCTAAGCCTTCTAAAATATGCGAGCGATGTTGAATTTTACCTTCCATGACATAAGGAGCCAGCATACCAATCAGTTCAGGTACTTGCTCGTAATGATCAGGCATAGTGAAACCTTGGATAGTTAAGCGACGTTTAAGTACGCTTACCCAGCTAGGGCCCGGTGCAGGCATTGCTTTAGCGTAATCGGCTATCAAGCCACATACCATTACTCGGCCATGGGCATTCATGCGCTCAACAATCAGGCTTTGAATTGGACCGGCGGTGTTTTCAAAAAACAAATCGATACCATTAGGAGCCGCTTTAGCCAGCTGCGCATCTAAATCATCAGACTTGTAATTAATGGCTGCATCAAACCCTAAAGTGTTCACAATCCAATCGGTTTTTTCTTCGTTACCAACAACCCCAATAACGTGTAGACCATCTGCCTTAGCTAGTTGGCCTACAATCGAGCCAACAGAGCCAGCCGCACCAGTGATAATAATAGTTTCGCCTTTTTTCGGTTTACCCACATTAAAGTAACCTTGTGACGCAGTGATGCCGGGTAATGCGAAGATAGATAAGACGGCTTCGTCTGGCAGTGGCGCGTCGGCTCTGTTTAAGCTTTGACCGTCTGATAGACAATATTCTTGCCAGCCCATCATCCCCATTACGCGGTCCCCCACGTTAAAATCAGGGTGGTTACTTTCTACAATTTCCCCTATGCCAGAGCTGCGCATTACCGCGCCCAATTCAACCGGTGGGATGTAGCTATTAGTATCAGGGCTCATCCATCCAAACATGGCAGGGTCTAGGGACATGTGATTTTGCTTAACTAAAAACTGGCCTGGTCCGACTTTAGGTATTTCTTTTTGAACTACTTCAAATAGATCTTTAGTAATAGGGCCGCCAGAGGGGCGTTTAGCAAGGTTGATCGCGATATATGTTGTCATGGTTTGGCTCCATTGATCCATTCAGTTACTGGGTCTGTCTTAAATCAATGCCAAGCATGCCATCAATTTTTCTCTATGAATAGCGTCTACACCAACTGACGGCCATCCTAGTCAGCGCCTAGTACTACTAGAGCTGATTTTTTTGATGGTGAACTAGTCATTGAAGTCTATATATTTTAAATTATCTGGCATCAAAATTTATTATGTTGCATTGACGGCTAAATTCAACGCTGTCTATGAAAATACAATTTCAGGGAAGTAATGTAATGCTTTAGTAATAAGGGATTCTTTGTGGCTTTTTTCTAAATACAAAGCAAAAATTTCTCGATTAAATATAGGCGCTTCTTCGACTAAAAATAATTTGTTCTCACTGATATGCTGCATGACTAACTGACGCGGTAAATAGGCGCAGCCACCATTTGTTAAAATATAATCTAAAGCCACTCTTGGTTGACTAATTAAATGCCTGGCTGGTGGTGAATTGGGATATTCTCGTCGATATTGCAAATTTATAGATTCGCCATAATCAACCATAATAAAATCAGTAATGCTTTGGTAATCATCGCCTAAATACGGATCAGATGTCACTAAATGCAATGGCACCGAAGTTACCTTTTCAGCGATCAATCTATCAGCAGTAATTGAATCGAAGGTAAAGGCGATGTCGGTGACGCCATTTATAAGGCTCTTCTTTAAGTCGACTTGATTATAACTTTTGGTTAAGAAGCTAACCTCTTCAATGTTACGTATAATTTTATTTAGCCATTCTTGAAGAGCTATATCCCAAATGGACATCATGCTACCAATCGAAAGCACGCTAAATCTTTCTTCTACTAATGACACTTCCTGTTTAGCTTTTTGCCACATAAAAATTAATTCCTTGGCATGCTTAACTAGTCGATTACCTTCGCGGGTGATTCTCAATTGCTTTTGACTGCGATCAAAAAGTAATACGCCTAAATCGTCTTCTAGTAACTTTATTCGAGCACTTACCGCTGATTGAGTGATGAATAAATTGTCAGCGGCAATTCTAAAATGCAGGGTTTGGCTTACTTCTAAAAACGTTTTTAGCAATTCGATTTTCATGGTGTGTTAGCCCGAAAGTAACTCTTAAGGTAGTTAGTCTAATCAAAAAATTTGATCAAACCAATCAATATATATCAGTTTATTGTTCGGTTGGTAGACCCTAGAATCCGCGCAAATGATTACCAAATGTAATCAATCATTTAAAAACAGTGAGAATAGATTATGAAAATTGCTATTTTATCAAGAAATTCAAAGCTTTATTCGACCCGTCGTCTTAAAGAAGCGGGTCAGGCTCGTGGCCATGAAGTAGACGTTATTGATACTTTGCATTGCTATATGGATATTACTCGCAGTCGGCCTACGGTTAGGTATCACGGTAAAGAGTTACCCAAATACGACGCGATAATTCCACGCATTGGTGCATCGGTGACCTTTTATGGTACGGCCGTAGCGCGTCAATTTGAAATGATGGGTACTTTTAACGTCAATGAGTCGGTTGCCATAAGTCGCTCTAGAGATAAATTGCGATCGTTACAATTATTGTCACGTAAAGGCATTGGTTTACCACGTACAGGTTTCGCCAATAAGGCTGATAATGCTAAAGATCTAATTAAAAACGTTGGCGGTGCGCCGGTAGTTATAAAGTTGCTTGAAGGTACTCAAGGTATAGGTGTGGTTTTAGCGGATACCGCCAAAGCCGCTGAAAGTATTATTGAAGCCTTTATGGGGTTAAAAGCCAATATTTTGGTACAAGAATTTGTTAAAGAAGCCGGTGGTGCAGACATTCGCTGTTTTGTGATTGGCGGAAAAGTGGTGGCGGCGATAAAACGCCAAGGTGCTGAGGGTGAATTTAGATCTAACTTACATCGCGGCGGTTCTGCAACATTAGTACGATTAACAAAAGAAGAAAGAGCTGCAGCAGTAAATGCGGCTAAAGTGATGGGGCTAAACGTATGTGGAGTAGATTTACTACAATCACATAACGGGCCCATGGTAATGGAAGTGAATTCATCGCCTGGACTTGAAGGTATTGAAACCGCAACCAAAAAAGATGTTGCCGGGATGGTGATTGAATTCATTGAAAAAAACGCCGGTAACACACTAAACAAAACTCGCGGCAAAGGATAAAGGTCGATGAAAGAGCTAATGATCGGTGGCTATAAGATTGAGCCTGGATCGGTATCGAAAATAGAGCTACCGGTGGCAAAATTGTATACTGACGCTGATGTGTCATTACCTATTAAGGTTTTAGAGGAAAAAAAGATGGCCCTACGTTATTTATTAGTGCCGCAGTACATGGCGATGAACTAAATGGTATTGAAATTATACGCCGTTTAATTAATCAAAAAAGCTTCGAAATTATCAGAGGTACTGTCATTGCCGTACCAATGGTAAATGTTTATGGCGTCGTTAATATGAGTCGGTATATGCCAGATAGACGTGATTTAAATAGAAGCTTTCCCGGCTCAGCAAAAGGTTCATTAGCGTCAAGAGTGGCGCATATATTCTTAACTGAAATAGTAAGCCATTGTGATTACGGCATTGATTTACATACGGGCGCTATTCATCGTTCAAATTTACCCCAAATACGAGCTGATTTGTCTGATGAAAAAACCAAAGAACTAGCATTAGCATTTGGCGTGCCAGTGGTACTTAACTCTACGGTTGTTGATGGTTCACTAAGGGAGTCTGCGGTAGCTAATAAAACGAAAGTATTATTGTATGAGGCTGGAGAAGCGCTTAGGTTTGATGAGCTTTCTATTAGAGCAGGGATCAAGGGTATTACCAATGTGTTAAAGAACCTAGAGATGATTAGAAAAACGGCAAAGAAAAAAGCCACTGTTCCCTATGTGGCAAATAGCAGTGGCTGGTTGAGAGCCAACGCTAGTGGCTTTGTTAGTCAGAAAATAAGGTTGGGCGACCAAGTAATTAAAGGTGATAGTCTTGCGGTAATTGGTAGCCCTTACGGTGATGTTATTGATACAGTTAAAGCGACCCGCTCCGGAATTTTAATCGGCATGCAAAATATTCCCTTAGTGCAAGAGGGCGAAGCGATGTTTCATATCGCTTATTTTTCAGAAGATGATGATGCGATCGCTGAACACATTGAAGCAGTGCAAGAACAACTTTTACCTGATTACAATAGTTAAGCAGGCTGAACTTAGAGGTTAATATGACGGCATTAAATAAAACCATTATAGGCTGTATCGAATCATGTTCACTGCCTGACTTAGGTATTAGTGATATTAATGTGCGGGTGGATACCGGTGCAAAAACCTCATCATTGCATGTCGATGACTTAAAACAATACGTGAAAGATGGTGTGACTAGTGTGCAATTTGATATTCACCCTGATGTTCATAATGTAAGTCGAATAGTTACCTGCCATGCAAAAGTGGCAGACATTCGTAAAATCAAATCATCTAATGGTGAGTCAGAACAACGTTACGTAATTAAAACGCCTATTCACCTAGGAGCTCATGTATGGGAGATAGAAATAACCTTAACTAATAGAGCGGATATGAGTTATTTAATGCTACTAGGTAGAGAAGGCTTAGGCGACTTGTTTTTAGTAGACCCATCTGTAGTGTTTTTAGTTTAACGGGCCTAATATAGTCTATGTTCGGTTTAATGGTGAATTAATGTACCCCATGTAGATTGCTTGTTTTAATAGATAATATTTGGGCTGTTAAAATACCTCACTAATAGAGAGTTACCTATGATTGATACAAACGATCCATGCTTTGTTTTTGGTCTTAACTTAGATTCCAAAGGTGGAGGTGTTAATTTAGAAAGTGTTGAGTCGGACTGTACCTGGATGCATATAGATTATAGTCATTCCAGTGCTGCAGATTTTCTCACTTCTTTAGGGCTTCAAGAGCGAGTGGTCCAATCTCTGATTCAACCGGATACTAGGCCGAGAACGGTTAAGGCAAAAGAGGGGACCTTAGTTTTTATCCGTGGTATTAATTTGAACCCCGGCGCTAACCCTGAAGATATGGTTTCTCTTAGAATGTGGGTTGAAACTAATCGACTGATAACTGTGCGCCAGCGAAAAATGTTATCTGTTCAAGACATAAAGTCTGACCTGTTAACGGGGGCGGGGCCAGACAGTATCCCGGATCTTGTTATATCTATTATCGGTAGGGTTGCGGATAGGATATCTGATTATGTTAATGGGGTTGAAGATCAGTTAGCACAGTTGGAGGAATCCGTTCAGTCTGACTATAGTTCTTCTGCCCGATCTCAAATATCAGCAGTGCGGCGTGAAATAGCCGGTGTTAGGCGGTATCTGGCACCGCAACGTGACGCACTTGATACGCTATACACTCATTATATAGCGTCAATGCCAGAAGGTTGTGCTTATCGATTGAGAGAACAAATGGATCGTACGACCCGTTATCTTGAGGACTTAGACTTGATCCGAGAGCGGACCCTAGTGTTGCAGGAGGAAGTAATGAATATTTCTATGGAGCAACAAAATTCACGTATGTATGCACTGTCAATTGTAGCCTTGATATTTTTGCCGGTTACTTTCGTTACTGGAGTGTTCGGCATGAATGTCGGTGGCTTGCCCGGACTAGAAAATCCAACTGCTTTTATGATTGTTGTCGGCACTATGGTGTTTATATCAATTGCTGTTATTACGGTACTTAAAATTAAGAGGTGGTTTTAGTCATGATTGATATTCAAAAGCTTTCTGCTATTAAAACTTTTACCTTAGGTGGCTATGACGTAACAGTTGGCCAATTGGTATTTATTCCGTTGGTTATTATCTGTGGGTATTTATTACTAAGCTGGCTGGTGCGCCGCACTACCACTGAAATGCGCAACCGTGGTATGGATGCAAATATTATTCAGGTTGTGCGCAGAGCGATTTATATTCTTGGACTTATTGTTTTGTCTATTTCAGCGCTTGATCTGCTAAACGTCCCGTTAACCGCTTTTGCTTTTATATCTGGCGCAGTAGCTATTGGTGTTGGCTTTGGCGCGCAGAATATTATCAATAATTTCATTAGCGGCTGGATTCTGATTTGGGAGAGACCCATTAGTATTAATGATTTTATTGAAACCGGTGGGGTGAGCGGTACGGTTGAAGAGATCAATACTCGCTCAACAAAAATCAGGCGAGTAGATGGAGTGCATTTATTGGTACCGAACTCCAAATTACTGGAGGAGACTGTTACTAATTGGACGCTTGAGGACAAGCTGTTCAGATGTACTGTAAGAGTAGGGGTTGCTTATGGTTCTGATGTTGACAAGGTTAAAAGCTTATTGGAAAAGGCTGTTGATGATCATGATTTAATACTATCTGAGCCCGCACCCCAGGTAATATTTGAAGATTTTGGCGATAGCTCATTGGTTTTTGATGCTTATTTTTGGGTGTATTCTGTTGGCGACAAAAGTGCCCGTGAGATTCGTTCAGATATAAGATTTACCGTTAACCATTTGTTCTCTGATAACGGTATTACAATTGCTTTCCCACAGCGAGATATTCACCTTGATGGCACGCTTAGGCTGCAGCCGGCAATTGAATAAATTTTATAGGTAGAGTCATAACGCCATTATGCAGATATGAAAGGCGTACTCAGAAATTGACCCACTAACAGTGATAAAAGGAGTTATTGAGCAGAATCAAATAAGGGTACTGGTTTTAATTACAGAGACTGGCTGTCGCAGACAGTCTCCAGGTCACAAGTGATAACAGAGACTTTTAGATAACCGATTCGTTGTAGTTGTTCGGCTGCTAAACTTGCTCTAGCGCCGGTAGCGCAGTGAATATAGATCGGTAAGTCTGGATTGGGATAGCTAGTTAACATGTTCATTTCTAGTACGCCTCTAGGTACATTGACAGAACTAGGCGTTTGTTTTTCGCTGACTTCACTAGTTTCACGTACATCCAGTAACAGTCCGTTGTTATTGTGGACTTCAGTCATGGCTTGTTGCGCGGTTACGCAACGTAATTTAATGCGAACTTCCTGGATCAATTCAAGGATTGGTTTCAACACCGTATTTCCTTTATGAGTGCTTAAATCTGACTATAGATAATATAGTTATCATCTGGATACTGCCAAGTTAACTTAATCCTAAGGGCCAGCCCATCGATAGCCAAACCATCATCAGTGCAGACCAAGCAATTAAGAAGCTAACGCTATACGGCAGCATTAGTGCCATCAGTGTGCCGATACCTAAATTAGGCTTATAGCGCTGCGCATAGGCGATGACTACCCCAAAATAAGGCATTAGCGGCGTAATGATATTAGTCACACTGTCACCAATACGAAACGCTATCTGGCTGCTCTCTGGTGGGATACCTGCCAGTAACAACATAGGCACAAAAATAGGCGCAAGTAATGCCCATTTCGCACTGCCGCTGCCAATCAATAAATTAATTGATGCCGCAATTAATACGAACACTAATAGAAGAATTTCGTGTGATAGCTGCCAGCTCCGCAATTGATTAGCACCCTCTATTGCTGAGATAATACCCAGCTGGCTCCAAGAAAAGTAAGCAACAAATTGCGCCGCAAAAAACATTAACACTAAATAACTGGCCATAGTGGCCATGCTTGATTCCATGGCTACAACGCACTCGCTTAAGTTTTTCCAGCGACCAGATACGCGCGCAAAGATGGCGCCACACAGCAAAGCATAGATGCTAATAATAACCACAATGCCTTTAATAAATGGTGAGCGTAATACCTCTCCTTGTGCGCTTCGCAATATCCCATCACTAGGAATTAAGCCCCATAGTAATAACCCCGCAAATACTATCGTCAGGATATTAACTGCTATCAATCCGCGCCGGTCATTAACATTTGAGTTGCTAGCACCATTAGATTGAGCAATGTCTTCGCTAAGCATTGGCTGGTCGGCAGTTTCTGCCATAAGTCGAGGCTCAACCCAGCGGTTAGTAACATAGGTTCCGACGATTGTGATTAAAAATGTTGACGCAATCATGAAATAATAATTAGCGGCAATACTTACTTGGTAATTAGGCTCGATGATTTGTGCCGCTTCAGTAGAAATACCCGCCAGAATCGCATCGAAGGGGCCTAACAATAAGTTAGCACTGTAGCCGCCGGACACACCAGCAAACGCCGCTGCAATTCCGGCTAAAGGATGACGGCCAGCCGCCTGAAACATTAAGGCTGCTAGTGGTATTAACACAACATAACCGGTATCAGCTGCCAGACTCGACATAATAGCTACAAACACCACTATCGCGGTTAAACATACGCCTTTGGCACGCCTAACTGCAGCGCCCAATACCACTGCAAATAAACCACTGCGCTCAGCTACGCCAATACCCAGCATAGCAACCAGTACGGTGCCCACCGGTGCAAACTGCGTAAAGTTAGTGACGGTAGATTCCAGAATTCGATGCAGTCCTTCAGCACTTAATAAATTGAGCACCTGAATGGACTGTTGGGTAACTGGGTGAAGCGCAGAAACTCCTAGCCATGATGTCAGTGCCGACAGTAATAATATGCCTAGCGCTAAATACACAAACAACAAGGTAGGCGCTGGCAAGCGATTACCCACCGATTCGATACGACCAAGAACGCGGAATACAAAAGATGGTTTGGCTAACGACATGAATGAGACCATTAAAATTATGAGCGTTCAGATTATCGTAATGTAGGCAAAATGTGTATTCACTAAGCCATTTTAAAGATAAAAATAGACATTAATAAGAGATCAGTTGAAGAGGTTAGTGCTGTTTGCAGATGTCACCGTTTTCCTCAGAAATAATCCAATATTCTGGCAGAATAAAAAAAGTTAGCTTATTGTTTTTGATGAGGCTTACAGGAAAGGATGAATAGTTTATTGACGACTAGCTAAGAAATAAACTGCTGGAGCGATATTTTATCGGCCAGCAGCAGTTTATAGCTATTTTGATTTTGGTTGTTCATACATTTTTTCTATTATGGCAGTAACATATGATTCAACTAGTGCCACTTTTTCGTCGCTGCTACGTTTGGTGCTGATATTAGCTGTACCAGTACCGCGCCAAACTGTCTTATTGGTTTTAGGGTCAATTAAATCGATTAGCAAGGTACCATCAGTGTATTGGCGAACACGTACATCAGGTGATGTTCCCCAGCCGCCGCCATAGTAACTGCCATAGCCATGGCCATAACCGCCATAGCTATTCATGGTGTTGTAGCTAGTAACTTTAGTGCGGTCTTGCGTTACTACGTGATAGCTAATCCAGACCTCTGCCTGATCTTTTGGTGTAGCTACAAGTCCGCGCGACTCCAGTTGAGTATTAATTGCCGTGACAATACGTTGATCACTCAGATTGCCATAGTCTTTTCTCGGCTCTAAATAATAGCTACTTACATCTTTACTGTGGAAGTCAGGGCTATAGTCAACAGTAATGTCGGGCGAACTAGCGCAGGCTACTAACAAAAACACCATTGATAGCAGGGTTAAGGATCTTAATAGCTTCATTATTTTAAATTCTCTGTTAGTTAAAAGGGGGGGAGATCAAGCTTTTAGCGACATAGGCAATTGATTGTTCTCATTACAAAATTTGGTAAACAATTACTGGCACGTTAACTCAAATCAGTTGATAAAAATTCAGTCGCCACGGCAGTGCATTATGCTTGGTTTAGGGGAAGAGACAAGTGAAATAGAAGAAGTGCTACGGGATCTGCGCGAGCATAATGTTGATATGCTAACAGTGGGTCAATACTTGCAACCCTCTAAACACTATTTACCTGTTAAACGTTATTTACCCCCAATAGCGTTTGACCAGTTAAAAGCTTATGCCGATGAAATTGGTTTTACCTATACTGCATCGGGTCCTTTGGTTCGCTCAAGCTATCATGCTGATCAACAAGCAGCAGGTAAAGAGGTAAAGTAAATTTATAGGGACAATCCATGACCAGTCAAAAAGAATTCAAAGCGGCAGCCGAGAGAGTGTTCGTTTGCTTTCGCAACTGGCGCTGCGATGGCAAACTTTATTTGTTTAAGTGTAGCTGGCAGTGAATTGTTACATCGCAGAGAATTTATATGTTGAGCCCTGAAACCAGTGGAAGGAAAAAACCAACCACTGGACAGAGGAATAATGAGAAGCCGTCGTGAGGCACAATAAAAGTAAAAACGACAGCATAGTAGCTGTCTGCGTAACTTACTCGTGTAAATGAAAGCCCGGTGTTGAGGCTGATAAAGCCAGCTCATCGGCATTCATATCCTCACCAACATCTGCAAACAGTGGCGAGGATAAATAGCGCTCGCCTGTATCTGCCAACATACAGAGAATAACCGTCCCAGGAGCAGCCGTCTTTGCTATCTGAAGTCCCACAGCAAAGGTACAACCACCGGATATACCCGTGAAGATTCCCTCTTTGCGAGCGAGCATTTTCGACGCCTCAATGCCCTCATTTGCGTCAATCGGTACCAGTTCATCAAAACGTTTTGCATCAATGGATTCTTGCAAAACTTGAGGAATAAAATCTGGCGTCCAGCCCTGAATCATGTGAGGTTGGAATGCGGGATGGCTGCTAGAAGGAGAACCATCGGCGTTGCGCTCTTGAGCCATACCGCTTTCAATTAACTGGGCATTGATCGGTTCACTAAGCATAATTTTTGTCTCTGGACGCTGCTCTCTCAATACTTTAGCAACGCCAGCAAAGGTTCCACCAGTGCCATAACCGGTCACCCAATAATCTAAACTACTATCCTTAAAGTCCGCCAAAATTTCACGCGCTGTGGTGTTTTCGTGGATCTTCGCATTTGCTTCAGTTTCAAACTGACGGGCTAAAAACCACCCGTTCGCATCAGCCAGTTCGATAGCTTTGAGGTAACAGCCCATCGCTTTATCCGCTTTTGGCGTCAAAATCACCTTTGCACCCAAGAAGCGCATCAACTTGCGTCGCTCAATAGAAACACTGGTCGGCATAGTAGCCACAAAAGGGTAGCCCTTCGCCGCACAAACCATGGCCAAACCAACACCAGTGTTACCGCTAGTTGCCTCAACCACCGTTTGTCCGGGCTTCAGATTACCGCTGCGTTCGGCTTCCTCAATAATGCTGATAGCCAACCGATCCTTGACCGATCCCGCTGGATTGAAAAACTCGGCTTTCACATAGATGTCTACACCGGCTGGTGCCAGTGAATTTATTTTGACGCAGGGTGTATTTCCGATAGTGTCTAAAATGCTGTTGTAAAGCCGACCTCGGCCCTCTGTCGTGCGCGCTAAATCTGTCATTGAATTGTCCCTGATTAATTAGTCAAAGTGGCTAAATATTATAACCATACAGCTTCAATCACAGTAGCAATCTTGTCAATAAAAGGCAGTATATAAGTGTAATAAAACATCATTTTGATAAAATTAAAATACAGGGTTACCCAGTGTGGGTGCTAACATTCCTTCAGAAAAATACACAGTATCCAACTGTTTAGATACAGCAGTGCCAAGACATTACCTAATATGGCAACAATCCAGGCGAACTTTTGCATGGTGGTCATAAAATATCCTTATCGAGCATTCATTAGTGCGGGTTTTAGTAGACTATTGAACGCTACTGCAGCAACGTTGACAATCTTGTTTTGTATTTGATTTATCTTCAATAGCTACAAAGAGTATATTTTTTGTCAGTATGGATTTAACGATGATAGTCCGATGTATAAACATCATCGCGTTCACTTCGGTAGTCTTTCACTAGTTTGGCAGTATAAAAGAAGTTAACTTGGCAGCGCTAAAGCAACAGCTATTGCTGGGCATAAATATTACCTTTATATGGGTATGACTTTTAGACGGATAATCTATGAACTTTGACATGTCAGCGTTAGAACCGCAGGAAAAATATCGCCTGTTAACTGGTGGTGTTACGCCAAGACCAATTGCTTGGATTAGCACACGATCCAACAGTGGGGTTGATAACCTTGCGCCTTATTCGTTTTTCACTGTGGCCAGTTGTAATCCACCGGTGCTGCTCTATACGCAAGTGACACAAAGAAATGGAATTGATAAAGACACCTTAAAAAATTTAACAGACACCGGTGAGTGTGTAGTTAATATAGTTAATGCCAGTCTGCTAGAAAAAATGAATATAACAAGTAGCAGCGTTGATATCGACGAAAGTGAGTTTGACCTAGCAAAAATAAGGCAAAGTGCGAGCGACAAAGTAAAACCTTTTTCGGTTAAAGAGTCGCCAGTACGTTATGAATGTACCTTAAGAGAATTGATTACTTTTGGCGATCTGCCTACCAGCGGAACGGTTGTATTATTAGATGTAAAGTCTGTTTATGTAAGAGATGACCTCTATATGAATGGCAGGATAGACCAGGCGTTAATTGACACTGTCGGTAAAATGGGCGGCGATACTTATCTCGCCAATACAGGATACTTAGAGCTTAATAGACCGTAAGTCCGAGGAATATGGGCTTACCAGTGGTGTGAGAATGTTAATTGCTGCTATTTTATTTACAGTTCAGTCTGCGGAGCAGAGGTTACTGGCTTAGCGAGCATTTCCAAATAAAACGACGGTAGTGACTGGCTCTCTGCCTCATCGATACATTTGTTGATCTCACCCACATGTATCTGTTGCGCGCTTGCCTGATCTACACCGTATTTACAATCGAAGCCCCAGTAATCAGCGCCCTTTGGGAGATCCTTACGTCGTTCACGCTTCATGTATTTTTTAACGTCATGCTTAGCGGCTTCAATTAAGCGAGCTACCTTGATTTTTGGGTGGGACAGTTCGTAGGTCTTTTTCATTAGAATCCAAATTTTAAAAGTTGGCTAGCGTTAATTATGCCCACTATTTTACGATTTGCCGCTGCAATAAAGATACTTTTATTTTGTGTAGTTGGTATATGACTAGTACTTAGATTTGATTTAGCACAATGACAGGATGGCAGCTCGCCAGTACCGTCGCAATGCTGGAAAGTGCGCAGTGTTGATTTGGTCTATAGTAGACACCAAGATAGGCCATACCCACTTGGCTAACTAACCTAATGTCGTCAAAGGATACATTATGGATTTTAAAGACTATTACAAAATTTTGGGTGTTGATTCTAAGGCAGATAAAAAGACTATAAAGACAGCCTATCGAAAGCTTGCTCGAAAATATCACCCAGATGTAAGCGACCACCACGACGCAGAAAATCAGTTCAAGGAAGTAACTGAAGCCTATGAAGTACTAAAGGACGTTACAAAGCGAGCGGAGTACGACGAGATACGTCGCTACGGCGGCGCCCAGCAGGAATTTAATCCGCCACCGGGCTGGCAGCCATCGGGCTCGGCTAGTGGTCCAGAGAGTAGCCGTCATCAGGAGGATTTTTCAGACTTTTTCTCGTCTATCTTTGGTACTAGAGGTGGTCCGCAAGCTAAAGGTTTTGGAGGCGGTCAGTCTACTGATCAGCGAGGACAGGATATTGAAACAGACCTGGCCATATTTCTTGAGGACACGCTGTCTGAGGGATCCAAGACCATCTCTTATCATTTGCCCCACCATGACAATCAAGGGCATGTTACCAATGTGAACAAAACCCTAAATGTAAAAATACCGCCTGGAATAACCGACGGTGAACGTATCCGTTTGAAAGGACAAGGGGCACAAGGGGTCGGCAGTGGCGTCAGTGGCGACTTATATTTAAAGATTCGATTGGTGCCCCATCCGCTGTTTGATGTGGAGGGACATAACCTGATTATTACGCTGCCTATCGCGCCTTGGGAGGCGGCGCTAGGGGGTAAGGTGACACTGCCAACCCTGACGGGTAAAATCCAGCTAACAATCCCCGGCAATAGCCAAAGTGGACAGCGCCTGCGAATAAAAGGCAAAGGGCTGCCAGGGAAGCAGCTGCAAGGCGACCTCTACGCTGTGCTTAAGGTAGTAATGCCGACATCAAGCAACGAATCTGTTAAGGAGCAGTGGCAGCAGTTGGCGAACTTAGCGCCTTTTGACCCTAGAGCTGACTGGAGTGACGCGTCATGAATGATTCGAAAGCAACATATTTGAGCTTCACCGAAATCTGTCTGCAAACCGGCGCAGCAGAAGCTATTGTGATCGAGATTGTCGAGCAGGGTATCGTTGAACCAACAGGTGCTGGCGCAGGTGAATGGCTATTTAGTCCAGCGATGCTTATTGTGACGAAAAAAGCAGTGCGCTTACATCTTGATCTTGATATGGATTGGGCGGGGATAGCGCTCGCGATAGAGTTGTTAGATGAAGTAGAACAACTGCGAGAGAAGAATCGTTACCTTGAACGTAGGCTTAGTCGCTTTGTTGATTTTTAATAGGTAGTTGTCAAAAGCTGATAATTTCGACTTAAATTGTGTGTTTATTATTCCGCAATAGTTGATTTACTAACGAGAAATAACTTATAAATATTATGCAGAAATTTCTATTACCGCCGCGTCGAAAGCTGATTCGAAAGCGGGTTAAATTATTTACTGATACGATTTCTGAATCTTATTATAGAATTTTAGTGACGCAGGAGGAGGGAAACTTAACCTATAAGCAGTCATTTTCGGCCGGAAGTCTAGGCTTGAGAAAGATCTGCACAGGCATATTGTTAGTGGTATTTGCCGCAGCCACATTTGCCGATAGCAAGTCATTCACCCAATCAACAGTTGATGCCTTTGCGAATAGTAATATCGTGTTTCAGCGCGGCGAATCAATAATTCCTTTTTTACCACTTGCCAATATAACGGCTAAAACCTATGGATCTGCTGATGTAACCGTCGATGGTGCCGACGACTTACAATTTGAAATAGAGCATTTTAGTCAAGCCGCAGGTTTACCTTTTTTATTAGATGACAATAATGTTCTGATTGTTGGCGAATACTTGGCCAGAACTAATTTTTCTACCGGTGCTAATGATTTTGAGTCTTTTCACACCGATTCTATTGGCCTTCCCATTGCTTGGCTGCAGCAAGTTAATCAGCAGTGGCATGCAGCCGCCTTTATAATGCCGCTGGGCCACAAAAGTTCACACAAAAATTCTAGCTGGCAATGGGAAACGCTAGGTGGAGCATTTTTGCGCTATGAGCAGTCTGACAAACTGTGGTGGGCCTATGGCGTTTATGCTGACATCGGTGGTATTGAAGACATATATCTACCCTATGCAGGGGTGTCTTGGACGATAAACGAAAACTGGTCACTTAGTGCCATCATGCCATGGCCTGCATTACTGTATGCGCCATCAAATGATTTGTTATTTAGGCTAGGAGCATCACCTTCTAGTGCTTCTTGGCAGGTGGAAAATGAGGCATCTGACATATCGGCAAACTTTGATGCTTGGGATTTTGGTTTTACCGTCGAAAAACACGTTGGTAATAACTTTTGGTTGGGTCTAGAAACTGGCATTGGTGGCCTGCGCGGCTTACGAATTGTAGATGGTGACTTTGAGGGTATTGAAAGCGACGTTTCAGCCAGCGCTTATTTCGGATTAAGCCTCAATTTTAGACCGTCGATGGATTAAATTTTGATTTGGTGACTATTGGCGACGTAAGGTGAAGATAGTAATGTAAACAATAATATTGTTAAACTTTTCGATAGTATTAGCCATAGATGGTAAGCCTTATGATGTGTCTGGTGATAGTAAGTCCCCAAACGATTTTTTTTTAGCCGATCGATAAAACTTAACTTGGCAGTGCTTAACTCAGTTATAAACTCGCGCCTTAAAAACAATGAACGGAAAACTAATATGTTTAAGAACACATTCATCGCCCTTGTGGCTCTGTCAATTTCAAGCGTGAGCTATGCTGAATATGGTATGAAGCGAGCTAATACTTGGGAAGCATCGATTGCCGTTATCTCTCAAGACGGGGATGATTACACATCCTCTAATTCTAACAGCTCGCTCAGCGTTGAAAGTGCTAACGGTTGGGGTTTTTCTTTGGGATATAACCCGTCTAATCATTTGTTACTTAATTGGGAGTTTGCCACAACCAGCCCTAGATATAAGGTTACAGTGCCTGATGGTGGTAGCCTTTCTCAAAAAGCAGATGTTTATGATAATCAGTTTAATGCAACTTGGCATTTCTTTGAGGGGCCGTTCACTCCGTATGTTAAGGCTGGGATGGGCTGGACAACGGTAGATTCTAATGTGTCGACCGGACAGATTTATTGTTCGCCCGGCTATTATTACTGGTATTGTGATTCGTCTACTTATGGCGATAGTGGCTTTTCTTATAATGCCGCCGTTGGTGTGCGCTACGACATTAATCGCAGTGTATTTGTGCGCGCTAGCGTAGAAAGCCTATGGTCTGGTTCTGATATTGCAGGCGAGACTCCGCAAATCAATACTGGCAAGATTGAGCTAGGTTTTAGAATGTAGCCAGTCTTTACCAGCCATAAAAAAGGGAAGTTATGCTTCCCTTTTTTATGGCTTAAATCTGATGAGAAATAATCATTTTAGTGAACTAGATAAATTGTAATACTGATATGTTAATTGATGTTTTTGATAGAATAGTAATAAGGTCTAAGTGCTCTATAAACAAACTGTTAGGCATTAATCAGAATGAGAAAAACCGATAAAAAAATAGAGAATACAGTTATAGCAGTATTAACTGACGTCTGCGATATCGCCCAAGAAACTTATAATGGGTTTAAGTGGATAACACATTTTGTGAATTACACTGATTTCCCTAGGTCTCTTTCTGTCGTGTGTATTTTTGACACCAACGAACAACTGAAAAAAACAGCAGTAAACGAATTACGTCAGCTCATCAATGAAAAATTGTTATCCGTTAATATAAAACTTAAAGATGTGCATGGACAAGTAAGTTTTGATACGGAAGAAAATTGTAATAATCAAAATAATGGTAATTGGGATGAGCGATTTAAGTAATCGTCGTCGAATAAAGCAGGCTAACTAACCTGTTACTATCATTGTTTGTTCTATCTCTTCAGTGCCCGATATGCATCAACTATGGGCGCGAACTCTGTCGGTGTTGAACCATGAATAACTACGCCGTCGGCGCCATTAATCAATTGTTTTTTCCACGCTACTGCACATTCCTCAGCAGTGCCTGTTGCCGCAGGCAGCCATTCGCTGGGAATCAATTTACTGATTTTTTCAAGCTGCTCAAGGCTGGCTACGCTGTCGATACCGCCAGCCATTGACGAGACTACCTCACTGGCGCGAAAGGCGGTAAGCACTTCGGGGTCCCATTCGTTTAGTGCAATTAACATTTCCACATAACCAGGGGCCTGCATATAGGTAGCCATTCGTCCCACTAATTTACGCAGATAGTCTTCGTGGCTTGGCGCTAATGCAGTGGCTAAAACTGCATGTACTTTAACGTCGTCAGGATTACGGCCTGATTTTTCAGCTCCTTCTTGCACGAATGCTTTAGCTCGCTGCAGACCGCGGTCGGTTATAAATGTGTGTAGGTGTACGCCATCAAAATGCTGTCCGGCAAAGCGCAGGCTTTTTGGTCCAAAACCGACAAAGTGAACGGGAATATTCGCATCCATCCATTCGCCCATACTGAGGTAGGGTAGGGTGCCCATCTTACCCTCGTGTCCCATCACCTTCTCGCCATGCCAAAGTTTACGCAGTAGTGCGATGCCCTCTACTAATTGGGCATTGCCGACATTATCTAAGCCCATCAGTTGATTACGAATAGCGACGCCCCTTGCTAGCCCGAGTTCAAAGCGTCCGCTTGATAAATAATGTAACGAGCTGCACATTGTGGCCAGCACCATGGGGTGACGAGTATGTATATTAGTGCCAGCGGTGGCCACATGAATTGCTTTAGTTACTGCCAATGCTGCTGCACAAATTACGCCCGCATCTTTGACGTCGAATCGCTCGGACAGCCAGACTTTCCCTAAGCCCAATGCCTCGGCCTGTTTCGCTTCTTCAATAGCATCGGCTGGGGTTGTTGTGTGGCCCGGCAGTAAATAACAACTCAGTTCGGGAAATTCAAATGTAGTGCTCATAACAAATCCTTAGTGTTAGCTATTTATCGGCTTAAAAAACTCATTCGCTTTCATATCAACACAGTGCTGCAAGTGTCTTTGTGCCATTACTAAAAACATTTTATCACCACGCTCTTCAGCTGCGCTGAACATAGCACCCAGCACCGTAATCATTAATCCGTGCACAGAAAATTCTCGGTACTGCTGCCAGCATTGCTCGGCGCTTAAGCTGAAACCGGCATTGGCTAGGCATTGGCGATAGTGCTCGAGTGTGTCTTTTTCGCATTGCCTGCGATCTTCTGTTTCTAGGCTGCCACCGAGAAAATAGGCAACGTCTGCTAAGCCACATGATTCGGTCAATGTTTGCCAGTCAACGGTGGTAGTACTGCCATCAGGTCCAAATAACAGGTTCTCTGTTCTGAAATCCGCATGGATAAGAGTCTTGGGGCCGGTGTAATGGCAGGTCCAGTTGACATGATTGAGCACATATTCACTGCCAAATGCGATGCATTCTTCATTGAGTCCATGGCCAAAACGTTCGATAAACCCAGGCCAGTTTTGCTGCAGCAGTTCTTGGCCAAAAGCAGCACTGTCGACATCAGTGTGAGTAATATAGTCTTTTTCCAATAGCGCCGGCTTGTCATAAAAGGAGGCGTGTAGTTTGGCCGCCTGAGCAACGGCGAGCTTGGCTCTTTCAGCTGTTTCGCCAATCAGTTGACTGCCCGGCTCAGCTGGCGCGAGATCTTCCATTAGAATAATAAAATCAGCACCACTGTCATCAATAAGCGCTAGATAAATAGTCGGTGTGGCTATGTCACAATGACTTGCCAGTTCACTGTAGAACATAACCTCTTTGCGATAGGCTCCCATTAAACTGGCCATAGTGCGTGCGGTTTCATCCATTGCTGGCAGTTTGGCTATTATAGTTACCGGTGCGTTGTAGTCGCCGTCATAACTTAGGCTAAAACGAACGTTGTCACCCATTTTACCAGTACCAATAACTTGCCAGTCGGCGTTGACGACCTTACCGGTAGTGAGAATGCCAGCGTTTGCTAACACCTGCGTTAGCCAGTCGGGGCTAATCTGTTTTGGGTCGGAGATTAATTCAATCACGGTTCATTCCTATAATAACGGCTGATGACACTACTGTGATGTGAAAGTAGGGCACTGACAAGTTAACTGGTATTCACTTATAGGATGTCGGTAATTTAGTTCGCCTTATATTTACACTTGGGTGTGTTCAATCAGAATTTATGCAGTCTTGGTTTAGTTCAGGGCTAGTCGAAGATTTTGCGATAGTAGATTGAGATTTATACGACAATCTTGCTACTAGCATTACTTATATCAATAAAGGCAGTTTTACTATATGCGTTTATCGAGTGATTCTGCTGACTATGCATGATCGGATTAATTTGGCTATTCACGTATTTTCCATTCGCCGGTACTGTCGTGGCAGACATTGACAATTGTGGTACCTAGCGACTTTGTCTTTTTATAACCTTTAACTGACAGCTCTCGACAGCGCTTGTCACCGTTAACCGACATCGCTGTGATAGTGACATCGCCAGCACTTCCCGTTTCGTCATTACCCCAAGTTTCGACCGCTAGTAAGTGATCTTTACTCAATACTTCACTGCTAGCAAAGCCGATCAAGCGACGATCTTCTTTGGACACTGATTTTCCTTTAAATACTGTGTCTGTCACGCCAGTAAAAAGATTTATTGGCGCATTAAAAATTCCAGAAAAAATTCCAGATACAGCACCCTCCGAAGCATTTTTCCCTGCTGAGTGAGCAATTTCACTGGCCTGTGCCAATAATCTAGGCATCTCTTCTCGAGTAGTTTTTATTTCAGTTAACACGGCGGGAATTGTCTCCTCACGCAAGGCCGTCGATTCCGCTATTAACCCTGGAACAGTGTCGCTGCGTAATGTATTACTCTCAGCTAACATAGCAGGCACGGTTATTGTTTGAAGCATTTTAGTTTCTACCAAAACTGCAGGAATAGTCTCGCGCCGCAGCACCGAAATCTCGGTTAAAATCGCTGGAATTTCTGCACGCACCGCTGCTACCTCAGCTAATACCGAAGGAATTTCTGCGCGCACTGCTTCAATCTCTGCCAAGATGGCTGGAACTTCTCCACGCACAGCAGCAACTTCATTGATAATAAGAGGAATTTTTTCGGTAATCTGTGCTACTTCATGAACCAGCTCTGGCGCCACATCACGATAGAGCGCCACTGACTCTGCTACTTTTTCCAATGACGATAACTGCAGAGCAAAATAACCAATAGATGCAGATAAACACAGGATACTGGCAGCTATGGCATAACTTCCATAGTTACGCTGTGGTAAATTTTCTGAGTTACTCATCATGCTTCCTATAACTACAATTTTTATTATTCAGAGTATAGCTTTTTCTCAACCATTACATAGCTACGATCTGCTGCCTGCTAGCAAATAATATCGCCATCACACCGCTTAAACATAAGAAAAATTAACATCACCGTTTTGCTCATTTTTTAGTGCTAAGTAGTGCGCTCTTAACCTCCCAACTATTATCAGCTCGTTCGCATTGTGTTTCTCGGCCCGATAGGTAAAAATAGAATTTGTGCAGCAGAAATCCAAATGCCTAAGGTTGGCGTATAATAATTATAAAACTAATGAATAATATGGGGACTACCAATGAAAAAGTTTGGACTTTGGATTTACGATAGCTACAAATATATTTTTGACTCGAGTAAAAACCCACTTAGGCATATACCTGATCCAGCCAGCAGAATGTTCATCATGTCAATTTTGGCATTTATGTGGAGTGGTGTGTTCGCGGTCTATCTGGGAAGTATTTTATACTTTGGCTTAAGTGTTGCGGCTCATATTATATTGATCCTGATGTTCTTCTTTACTGTTGCAATATTCTATGACGCCGAGAGAAATAAAAGCTCTTGGCTGCTAAAGCTACGTCGCGATCAACAATAGATAGTGGTAATGGCAAGGTGACTAGTATTTCTTGCTACGGTATTAGTAAGAAAGTAGATGCGATATATAAATATCAAGATTTACTTTTAGGCAGCTTTCGATCTGTAATTTTCAGCTTAGGTATATTTTGCCTAAGTATTCTCAATGTTATGCGACAGTTGGAGATTCGAATTATCAATTATAGAAGTTAACTTACCAGTATCATTGGTACCGGCAAGTTAACGACTGATCTAATTTTGTTATCCGGCCAGTTGAGGCTCAGCCGCCCAATCGGCTAACAGGTGCTGAGTATCTTGCTGCCATGGGTGAAAGCCCGGAGCGTAAAATTCACGGTATGGTGCCATGCCCCCCGTAAAAGCACCTTGTTTGCCAAACAAACCAGCCAAGCCTTTGCGCCACAGTGAAAAATTAAATAGCTGTTTGTCTTTACGCAAAATATAAAACGTAGCTCGCATTAGTTCAAAACCGATGAAGAAAGAGGCGCGCTTCATTACTGCTATGCGTAATTTTTCGCTGCCACCTACCGCACGGTAAACATCAAAAGCGACTGATTTATGTTCCATTTCTTCAGCCGCATGCCAGCGCCATAGATCACGCATAGCTGGGTCTGCTTTATTCATCACAGACTCAGGGCGCAATAGCAATTCTGCCAATACTGCAGTGAAGTGTTCAATGGCGACAGTGATCGCAAGGTTTTGCATGGGTGACAGATTTTTCTGCGCCCAGACAAGGCGTTTAGTTAGCTTTCCTTCTAGATCGTTCAAATCGTAACCGCGTGCTTCACATAAAGCTTCGTTGTAGCGCTGGTGTTCGCGACGATGAAAACCCTCCTGCCCACAGAAACCTTTGATATGGCCCTTCAGTATGGGATCAGTCACGTCGTCTGCGAAATGGCGCACACTGTCGATGAAAAACTTTTCGCCAGCGGGAAAGGTTATAGACATACCGTTGAACGCAGCGGTCATGAATGCATTGTTATCTAACCATTCGCCCTGTAGCGCTTCGCTGATGTCATGCGAGCGATTGCGTGGCTTGATCTGTACCGATGCAGGCGTTGTAGCCTGTGAAGTTGCTTGAGTGTCGGCGGAATGAATTGCATCCGTTACTGTCATGTCTACTACTGGATTGTTTAATGTCATAACTGTGCTCCAAATGTGGTTGTGTTAACGGAAAAGGCATACTAGTTGACAAGCGCACCCTAATAGGAGTTATATACAGTCGTTATGGGGGTTATATCCTTTCAACTTAGGGGTTATATACCTTCTTAAGACAGGTTAAATACCATCAGGAGGCTTTATGCACGCGTATTACATAGCAACGCTATTACAAGTACTGGAACCGACGGGTATGTCTCGAGAGCAGCTTCTTGATGGCACCGGTATTAACGAGACTGACCCTCAGGCGGTGCTGAATCTAAGTGCTGAGCAACTTGATACAGCTTGTACTAATGCCCTGTTGTTTTCCAAAGACAGTCAATTAGGTTTGAAATTTGGCAGCCAGATCAGCATCGCGTCCCAGGGGATATTCGGTTATGCACTGATGACTAGTGACACTATTGGCGATGCGCTGAATTTACTAGTGCGCTATAACCGCGTGATACTGCCCAGTATTGGCGTCCAAATGCAGCGCCATGATGATGAGCTTGAACTGTGGGTGAAAGCCGCTCATCTACCTCAAGACCTGCAGCGCTTTTACACCGAAGTGCTATATGCCGCGATAATAAATAGTGGGGGTATTTTGTTGGGGCGGCAAACAGCTGTTATCAATATGCAACTTGCTTATGCGAAGCCGCCTAATCTTGCTCTATATCATGAGATATTTGGGCCTGAAGTCCGCTTCAAAGCGCAACGCAGCGCTATGTTTTTTGACTACGCCAGTCTTAACTCTAGTATTTCAACGTCTAATCCGATCGCTAGGGATATTTTCAAGCGAGAATGCGATCGTCTAATTTCAAGAGATGCTTCAGGTGGCATGGTCAGTGAGCGAGTGCAGCAAATTCTATTACAGGCAGGCTCAGAGTTTCCCTCCAGTGCCAAGGTAGCGCAGTTACTGTATATGAGCGAGAGCACTTTACAGCGACATCTAGCGAAAGAAGGCAATCGATTTCAGCCGTTGTTAGACCAGGTGAGATATCGCCTCGCAGGGGAGTATCTAGAAAGTACTAATCTGCCTGTATCGGAAATAGCCTGCTTACTTGGCTTTAGTGATGCGGCTAATTTTCGCCGATCTTTCCGCCGTTGGTCGGGCACCACTCCCTCTGAGGTCAGGCAGGCAATTGCACTCACCAAGGGTGAAATAGGTTAGCTTACCCATACCGAAGTAAAAATCTCAAATTACTAATCTAACTCTATTATTTATTCGTATTAAGTAACAATGAAGCTAATACTAAGGGTTGTGAAAATGTCTTTTATGCCAGATGAAGAGAGTAGAATTATTGAAATGGCATGGGAAGACAGAACACCCTTCGAAGCAATATTTCAGCAGTTTGGTCTGAAAGAGCCCCAAGTAATTTCATTAATGAAGCGAAGTTTACGCGCTAATAGCTATAAACTTTGGCGTAGGAGAGTGAATGGTAGGGCAACTAAACATTTAAAAATGCGTAATCCAGAGATCAACAGAGGCTACTGCCCGACTCAATACAAACAGCGCTAACCTTTTATATATAGTGACTGGAAAACAGATTTCCCTTCTTTGCAGTGACAATAGCTACAAGCCTTCGATATTGTCTAAATAGTGCTGAGCTTTATCAAGTATGCGCTGTTTGTCTTTTTCTGGTTTTTTTAGCCAATTGCTATACACCATTTTTGTCCTTGGATTGCTTCCCATACTTGCTTGATGGGTATGCATAAAACTCCAATACAATGAATTTAGTGGGCAGGCATTGTCTGTATCTATTTGGTTGACCTGATATGAACAGTCACCGCAATAGTCGCTCATTTTTTTGATGTAGTTACCACTAGCTGCATAGGCTTTAGAGCCAACAATACCGCCATCGGCGAATTGACTCATGCCTCGAGTATTGGGCATCTCTACCCATTCGATAGCATCAATGTATATACCCAAGTACCAATCATCGACTTGGTCTGGATCTATGCCTGTTAACAAGCAAAAATTACCGGTAACCATTAAGCGTTGAATATGGTGAGCATAGGAAAATTCTAATGACTGTTTAATGGCATGGTGGAGGCAGTTCATGTCGGTTTTGGCATCCCAAAACCATGAGGGCAGTGCTCGTGTTGCGGATAAATTATTCAGTTGTGCATAGTCGGGCATGTTGGCCCAATAGATTCCACGCATGAATTCTCGCCAGCCAATAATTTGGCGGACAAACCCTTCTATTTGTGAGATTTCGATATCACCATCGCTTGCTTGGTAGTTTGATATTGCGGCGTCGACCACTTGCCTAGGGCTTAAAATTTTGCTGTTAAGGGCAAATGAAATACGTGAGTGATATAAACTCCAACCGTTATTTTCGTCTAACAGGGAGAGTTTGCCAGTCATTGAGTCTTGAAATGTACCGAACTTAGGCAAACAAGTTTGGCAAAAAAATATTAAAAGCTGTTGCGCCTGTTTGCGGTTGATAGGCCACAGTACTTCGTCAGTAGCATAGCCGATTGTTTTGATGCCATGTTTTTCAATGCGCGCTAATACTGCAGAAATATCATTCGCAAACAGCAGTGGTGCGGGTACTTCAGCCAGATCGGCTGGTTTCAATTTATTACGATTGTTTTGGTCATAATTCCATTCCCCACCGGTGGGTAGGCTATCTTCCATTAATACATCAAAGCGTTTGCGCATTTTTCGATAAAAGTTTTCTAAACGATGACGCTTACCCTTTTCAAAATAATCTTTTATCTCATCATCAGGTAAGTAAAAGTGCTCACTGCCATAGCCTTGGCTGGCAAAAGGCAAGTCTTTACACAGTTCTTCAAGTTGTTGTCGCAATCGATATTCATCGGGCAGTTGATAGTCAAACTGTATAACTTGATGAAGCTTAGACAAATGTGTTATCAGTGCAGGTAAGTCTTTAAATTCTTCAGTGTCATCTAAGGTAAGGTGAAGGGCTTGATGGCCTGCAGTCTTTAATGCCTGAGCAAACTGTTCCATAGCAGCGAAAAAAACAGCTATTTTTTGCTTATGATGTTGCACATAAGTGGCTTCTTGTTTTAGCTCAGCGATAACATATAGCGTATCGGGCTGCGCTTTTTTAAACCACGAATGGCTGGCGTTGAGTTGGTCGCCCAAAATCAGCCTTAATGTTTTATAGCTTGTTATCGATTTGGTCATAGTTACAATTCTTTTGTTAGTTTTTTATGTGACGATGCACAGCGCTTGGAGCAATATTTAACATTTGGCCAGTCACGCTGCCATTTTTTTCGCCACGTAAATGGACGCTGGCAAACAGCACATATTTTACTTGGTAAATGTTCTTTTTTCATTTAACTGAGTCTTACGTGACGAAAAAGTATCCGCTTTGCTTCTGATTTTACCAGCGGATTTTCACGCCAGCTCCACAATAGTTGCTGCGCTTCTTTGTAACTTTGACTAAGTTCTACAATTGGTTCAGGGTAATTTTTACCTAACTCTATGCGGTACATCATTTGTTCCATCATAGTTAATTTCCATGGCGTATGAACGAGCGGGGCGGGTACTTCTCGCAGCTCTGGCAACCACTGTTTTACAAAATATCCGTCTGGATCTTTTTCAAGCCCTTGTTTAACTGGATTATAAATACGGATGGTATTAATGCCGGTAACGCCTGCTTGCATTTGAAACTGGCTGTAGTGGATGCCTGGTTCAAAGTCTAAAAAGTAACGAGCTAGGTGGCCAACGCCTTCGCGCCAGTCGACAGCTAAGTGATGACACAGCATGCTCACTAACATGGCTCTCATCCGGAAATTAATATAGCCGGTAGCAGCCAAACACCGCATGCAAGCGTCTACCATTGGGATGCCAGTTTTGCCCTGTTCCCAGGCTTGCAGCCGTTGTTTCGCTAAGGTGCCGGTTAACCTTGGTAATTTTGCATAACCACGGTTAATACTGCGAAATTCCATGTCAGATTCACTTTCAAATTTTTGAATAAAGTGACAGTGCCAATGTAAACGAGAGCTGAGCGCGGTCAGACTGCGGCGCCAGCCGGCTTTATCCCAATGGCCGAGTAAGGTTTGATAAACCTGACGCAAGCTTAAATTGCCCCAGGCGAGGTAGGCAGATAAACGTGAACAATGGGTTTGGCTAAGACTCGGACTCGATATTGAATAAGCATATTGTTTGCCTCGCTCTTCAAAGAAGGAATCCATCTCCCGCCTAGCGGCACTTTCTCCCCCTGTTTGAAACACTCCCTCATTGCTTTGATACTTAGTTAGCAAGCTGGCCGCACTGTGCTGTCCGCGATGGGAAAACCAATTAATGGTAGTTAATGGCGTCTCAATTATGTTCGCTCGCATCACCTTCTGCCATTGCTTATCCCAAGTTTGACGATTAGTTAGGCCTCTTATTACCGCTCCAGAGGGGGTCTGCTGCCAAGCTATCTGTTGCTGTTGGCACCAAGTTTTCATGGCAATATCACGTTCAAAGGTATTGCGCAGACCAACTTCTTGGTGGCTGTAAATGGCGCCTATTTGATGTTGTCGATGAAGTACAGACATTGTCTTTCCAGCATCGTCTTCACTACAAAATAGTGCGCCTTTGGGCACACGTTGTTCGATATCCACTAAGGATTGGGCAACAAACTGCCAGTGGCGTGCTGAGTGATGAGGGTCGTTTTGTAATATAGGTTCAAAACAATAAACTAATAATATCGGCAACCCTGAATTAATCACATTAGTAAGAGGCTCATGATCGGTGAGCCTTAAGTCTCGTTTTAGCCAGACAACCGCAATCGCCATTACTGCTGGTCTAATTTAGCTGAGTGGGAAGAGGTGTTTGAAGTTGGCAGATATGGCCACCCAACAGCATCGAGTGAGTCTAGTGGTTGGTTACTACTACTACTGCCTTGCCACTTAGCGACGAATTCACCATTAGGATCGTAGCTCTGTTGTTGTTTTTCTAAGTTAAAATGACGGCCGCCTCTTGGATCAACACCTACCCCTGCGATGTATTGCCAGTTACCCCAGTTTGACGCGACATCATGATCGATAAGCTTCTCTTGAAAATAAGCCGCACCGTAGCGCCAGTCGACGCCTAATTCGTTGACTAGACAGCTTGCTGATATTTGCCTACCGCGGTTAGACATATAGCCAGTCGCATTTAACTGTTTCATGCAGGCATTAATCAGTGCATAAGGGGTATTACCCTGGCACCATTTTTGAAACCGCTCTGGTAAATAAGTCGTTAGCGGGCGGGTGCTTGCCATCCCCTGAAACTGATAAAGAGACACACCTTGTTGAAGTGCTTGCCAGTGAAAATATTCGCGCCACAGTAATTCGAATTTAATCCAATAGGTGTCATCATTTTTAATATGAGTTTTTTCAAACTCTTCAACTGCTGCCCAAATTTGACGTGGCGATAAATTACCGTTAGCTAAGTAGGGGCTAAACTTAGTAGAGCTATTCCAGCCATCGAGTTCATTGCGAGTACGTTTATAGGTAGTTGGGTGGTTACCAGTGAAATAGGCTTTTATGTGGCTTTGCGCAGCATGTTCACCACCTTCAAATCTTTGATCATTGCTATGCTCACTGGGATTGGTAGCTTTGAAATTGCTTTGCTGCAGCAGCTGTAAGTCAGCGATAGTTTTAAAGTTACCTTGTAGCACTAGAGGGGCAGGTAGGTCTTGTACCAGTGTCGTGGACACGTCCAATTGTCTAAGACTTGGTTTTTCTACATGGTTTCGAAATTTAGAGAATGACTGCAGAATATCGGCATTATCACTACTAACGACATCGTTCTCAGGAGTGGCAAGCTGCATCGCCCCAAATAAATGTTCTGGCGTGTATAGCTGGTTACTCCATTTCGACACCATTTTTTGCTCAGGCAAGCGCTGCTGTAACGTTTGCCACGTTTTGGCCTCATACCAGCCTAGCTGCCGGGATTTACCAAGTAAGTTAATATCGTTGGCGTGCACTAATGAGGGAATCTCGACCGAAGGGTTACCTTCAATAATATAGAAAGTATGACCTAATGCCTTGAGCTGCTGTTCTAAATCGAGCAATGACTGAATAATAAAAGTTAGCGGATGCTGGCCAATAAAGCGTTGGTGATAGTTTTTCGGCGTTAGCCAAAGTGGGTTGAACACATATATGAAAGCGATGCTGGCGCTTTGACGGCAAACTGCATTTAAGGTGATGTTATCTTGTAATCTTAAATCATTGGTAAACCAATATAGTGCTGTTTGATTGGACAAAGGAATACTCTCATCAATGATCGCTAGGATCATTATACGAATCATAATGTAATTCCGTTCACAAAAAAAATGGCTTTTAGGCTATAACTTGTCTAATTCAGTACTATCAAGCAGCTTTGAGCTAAGCTTGGCCATATACTGTAAATGTGGCTGGCCAGACTGAAGTCTGCTCCTCGACGCCGACACCTTACTTTCTCAGCAGTGTTCGTGTTTGGTAGTAGGGTAATCTGAATAGGCGACTTTATTCATATGGTGAATTACCTGTAATTCGTTAAATAAAGTACGCAAAACCGCTCACTAAATCTATATTGTTGCGCTTATAAATTACTCTTTGGAAAAACCATGTCGACTCAATTTACAGGTAAAACAGCAATCATCTCAGGTGGCGCAGGTGGCATAGGCCTTGCACTCGCAAAAGAGCTTGGTGCTAATGGCATGAATGTGGTTATCGCCGACATTGATCAAGTACAGCTAAAAGCGGCCGAACAGAGTTTGTCTGAAGGCAATGTTAATGTTCTGGCTTGTCATTTAGATGTTACCGATTATGAACAATGGAAAGAAGTTGTTAGTGCAGCTAAAGAGCGCTTCGAAAAAGTTCATATGCTTATTAATAATGCTGGTGTCGGCGGAGTTCCGAGTAAAATAGAAGATGCTAATCATGATGCCTGGCGTTGGGTTATCGATGTAAACCTGATGGGTGTTGTATACGGTGCGCAGGCTGCTATACCGGCGTTGAAGGAGCATGAAGAAGGTGGCTGGATTGTTAATGTAGCTTCAATGGCAGGTATGCTTGGTTCCCCTTATGCTGGTTCCTACTGCGCTACCAAAGCGGCAGTGGTGTCCCTCTCTGAGAGTTGGGCTGGAGAGTTAAAATCATTCGGCATAGATGTGTCTGTATTATGTCCTGCCTTTGTGAAAACTCAGATACATCAGTCACATCGTAATATGCAAGAAAAGTATAAAGCAGGCTTTAAGACTTCTGGAGCAACTAAAAGCGCCTCCGATGGCCTAGTCGGTGCAGCCGCTTTGGTAGCGTCGGGAATTGCACCTGAATTACTGGCCAAAAGAGTTGTTGAAGCACTAGAGTCTGGCCAAAAATATATATTTACCCATCCTAATTGGGGTGAGCAAGTGGCAAAGCGGTCGAAAATGCTTGATAAGGCTTTTACCGACGCCGCCAATAGCCCTTTGGTTGGCCATTTAATCGATGATGATGCATTTTCTATGTAAGATTTGACAGGTCACCGGTTTACTAATTAAATAAATCATGTATTTTTAAAAAAAGAATGGTAGCTTGATTCTATAATGAGTAATCAACTACCCATTTTGATTTGTTAGTCCTTCATAACCAGCTATATGCATTTGGAGTATGTAGGGTTAAATCGGACTTGTGTTTTTTGTTCCTTAGGCTAGTCTGACTAATGGATGTTCTCTGTTAAGTTAGTCTGGGGTGTTAAGAAATAAGTGATTAAGTATTGGGCGTCATTAATAAGCTTAAATCTGTTTGTCGGAGCTTTATATGCAGGCGCTAGCACCTATAGTTATACGCTTGTGTTCCCGCCAGAGGAATACAGTGTTATTTGGCTGGCTGGTGGCGTTGGCCTTGCTTCGGTAGTAATTTTCGGACGCCGAGTACTTGCTGGTATTATCCTTGGCTCGATTGTCCCTTACTCTTTTCATTATCTTGACCTAAGTTCATTAACCACCGCGTTAGCTTCGTCTACGACTGTCTTCGCCTTAGTGTTTAGTGGTGTTGTTCAGATAGAAGTGGCCTATAGATTAATAGATCGGTATGTGGGTCTAGACAATCCGTTAATTGACCTGCGAGACACCTTATTATTTTTCTTTTTAGCCGGTCCGGTTGGCTGCTTAGTTGGTGCCATCTGCGGCGCGTCTATATCCACTTTTATTGGACTCATCCCACCTGAGCGTTTTTTAGAGTATCTATGGATTTGGTGGCAATGTAATAGCTTGGCGGTATTGATTGTGTTGCCGCTGATGATGGTGTTGTTTCGTAAACCTAAAAATAACTGGAAAATAAGATTCGTCGCTATATGTATACCGTTAGGTCTTTGCCTTGGTGTTTTGTTACACAACTTATTTGGTGCGGTAAATTTTGAGAGTAAGCGACTTAAAACAAATATGCTCAATGATATAGCTAAGATACATCGTCAAATTGAGCAGGAATTTAAGTTAAAGGAGCAGGTGATTTGGACCATTGAACGCGTGTTGTCGGTGACCGATATACAAGATGAAGATTTTAATGAAGCTGCTAACGTCGTTCTTAAGCGCTTTGGAGATGTTGCCGTACTTGCCATATTTGACCGAGTTGATCATAAAGATCGTATTTTTTATGAAAAGAATATTCTCAAAACGTCGATAACAAATTTTAATACAGAAAATAATCAGTTTTTCCCAGCGGTAAATAGTGATTTTTATTTTGCTGGAATAAAAATCATGAATGCCATTGAGTCTAGTGGGCCATTCGATGGAATCGATTTAACCAGCGTGCAAAGAGCGGCATCTGTTGTGCAAGACGTTATGTCTACCGAGGTTGCGCAGTCTAGTAGAATTAGATTGTTAGATGCCGGTGGTAGTGAGGGTAATGTTTTAATATCGCCGCTTTTTTATAATCCTAGTGCTCCTAGTTATGAGGCTAGCGGTGGCAAAATTAAAGGCATGATAGTTGTCACTTATAGCATGCAGCAGCTAATAAAAAGTGTGCTGTCTATTTTTCCTACCGCGACTTTAGATATCGAGATACTTGAAAATAATGAAATACGTTTTTCAAATATCGGTGAGCGCCCCTTCGGTTACACTAATCCAGAGTGGACTGTTGTTAGAGAAATAGAATCACTGGGTCAAAAGTGGCTGATTAGATATACACCAAATGATAGCTTTAGAGCAGCTAATGCTGATAGTGACTTATGGTGGGTTTCGGTTATTGGCGCTTTTTTTATTGCATTCGTCGGCATTACTTTGTATCTAGTAACTGGTCAATCGATAGGTCGTGAACGTATTGTAGACAGTCGAACAGCTCAGTTAAGGCAAGAAATTTCACGCCGTAATCGCACTAATAAACAACAAATGCTGCACAATAAAGTGCTGCAATCTATCGCCGAATCTGACGATTTAGATATTATTTATGATCAAATAGTTACATTAGTTGAGAGTTATCAGAAAGGGGTATTGGTGGGGATCTATAATTTGTCAGTTGACAAAACCTCATTAACTTTTCGGTCTGGAATGAATATTCCAGATGAAGTGAATCGCCATCTTTCACATATTTCAGTAGGCTACGGTAATACCGGGTTGGGCCACTGTGCTTATACCAGTGAGGTAATGCTAGTTGATGATATTAGCAGTCATCCGTATTGGACATCTAAAACCGATGTGCTGACTCAAGCCGGCTTCAGCTCTTGCTGGGCTATTCCGGTTATTTCATCTGAAAAAAGTCTGCTAGGAGTTGTTGGTATTTATTCAACTGCTTCACAGTTGCCGTCAACACAAGATTTAGAATGGATGACTAAGATCGCAAGTATGGTTAGCATCGCAATCGAAAAATATGGCGCTGAACAAGAAGTAGAGCATTTAGCTTACTATGACTCATTAACCGAATTACCAAACCGTCGTTTGTTGATGGCGAGACTTGGGGAGGAAACTAAGCGCGCGATTCAAAACCATCGCTATGGCGCAGCGTTATTTATAGATTTAGATCATTTTAAAACGCTTAATGACGCATTAGGCCATCACTACGGAGACAAACTATTAAGCCAACTTTCTAGTCGCTTGAAGGGCGTTGTGGGAGATAATATTCTGGCTCGATGGGGCGGCGATGAGTTTGTATTGTTAGTGCCGTCATATTATAAATCTTTCGATGCAGTTTCATCTGCCACCATGGAAATTGCAGAGAAGGTGCGGGCAATATTTGATCAGCCATTTGATCTTGATGGTTATTCTCATTCTATTACCTGCAGTATTGGCGTGGCCCCATTCCACGAGGATAATGCAGACGCTGATGATATTTTGAAGCAAGCTGATGCTGCTATGTATCATGCTAAAGCACGAGGCAGAAACCACGTTAGTATGCATGAGTTACAAATGCAAACTATGGCTAATTCACGTTTAACCGTAGAAAAAGGCTTGCGCGATGCACTGTCAAATGGTGATTTTGACTTAGCATATCAGCCTCAGTTTAAACAGGATAAAACTCTTATTGCTGCAGAAGTATTAATACGTTGGCCCAAGGTTATTGACACTGATGTTACGACTGAGCAATTTATTAGCATTGCGGAAGATAGTCATTTAATCGTCGATATAGGAAACTGGGTTATTAATGCTGTGTGTGAACAGCTTGCAGTCTGGCCGTCGTTACCTGCTATAGCAATAAATATTAGTCCGAAGCAATTTCATCGAGAAGACTTTATTTTATTATTACAATCATGCTTAGCTAAGAATAGCTTGTCTGGCGAGCGTATTTTGATTGAGATTACTGAACGGACAATGTTAGATGATATAGATAATACGCTGGAAAGAATGCGCCAGTTACGTGATATGAAAGTTCGTATATCGATTGATGATTTTGGTACTGGTTATTCCTCTTTAGCTTACATATCTAGGCTGCCTATTGATCAGTTAAAAATAGATCAAAGTTTTATTAATACTATTGGTATAGAGAAGAGTACGGTCATTGATGCGATATTTTCTATCGCCAAAAGTTTACATCTAGAAGTAATAGCTGAAGGTGTCGAAACACAGGCTCAATTTGAATATTTACAGCGACAGCAGTGCGATGCCTATCAGGGTTATTTATTCGCCTATCCGATGGAAGCAAAAGAGCTGAGTAAATTGCTCGCTTAGCACACCTGACAATTTAGTTTTAAGAGATAATTAATAATGAAAATGAAGGCGATATATATTAGCGAATTTGGCGGGCCTGAAGTGTTAGAAATATTCGAAACTGATCGGCCCGAGCCAGGTGCTAATGAAGTATTGATTAAAGTAGCGGCAGCAGGGGTTAATCGTCCAGACACAATTCAGCGTATGGGGTTTTATCCAGCACCAGCAGGCGCTTCTAAAATATTAGGCTTAGAAGTTGCTGGTGTTATAGAAAAAATTGGTAGCGGTGTTGCTAACTTAAATATTGGTGATGAGGTGTGTGCTTTACTTGCCGGCGGTGGCTATGCGGAATATGCAGTTGCAAGCGCGGTTTTATGTTTGCCTGTGCCTAAGGGATTGACGCTGATTGAAGCGGCTGCCTTGCCAGAGACGAGCTTTACAGTTTGGTCTAACGTGTTTGATCGAGCCGGTTTAAAAACAGGCCAAACATTACTTGTTCATGGTGCCAGTGGCGGCATTGGAATAATGGCCATGCAGTTAGCTAGTTTAAAAGGAGCCAACGTGATTGCTACTGCAGGTAGCAATGATAAATGTGCCGCCTGTGAAAAGTTGGGCGCTGACAAGGCAATTAATTATCATAATGAAGACTTTGTGGAAGTGGTTAAAAAGCTAACTAATAACCAAGGCGCCAATGTCATTTTAGATATTGTCGGCGGGCCTTATATTGAAAAAAATATTTCAGCCTGCGCTGACGATGGCACCATAGTTTCAATTGGGTTTTTGCAAGGTTCGATTGCAGAAATTAATTTTATGCCAGTTATGTTAAGGCGACTTACTCTCACAGGGTCGACATTAAGGCCGCGTCCAATTGAATTTAAAGCGGCCATAGCCAAAAAATTAGTGAGCGAAGTATGGCCCTTAATCGAGCAGGGTAAACTCAATCCTAGCGTTGGGGTAACGCTGCCATTAGCTGACGCTGCCAAGGCTCATCAGATGATGGAAGCGAATGAACATATAGGCAAGATTGTTCTTATTCCTTAACTTGAGTCGCTAGTAGCATAATATTGCGCGGAGTTGTTCGGTAGTCGCTAAACTCACCAAGGCGAACAGTATAATTATGTTGTTGTAAAAATAGGCTGTAATCTAAATTTAGTAAGACCTCTAATGGCCTTCTAAAAATATAACGAACTAAAGAATAGCGCCGAGTTTTTTTATAACGTTTAACACCCAATTGTTCAAAGTGTTGGTAGTCAATTGGTTCTCTAAGTGTAATCTTTTTTATTTTAGCCACATGCTGGCAAAATTCTTTAAACGATCCTTTTAGCAGTTTCTCCGGTAATGATGGTACGGGTAGGTAACAATCATCATTCCGGCTAATACGCTGAATTTCGTCAAAGCCTAGGCGCCATTCATTTAGCTTATCGCGAATATTAATATTGCGCTCTCCCGCCACAACTGTGTCCATTAAGGCTACTCTCAAATCATCGCGAGTTAGCTGTAATGTTGACTGTATTCCGATCTCAGACAACCATATTTTCTGATCATGTTTTGTTAGTTGATAGCAGCACGGAGCTATAGCAAGGGTAATAGGCTTAATGCTGCTAGCTAAATTAAGCAAGTGAGTATGAAGGTCACCGCAGGCATGCAATGCCACTACCGCTTGCTTACGGCTTATATGATCCGCGCCGCTGTCCATTACATCGCAATGAATGTGATGAACATCGACGTTGTCACGGCGGGCAAGTAGTTGACCCGACTGGCATATTACAGGATCGATTTCGAGTGACGTTACTGCTTGTTTGGTTTGCAGGTTTAGCAGTCTACCTAGATGACTTTTGCCGGCACACCACTCAATGATTGGCGTCTCAATTTGATCTATGGCCTGGTCGAACACAGCTGAGAAGTCGCATATTTGTTGCCACTTTCGACCTGCGATACCAGTATTAATGTGTTTGTATTGTAAGCCCTTATTAGTGGACCCAAACCTATTAAGTTTACTGCGTTGTTGTAAGTCGGCGATTGCTGGAATAAAATCACTTATTGCATGGTTTAGGTCATCAACGTTTGCTGCGTAATGACTATATTGTTGGTCATCTAGGGATATTAACCAATTCGCTAGCTCTGGATAGGTGTTAGCCCAGCAGGGCGGAATGTCTTTAAAAGGTTTGGTTGACCACAGTGTATAATGGTTTTGCATAGTGGTGCTGATTTCGATAAATCGACTGGCATATTGAGTAGGCGTTATTGCCCCAGCTATTGTCACAAGTAAAACCAGGCGCTGTTTTTATAAACAGTTTTCTATTGCTTGAATCACTTCCGGTGCATCAGGCTCAGTCTTAGGGTTAAAACGATTAACAGGGTCGCCATAACGGTTAATAATAAATTTTCCAAAATTCCACTCAATGTTACCGCCGAATTCAGTTCCTTCCTTAGTTAGCCATTGATACAAGGGATGGCTATTGTCACCATTAACATCAACTTTGCTAGCCATCGGAAAACTAATACCATATTGAGTATCGCAAAAAGTGGCAATCTCTTCGTCATTACCTGATTCTTGGCCTCTAAACTGATTGCACGGCACACCTATTACAACTAAGCCTTTGTCTGTGTATTGCTCCTGTAACTCCTGCAGTTTGGAATATTGGGGCGTTAAGCCACATTGGCTGGCAACATTTACTAATAAAACAACTTTGCCTTTATAGTCCTGTAAGGGTAGGTCGCCACCTTTTAGTTTTGGCAGGGTGAAATCATAGGCAGTAGTCATAAGCTCTCCAAAAGTTAGGTCGCGGTTAAAACGATAACAAGTTAGTAATTAATATAGCCATTAGTTCACACACTGTCATCTTATACTTGGCCCAGTGTTATTTGAATCGCTACCTGACGGCTTTTTGCTTAGAATAGCACTATATTTTTTAATAATATTAAGGATTTACCATGGCTTGGTGGAACTCAAGACGCATTCGCTTTTATATAGGCACAATATTACTGTGCTTATTGATGTTTTCTTTCTTACGAGCTGTATTCTATTTCGGTTTTTCTGAAGTAGGGGACACTATTCATCCCGATGCTCAATCGTTGTTTAAAACGCTTTATGTCGGCTTTAAGTTTGATCTGCGTCTTGCCTGCTTAATTACCTTGCCGTTAATGGTGCTAGGCTTATTGCCTTATTTTCATATAGCTAAGTCAGCGGTTACCAGAAAAATCGCCGCCGGATATTTGGTGTTGTGGATACCCGCAATTTTAATGGTCTACATTATCGATTTTGGCCATTATTCTTATCTAGGCATGCGTGTTAATTCCACCGTGTTGCGCTTTGCTGAAGACATGACTATTTCTACAACTATGATGTGGGAAAGCTATCCGGTTATTTGGATCACGCTGTCGTGGATAACCATGAGCGTTGTGTTACTCGCTGCCATTCGTCTACTAGCAGCGAAAACATTAGAAACAGAAAAAGTAACGCTAACGAAATTACAAAAAACTGGCGGCGTACTCATATTTGGTGTGATGACACTACTGTTCTTGCTAGGGCGTTTTGCTGGATTTAATATAGAGAATCCAGTTCCTTTGCGTTGGAATGATGCCGATGTTACAGGTAACTCCAAAGTGACAGCCTTGGGAATAAACCCCGTATTAAATTTTTATGACACATTTGCATTACGTGACGAATCTCATGACATGGCGAAAGTACGTGAGCATTATCCTCAAATGGCTAACTATCTCGGAGTGAAAAATCCAGATATCGAGACACTTGATTACGACAGAAGAATTGAGAGTTCTAAAGATGGTTTGAAAGGTCAGCCTAATATCGTATTTATTATGCTTGAATCTTTAGGCGCTAGCCGAGTAGGGGTATATAACAATCCTTTGCCGGTTTCTCCAAACTTGGACCACCTCGCCGAAAATGGTTGGTTGTTTAAACATTTTTATGTACCGGTGTCGGGTACGGCAAAAACAGTTTTCGCGAGTATTACCGGTTTGCCGGATGTGTCTTCGATAAAAACTGCGACGCGTAATCCGATGATTGCTAATCAACGGGTTGTACTGAATCACTTTAAAAATTATGAAAAACTCTATTTTATTGGTGGCAGTGCAGGCTGGGCTAATATGAGTGGCGTTATTAAACAAAGTATTGATGGCATAAAATTATATGAAGAAGGAAATTACACAGAGCCTATGGTCGATGTGTGGGGTATTTCGGATTGGAGTTTATTTAAAGAGGCTGATCGCATATTGGCTACAAAACGTCCAAATAAACCTTTTATTGCTTATATTCAAACTGCCGCTAATCATCGGCCATTCACTATTCCCGATGAAGATTCTGGCTTTGAGACCTTAAGTTTTAGCGAAGAAGAATATAAGTCGGCGGGATTTAGAAGTTTAGCTCAACTCAACGCTGTGCATTTGTTGGATTATAATATCGGGCTATTTATTGAGATGGCTAAAGCGGGTGGCTATTTTGAGAATACTATTTTTATTATGTATGGCGATCATAACAATCGCATAACAACCACACCATTTATGAAGCCGTTTTATGAAGAGCTAGATTTAGATGGTTTGCATGTGCCGCATATAATGTATGGCCCCAAGTTTTTGGAGCCGAAAATCATCGAAGAAGCGACCAGCTTAGTAGATGTTGTGCCAACAGTTGCTGGTATGTTGGGTTTAGATTATGACAATACAACTATGGGTCGTGATGTGTTTGGTCCAGCTTTTGAGGCTGATATTGTGGGTAGTCGAGCAGTATTCACTCAAACCTCTGATAAACGTAACCCCGTGATTGGCGCCATAACTAAAGACTTTATGGCGCGAATGGATAGTGATGGCAGCGATGCAAAATTACATGACTTGAATAGTGAAACCCCAGCTATTGATGTCTCAAATGAGCATCCTGAAATTGCCGATTATTTGAAAAGCTTAGCACTCGGGATATATGAAACGACTAAGTTTAATTTTTATCATAATACTGTTGGTGAAGCGGAAAAACGGCAACAGCAAAAATAGTTGTGATGATAGGCATTGCTATAAAAAATAATAAGAAATTGATGTTATGAATTTACACTCCGTAGATATAGCGGTATTAGTTGCCTATATGAGCATTGTACTAGGCATGGGTATATATTTTTCTCGCCGTAATAATAATACTGAAGAGTATTTTTTAGGTGGACGTAGTTTTTCTGGTTGGGTCATTGGTCTAAGTTTAGTTGGTACTTCGATCAGTTCGATTACCTTTATTGCTTATCCCGCCGATGCCTACAAGACTGCTTGTCTTAGATATTTACCCAATCTGATGCTGCCGTTAGCGGTTTTCTTGGTGGCTAGGTGGTTTCTACCACGCTTTCGAGCGAACAACGCGGTGTCTGCTTATGAGTTTTTGGAAGATCGTTTTGGCCCGTCAGTAAGAGTGTACGGTGCGGGTTTATTTATTTTTGCACAGTTGGTTCGTATTAGTACTATTTTGTATCTACTGGCATTACTTATTCACGAGCTAACAGGGTTGCCGCCGATTACAGCAATTGTGGTTGGCGGCGTCTTTGTTGCGATCTATACAATTATAGGTGGTATTGATGCAGTAATCTGGACTGATGTTATGCAAACCATTGTGTTGGTGTTGGGTGGTGTCTTATGTTTATGGATAATTATCGACACTTTGCCTGGTGGTTTTACGCAGGTATTTGATATAGCCAGTCGCGATGGGAAGTTAGGGTTTTCCGCATGGGCCAATGGTGAGCTAGCCCCGGTTAGTTGGGATATTTCCTTACTGAATAAAACTGGCACTATGATGTTAGTTTTGGGTTTAACTACCTGGTTGACTGAATATTCGTCTAATCAAAATACGGTACAACGTTTTTGTGCAGCAAAATCTACCGCTGAAGCTAAAAAGGGTCTTTGGGTTGTGGCTTTCGCTAGTCTTCCCATATGGGCCTTTTATATGTTTTTGGGTACTTGCCTGTATGTTTTTTATCAGGTGTTTCCAAGCCCAGTACCGACTGCTATTTTGGATGGCAGTGTCAAAGCTGAACAAATCATGCCGTATTTTATTACTCATCATTTGCCGATTGGTGCTGTTGGTTTGGTTATTTCAGCGGCACTAGCGGCGGCAATGTCATCTCTGGATTCGTCAGTAAATGCGATTACTACTGTTGGCATATCAGATATATATCGACGGCATCTGGCGCCAAACAGAGAAGATAAACATTACTTGAAAGTCGCTTGGGGTTTAGCCGCGGTTGTAAGTACCTTGATGATTTTTGGTGCTATTTGGATTCAACAAGCTGAGACGCTAACCCTGCAGGATACAATGACAATAGCGGTGTCATTATTAAGTGGAGGCTTGCTAGGGTTGTACCTGTTCGCCTTTTTTAGCAAACGTGGTGACGCCAAAGCAGTATGGGTCGGCGTTGCGGCTACAGCCACATTCACTGCATGGACTTTACTTGCCAAAAAAGGCTTGTTGCCAGATAGTATTAGTGTTCCGTTTGATCTTTATTACGCCGGTATTATTGGCAACATTGTTATGTTCGTGGTGGTTTTTCTTGCGGCTAGTTTATTTACTAGCCGGGCGAAGGCGTCTGAATAGTTTTTTTATCGTCAAACTTATAACAAAGATTGCTAGCCACGCATCAATAATGTAGTCCCATAAATTGGTTGATTCCATTATTTTAAAAGCAAAGCCTAACACGGCCAAGGCGATCCAAAGCGTTAAGTGATAATTACCTGCATACCACATTGCAATACCGATAATGGCTAACACAATTAATAAGTTGTTAGCCTGATAGCCCCAAACATACGGGTCTGTTTGTACTAAGCCTAAACTAGCAGGGTATAAAACTAGCGCTAAAATACATAAAGTCACAATATTAAGAGTGCGTTGCTGCTGGTTTACTAAGTCTTTACCAGTTACTTTGGCAACGAATGCGGTAAACAACCAGCATAGTGAAATCAGACTTATATCGCCGGTTACGCCACGAATATAACCAGTAGTTGTTATTTGGTTGACGGGAATAAGCGTGACCGCCACGATTATCACAAATGCAAAACCTTTCCCTTTAGTGCTTAGCTTTTCTGTTGGCAATATTAAGTATAAAAACATCGGTAATACTAAATACATCATCCATTGGCTGATCATAATTGCTGCTCCAACCATGCATCATTAAAGCTAACGTGTTTAATAAAACTTTTGTTCCAACTATAAACTAAATGGTAGATACCATTTATCCCTTTAATCAAATAAGGGTAGTCGTAAGAAAATTTGCAACCTGGCTCTTTACACATCCGCACATCAATATTTTTTGAAAAAATAGGCCAAATTACTCCAGCTTCTTTTTTTGAGGCGTCATTAGCACTGGCAAAAAAATCTTTTTCTAATATAGGTAGGTACTGCTGTTTAGGCCTGCGTCCGAATTCATGTTGTTCTAGCATCGTTAGTATCTTCCAGTCGTCGCCGTTGTCTGTTGAATAGGCAAGCGCGAGTTGGTTGCGACCATCTTTGGTGTTATTGAGTATGGCAATTAAACTGTCGTCGCTGCGACGAATAGCCGCTAAAGCGGAATTAGGATTAGGAATAGGCTGGCGATATGATGTTTGCCAGCTCTGACCACCATCCTCACTAATACTGGCAATCAACATTTTATCACTACCTGCGTTACGCATTAATGCCAAGGTAGAGTGCTTGCCAATAGACGGTAATAACACCGGCTGCAGCGAATTTTTTCTATGAGTAATTCGCGTTTTGTTTAATACATTACCTTGCTGGTCAATATGTAAAACTTCAGCAAATTTCCCCATGAACTCATGATAAACCGGCAGCGCCATGGAGCCATCTTCATAATAAATAGGCGCAGCTTTGACTAAGGTGCTGATGTTTACAAAGGGGGTTGTTATAAGACGTCTTGGTTGACTCCAGCTACTTCCTAAATCATCTGAGTGGATTGTATTAATTGCACTTGCCGCCCAGCCACCGGCCGCGACCGATACATAAAATAACCATAGTCTGCCATTTGGGGCTAAAGTGATAACTGGGTTACCAAGCTTATTTACCCAGCGCTTGGTTGCCATTTGAGTATCCCAGGGAGTCGCAAGAATAACTTCTTCACTCCATTTATTGGTACTAGCATTAAAGCGGGTAGACTTAATGGTGACGTCTCTGCCACCCTCACGACTGCCAGCAAACCAAACCGCAATTAAATTGCCGCCGCCAGTTTGAGCGACTGATGAAGCGTGAACAAAGTCTATTGGATTATTAGAAGCGAACTGAGTATCGAAATAAGGTTTGTTGTCAGTGTTTATCGGTGGCCATGTCACTGCAAAGCTACTAGGCTCACGCGGCGAATATTGCCAGGCCAAAGAAAACGCTATTGCTAACAGCGCCAATAAAAATGGCGAACGCTTTGATGCTGCAATAACTATATTTTTCATAGGTCTTTTGATACTTAAATGATTAAATTATCAGTAGTTATTATGCTGTTGTGAGTGGTTAATAGCTAATGGAAATCACGTGATTTAAGCTGTGTATTATTTAGCAAGTGACTATAATCAATTATGCGCCCAGCGATAACATGGGTAACCCCATTCTTATGTTCAGAGGTGCCGTAGATGACAACTAATTTTGCATTCATTAGTGCTTGGCGGAAATTCTGTTGAGTTGCTTTCCATACAATGACATTGATGTTGCCAGTTTCATCTTCTAGGGTCATAAATATAACGCCGCTAGCACTACTCGGACGCTGCCTACCAGTAACTAAGCCTGATACTCGAACAAAGCGGCCATTGTTCAAACTACTGAGCTGGTTTGCTAAGCTACAAGGTTTTAATTGTTTTATATGTCGCAGTTGAGCCAGTGGGTGACGCTGTAAGCTTAAGCCGATGGTGTTGTAGTCGGTGACAGTATTAGCAAATTCATCTGGTGGCATAAAAATTACCTTATCGTCTAACGATTGTGTTGATTCTTGTTCAACTAACAATGGTTTAGCTGTCTCTATAGCTTGTTGTTGCCAGTGCCCTTGATAGCGATGTTGATTAATAGTTTTAGTTGCATCGGCATTTATTAGTGCGGTGAGCTCTAACTTATTTAATTGGGCTTTAGCCGCTAGGTCTTTTAGATTACTAAAATTAGTAGTTCTGGCTTTAATGAGTCTTTCTGCAGCAGCGTGATTAAAGCCTTTTATTAGCCGTAGCCCTAAACGTAGGCTTGGTTGTGGCTCGTTATTATCAATAGCTGAATCATCTTCTAAGCTGTGATCCCAATTGCTATGTTCAATAGTAATTGGCTTAATTGTAATACCATGGCGCTTAGCATCTTGAATAAGTTGGGATGGTGAATAAAACCCCATCGGTTGGCTATTAAGTAATGCACAATAAAAAGCAGCAGGGTAGTGGCATTTTAACCATGCTGATATATAAACTAATAAAGCAAAGCTAGCGGCATGTGATTCAGGAAAGCCGTATTCACCAAAGCCCTGTATTTGCTTAAACAGGCGTTGGGAAAAATCTTCGCTGTAACCACGTTCGCGCATGCCGTCTAAAAGTTTAGTTTCAAACGAGAGTAAATTCCCATTATGCCCCCATGAGGCCATTGCCCGCCGCAACTGGTCTGCCTCGCCACCACTAAAGCCTGCGGCAACCATGGCTAGTTTTATCACTTGCTCTTGGAATATAGGTACGCCTAAAGTGCGTTTCAAAACGAACTTAATATCAGGACTGGGGTAATCGACTTCTTCTAAGCCTTGCCTACGACGTAAGTAAGGGTGAACCATATCTCCTTGTATAGGGCCTGGTCTAACAATAGCGATTTGAATCACTAGGTCATAATAACATTGTGGTTTTAGTCTTGGCAGCATAGATATCTGCGCTCGCGACTCTACTTGAAACAAACCAATACTGTCGCCACGGCATAACATGGCATAGGTTTTAGGATCTTCTGGAGGAATCGACGCCATGTTAATAGGCGTGCGGTAATGATGGGTTACCAGATCAAAGCATTTTCGAATAGCACTTAACATGCCAAGCGCGAGTATATCTATTTTCAGCAAACCTAGGGCTTCAATGGCTACTTTATCCCACTGGATAACTGTGCGCTCTTTCATCGAAGCGTTCTCAACCGGCACAATAGTATGTAGTGGTTTGTTGGTAATTAAAAATCCGCCAACATGCTGTGATAAATGCCTAGGGAAACCTAATATTTGTTGTAGTAAATCAATAAACTGCTGGGCAATATTACTATTGCCCATATTGGCATCACTAAATTTCTGTTTTAACTCTTCAGTTCTGTCCCACCACGCCAAAGACTTGGTGAGTTGGCCGACAAATAAATCATCAAGCCCCAAGGCTTTACCGACGTCGCGTATTGCACTGCGCGGACGATAGGTAATAACAGTAGCGATTAAAGCAGCATTGTCACGACCATATTTTTTATATAAGTATTGAATAATTTCTTCGCGCCGCTCATGTTCAAAATCCACGTCAATATCAGGCGGCTCGTTGCGCTCTTTAGATATAAAGCGCTCGAATAATAATTGGGTTTTCTCTGGTGAGACTTCGGTGATAAATAGGCAATAGCACACAACAGAATTAGCCGCAGAGCCGCGGCCTTGGCATAAAATCTTGTTACTTCTAGCAAAGTAGACAATGTCGTAAACGGTTAAAAAATAGTATTCATAAGATAATTCGCCAATTAACTTCAGCTCATGGTCTATTTGTTTTTGGATGTGTTGAGGCACACCTTTAGGCCAGCGCGCTTTTGCTCCTTGTTGGACTAAAGACAACAAGTAATCAGTTGCGGTTAACTCTGGCGGCACTAGCTCTTCTGGGTATTCATAACGTAGCTCGTCAAGGCTAAAAGTACAGAGCGATGCTATAAGACAGGTTTCTTCAAGTAGCGGTTTTGGATAAAGTTTTTGTAGTGTACTTATGGGGCGTAGATGTTGCTCGCTGTTAGCTTGTAAGCATGCCCCTAGTTTTTACACTGGTGTATTTAGGCGAATAGCGGTCAGTATGTCTTGTAGTGGCTTCTGCTCTTTACTGTGCATATGTATATTGCCGCATGCCAGCATAGGTATTTCCAAGGTGGTGGCTAGTTGGTACTTCCATAAATAATTACTATGATCGCAGGCCCTTAATAGCTGGCTAACACCAAGCCATAAGCGGTTAGCAAATATATTTTGCAACCATTGGCCTTGGGCAATAACCAACTCGTTACTTGAGCTATTTCTTTTAGGTAACCAAATGGCCAATAGTTGTTGAGTTTTCCGCTCTTAATCTTTTGCTAGCAGGGTGTAGCTGCCTTTTTTACTACGCCTGCGGGCGCAGGTAATTAATGCAGACAATTGCTCATAAGCAAGCCGGTTAGGTGCCAGCAATACAAGTGACAGTGGAGGGGAAAATTCATCACTGTTAAATTCACTGCCTACAATAAGTTTTATGTTGTTAGCTTTGGCCGCAATGTGCGCTTTAACTATACCTGCGAGTGAGCATTCGTCACAAATAGCGATGGCTTGGTAATTTTGCTCTGCAGCAGTAGCCACTAGCTCACCTGGCCATGATGCGCCACGTAAGAAAGTGAAGTTACTAATGCTGTGTAATTCTGCGTAGGGCATATTTTGATTCGGCTAAAAAAGCCCTTGAGCAAAAACTGCAAGGGCGTATAACGAGACTTTCTGTTTTTAGTTAGCCTTGCTGTCTTAAGGCTTTTTACTAATGGTTCGAACTGCAGGCCAAAGTGGGCAATGGCAGGGGGAGTGCATAAAGGCTACTTTGGCCCACGGTTCGATTCGGTGGCAGATAGCTAGTGATTAGTTAGCTGCAAATTTGGTTTAAGAAAATACCCCCTGGGCAAACCAGCGGTCGTCACTGTTGTCATGAAAAACCTAGTAAACACTGCCATTTTCATGCTCGGCTACAAAATAGTCGCGCTTAACGGCGGTACTTTTCCAATGGTCTTCAATGCGTTCAGGACCTTGCTTTAACGTCAGCTTGCCGTTCCAAAATAAACCTTTATTAGTTTGGTTAATCGATACCGGTGCTGGTAATAACCAAAGTGGCTTAGGTGCATTAAAGTTCAAGTCTAGCTGTTGGCGGGCGAGCTCTCTTTTGTGCTCGGCAATATTAAGGGGCAGACGAGTTGCCATGCTGGCTTGTTCTGGCAAGTGCTCATGTTGAACAACTAATTGCTCTAATGGCTCTTTACCTAAACGGCTAGCTAATTTATCAATTAACGAGGTAATTTTCGTGATATCAGTTTTTGTCTCATTAACAAACAAGGTTTCGCTTTGTCGCTCCAACTGAGAGAAGTCTTCACAGTGCAATGAAATACTTTCTATGGCGCCCTCTAATTTGGTGTTCTCTATGGTTTCGCGGCTTAGCTCAAAAAATGTTTTGGCTAGATGGCTTGGCTGAGAAAAATTCACTGTTATGTCTTTGTCACCCTCAACGTATTTAAGCTTCCATGTTAGTTGGCTACAGTCTAATTGGTGACTATGTAAAAACTGACTGAATTCTTCTAACAGGCGACGCATAGGGAACAGCAATGCTTGGCTATTGGTAATGCCGTCACTAAACCATGCGCTGCGTTGAAAATGCTTTTGCGGCTGAATAAATAAGCGTGGGTCGCTAATGTCACCACGAAGCTCTGCTATGTAACGTAAAAAGTGTTTTCCAAAGCGGCGGCCTATAGCGTTAACCGGTAAATCCATTAGCTCACCAATATAGTGCAAGCCTAATTTTTGTAACTGGTCTTTTTGTTTTTGCGGGCAGTTAATTAAATTAAGTGGAATTTTCTCTAACTGCATTTTCAGCATACTTTTATCTAAGGTGTTACTGCTAGTGTCAAAGTATTGCGCGTGTTGGCCAGGCTGTGCCCGTGCCATTAGCCATGCCGCTTTAGGCGTATGTGCCAAACCAATCTGGCAGCTATAACCCATATTGCTTAGCTGGTTGCTTATATCATTAACAATATTGTCTAAACCTTGGTATAGCTTTAGTACTGAGCTTATTTCTAGTAATAAGTCGTTAGGTGACCCAACGCTAACTGACGGCGTGTAGCGATATGCCCAGTGCGCTAGTTGAGTTAACGCGTCTACTTCTTTGTCACGGTCACGCGCAATGGTTTGAGGCTGTTCTGCCAAAGCATAGGCGGTGTTAACCGACATGCCGCTGTCAACGCCTTGCTGATGGGCTTGTTGGTTGCACATAAGCACGCGGTTGTTTTCCACCACAAGACTTGCCTGCGACTGGTTATTAGCTTGGTGTCTGGTAAATATTTCTAACGGCAGTTTTGAGAAGTTTAAGCATAGCCACAACATATTGATTCCTCTAACTATTGAGTAAGCGTAAGCGGCTGGTTAGCGGCTGACGATACATTAGGTAAATGATTGTTATTTGAAGTTGTTAATTTTGCTGTACTACTAGTAAAGCTAGGCAGTGCAACACGCTTTTGGTGTTTAACTAAATTGCTGTCGCGGTCGAGTAGTAAATGCTGCCCACCCCAGCCGCCAGCTTGTTTAAGAATATTTATTGCCAATTTATTGCGCTGGCCATTGAGTGTTAGGCGCGTAGTGGCAGGTGAGTTTTGTTGGCTAAACTTGCTGTCGCGATATAAAAATGCCGCAGTGTTACCGGTTTTAGCAGCCAGTTGCAGTTTGCGCAGTTGGGCTTGTTGTAAGCTTTGCTTACCTAGCCAACACACAACCGCGCAACAGGCGTTAGAGCGTAATGTTTGCTCGACCGCCCATAGGGTTTGGGCCAAGTCACGAGTGTTAAGTATTAGCAGTTGCTTGCCGCTAATTCCCGCTGCTGCCAATGCAGGCGCATTAGCGTGGTGTGGCGGGGCAATCAACATGCATTGGCCATAACTGCCACAGAGCTTTTTTATAGCGGGTAATAATAACTGCCACTCACCAATGCCATATTGGCTGCTCAATAGCTCAGTAATATTTGCCTGCGGCCAGCCGCCTTCATGCAGGGCATTATCTAACTCATTAAAACCAGTACTAATTGTCGCACTAGAACGCACATGGCTAGATGCTTGCCAAATGTCGCGTCGTTGTAACAATGTAGATAGTGATGGTTTCATGGTTTTTTTGTGCTTATCGTTAGCCGTTTTATGTAATTATATACAGTACTGTATTTTTGTACAGTTTTTTTATAGAAAAGCATAATAATTCTAATTAAATGATTGTTTTCAAATGATTTATTTTACTGCGCGGTACTGTAAAGTAAGGTTTCAGCGGTACTGCTGGTGAGGAATATAGGAGTTTTGGGTTTTATTTAAAGGCTTTCGCCTTTGGTCAGTTACCTTTCTTGGCTGCCAAGAAAAAATAAATACGCCCCCTTTTTCTCTCGATTTCGACCTTAGCTCCCAGTCTGAAGTCGCCTGAGTTATTAGGAAAAAAGTGGTGAAAAGCGAGGGATGTTTGAGCCGTAGGCGAGTTGCCGAGCGACCGCTATTTTCTTAATATCTCAGGTTCCCCGAAGGGCGACAAAGCTTGGTGTGCTTTCTTTGGGTTACGTTTCTTTTCACACAAAAGAAAGGTAACTCGCCAGTAGGCGAAACCTAAATAAACTACTTAGTATCCAGCTCAGCCATAATCGGTCTTAGGATTAATGCCACACGCCGGTTCTGCGCACGACCTTCAGATGTATCGTTACTACTTACCGGGCGAGTCGAGCTAAAGCCCATCACCACAATTCGATCCATAGCGATATTTTGCGTCATCATATTTTCGCCAACCGACAGCGCTCGTTTTTCAGATAAGCTCTGATTATATTTCGGGTCGCCACGATTATCGGTATGTCCTTCTACAATCACCAAGGTTTTGTCATAGGTGCTAACAATACTAGCCACTGCGGCAAGCGCTTTTTTAGCTGTATCATTAATACGGTCACTGTTAGTGGCAAACGCAGAAGAGCCGGGGAAAGTAATATTAATACCACTGTCATTACGCGTGACGATAGCAACACTGTCGTCCAGCTTTTGTTGCATATTGGCATATTGTAAGTCGGTGTAATAACCAACGTTATCAGTTGTTAACGGCTTTTCTTCTTTACTCAGCAACGCCTGCATTGCTTGGTCTATGCTTTCTTCACCGGTAACCACTGCCAATGTCGGCTTAGCCGATTTAGTTACTGACTTTGTGCTGCTGGACATGTTTTTTTTGTTCCAGAGGATTTTTCATATTGGGTGTTAAGCGCTTCACAAGCCGACAGCGTTGCTATACATAGCAAGATACATGAGAGTTTCAATAGCTTGACTAACAAGGTTTGTTTATAGCTTTTCAAGTGACTCTAACTCCAGTGTGCATCATGCTTATCAATATATTTTAACTTACTTATACCGCAACAGAGTGAAGCTCGACGATATTATCGCTATTCATTTGTTTTGAAAGTGCAAAATCAATAAATGCCTCAGCTGGCACTGGTCTGCTATATAAATAGCCCTGCACCATTTTTACATTCTGTTTTATTAACCATTGGGCTTGATGTTCTAATTCAACACCTTCGGCAACTATGTCTAATTTTAACGACTTAGCCATCTCAATTATATGGGCTACTACATTACTAGTTACCCCATGGGTTTCTATAGCATCAATAAAAGACTTGTCTACTTTAAGTACATCTAACTCAAAACCTTCCAAATACGACAAGCTAGAATAACCCGTTCCAAAGTCATCAATAGAGATTCGATGTCCCCGTTGTCTTAACTTACTTATACGTTGGCGAGCGTCATCACTGTCAATAAGCCCGCGCTCGGTTATTTCTAAACCAACAGAAGCTGCTGGCACCCCTGTTTTCGCTAACTGCGCAGCAAGGTATTCCATGAAATGATTGGCCTCTAAGTGACTTGCCGAAAGATTTATGTTAATTATATAACCTGGATTGGTTTTCAAGTACTCACCCAGCTCGCGCAATACTTCATTTAACATTAACTTGGTTAATTCAGTACAAAGGCCAGCAGTCTCAACTAGTGGTACAAATATGTTTGGACTAATTTCTTCACCACTTTCACGCACCCACCTAGCTAGGGATTCAGCGCCGTAACAAGTATTAGTATGCAGGTTCATTATCGGTTGATATTTAGCCTTAATTTGACCATTCATAACGGCATCATGTAACTCGGTGGCTAAACTGAAACGCTGGCGAGAGTAATGCAGAACAACAAACCCCCACAATATGATTAATAGTAATATCAAGGTGCCTACTGTTAGTAAGATCGGCAAGTAGCGATCCCATATTTCATCCATTGGTTGCTCTGCCACTACATCAATAGGGAAAATAGTGCCCGAAGAAAACCGTGAAAGAAGACGTTTATTGGCATCATCTACTGTTAAACCAAGTTCTAAAAACTTGGGGTGTGGCAAATCAATTTGCTTGCCAGTAGCGATCATCGGCAAGCCTTCAACCCAAAGTCCGGCGCTTTGCTCGACTAGCTCAGAACTAATGACTAGACGTGGGTCGATAACAACATCATGTTCACCAAACCGCATTAAAAATAACTCAATCCCACCTACCTCAGTTTCCTTGCTTGGCCACCAAGCAATCACGCCAGAATCATAAATACGACTCGCCCGTGGTGGGGTAAATTCTATTCCCTGAATAAACCCTGCGCCGCATTGTCGCTCAGCAGCTATCCAATAACCGATAGCGCGAATATATGGGCGCGCAACAGCTGATTCTTGCATTAGCTGTATATGCTTAGGTGAACAAGGTGAAAGTGATGAATTATTAAGCTGGGCCAGTAAATCGCGGGCATCAATGATGGCATTTTCAGCTTGCTGTCCAAGTTCGAATGAAAAAGCTTCCAGACGCTGTTCTTCAATTAAGACAGAGTTTTTCCATAAATATCGGCCGAGAAATAATAGCAGCAGAACGCCCAGCAAAGAGGCTGCTAAAATTCCTATTAATATTTTGCTTCGCTGAGATCTCATTCTTTTATTGCCGTCAGGTAAAGTTAAGCTCGATTATAATAACTATAGACCATAATTGTAGAAATATACTACGAAAGCTAGTAAACAATAGCTTTGCGGCTATACCATTATTTTCTATTGGTATGATTAATGGTATTTTTATCAGTGAGGTTAATTATACTAAAAGTGATAGTTCTGCTAGTTAGTGCCGAAAGCCTTTAATAACTATTAATGAGTGAAGGCTGAGTAAAGTTTTCTTTTGCTCACTATAGAAAAGGTATTATTAGTAGAAAAACTGCTTTAAATCGTCAGGCAAAATCCGGCTACCTTAAACGCTAGTCCCGCATCCTTTTACCAGTAACGCTACATTCGCTGTATCTCTGGTTTGTGTAAAGATCTCATTGGCGGTTAAGTCGCCAAAGCTTGTGATAGTAAGACCTGCTAATGCCAATATACTATCTAGGGAAGTTTTGTCGTTACCACAAGCTTTAAATACGGAATTAATTTGTTCGCACGATACGTTTGAAAACCCGTTATTGTTGATGTTTTGTGCTGAGGTTAACGATTCACAGCCTGTCATTATAAATACGCTGACAATAATGCTTGCAGTTAGGGTTTTTCATTAGATATCTCGATAGTGGTAGCTTATGAATTGGTTATTCTAATGGATGCTAAAGTTTTGAGCTAACAAGCCTGGTATTTATTTTGAGTTTAGCGGGGTAGCTGGTTACAGCTAGGGCGAGACCAACTTTCATGATAGCGATATTGCATAAAAAAACCTGCTATCTAATTAGATAGCAGGTTTTTATCTTCTAAAACTATTAATCTATATAGTTTTATTTTTTAATAGAAAAGCTACTACAAATCGAACGATAAAGTCGCGCCATACCATAGGCCATCACTATCATCTGAGTCTGATGCGCCAGCACTTACATTCAAGCTTAACGCTTCTGTTAGGCTAGCATTGAAACCAAGATCAACAGTTACTGAGCTATCATCAAGGCTTTGGCCAGGTAGAGTAAAGCGGTTGTTGCCAACAGTTACTAAGCCTAGTTCAACATCATTGCGCCCATCTTTGTCTTCATCACGATATACCGCTTCACCGTAAAATTCGCAGTCACATATGCCTAAACCTATGCTGCCAAATAACCCAGCTAATAATACTGATGAGCTGACATTTTGCTCGCCGACTACAAGGCTAGTAGAGAGTGAAGCAATCTCTTGATAGGCATCAACAGTGACGTCTATGTATTCATAACCAACAATTGGCCCTAGGCGGTAGTTTTCTTCACCTTTAAATAGGTCATAACCGGCTTGAATGGCAAGTGATGATGTATCACCGTCGGTACTGCCTGTTTCAGTTCTTTGGTTAAGCGGCCCTAAGCTAAAGCTACGATCGAGATCGCTATAGTCGTTGTCTGAAAAGGTATAAATGGCTTCAACAAAGTATGCACTATTGTTGTAAGCACCTAAGAATGAAATGTCTGTGCTAGTCATTTCATATTGTGATACGCCGACATTAAGCTCGTTATCGCTTCTACCTAACAACACACCAAAGTAAGCATTGTTGCTGGCATGAAAGTTAACGCCAACATGGTAGCTTTGAGCTTCATTTTCACCTTCTAGACGGCCTATTAAGGTATCTCGATTGTTCTCACTTTGTTGCAATGTGCCATAAACGCTAAATTTACTGTCATTATCACTTAGATTACTGCCCCAGCGGTTGGCGCGCATAGTTGGCCTTGCTGCCTGCCACTGTGCTTGAACGCTATCCATTGCAAGGTTTGGTAGTAAGGCTAATTCGCTACCAGCATTTAATACAGAATTAATGTAGTCAGCAAAAATTTTGTTACCAAGCGTGGTGAAATGAAGGCTATCATTAAAGAAAAATAGGTCAGGATTTGGATTGACAGAATCAACATTTCCTTTAGGTTTTGAGCCTCCACAACCAGTGGGAGTTGGTTCAAAACAGTTAGCAGATAGCTCTGCTGAGCTCAAGTTAAAACCAAAAGCACTTGGATCAGCAAACAGTTCTTCAGAGAATTGATAAGTATTTAATAATACAACGTTGGCATCTAAAGCGTTTATTCCGCTCAGTAACGCTGTATTTTGCCCATCTATTATACTGTTTAAAAGACCTATTAGGCTGTCGTCTAATACACTTGCCGTTGGTGATACAGCAAAGTTGGGTACATCAGCTACAACAATGTAATTTGCGCCACTGTCTGCCAATGCTTTGGCGGTGGCGGTTAAATTATCAGCAATGTCAAAAGCGGTAAACACACCACTTATTAGTGCCCCTAAATCATTACCACCACCGTTTAAAAGATACATGGCGTTGGGGTCAACCGAACCGCCATTAAGGCTTAAATCGTAGAAGTATGAATTAAATTCTCCAGCAGGTGCTGAGTATTTCCCACCTAAAGTAGTCACTGATTCTAAGGTGTCAGCTGATCGATGTGCGCCTACTGCGTAGTTGGTTCCGCCAAATTCTGAGCCAGTAAGCTCAACGCTAAGATTGTCAGCAATAAATTGCGGGCTAATTCTTCCTGATACTTCCCCTGAACCTGCTTGATAAGTTGGGCCAACCAAATTGGTGGCTCGTACTCCTGGTATACCGTTGCCTGTAAAAGCAGCTGAAGCGTTACCGCCACTGTCAAATAAACTATCGCCAAAAACGTAGAGGCCGGAATACGGCGCTGCAGTAGCGGTCTGACTGGCTAAAGTGGCCAGTGCAATTGATGCAATCATTGTTAGTTTTTTCATTATTTCCCCTGTTGTTAGATCGTTATTTTGTATACAGCTCGATTACTCTTTCATTTACTTAATAATCTTTTTAGATTAACTATAATCTATTTAGATTATTTATAGTTAGAAATAAATAAGTCGGTAATATCTATATTTCAACATTGATTTTTATGCACAAGAGCAATTTCCTATTATTTGTCATTGACTGAATAGAGTGATTTAGCGGGCAAAGTTAATAATCATTGTTATAAAAGCTATACAAGTACTTGTTTTTTATAGTAAATATTATTTTCGGTTGAAAAATATGCAATCTGTGTAATCGCTACGGTTTATTACCGCTGTAGCTTACGCGTGGCGAGTTATCCACCAAGTTATCCACAGTTTATGTGGATAAAAATATTTGTTAGAACAGGGTAATGCTGTTATTGCAATTAAGTTTTTAGGCTTTAGTTTGGGATAAAATTTGTTATCGGTGTTGGGGAGTTTTTGCGGTAATATGCACTGGAGTATTAATTAGAAAATACATTATTAGATAATCTAAGTAGGAGTAATAGCGCGCCATGCGTGATCAGTTTACCGCCATGCTAGCCATGCAAGACCGAATGAATACTAAAGTGCACCCTGAGTGGATAAAGCAAAAATTTGCTTGGCACCGAGCGCTGTGGATTGAGTGCGGTGAGCTTATTGATCATTACGGCTATAAATGGTGGAAGAAGCAAACGCCAGAAATGGAGCAAGTAAAGCTAGAGATCGTTGATATTTGGCATTTTGGGATGAGCATGTTGTTTGACGGGCGCAGTGTTGAGCAAATAGCAGCGAGCTTAGTTAGCGATTTGAATGTAGGTAATGTGCCAAAGCGTGGTGTGTTAGACGCAACAGAAGAACTTGCGACGTCAGTATTAGCGACCAGAAAATTCTCTATTGTAGACTTCATGTCTATGCTTGATTCAGCTGATATGAGCTTAGATGATTTATACATAGCTTATGTAGGTAAAAATGTACTCAATTTCTTCCGCCAAGATAATGGCTATAAAGAAGGTACGTATATTAAAAATTGGGCAGGGCGTGAAGATAATGAGCATTTGGTTGAATTGTCACTACAATTAGATACCTCGGCAGGGGATTTTTCAGATCAACTGTATAAAGCTTTAGGCCAACGTTACAGCGAGCTTAACTAATAATTTTAGATAAAAACCTTTATAACAATAATTATAACTAAGGAGGCCCTAAAGTTGCCTAAGCTAAAACATCTTTTCGAGAGTAACGAGAACTGGGCTAGGGATATATCTGAGCAAGACCCAGAGTTTTTCGCTAAATTATCTAAGCAGCAGGCACCGGAGTATTTGTGGATTGGCTGTTCTGATAGTCGTGTTCCGGCCAATCAAATTATTAGCTTGCCACCCGGTGAGGTATTTGTGCATCGCAATATTGCAAATATTGTGGCGCACACTGATTTAAATTGTCAGTCAGTTATTCAGTTTGCGGTAGAAATACTGCATGTGAAGCACATTATAGTCTGTGGTCATTATGGTTGTGGTGGTGTGCACGCTGCGATGGGTGATCAGCAGCTAGGGCTGGTTGACCATTGGTTGCGACATATAAAAGATGTATATCGCTTTAACGAAGATAAACTTAAGGGCCTGCCACCAGCTGAACAAGAAGATTTACTGTGCGAACTTAATGTTATTGAGCAAGTGAATAATGTTTGTGAATCTGAAGTGGTTAGAAAAGCTTGGCGTAAAGGCGCTGACCTAACTGTGCATGGCTGGATTTACGGTATTCAAAATGGCATCTTAAAAAATATGAATGTCGGTACCGATTCACTAGAGTCATATACAGCAAGGATGGATTAAGCTGGCTTACCCAATGCTTGTTGGTATGCCTTTACCGCGTTAACTAAACCCATTTCAATGCAGTCGACCGTAAAGGCATGACCAATACTGACTTCCAATAGTTCAGGCATGGCATTGTTAAACTGAGTTAAGTTAGTGAGGTTTAAATCGTGGCCGGCATTAACACCTAAACCTACCGCTATTGCGGCTTTAGCGGCAGTAACATATAGCGCTAATGTTGCGCTAATATTTTCATTGTGTAGTACAGCTTCGGCGTAAGCTTCGGTGTATAGCTCTACGCGATGAGCGCCGAGCTTAGCCGCGAGTTTTATTTGCTCAACGTCTGGATCCATAAATAAACTAACGCGAACGCCAAGTTCTAATAGTTCATTAATAATCGGTTTTAGTTTTGCACCACTAGCGGTTAAATCAAAGCCATGGTCTGAGGTCAGTTGGTCATTACCATCAGGAACTAAAGTGCACTGGGCTGGTTTTATATCACGGATTAATTCCATAAAACCTGGGTAGTCACTTACATCACTACGACTACTTTTCATTGGGGGTGCAAATGGATTGCCCTCAATATTTAACTCAACCTTTATGTTAGCGGCAAGCTCATAGCAATCACTAGCACGAATGTGACGCTGGTCAGGGCGGGGGTGAACGGTTATGCCGTCACAGCCTGCGTTAATGCACATATTCGCATGCTCTAGCACTGACGGATATTCGGTGACGCGTGAGTTACGAATCAGTGCTATTTTATTTAAGTTGATACTTAAATCTGTCATTCGCTAACTTTACGATAGGCTTTTAGAATAAAAATGTTTTTTTCTGGTACGTCGCCGAAACCACTTTTTCTACCAGTGGACTGTAGCGAGATGGTGTATACAACTTCTTTACCAGCGGTTATTTCACCAAATACGGCATAACCTGGCTTATTGCGCACAAAGTCTAAGCTGCCATTAGTGCGAACATTAATAAAAAACTGGGATGTCGCACTATTTGGATCGTTAGTACGTGCCATTGCTACAGTGTAGCGGTCGTTGTGTAGGCGATTAGACGACTCATTTATAATTGGCGCTTTCCCCGGTTTTTGCTTCATACTTTTGGTGAAGCCACCGCCTTGAACCATAAAGTCAGGAATGACTCGGTGAAAAATTGTGTCGTCGTAAAAGCCTTCATCTACATAACTTAAAAAATTGGCAACAGTAATGGGTGCTCTTTCTTGATTTAAGCTGATTTCAATATTGCCAAAATTAGTTTCTAGCACAACGACTGGTTTGTCAGCGGCAAGCGCAATAACCGGTAATAGTAGTAAGCTCATTGCTAGTGATGCCAACCATTTAGTATTTAATATTTTTTTCATCACAATCACCTGTTTAATCAATTGATGAAGTTATAGTGGCTTAGTTCCACTCTGAATGATTTTTGCGAGGTGCCAAGCGAGGAACAAATAAAGCGATAAAAACTCCAAAGCCGACAGCAAATATACCGTTTAAAAACCATTCTACTTTGGTGTTATCAGTTAATCTTTCATTTTCGGCGCGCAGTAAGTCAGCGTCATTTTGTAGCATTTGATTCTTTTCAATAAGGTTGTGATTTTGCTCGTTTAGATTTAACGCGCCACCGGCAACTTCTCTAATGCGCTTTAGCTCGGCAGACAAGGTTTGATTGCTTGTTTTAAGTGATCCAATTTCTTCACCTTGGTTAAGACTTTTAGTTTCTAAGTCAGCCAGTTTTTTCTGAATAGGGGTGCTGTTATCAGTAAGTTGAGCAATCGTTGCTTTAGCATCGGCTAATTGTTCCCGCGGCGGTTTTTCGCCGTTTAGATACTGGCTGACAACCCAGCCTTCTTTGTTGCCAACACGCACTAGGCTATAACCAGTTTCTTCATCTACTTCTAATATTGTTACTTTAGTGCCACTGGTTAAAAATTTAATAATTTTATGTTGATTACTTTTACCAGAGCGCATGGTTACAGACAGTTCGTCAGTTACCCACTGCGCTGATTGCGCCAGACTATTAAGTGATAGTAGCGCCAGAGTTATAGTTGTTAATGCTATAGAAATTAATTTTTTCACTTGTTGCCTATGTCTATAAGGTGTTGATTAAATTTTAAGGTAGTACTTTTTTATATGGCTTTACGATGACTTTGGCATACACGCCTTCGGCAATATAGGGGTCATCGTCGGCCCAGCTTTGAGCGTCTTCTAAGCTGTCAAACTCAGCAATCACTAAACTGCCGGTAAAGCCTGCTTCGCCTGGGTCTTCATTGTCGATGGCGGGATGTGGACCAGCCACGAGCAAACGGCCTTGTTCAACTAAATCTTTTAGGCGCTGAATATGATCAGGCCTAGCCGCCAGCCGTTTTTCTAGGCTGTTGGCAACATCGTCGCTAATAATTGCGTAATACATTATTTATCTTCCTCAGCCTTATCTAAGTCTTGGTCTTTTAAATAAGGTGTTAATACTATTACAGTTAAAATTGACAGTACGAGGGTGAAGCCAATGGCGCTATATAGCTTGTAGCTAACCCAAGTGGCTTCAGAATAATTATATGCAACCACAAGGTTTAATGCGCCAACGACTATAAAATTGGTGATCCACAGCCAGTTAATTCGCGCCCATATGTTTTTGGGTAATTTTAATTGTTTGCCTAGGGTACGTTCCATTAGGTTTTTATCACCAATAAACTGGCTGCCCGTAAATACTATGGCAAGTATCCAGTTAAAAATGGTTGGTTTTAGTTGAATGAAAGTTTGATCGCGGTAAATTAGCGTTAAGCCACCAAATAACCAAATAGCGACAAGAATACCTATTTGCTTTTTTTCGAGTCTTTTAGTAATTATGACGGTAATTGCTACTTGGACAGTGGTCGCAGCGATAAGTACCTGTGTGGCGGTAAATATACCGTCAACAGTGAGCCTCCAGCCGCCAAATTCTAATACAGAGCCATTCATTTGGTAAACAATAAAAAATAATGCGATGGGAATAAGTTCTGCGAACTGTTTCATATTGCTTTGTTGTTCCAAATTGCCGACACTTGGCGTTAAATTAAAAGAAAGCATGTTAATGCTTTTTTACGAATACACAACCGCTCAAAGGCTCTGATGGTAACAATTGTAGACTTTCACACACATAGCACCGCATCTGATGGTAGCTTGTCGCCCCAAGCTTTGATGTTAGCAGCGCTGGATGAAAATGTAGAGATGATGTCGCTAACTGACCATGACACTGTAGATGGTTTTTTGGCCTTGCGTGAGGGTGCGGCTAAGAGAGTGGGAGGCCAACCAAAAAAAGGCGAGATGCAGCTGCAAGCCGGAATAGAGTTTTCTAGTGCTTGGCGGGGTCGCGGTATCCATGTTGTTGGTCTAAATGTCGATGTTGATAATGAGATATTTAAGCAAGGTGTTGCTCAGATGCAAAATCTTAGGCAAGCGCGTGCTGAAGCCATTGCGGTAAAACTCGCCAAGGTAGGTATCGCTAATAGTTTGCCAGAGGTTATGGAGTTGAGTGCGGGTAAACCGCCATGTCGACCTCATTTTGCTCAGGTGCTTGTTAATCGGGGTGTGGTGAGTAGTTTTAATCAGGCCTTCACCAAGTATTTAGGGGCGGGAAAATTAGGTAATGTGGCAAGCCAGTGGCCTGAATTAGACGAAGTGATTGGCTGGATTAACGCCAGTGGCGGGGTCGCGGTATTGGCTCATCCAGAAGCCTACGAGCTTACGCGTACTAAATTAGGTGAGTTGGTTGATGATTTTATTGATGCAGGCGGCTTAGCAATTGAGCTTGCTGCGGTTAATGCCAGCGCTAAAGCCATTGGTATGGTACAAGCTGTTTGTTTGAAGAAAGAGCTGCCGGTATCAGTAGGCAGCGATTTCCACTCACCAAAGCATGGTTGGCGGAGGATAGGTAAGCGCCAATCGATACCTAAGGGTATTATGCCAATTTGGAAACATGCTAAGTTTATAGCGTCAATTGATGCATCAATTACTTTGAGTCGTGAGACCTTAGCTAGTGAAGGAATACAATGAGTCAGTTTTTTAGTATTCACCCGGATAATCCCCAGCAGCGTCTAATTCGCCAAGCGGCAGATATTATTAAAGATGGCGGTGTTATCGCCTATCCGACTGATTCCGCCTATGCCTTGGGCTGTCATATGGGCGATAAAAAAGCGATGGATAGAATCCGCCGAATCAGACGCTTAGATGATAGTCATAACTTTACCTTGGTATGTCGAGACCTTTCTGAGATATCGACTTATGCCAAGTTTGGCAATGCCGTATATCGCTTATTAAAGGCACATACGCCAGGGCCTTATACCTTTATTTTGCCTGCCACTAGCGAGGTCCCAAAGCGTTTGATGCAAGCCAAGCGTAAGACTATCGGCATCCGAGTGCCAGAAAACCCTATAACTCTTGGTTTGTTGGATGAATTAGGTGAGCCGATGATGAGCGTTACTCTAATAATGCCTGGCGAAGAGCTACCACTAACTGACCCTTGGGAGATCCGAGAAACTCTAGAGTATGAAGTTGATTTAGTCATAGACGGAGGCTTTTGTGGCTTTGAAGCGACCTCGGTTATAGCATTTGAGGATGATGTGCCACTGGTTATGCGGGATGGGAAGGGTTCAGTGGAAGATTTTATCTAACTATTTTAGTAAACCCGAGGCCAGTGGTGATTTTTGTCTGTGCTAGAGCCTGTGCTAGCGGTTATAATGAGTCATGCATTTTAATAAGATTGACCATTCATGAGTGACGCTGCCGATAATTCATCGAATCAGCTGTCCGCAGACGCGCCAGAGCAATTAGCGTCTGTGGCGGTCGAGCAAGCAATACCTGAGCATGACCAGCCTGATTACCAAGAGAAAATTGTCTCGCGCCTAGAAATGGCAAGGCAGGCGATGGGTGCCCAGCAGGAAGAAATGCCGTTTGCAATAGTTCGTGGTGAAGCAGTTACTGTACTACCTAAAGATTTATACATTCCACCTGAAGCGCTTGAGGTGTTTTTAGATACCTTTGAAGGGCCGTTAGATTTACTACTATATTTAATTAAGCGGCAGAACATCGATATTTTAGAAATCAATGTGTTTGAAATTACCAAACAGTATATTTCTTATGTTGAGCTAATGGATTCAATGCAGTTTGAATTAGCCGCAGAATACTTGGTAATGGCAGCCATGTTGGCCGAAATAAAGTCGCGTATGTTATTGCCACGTAGCGAAGAAGTTTTAGACGAAGATGGCGAAGATCCAAGAGCTGCATTAATACGTCGCTTGCAAGAATACGAACGCTTTAAAGCTGCAGCGCAAGATATTGATGAATTACCACGATTGGGACGTAATGTGCATCAAGCCTCTGCCGAACCGCCAGAAGTTGATAAGCAGCGGCCTGAACCTGACGTAGAAATGAGAGAACTATTAGTATGCCTAGCGGAAGTGTTAAAGCGTGCCGATATGTATGCCAGTCACCAAGTAGAGCGTGAGCAATTATCGACTCGCGAGCGTATGTCACAGGTGCTAAGTAAATTACAGGGTAAGCAGTTTGTACCTTTTGTGTCTTTATTTGTTGTAGACGAAGGGCGCTTAGGTGTTGTGGTTACCTTTTTGGCGATAATGGAATTAATAAAAGAGCAGTTAGTTGAGATAGTTCAAACCGAAGATTTTGGACCCATACACGTGAAAGCAAGAGCATCATGACATTCGATCCCGATAGACTAAAAAGAATTTTAGAAGGCGCATTATTAGCTGCTGGCAAACCAATGACAGTTATTCAGCTAGAAAGCTTGTTTGAAGAAGATGGAGTGCGCCCTGCTAGAGATGAAATAAAAGCCGCCTTAGATGATATTACTAATGACATTAAAGGTCGCGGTTTTGAGTTGATGCAAGTGGCGAGTGGTTACCGATTTCAAGTGTGCGATGACTTAGCGCCGTGGATAGGCCGTTTGTGGGAAGAGAAACCGCAAAAATACTCGCGGGCATTATTAGAGACTTTGGCGCTGATTGCCTATCGTCAACCTATCACCCGTGGCGATATTGAAGAGATTCGTGGTGTTGCGGTAAGTAGCAATATTATTCGCACCCTTATGGATAGAGATTGGGTTCGTGTAGTAGGGCATCGTGAGGTGCCAGGTCGGCCGGCAATGTATGCGTCGACCAAAATTTTTTTAGATTATTTTAATTTAAAAAGCTTGGATCAATTGCCGCCGCTAGCAGAAATTCAAGACTTAGATAATTTAACTGCTGAGCTTGGTCTAGAAGTGATTGAAGACGTTGCCGAGCCTGTTAGTGAAGATACTGGTAAATTTATTAGTCAGCTCGTGCAGAGTGCGAATGACGATGCCGGTTTAGACGAGATTATAGAAGAAGCGGAAGTTGTAGCTGAGAATGACAGTTCATCGTTGTTTGCTGAAGACTATTCTGACAGCACCGTTGAAGAAAATTCTGAAAATGATTCTGACACCATAGCCATTGATAACAGTGTAGCTGAGTTGCCAATTGATAATAGCAGTGACAAAAAATGAGTTCTGAAAAACCACCAACAAGTTCTGAAAGACCGCCAATAAGTTCTGAAAAACCAGCAATGAGTTCTGAAAAATTACAAAAAGTGCTGGCTGCCACTGGCTTAGGTTCACGCCGTGAAATGGAACGCTGGATAGAGGCAGGCAGAATTATTGTTAATGGTAATAAAGCTACCTTGGGTGACAGGGTCGAGCCTGAGGATAAAATTGGCGTTGACGGCAGCCCCTTAAAACGCTTGGCGCCGAAAGAAAAACGTAGTCGAGTACTTATTTATAATAAGCCCGAAGGGCAGATTACGTCGAAGAATGACCCTGAAGGTAGGGCGACAGTATTTGACAGCCTGCCTAACATTCCTGGTGAGCGCTGGGTGTCAGTAGGCCGGCTAGATTACAACACTAGCGGCTTACTCATTTTCACTAATGATGGAGAGTTGGCTAATGCTCTAATGCATCCATCATCTAGTGTAGAGCGCGAATACCTATGCCGAATTATGGGTGAGGTAAATAACGAAATGCTGCAAAACTTGGTTGACGGAGTGCAGCTAGAAGACGGTGTTGCCAAATTTTATCGGATAGATATTGCTGGCGGTAAAGGCATTAATCGTTGGTTTCAAGTAACACTTAAGGAAGGGAAAAACCGCGAAGTGCGCCGCCTGTGGGAATCACAAGGCATGATGGTTAGCCGCCTAAAACGTATACGCTATGCCAGTGTGGTTATTCCGCCAATTTTGTCGGAAGGAAAATGGATGGAGCTAGACCAGAAAGGGATTACCGAGCTTTATAAACAGGTAGATATGCGTCGCAAGCGTGAACGCCGATTGACCCCTGAAGAGTTAAAGCAGCAAGAAAGACAAATAACTCGGCTTAAAAAACGCGGGACCTCTAATCGTAATAAATCGTAGTAACTATTAGTTTAATCGTGTGAATTCAATAATCGGACTAAATTTGCTATAGCGCCGCCACGATTTACACAACCTAACGAAAAGAATCAAATCCACCCCACCCCCAAGAAACTTAACAGGAAACAACTATGTTAGCGGCAAAACGCCTAGAAATGATGATTGAAATTGAAGACAAGCTTAAGGCTGAATATCAAGCGCAAATTGATATTCGCGAGGCTGAAATTAAAAAATTGAGCAATGAAAACGCTGATCAAAAAGCCACCATTGCAAAGCAGCTGGAGCAGATACAAACACTGTCTACTAGCGCATTGTCTAGCAAAAAACTTGAGCAGCAAAACCGTGAGTTACACCAGCGTAGTGAAAATCTTAAAGAAGAGGTCGCTACTCATAAGGCTCGTACCAAAGCGCTGCAAAAAGATCTTGCTGAAGAGCGTGCAGAAATCACTATGCTGAAAAGATTTGATACTGCCAAGATTAAGAAAAACCTTGATGCCAGCAAAAAGAAACTGGCTGAAAAAACTGCAGCGGCAGAAGTGCTACAGAAAAAATACACAAAATATAAAGCCGAAAATTCTGAGTTTAAAAATACTGTTAAAGAGCTAGAAAAAAAGCTTGAGGCGTTTGAAGAGGATACAGCTTCAGAAGAAAAAACAGATTAGAATATTAACAGGTGAGAGCTGAGAGTTGGCAGTAACGCTACACCTGCTAATTTATTATTTTGTAAATTCGATGGTTCACCTTAAAACGTAAATAACGCATATTCTTTATCAGCTTTTATGAACGTATTTTGTTGAGCTATGACATCAACGGTGCGGATGTTCTATTTTATCATGAAATAGTAATATTTCATCGTCATGAATTTTAAAATTTGTAGAGGCAATTCCTACCCGTCGACCTAATGTAAGGCTGTATGGGTAGTGCTCACCATATTTTGGTAGATAGTACTTGGGATTCATTTGAAGTTATTAACTTGGTCTGCTGTGGCGAAGTAATACACTTTGTCTTTGTCTTTGTATTTTTAGGCAAATTCTTTGCTGCCTTTTTTTAGCGCGATTCTTTTCAAAATACGATACTGGGCTATAGCCATGAATGTCATTTTTTTGGGTGAGTGGGCGCTACCGCGACTCTGTTTATATTTAGACTAGCGAGCGTCCAATGATTCACCATTTACCCTAATGCTTTCATCACCCATTAAGTAATTATAAAGTGGCATTATTTCGTCCACTGTCGGGTTTGTATCAGGATGCTCTGATGGATAGGCAGTGCGTCGCATTCGAGTATTAGTGGCTCGTGGGTTAATACAATTCACCCGAATGTTGGTGGTGTTTTCTAGCTCATCTGCCAGTACTTGAGTTAAACCTTCGATGCCAAATTTGGATACTGCATAGGCTCCCCAATAGGCGCGTCCTTGGCGGCCAACGCCTGAACTTGTCATGATAACTGATGCGTTGTCAGCGAGCTTTAATGCTGGCAATAGCGCTTTAGTTATTAGAAAGCTGCTAGTGAGATTAACTTGCAGTACCTCAGTCCATTGTTGCGCAGTAATATTTTCAATTGGCTTACGTGGGCCTAAAATTCCTGCATTGTTTAGTAGGCCATCTAATGCGCTAAATTCATCAATAATAGTTTGATTTAAGTTGTTGTAATCGTCTTCTGTGGCCCCAATCAAATCTAGAGGATAAATAGCCGGCTCAGGAAATCCTTTAGCAACTATTTCGTCAAAAACTTGTTCAAGCTTACTCACTGTTTTACCCAATAAAATAACAGTGGCACCTAATGATGCATAACTATTTGCAGCGGCTTGACCGATCCCGTCGCCGGCACCGGTAATTAGAATTTTTTTGCCAATTAGCAGATTTTCGGGTGCTTGATAGCTGTACATTATTAGTCCTGATTTCAATTATTATTTAGGATTGATAGGTGTTAATAATGGCTAACAGCTCTGAGGCATGGTCGATTGTATGATCTGCATTCCAACTCTCCGCCGGATCTTTAGGGTCTATATAGCCGTAGTTTGCGGCAATAGTTGTCATGCTGGCATTGCGTCCCGCTTCAATATCGCGGCGGTGGTCGCCGACATAGATTACATTGTCTGGGTTGCAGTTTATTTGGCTGCAGGCAAGTAACATCGGTTCTGGGTCTGGCTTGGCTTTACTAACGTGGTCAGGGCAGATTGTGACACTAGAGCGTGAGTCTAGTTTTAAATCGGCCAAAACTTTATCGGCATAAAGGCTGGGTTTATTAGTAACAATTCCCCAAGGTATTTGGCGTTGTTCTAAATGCGAAAGTACTCTGTCCATACCATCAAATAAAGCCGTTTTTTCACTTAACTTGGTTAGGTAAATTGCTAATAATTGTTGGCGTAAATCTTCAAAACCCGCATCAGTTTCATCAATGCCGAAACCTAAGCTAACTAGTGCACGAGCGCCATGGGAAACAGTTTGGCGAATTGCATTTTCATCAAGTGCCGGCTTGTTATAACGTGCTAGTAGTAGCTGCAAGGTGGTAACGAAATCTGGTGCGGTGTCGAGTAAAGTGCCGTCTAAGTCAAATAGTACCGCTTCTAATGTGTTGCTCATTCAGGGCGGCTCGCATGCACCAAATAGTTTACATCGACGTCGTTACCGATACGGTATTTTTTGGTGATGGGGTTAAAGGTCATGCCGCTAATATTGTGCATCTCTAACTGTGCCTTACGCAGGCAGGCAGCTAGCTCTGAAGGTTTAATGAACTTGTCATATTTGTGAGTACCTTTGGGTAGCATGCGCAGTAAATGTTCTCCTGCGATAACTGCAAATAAATAAGCTTTAGGATTTCGGTTTATGGTGGAGAAAAACAGTTGGCCGCCGGGTTTAACCAGTTTGGCGCAAGCGCTAATAACCGAACTTGGGTCGGGTACATGCTCAAGCATTTCCAAGCAGGTGATGATGTCATATTGCTCGGGATGCTGTTCGGCGAAATCTTCGGCGGTAGATTTCTGATAGTCGATATCTAAGCCTGATTCATGTAAGTGCAAACTGGCCACTGATAGTGGCGCTTCGCCCATATCAATGCCGGTAACTTTGGCGCCACGTTGGGCCATGCCTTCGCATAAAATGCCGCCACCACAACCAATATCGAGCACTGTTTTGCCGGCTAGTGGCGCACGCTGATCGATATAGTTAACGCGCAATGGGTTGATGTCGTGTAGTGCTTTAAATTCGCTATTTAAATCCCACCAACGACTAGCCAATTCTTCAAATTTGGCTATTTCAGCTGGGTCTACATTATGGTGAAAAGACGCTTCGCTCATTGTTTAATCTCTGTTTGTTACGCTATAAAATACTTTACACTAGTGAGTTGTCGTTAGTTATTTTTTGCTGCCAGTTACTAGCGCTAGTTGCTAGCTCTTCCTCTGACAATGTTGTTAACTTGCTATCGCTTACTAATGCTTTGCCGCTAACCCATGCATGAGTAACTTGCTGACTTACGTTGGTATAGACCAATTGTGAAATTGGATTATATAAAGGTTGCTGACGAAAGTCAGATAGATCAACCGCGATCAGGTCCGCTTGCTTGCCAATTTCTAGTGAGCCAATAGATTCATCCAAGCTTAGCGCTATGGCGCCATTAATAGTGGCCATCTCCAGTGCATTAAAGGCAGTGACAGCAGTCGCGTCTTTGGCAACCAATTTGCCCAGTAATGCGGCGCTTTGCAGTTCATTAAACATGTCTAAAGCATTGTTGCTTGCTGCTCCGTCTGTTCCTAGCGCCACATTAATGCCATTTTTTTGCAGTTTGTCGACCTCACAGGAGCCGCTTGCTAACTTCATGTTTGATTTAGGGCAGTGGATGACGTGGCAGCGATTTTCACTTAGTAGCGCTATGTCAGCGTCGTTTAGCTGAGTCATGTGAACGCATTGCAGGCGCGGAGATAGCAGGCCTAGGTTTTTCAGGCGTTCAATAGGGCGGGTACCCTCGGCTTGTAATGCGTCGTAAACCTCTTGTGCGGTTTCGTGTAGGTGTATTTGCACCGCCGCGTCAGTTTCATTTGCCATAGTAACGATTTTAGCGAAAGCGTCATCGCCAACCGTATAGGTTGCATGGGGGGCAAAGGCGATATTAATTAACTGGCTGTTGCGGTATTTGTCGAACAACTTAAGGCCTTTGGATAAGTAATCATCGGGGCCGCTGCCCCAAGCGGTGGGAAAGTCTAAGATAGGGAAGCCTACTTGGGCGCGAATACCAGCAGTTTGCGCTTGTTCAGCGATGGTTTCGGGGAAAAAGTATTGATCGCTAAAACAGGTAGTCCCGGATAGCAGCATTTCGCCAATTGCTATATTGGTTCCGTCGCGGACAAATTCTTCGCTTACCCACTTTGCTTCGGCGGGCCAGATATCCTCATTAAGCCAATTATGTAGGGGCTTATCGTCAGCAATACCGCGCAGTAAAGTCATTGCACTATGGCAGTGAGCGTTTATTAAGCCAGGCATTAATAGCTGCTGGTCTAAATTTAGGGTGGAATCAGCACTAAATTGAGCAAGGGCCTCTGATGTGGGCTGTATGGCGACTATTTTACCTTGGTTAATCGCAATGCTGTGATGCTCTAAAACGGTCTCAGCGGGCCGAATAGGTAGAATCCAGCGGGCATTAATTAATAGATCTATCGGTGTTTTGGTGGCGGTCATAGGACAATGCTGGTTCTGGTTTGATTTAAAGACGGGAAGTATAGCCTTTTTGCTTGAAAAGTAGTGCTGAAATTGTACGCTGCTCTAGGATTTGACTAATTATCGATCAACTATTTATAGCATATCTTGGTTAGCTAAATAATCATAGAATATGGTGCTTCTGAGATGGGTTATAATGAGTAATCTGTGGTATGATTTTGGACTTTATTTTGGACTTTATTTTGGTCGTTATTTCAGTTTATGTGAAAGCAAATCAAATTTCTCTGAAAGCGGCCAATTACAGCCAAAAACAACAACCAATAAAATAGCTGGGAGCTAAAATTCTCTATGGGTGAGTTAGCAAAAGAAATCCTTCCCGTAAGCATTGAAGATGAACTAAAGCAGTCGTACTTAGACTACGCCATGAGCGTTATTGTCGGGCGAGCTTTGCCTGATGTGCGCGATGGTTTAAAACCGGTTCATCGTCGTGTTTTATTTGCCATGAGTGAACTGAATAACGACTGGAATAAACCCTATAAAAAATCTGCCCGTGTGGTCGGTGACGTTATCGGTAAATATCATCCGCATGGTGATTCCGCCGTATACGACACAATTGTTCGTATGGCGCAGTCGTTTTCGTTGCGTTATATGCTGGTAGATGGTCAGGGTAATTTCGGTTCGGTTGATGGCGACTCAGCTGCAGCAATGCGTTATACCGAAATTAGAATGTCTAAAATAGCCCACCAAATATTGGCTGATTTAGATAAAGAAACCGTCGACTTTGTGGATAACTACGACAGCACTGAAAGAATTCCTGCGGTTATGCCAACGCGGATTCCTAATCTGCTTATTAATGGCTCATCTGGTATAGCGGTTGGCATGGCTACTAATATCCCACCTCACAATTTAACTGAAGTTGTGTCTGCGTGTTTGGCGTTAATTGAAGATCCTGATTTAGATATTGATGGTTTGATGGAATATATTCCTGGGCCAGATTTCCCGACGGCGGCAATAATTAACGGCAGAGCGGGAATTATTCAAGCTTACCGTACCGGCCGTGGGCGTATTTATGTGCGTGCTCGCGCCGAAGTTATTAGCAATGAAAAAACTAATAAAGATACAATAATTATTCATGAATTGCCGTATCAGTTAAATAAAGCGCGCTTAATTGAAAAAATTGCAGAGCTAGTAAAAGAGAAAAAAATAGAAGGTATTACTGAATTACGTGATGAGTCGGATAAAGATGGCTTGCGCGTGGTGATTGAATTACGCCGCGGTGAAGTAGGCGACGTAGTGCTAAATAACCTATATGCACAGACTCAATTGCAAAATGTATTTGGTATTAATATTGTTGCTTTGGTTGATGGACAGCCAAAAATCCTTAACTTAAAAGAATTACTTCAATATTTTATTCGCCACCGCCGTGAAGTAGTTACGCGCCGTACTATTTATTTGCTACGTAAAGCTCGTGAGCGTGGACATGTATTAGAAGGCCTTGCTATTGCGTTGGCAAATATTGACGAAGTTATTGCGTTAATTAAAACTTCACCAACTTCAAGCGAAGCCCGTGAAAAGCTAATTGCTGCGGCCTGGGTTCCAGGTAGCGTATTAACAATGCTTGAATCAGCCGGTGAGAACGCCTGTCGGCCTGAAAACTTAGAACCTCAGTTCGGTTTGCATGACGGCAAATATCATTTGTCACCAGTACAAGCCCAAGCAATCTTAGATTTACGTTTGCACAGATTGACTGGTCTTGAGCACGAAAAACTTATCAACGAATACAAAGAGAAGTTAGACCTGATTTCAGGGTTTTTAGAAATTTTAGGTAGCTCTGATCGATTGATGGAAGTGATTCGTACAGAGTTAGAAGAAGTGAAGGCTGAGTTTGGTGATGAGCGTCGTACTGAAATAACCGCGTCTAATCACGATTTAACTGTCGAAGACTTAATAACTGAAGAAGATCGGGTGGTAACTTTATCCCACGGTGGTTATGCGAAAAGTCAGCCATTAACTGATTACCAGGCCCAACGCCGTGGCGGTACGGGTAAGTCGGCGACAGCGGTTAAAGACGAAGATTTTGTTGAGCATTTATTAATTGCCAGCACTCATGCAACAATATTGTGTTTCTCTAATACCGGTAAGGTTTACTGGCTAAAAGTCTATCAAATTCCTGTTGCTAGCCGTAATGCTAGAGGAAGACCGATTATTAATATGTTGCCGTTGGACGAGGGTGAGCGTATTACCTCTATTCTGCCTGTAGATAATTACGATGAAGATCGTTATTTATTCTTTGCTACTGCTGCGGGCACAGTTAAGAAAACAGCATTGTCTAACTTTGCGCGTAAGCGTAACTCTGGTTTACGTGCGATTGAATTAAATGAAGATGATCATTTGGTTGGTACGGCTATTACTAATGGTGATAGCGATGTGATGTTGTTTTCAACCAATGGTAAATGTATTCGTTTCAACGAAGGCGATGTGCGTAATATGGGGCGTACTGCTCGTGGTGTTCGCGGTATCCGTCTAGCTGATGGTCAAAAAGTTATCTCGTTAATTATTCCTGAAGAAAATTCACGGGTATTAACAGCTAGTGAAAAAGGCTATGGCAAGCAAACCAAAGTTGAAGACTTCCCACTTCGTGGCAGAGGCGGTCAGGGCGTTATTGCGCAGCAATGTAGTGAGCGTAATGGTCAGCTAGTTGGTGCGATTCAAGTGGTTGATGGCGATGAGATGATGCTAATCAGTGATCGGGGCACTTTGGTAAGAACCCGTGTTAGTGAAGTTTCACAGTCGGGCCGTAATACTCAAGGTGTGCGCTTAATCCGTTTGAAAGAAAATGAAAAGCTAGTAGGCGTTGAGCAAGTTGCGGAAACCGAAGATGATGAAAATATTGATTTGGTGGAAGACAGCTTAGCAGAGCAAGTCGCAACTGATGCTACTCCAGCTGCAGATAGCGGTGAAGCTCCGGCAGATGACGATAGCGAAAGCCAAGACGATTAATTAGTAGTTTGATATAGGTAATTTGAATTAATGAATAGAAAGTTTAATTTTTGCGCCGGTCCTGCTGCGCTTCCTGAAGAAGTTCTAGCTCAAGCAGGTAGTGAGATGCTTGATTGGGAAAGCCGTGGTTTGTCGGTAATGGAGATGAGCCATCGCTCTAGTGAGTTTGTGTCTATTGCCGAGCAAGCAGATGCCGATTTGCGTGAATTGATGGGTATTTCTGATGATTACGCTATTGCGTTTATGCAAGGTGGTGCCAGTAGTCAGTTTTCGGCTGTGCCATTAAATTTATTAGGCGATAAAACCAGCACTGACTATCTTAATACTGGGCAGTGGTCTAAAAAGGCCATTAGTGAAGCAAAGCGTTTTTGCAATGTGAACGTTGTTGCTAGTTCAGAAGATACCAAGTTTTCTAGCGTCCCAAGTCGCGACAGCTGGAACTTAAATGATGGCGCGGCGTATTTTCACTACACTCCAAATGAGACTATCGGCGGCGTAGAGATTCATGATGTGCCACAGGTTAACGTACCAATAGTTGCTGATATGTCGTCTACTATTCTATCGCGACCAATTGACGTGTCAAAATTTGGTTTGATTTATGCCGGTGCGCAAAAAAATATTGGTCCTGCAGGGCTAGTAATTGTTATTGTCCGTAAAGATTTACTCGGCCAGGCAAGCAGCATATGCCCAGCGATGTTTAATTATAAAACTATCATAGACGGCGAGTCGATGTACAACACACCGCCAACGTATGCCTGGTATCTGGCAGGTTTGGTGTTCAAATGGTTAAAAGCACAAGGTGGCCTCGAAGCTATTGCAGTAGTCAATCGTCTCAAGGCTGAAAAGCTTTATGCCTATATTGATGCAAGTAGCTTTTACGCTAACCCAGTTGAAGTGGTCTCGCGCTCTTCAATGAATGTACCTTTTACCCTTGCTGATAGTGATTTAGATAAGGCATTTTTACAGCTGTCAGAAGCAGCTGGATTGTTAAACTTGAAAGGTCACCGTAGCGTTGGTGGTATGCGCGCCAGTATTTATAATGCCGTAAGCGAAGATGCCGTTGATGCATTGATTAGCTTTATGCGCGATTTCGAAACCAATAATAGTTGACCGCTATGTCTGATTCAGATGCACTAAAAGTATTACGCGAAGATATTGATCAAACTGATCAGCAGATTCAGTTACTGATTAATCAGCGCGCCAAATTTGCCCAGCAAGTAGCCGAAATAAAGAAAGGCGAGGAGGGCGCAGATGTTGTTTATTATCGTCCTGAGCGTGAGGCCGAAGTTTTACGCAAGGTAATGGAGCGCAATGAAGGTCCGCTTGGCAATGAAGACATGGCGAAATTGTTTCGCGAGGTTATGTCGGCTTGTTTAGCGCTTGAAGAGCCGGTAAAAGTGGCTTTTTTAGGGCCAGAGGGAACCTTTACCCAAGCTGCAGCAATTAAGCATTTCGGTCATTGGGCTAGAAGCTTTCCTATGTCAGCTATTGACGAAGTGTTTAGAGAGGTGGCTGCTGGCGCGGTCAACTATGGCGTTGTTCCAGTAGAAAATTCTACTGAAGGCGTGGTTAATCATACGCTGGACAACTTTGTCGATTCGTCAGTAAAAATTTGTGGTGAAGTTGAACTGCGTATTCACCATCACTTGTTGGTGTCTGACACTACCCGTAAAGATAAAATTAGCCGTATCTATTCTCATGCACAGTCTTTGGCTCAGTGTCGAAAATGGTTAGATGCCCATTATCCTCATGCCGAACGAGTTGCCGTTAGTAGTAACGGTGAGGCAGCTAAGCGGATTCAAACGGAATGGCATTCGGCTGCTATTGCCGGTGATATGGCTGCGGAGCTTTATAATTTAGATAAAATGGCGTCCAACATTGAAGATCGGCCTGATAATTCAACGCGGTTTTTAATTATAGGCAGTCAAAATGTACCGCCGTCTGGCGAAGATAAAACATCATTAATGATATCGGTGAAAAATCAGCCCGGCGCATTGCATAGCTTATTAGAGCCGTTTCATCGAGCGAAAATAGACTTAACACGCATCGAAACTAGGCCATCGGCGGCTGGTATTTGGTCTTATGTATTTTTTATTGATTTCAACGGTCATAGCTCTGAAGAGAATGTGATCTCCGTATTGAAGGAAATAGAACCTTTTGCAGTAGAAATAAAGTTATTAGGTTCTTATCCACGAGCGGTGTTGTAGCTTCTATTTTTCTTGAGTTATTTCTTTAGGTCTTTAGATACAGGCAGTCAAATGAGTTGTGATTTTATTGCATTGGCAAATATCGGTATTCAAGAGTTAAGTCCTTATCAGGCTGGAAAGCCTATTGAGGAGCTTGAGCGTGAACTAGGGATTAAAAATGTCGTTAAGCTTGCTAGCAACGAAAACCCGCTTGGCACAGCGCAATCTGTATTGGATGCAGTGATAGCAGAGGCGATGGATATTTGTCGCTACCCTGACAGTAACGGATTTGAGCTGAAAGCAGCGCTGAGTAATAAGTTATCAGTAAAACCTGCGCAAATCACTCTAGGTAATGGCTCCAACGATATATTGGATTTGTTGGCACAGGTTTTTTTGAATCCCAATGCATCTGCAATATATTCTCAGCATGGCTTTGTGGTTTACTCTTTGGCTGTAAAAGCCACTGGCGCTGAGGCGATTGTGACACCCGCTAAAAATTGGGGTCATGATTTACCTGCAATGGCCGCGGCAGTGAAAGACAATACTCGGCTGGTTTTTATTGCTAACCCTAATAACCCTACGGGAACTTGGGTAGATGAAGCTACCGTTAAAGCATTTTTAGATGCCGTGCCCGATGATGTGATTGTGGTGCTCGATGAAGCTTATTGTGAATATGTTGCTGATAGCACCTACCCCAATAGTATTGCATTGCTTGATAGCTATCCCAACTTAGTGGTCTCTCGTACTTTTTCTAAGGCATATGGCCTAGCTGGATTACGGGTTGGCTATAGTATTTCTAATCCGCAAATAGCTGACTTGTTAAACCGTGCTAGAGGGCCGTTTAATGTCAATTCAATGGCTTTGGCGGCGGCTCAAGCAGTTTTAGCTGATGCTGATTATCTCGCTAAAGCTATTGAGGTAAATAATTCGGGGCTTATACAGTTGGCTGACGCTTTTGTCCGTTTAGGCGTAGATTTTATCCCGTCGGTGGGAAATTTTATCAGCTTCGATGCTGGCATATATGCAGCTGATATATATCAAAGTTTATTAGAAGCCGGTGTTATTGTGCGCCCGGTAGGGGTTTATGAAATGCCCAGTTATTTGCGAGTTTCAGTAGGCTTGGTCGATGAGAATGAAAAGTTTATTGCGGCTTTAGAGCAAATTATTGCATGACAAATAACACTATCAAAATAAATAAGTTAGTAATTTTGGGGCTTGGATTAATCGGTGGCTCTTTGGCTCTGGCTGCTCGTAAGGCGGGTATTGTCGGCGAAGTGGTTGCTTGGGGTCGGCGTGAACCCAGCTTAAAAATTGGCTTAGAATTAGGCGTTATCGACAGTTATAGTCTTGATTTAGCTGAAGTCTTGGTTGGTGCTTCTGTCGTAGTGGTGGCTACTCCAACCCAAACAGCTGAAGCTGTATTAACGAAAGTGTTATCGCAAGTTGATGAGAGTTGTGTAGTGACTGATGTTGCTAGCGTAAAAGGTAATTTACTGGCCGGGGTTAAATCAGCATTTGAAAAAGTGCCCAGTAATTTGGTGTTAGGGCATCCGATTGCGGGGTCTGAACAAAGTGGTGTAACGGCGGCTAAAGACAATTTATTCGTTAATCATCGAGTTATTTTAACGCCGACAGCAGAAACCAGTGCTGATGCGCAAGCCTTGATTGAAAAAATGTGGCAGGCAACCGGGGCTGATGTGATTGCTATGGACGTTGCTAAGCATGATGAAGTATTAGCAGCGACTAGTCATTTACCTCATGTATTGGCATATACATTGGTAGGCGCATTAGCTAAAAAAGACAACAGCAGTGATATTTTTGAATGCGCTGCCGGTGGTTTTAGAGATTTTACCCGCATCGCGGCAAGTGACCCGGATATGTGGACAGAAATTGCGTTAGCGAATAAAAACGCGCTGTTAGACGGTATGGATAATTTTAGCTCTGCGCTTGCCGAGCTTAGGTCGGCTATTGAAAATAGCGATGGCGATTCTATTCGTACTAACTTCGAAGCGGCAAAAAAAGCTCGCGATCATTTTGCGAAAATACAAGCTGAGCGCGGCAATAAATAGAATTTGGGAGTTATTCATTGAAATATACGGTGCAGCCCGGTGGTAGCTTAGTTGGGCAATTAAGAGTCCCTGGCGACAAATCTATATCACATCGTTCGATTATGTTGGGGGCAATTGCCGAAGGCATTACTCATGTGACGGGTTTTTTAGAAGGTGAGGATGCGCTTGCTACTTTAGATGTTTTTAAAAGCCTTGGTGTGAATATCGAAGGGCCTATTAATGGCGACGTTACTATTCATGGCGTTGGTTTGCATGGGTTAACAGCGGCAGATAAAGATCTATATGTCGGTAATTCTGGTACTTCTATTCGTTTGTTGTCTGGCTTGTTAGCGGGGCAAGAATTTGATTCAGTACTAACTGGCGACGAGTCACTATCTGGCAGACCAATGGGGCGCGTAGCTAAACCTTTGGCCGAAATGGGCGCGCTTATTGAAACCGAAGAAAACGGTAGGCCGCCAATGAAGATTAAAGGTGGGTCTAAGCTTAACGGCATAGATTATGTTTTGCCGATGGCGAGTGCGCAGGTTAAGTCTTGTGTATTGCTTGCGGGCTTATATGCCGAAGGAAAAACGTCTGTCATAGAGCCTGCTCCGACTCGTGATCATACTGAGCGTATGCTTAGAGGCTTTGGCTATGATGTTTCAGTCGACGGATCTAAAGTGACTTTGCAAGGTGGTGGCAAACTTACCGCCTGTGACATTGATGTGCCTGCAGATATTTCATCGGCGACGTTCTTTATCGTTGGCGCCTGTATAGCTCCAGATTCCGATATCACCTTATCGCATGTGGGTATCAATCCAACCCGTATCGGTGTCATTAATGTTTTAAAACTGATGGGCGCCAATATTGAGCTTGGCAATGAGCGTGAAGTAGGCGGGGAGCCGGTTGCCGATATAAGGGTTCGCTATGCGCCGTTGCATGGCATTGAAATCCCTGAAGACCAAGTGCCGCTAGGTATTGATGAGTTTCCTGCTATTTTTGTCGCCGCTAGCTGTGCTAGTGGTCAAACTGTATTAACGGGTGCAGAAGAATTACGTGTTAAAGAAAGCGATCGGATCCAAGTAATGGCTGATGGATTAATTACTTTAGGCATTGATGCTCAGCCAACGTTTGATGGGATGATTATTAATGGTGGAGAAATTGGCTCTGGCGTTGTTGAAAGCCACGGTGATCATCGCATAGCCATGTCTTTTGCCATCGCCGCATTACGGGCAAGTGGCATTATAGAAATTAATAATTGCGCTAACGTCGCCACATCATTCCCTAGTTTCGTTGAGCTTGCCTCTGAAGCTGGTTTAACCATGGGTGTCTCGTCTTGAGCCGTCCGGTCTTAGCTATTGATGGACCAAGTGGAGCAGGCAAAGGCACTGTATGTCAGTTAGTGGCGCAGGAATTAGGTTGGTCGCTATTAGATAGCGGTGCGCTATATCGTATATTGGGTTTGGCAGCGATCCGCGCTGGTATTGATCTTGATAATGGCGATAGCTTGGGCCAGTTGGTGCATAAGCTGAGCATCAGTTTTGAGCCAGGGTCTTCTGATGAGTTACAAGTATTGCTTGCCGGCGAAAACGTCACTCGAGAAATAAGAACAGAAACGGCGGGCGATAGTGCTTCCCAAGTTGCGGTGCATCCTAAAGTTCGTGAAGCTTTGCTGTTGTTGCAGCAGAACTATGCCCAAGGCTGCGGGCTGGTGGCCGATGGGCGCGATATGGGAACAGTGGTGTTCCCTCATGCGCCGTTAAAAATATTCCTCACGGCTAGCGCCGAAGAGCGCGCCAATAGGCGTTATAAGCAGTTGAAAGACAAAGGCGAAGATGTTAATGTTTCGCGCCTTCTGGAGGAGATTAAAGCTAGAGATGAGCGCGATGCGGCACGATCAGCATCCCCCTTGATTCCAGCCGATGATGCCATCCAGATTGATAGTACGGCAATGAGTATTGAGCAAGTCACACAAGCAGTGTTGGCTGAGGCCAAAAATCGCGGTCTAGCTTAAGCTATTAATTATTATAAGGCATTGAATTTAAATGAGTTTTACTTGCGAGATGCCAGTGACTGCAAGTGAGATTTTTTTGTTAAACCAACCCACATAAACTGGTGATGTGGTGAGGGCATAAGCCCCGTTGACTATAAGGTAGTAAATCCATGAGCGAAAGCTTTGCAGAGCTTTTTGAAGAAAGCCTAAAAACCATAGACATGAAACCCGGTGCAATCGTAACCGGTATCGTAATTGACATTGATGATGACTGGGTCACAGTTCACGCTGGACTAAAATCTGAAGGTGTTATACCTAAAGCTGAATTTCTAGATGATAACGGCGAACTCAAGCTAGCGTTGGGTGACGAAGTACAAGTTTCTCTAGAATCAGTAGAAGATGGCTTTGGAGCCACTAAACTTTCACGTGAAAAAGCTAAGCGCGCCGAGTCTTGGATTGTGCTTGAGAAAGCTTTTGAAGCTGAAGAAGTGGTTACTGGATTTATTAGCGGAAAAGTTAAAGGCGGCTTTACAGTTGAACTGGACTCTATTCGCGCGTTCTTGCCAGGTTCATTAGTTGATGTGCGTCCAGTACGTGAAACAACTCACCTTGAAGGCAAAGAGCTAGAATTTAAAGTTATCAAGCTAGATCAGAAACGTAACAATGTTGTTGTTTCTCGTCGTGCAGTAATGGAAGCAGCTAACAGCACTGAGCGTGATGAATTGCTAGCTTCGTTACAAGAAGGTATGGCTATTAAAGGTATCGTTAAAAACCTTACTGATTACGGCGCATTTGTTGATCTTGGCGGTGTTGATGGCTTACTACACATCACTGACATGTCGTGGAAGCGTATTAAGCACCCAAGTGAAATTGTTGCTGTTGGCGATGAAATCGACGTACGTGTACTTAAGTTTGATCGTGAGCGTAATCGTGTTTCATTGGGTCTTAAGCAATTGGGTGAAGATCCTTGGTTGGCAATTAAAGGCCGTTACCCAGAAGGTACTCGTTCTAAAGCACGCATCACTAACTTAACTGACTACGGTTGTTTTGCTGAGTTAGAAGAGGGCGTTGAAGGTCTAGTTCACGTATCTGAAATGGATTGGACTAACAAAAATATCCACCCATCTAAGCTTGTTCAGGTTGGTGATGAAGTTGAAGTAATGGTATTAGATATTGACGAAGAACGTCGTCGTATCTCGCTAGGTATCAAACAGTGCATGGAAAACCCATGGGATGCGTTTGGTCGTCAGTTTGCTAAAGGCGATAAGATTAGCGGTAATATTAAGTCTATTACTGACTTTGGTATCTTTATCGGTCTTGACGGTAACATTGACGGTTTGGTTCACTTGTCTGATATTTCTTGGAACGAAGCTGGCGAAGAAGCTGTGCGCAACTACAAGAAAGGCGACGAAGTTGAAACTGTTATCCTAGCCGTTGATCCAGAGCGCGAGCGTATCTCTTTAGGTATTAAGCAGCTTGATCAAGACCCATTCAACGACTATGTCACCGAAAACGACAAAGGTTCGATTGTTACTGGTGTAATTAAAGAAGTTGAAGCTAAAACTGTAACGATTACATTGTCCGATGATGTTGAAGCGACAATGAAAGCGTCAGAAATTAGCCGCGATAAGGTTGAAGATGCTCGTAACGAGTTGAAAGCTGGTGATTCTATTGAAGTAAAAATCACTAATGTAGACCGCAAAAACCGCACTGTAGCAGTATCTGTGAAAGCTAAGGATATGGCTGACGAGAAAGAAGCGGTTAAATCGTTGAAGAAAGACGCAGACGCAGTATCGCCAGCAACAATTGGTGATTTGATCAAAGCGCAAATGGAAAGCAAAGACAAATAAGTAAGTAATATTTGTCATAAAAGGGGCTATATTAAATATAGCCCCTTTTTTTATAGCTCCTATTTTGTTTCCGTTGTATGATAAAGTCGTTATGTAACAGGTAGTTAGAGATATGACTAAATCAGAATTGATCGAAAGAATAACTTTTAAGCAGCCGCAGCTTTCAATTAAAGATGTGGAGCTTTCGGTAAAAAAAGTACTTGAACATATGTCGCTTTCTTTAGCTGGCGGCGAGCGGATAGAAATCCGCGGTTTTGGCAGTTTTTCTTTGCACTATCGCGCACCCCGTAAAGGGCGTAACCCTAAGAACGGCGAGACTGTTCAATTAGCGGGTAAATATGTGCCACATTTTAAACCGGGTAAAGAAATGCGTGAGCGCGTTAACGAAAGTATAAAACACGTTTAGTGATTGCTTTTAAGCGATTGCGGAAAGTCTGCGAAAACGGTATGTTCAAATGATCATGCCGTTTTTTTTAGAGGATTATTTATGCAGCTATTAAAGCGTATTGCGCTAATTGTTGTTGTTGTTTGTTCTCTGTTAGCGGCCATCGTTTTTTCGCTAACTAACAGTGAAGTAGTGAAGGTTGATTGGCTGCTGCTTGAGTTGTCTGCACCTGTTTCACTGTGGATAGTGAGTAGCTTTGTGGTCGGCGGTATTGTCGGTATGTTGGCTTGTGCCGGTTTATATTTGCGCTCTAAAAAAGATGTTTATAGTGTTCAAAGAAAACTCGCGAAAGCAGAAAAAGAATTGATCCAATTAAGAGCGTCGTTAACTAAGGATTAATGGCAGATGCTTGATTTAGTAGTATTCATCCTTTTATTTTTTGCTCTAGCTATTGGCTGGTTTTTGGGGCATAAGAGTAAGGCTGATAGCAAAGATGATAGTGTTTCCATATCGCCTATTTATTTTAAAGGTTTATCTTATTTGTTTTATGACGAGCCTGATGAAAGTATTGATTCTTTCATTCACTCCCTTGATGTTAATCCCGATACCTTAGAAACACATCTTGCCTTAGGTAATTTACTTCGTCGTAAAGGAGAGGTTGATAGAGCTATTAAGGTTCATCAAAATTTATTGGCGCGGCCAGTATTATCTGCTGAACAACAAGCGTGTGCGCATATGGAGTTAGCGCTTGATTATATGGCGGCGGGCTTATTGGATAGAGCTGAGCGATTGTTGCTTGATTTAGTAAAAGAGAATCACTCGTTAAAGGATAAAGCTTTAAAACAGTTGCTGGACGTTTATGTCGAGGAGCGTGAGTGGGAGTCGGCAATTGATACGGCTAAGAAAATACAACCCAAACGATTATTGCGCTCACGGCAGGTGAAAGAGTCTGATTTAACTGCATCGATGGCGCATTTTTCTTGCGAACTTGCAGTTGAAGCGAAGAAAAATTCTGATTTTCAAGCAGCGCGCCGCCATATTAAGCGCGCATATGCTTATGACAAACATAGTCAGCGCGCTGGACTAATGACAGCCCAGTTAGATTATCAGGCTGGCGAATACGCTAAGGCGATTACTACCTTAAAGTCTATACCATTACAGAATGCAGCAATGGTAAGCGGAGGCCTTAAGCTGCTAATCGATAGCTATAAAGCGCTAGATGATAATCAGGGCTTAATCGATTACTTGACTATCTCTATTCGCACTAGCAGTTCAATGGCAGCAGTGTTGGTGTTAGCTAAGGAAATGGAACAGTTTTACTCTCGTGAAGCGGCGATGAAATTGTTAGCCGAGGAGCTAAAGCAGCGGCCTTCTTTAAAAGGACTTAATCAGTTGATTACTTACAGCATGGAAGAGACCAGCGGTAAAGCGAAAGAAAATTTATTAATCTTGCAACAAATGATCCGCACTTTGATTGAGCGCAAGCCCACTTACAAATGTCAGCAGTGTGGCTTTCCTAGTAAAATTATTTTCTGGCAATGCCCATCTTGTAAAAATTGGGGTTCAATGGAATTAGTAGTTGGTGTTGAAGGCGATTAAATTTTTAAAGAGAGAAAGAAATTAATGGAAAAAGTAATAATAGTACCGCTAGATTTTAATAACGCTAATGATGCCTTAGCTATGGCCGAGCAGTTAGATCCAAATAAATGCAGAGTAAAAGTTGGCAAGGAATTATTCACTAGTGCCGGCCCCGACGTTGTTAGAAGGCTTATTGATATAGGCTTTGACGTGTTTTTGGATATGAAGTATTACGACATCCCCAATACGGTAGCTGGCGCAGTGAGAGCTGCGGCAGAGTTAGGTGTATGGATGGTTAATGTTCATGCAAGTGGTGGTAGTAGAATGATGACGGCTGCTGTCGATGCAGTGCAGCAGTCAACGCATAAACCTATATTAATAGCCGTAACAGTTTTGACCAGTATGGATACTGAAGATTTGATTGAATTAGGGATAAATATAGAGCCAATTGAGCAGGTTAAAAAATTAGCGCTTTTAGCTCAGTCTTCAGGCATGGATGGAGTGGTTTGCTCTGCGGCAGAGGCTAGCGAGTTAAAACGTATTACTCATGATAAGTTCTGTTTGGTGACGCCGGGAATTAGGCCTGTTGGCTCAGCGGCTGATGATCAACGGCGTATTGTCACACCTTATGACGCTTTGGCAAATGGCAGTGATTATTTGGTTATCGGTAGGCCAATAGTTAAATCAGCTGACCCCGCAAAAGTATTAGATGAAATATTGGCTACCTTAACAGGTAGTTGAATTAATTCTGTAGGCGCCTAATCTCTCTTGCGTCAGTCTTGCTGATTAATAAAAACTTAAGGAGAGATGATATGGATATCATTAAAAGTATTAAAAAGTTATGTGTTGTTTTTGCCATTGTGAGTTTGTCTGTGATGTCATTGCCATCATTTTCAAATGAAGCCGAAGATTTATCCCAAGCTGATGCAATTCAAATTGCGGCAGGAATTAATATAAATACTGCTAATGCTGAATTGCTAGCAGATGTATTAAACGGTGTTGGCAGCGCTAAGGCTGAGGCAATAGTTGCTTATCGAGATACTAATGGTAATTTTTCGTCCATTGAGGACTTAGCCTTAGTTAAGGGCATAGGTGTTGCTACCGTTGAACGTAATAGAAGTATGATTACGGTTAACTAAATAGCATCACTGAAAAAGCCGCTTAAGGGCGGTTTTTTTATGCCTGAGATAATGATGAAAACTGTCTAGAAGGCATCATTATGCTATGATTTTGCATAGTTTCTATTTGGATGATTGAAATGGCAGTTATAGATGTTTTCAATGGTGATGCTGATGGTATTTGTGCTCTAGCTCAGCTTCGTAATGCTAGCCCATGTGAAGATAATATTCTTGTTACCGGTGTAAAGCGTAATGTTGCTTTAACCGATAATGTGGATGCTAAAGATGGTGACAGTGTCACTATTCTAGATGTGTCGATGGAGAAAAATCAGAAAGGCTTGGCTAGAATCCTTGCAGCTAATGCCAACTGTTTATATGTTGATCATCACTTTGCTGGAGATATTCCCGAACACGAAAATTTGCATGCAATAATAAATACGACGGCTGACGTTTGCACCAGTATTTTGATTAATAATTATCTTGGTGGAAAATTTGTTGAATGGGCAATTGTTGGTACGTTTGGTGATAATTTAAATAATAGTGCAGAGGTTTTAGCGAAGCCGTTAGGTTTAAGTATGGACCAATTGGCGCAGCTGAAAAACTTAGGTATTTATATGAATTACAATGGCTACGGGGCAAGTCTTGATGACTTGCACTTTAAACCGGAGCAGTTATTTAGATTAATTGACAAGTATGTCTCTCCGTTTGATTTTATTAAATCGGATAGAGTTAATTTTGACAAGCTTGAAAACGGATATCACGCTGACATGTCAGCCGCGCAAAAATTGGCAGCTGTTAGAGAAACTGACAGTAATGCTGTTTTTATATTGCCGAATGAAACTTGGGCAAGAAGAGTCAGCGGCGTTTATAGCAATGACCTAGCTAACGCTTCGCCAGATAAAGCGCACGCTGTATTAACTGAAAAAAGTAATGGCAATTATTTAGTGAGTATCCGTGCGCCGTTGAATAATAAAACTGGGGCAGATGAAATTTGCCGTCAGTTTCCTACCGGTGGCGGACGTAAAGCTGCAGCTGGGATTAATGATTTACCCATAGAGTTGTATGATAAATTCATTGATACATTTTCGTCGTTTTATCAATCTTAGTCTGAGTAGATATTTAATATGGAAATAGATTCTCTATTAACCTTGGCGACGATAGTTGTTTGTTTTTCAATGCTTATATTTACTCGCTTAGCAGCCGACGGAGTTTTGCTTGGCGGTGTGGTGTTTTTAATGCTGTTTAGGGTGTTAAGTGTTGACGATGCTTTAGCTGGCTTTTCCAATGAGGGCGTGGCAACGGTGGCAATTCTATATGTTGTTGCCTATGCCTTATCCGCTACAGGTGTCGTGAGTTGGATGTCCCAGAGTATATTAGGTCGGCCGAAAACTATCCGATCTGCTCAATTAAGGCTGATGCTTCCGGTCGCACTGTTTAGTTCTGTGCTAAATAACACTCCCGTTGTTGCCATGATGGTTCCGGCCGTTTCTGATTGGGCAAGGCGGATGAAAATGCCAGCCTCCCAGTTAATGATGCCACTTAGTTTCGCTGCGATAATTGGTGGTGTTTGTACCTTAATCGGGACTAGCACTAATCTAGTTATCAACGGCATGTTGATTGAATTACAGCTTGAAGAAGAGTTAGCCTTGTTTGATCTAGCCTGGGTTGGTATTCCTTGTGTGGTTGCCGTTATTGGATTTATTTTGTTAACCAGTAAGTGGTTGCTGCCTTATAAGCAAGGAGCTGCTGCTAGATTTGAAGACGCACGCCAATACACAGTTGAAATGTTGGTCGAGAAACGAAGTCCATTGGCAGGGAAGTCTATAGAGCAGGCAGGTCTTAGGCATCTGTCGGGTTTGTACTTAGCAGAAATCGTGCGAGATGGCGATATAATTCGGGTTGGGCCTACTCGATATTTACGTGAGGAAGATCGACTAATTTTCGTAGGGAATGTTGATGCCGTGGTCGATCTTAAGCAAATACGTGGGTTGGTATCTGCCGAACAACAAGTTTTTAAATTGGATGATAAAAGTATCGGTAGAAGTTTGATTGAAGTTGTTATCTCCAGAGAGTTTCCCCTGTTACGCAAGACAGTTAAAGAAAGTGAGTTTAGAAAATTCTATGGTGCAGTAATCATCGCAGTATCTAGAAATGGACATCAAATTAAGCAGCGCATCGGTGACTTAATACTGGAGCCTGGTGATACATTATTATTAGAGGCTAATTCCGAGTTTGTTGAAAAGCAGCGTTTCGCTAAGGATTTTCTGGTAGTTAGCCCAGTAGCCGATTTCCAGCCGGTTGAGTCAAAGAAACAGTGGGTTGCGCTGAGTATATTGGTTGGCATGATTGCTACAGCCAGTGTTGGCTTATTAAGCATGTTTGAGGCAGCAGTTGTTGCAACGTGTGCGTTAATTGCTACCGGTTGTATTTCTGTTCAAGCTGCGCGTAAGAAAATTAGTTGGCATATTATTGTTATCATCGCGGCGTCTTTGGCTTTGGGCAAAGCGATGACAAATAGCGGTTTGGCGTATGAAATTGCTAATATTTTAATCGGCACTGTCTCAAGTTCGCCCGAATTGACCCTGTTAGCAATGTTTGTGCTAACCGCAGTGTTTTCAGCCATTATTTCTAATGTTGCGGCGGCGGTAATACTATTTCCCATAGCGGTCTCAGCGGCTGAGTCTATGGGGTTAAATGTATTGCCCTTTGCGGTAATGATTATGGTTGCTGCTTCAGCGAGTTTTGCAACGCCTATCGGCTATCAAACCAACTTGATGGTATACGGTCCGGGTGATTATCAGTTTAGCGATTTTCTAAGGCTTGGTGTGCCTCTGACCATTATTGTGGGTGTGGTTTCCTATATTGTAATACCTATAATTTGGCCTTTGTGAAATCTAACTTGCCTCATATGCTTGATTAACGATGTAAGTTAGCTACCATTAGTGAGAAGAAAATTTCTAAGGCTGATAATTAGGCACAATCAGCTTTTTGTGTTTAAGCGATCCCACTATGAATAATAGACTGCAGCCATCTCTTTTTACAGTCAAGCCGTTGGCATTATTGATACCGATAGCATCGGTGGCTATCTTATCTTTCGCTGTTAGTGCAGCAGTAGGGATAGACGACAGTATTACTGGCCCAACCTCTAGATATTTTGTTTCAGGTACTGGAATTAATAGTCTTACGATCACTAATAGTGGAACGATTTCACCAAATAGTACCTGAAATGCTGTAACAACAGGAGTGAATGCAATAGCAGCGGTCTAATTGCCGGTGAAATTTATATATCTGACTACTTTAATTCTTCTAGCACCGGTACGTGTTCGAGCTCGCTGGCTCGTATAAAAACTTCAATAGGATCATTGAGAAACTCCGGAACAATTACTGCCGGCGTAGTTATTAAAAATAGTGAAGTCATAGGTGATATCACTAATGAGGTCGGCGGCGAAATACTGGATGGAATTGCTTTTGATCGCTCAAGCTTTGGCGAAGATCTTATTAATGCAGGGCTAATAACGCGGGTACTTTACGGCGAAGGCTATGACAAAAATACCGGCCACGATATCGATTAATGGTGACAAATCTGAGTATGACTCATCCACCGACACCCCTACGAAGTTAGTGTTGACAGGAAAATAATTAATCAGCTGACTGGCAATATCACCAACACAGCTGACGATATAGCGTTGATGCCTGAGGGATCTGCTTCGACTAAACCTAATGCAGAGTTTAGTGATCCAGCAGCGATCTACCTTAACTATGTCGATATGTCAGCTGGTGGATCCGATAAGGAAGGCTCAATCTCTTCTACAAATGCCACTGGTATAAGAGTAGAAAATGGTAGACGGTGTATTCGATGGCTATGGTTGGCAAGATAGTTGGCTTAAGCTCAATAATATCGATCTAGACTGCTAGCTTTTTAGTAGGTAATAAAAAACCCCGTAAGCGCAAACTTACGAGGTTTTGTATTTGGCTCCGCTTGGTGGGCTCGAACCACCGACCCAATGATTAACAGTCATTTGCTCTACCAACTGAGCTAAAGCGGAATTATCGCAAGCACTGGGCGAACCCTGTGTTGCGGCGCGTATACTAATGTTGCACGTCAAAGTGGTCAAGCCTTAGAGTGACTTATTTTCGTTATCTCGTGAAAGTAGTTCCAATCCTTAGTTTTTCTTAATCAAACTTACGTTCACATCGCTGTTTTGGCGGGTTAGTCTAGTGTTTTTATGTTCTGGAATAGTCAAATGGCAGATACGTTAAACGCGCAACAATTTATTGATGAGGTCCAGCAAGCCACTGGTTTAAGTGATTTAGGTTCAGATGATTATGTAGAGCCTCTGAATATTCTAATTAATGCGATAAATACTGAATCAGGTATCAATGATATTGGCTTCTATCGTGCCAAAATGACCATAGAAGGGGGCTTGCAGTATCGATTGCGGATCCAGCAATACTTGGCATCTCATCCGGAGACATTTGATCAGAAAGTTGAAAAACCAGTATTTATTGTCAGTTTGCCAAGAACGGGCACCACTGCGTTACATCATATGCTCAATGCCGATAGCGCCAATCATACATTGCGTCTGTGGGAAGCCGAGGAGCCTTTGCCACCGCCGGAAGATGCGACTTATCTGACTGATCCACGGATAGAGAAACGTCGCCAGGCGGTGGCAATGACCGAGCAATTTATGCCGGGGTTTTTGTCTACCCATTTATTGGATGCAGAGGCACCTGATGAATGCCATATGTTGTTTAACCGCTGTCTTAGCTCAGCTGAATATTATTCGATGTTTCATATCCCGAGTTACGCTGAATGGGTATATAAGCAAGATTTAACTAAGCAATATGCATATCACAAGCAGCAACTTCAGTTATTGCAGTCTAAAAAATCTGGCTCATGGGTTCTAAAATCTCCGTTTCATCAAATAGGATTGAAAGCCATATTAAACACCTATCCTGACGCCATTATTGTATCGACCCATCGTGCGCCTATGCAGTTCGTTGCCTCAGGTTGTAGCTTTGGGCAGTTATTGAGAAAAAGCTGTGCCGATAATCCAGACCCTAACTTGATTGGGCAGGATTGGTTTCGGATGCTTGAGCACTATACGACGACATTTGAATCGGACAGAGCAGAACTGGAGGTCAAATACCCAGGGCAGTTTATTGATATTAACCACGATGACTTTGTTGCAAGTCCATGGGCTGGAATTGATGCGATCTATAAAGCAAGAGGAGCACCTTTATCTGCAGCTGGCAGGGCGGCTATGCAGCAATGGGTAGATGACAATCCGAAGGGTAAGCATGGCAAACATAGTTATCAGTTAGAAGATTATGGCTTAACTAAGGCAGATGTTGAGAATTTATTTGGCGATTATGTTTCTCGTCACAACCTTACAATGGAGTAAATGATGAGTAGCTCAGAGCAAAAAGTAATAGATGGCACAGTATGGGATGAGTTTTGTGATGCCTTAAAAGACGCAGGCCAAATACTAAAAAGTGAAAAAGCGCCGCAAGATGCTTTTAATCAAGCTGAAGGCTATCGCTACTTAACACGCTTGTTGCGTGGTGGATTAGAAAGTTTTTTAGAGCACAGTGATAAAAACTTTCCACAGTTGCGGTGTGGTTGTCATGAAACCATAAAAATGGGAGCTGATAATCCAGATAATTATTATCAGAGTGCGCCACTTGATCCCCAGTTTGATTACAAAATAACCGGCACTCGCGGGACGGTTGATTATTTAGGCTTAAGTACCGTTATTAATAAATATTCTACCGGCGGTGGAATGGTGACGACTGGCTTTCTTGACTCTCGTGAGATGGAGATAAATGCAGACGGCACTTTAGAACTTATTATTAGTCAGCGTGAACATAGCGGTAATTGGCTTCCAATTACCAGCGAAGCTAATTCCATTAATGTGCGACAAACTTTTCAAGACAGGACAACAGAGGAACGGGCAGAGCTAAAAATAGAGCGGATAGATGCTGGCGATGATCGCCCCGACATTTTAACGCCTGAAAAGCTAGAACGGTCCTTGCAAGGCACGATTATGTTTTTGAAAGGCACCACCAAGTTGTTTGAGGATTGGTCAGAGAGTTTTATCCCAATAACTAACCAGCTACCGTCTGCAGATCAAGCTTACTGCCAAGCAATTGGTGGTGATCCTAATATTTATTATTTTCACAGCGCTTGGCAGTTGGCTGATGATGAGTGCTTGGTTATTGATGCGCCCGAAATACCAGACTGCCAAACATGGAATTTCCAACTAGACAATTGGTGGATGGAATCTCTCGATTATCGTCATCATGTGATTACCATAAATAAGCACACTGCAAAATATGATACCGACGGTAGTGTGAAAGTGATTGTTTCACATACTGACCCGAAAATGGGTAATTGGATTGAAACCGCAGGCCACAATAATGGCACTATGTGTTGGCGTTGGATTGGTGCAAAAAAGCATCCTGAGTTGAAGACACGTGTGGTAAAATTAGCAGATCTTTAGCTTGTCTGTTTAATGTCAAGCCATGCGAGTTTCAGCATGGCTTTTTTGTGTAGGGTCTATGTCATCTATTCCGTTTAAAGTTTATTCGCCGTTTAATCCCGCTGGCGACCAGCCTAAGGCTATAAAAGAGTTAGTTAGTGGCATTAATGCTGGGTTATTGCATCAAACGCTGCTGGGCGTAACAGGGTCAGGTAAAACCTTTACCATTGCCAAAGTTATCGAGGAAATCCAGCGCCCGACAATTATTATGGCGCCTAACAAAACTCTAGCAGCTCAGCTTTACGGTGAGTTTAAAGATTTCTTTCCAGATAATGCGGTTGAGTATTTCGTGTCGTATTATGATTATTACCAGCCTGAGGCTTATGTGCCATCTAGTGATACGTTTATCGACAAAGATGCGTCGGTGAATGAGCATATCGAGCAAATGCGTCTGTCGGCCACCAAGGCATTATTAGAGCGTAAAGACTGTATTGTAATCGCATCAGTTTCCGCTATTTATGGCTTGGGTGACCCCGAAACCTATTTTAAAATGGTTTTACATATAAGTACCGGCGAGAAAATAGATCAACGTAAACTATTGCGCCACTTAGCTGAACTGCAATACGTACGTAATGATATGGATTTTAGGCGCGCTACTTATCGGGTGCGTGGTGACGTAATTGATGTTTATCCTGCTGACTCAGACAGCCAAGCGGTAAGAATTGAATTGTTTGATGATGAGGTGGAAAGAATCTCATTGTTTGACCCATTAACCGGTGAGGTAATGCAAAAGGTACCGCGCGTTACTATTTACCCTAAAACTCACTATGTAACCCCGCGTGATCGCTTAATGAACGCGGTAACCAAAATTGAAGCAGAGCTTAAAGAGCGTCTAGAGCAGCTTCGCTATAACGACCAACTGGTAGAAGCGCAGCGCTTAGAGCAGCGTACCAAGTACGACATGGAAATGATTCGTGAATTAGGCTATTGCAATGGCATAGAAAACTATTCTCGCTATCTCTCTACTAGAAAGCCTGGCGAAGCACCGCCAACGCTATTTGATTACTTGCCACCAGACGCCTTGGTGGTCGCAGACGAATCACATGTAACTATTCCACAACTTGGTGCTATGTATAAAGGTGACCGGTCGCGTAAAGAGACTTTAGTACAGTATGGCTTTAGATTGCCCTCGGCGTTAGATAACAGACCGATGCGATTTGAAGAGTGGGAGAGGCTAGTGCCTCAAGCGATTTTTGTATCGGCTACGCCTGGGAAATATGAGGCTGAAAAATGTCCTACTACAGTAGATCAATTGGTGCGCCCAACCGGCTTGCTCGATCCGATAATAGAAGTTAGGCCGGCAACTAATCAGGTTGATGACTTGTTGTCTGAAATTCATAAGCGGGTCGCTAATAAAGATAGAGTGTTAGTGACCACCTTAACTAAACGTATGGCTGAAGACTTAAGCGAGTATCTGCAAGAGCATGGTTGCAAGGTGCGGTATATGCACTCTGATATTGATACGGTTGAGCGAGTTGAGATTATTCGGGACTTACGCCTAGGTGTATTTGATGTGCTGGTAGGAATTAACTTGTTGCGCGAAGGGCTAGACATGCCTGAAGTGTCGCTAGTGGCTATTTTGGATGCCGATAAGGAAGGCTTCCTGCGCTCAGATCGCTCCTTGATCCAAACCATTGGCCGTGCAGCACGTAACCTGCATGGTAGAGCTATTTTATATGGCGACAAAATTACTGGTTCAATGGAACGCGCCATTGGTGAAACTGAACGTCGCCGGGAGACGCAAATAGCGCATAACAAAAAACATGGCATAGTGCCAAAAGGTATTCAGAAGTCTGTTACTGATATTTTGCAGGCTGGTCATTTAGTATCAAACAAGAAAGGCCGCAAAGGTAAGGCAGGAAAAGTACAAGCCGCCGAAGACAATATTGATTTTGCCAGTTTGTCGCCAGCAAAACTGTCGAAAGAGTTGAAGCGCATGGAGGAAAAAATGTTTCAACATGCTAAAGATTTAGAATTCGAAGAAGCTGCTGGTATGCGCGATGTTATTAATAGGGCAAAAGCAGTCGCATTTATTAGTTAAATACCACTCCATTGCTTGTGGCATTTTCAACTACTCTATATAATATCACTTGTTGTATTTTAAGGAATTTTAGGACTATAGCTCAGTTGGTTAGAGCACCTGCATGACATGCAGGGGGTCCACGGTTCAAGTCCGTGTAGTCCTACCATTTACTTACTTTTAGCGCTTATTAAGTGGCTACTCTGTTGGGCTAAGCCAGCTCCAACTTCAGAGAAATAGTTAAATACTTCGTCAACCCCTGCAGCAAGCAGTTCTTCTTTTTGATCATCATATTGGGCAATACTGGCAGTTCTCCCTTGATAGCCGACTTTTTTCAGTAAGCTCATCGCTTCTAAGGCGTCAATATAGTTGGGCATTGAAAAAATGATCAGGCTAGTTGACGTTAGATTTATATTCGACCAGAAATCTGGATCCTCTGCATCGCCAAGAATTGCCTGACGTCCAGCTTTGCGCTGTTTTTTGATATGAAATTTGTCAACATCAATACCGCAAACTGTTTTATCAGTGTCATGATAAAATGAATCGTAGGCTCCGGAGCCTACTCGGCCCATGCCTACTATTAGTACGTCTACAGCACCTGGTTGTTCAAGTGAGTCTTCTAATAGCCTCTCAGGCCGCTCAAAGCGCTTAACTTTACTGCTCCAGCGCGAATAAAGTGAGTGAGCATCTCTGTTAATGATGCTAGAAAAGACAAAGGATATTGATACTGCTAAGGCAATAATAACCACCCACTCTTTGTCTAATAAGCCATAGCCTACAGCTACTGAACAAACAATTAAGCCAAACTCGCTATAGTTGCCTAGGCTCAGTGCGCTGAGAAAAGCTGTTCGGCTGCGCAGCTTTAGACGCATTAACCAGACAAAAAATAGGGCTGCTTTTATCGGCAAAGCGATAGCCATAATTGTGGCAACCAAAATCATGTCTAGTGTTGGCAAGGCAATGAAACCAATGGAGAGGAAAAAGCCTATCAAGAAAATATCTTTAAAGGCCAGCAGTGATTTTGATAGTTCAGAAGATTTTTTGTGATTGCTAAGTACCGCGCCTATAACTAATGCACCTAAATGTGCCTTTAAACCTACTATCTCAAATAGTTCGCCAAATGATAGTGCAAAAAATATTCCTGCCAATGGCAGCATTTCACCATGGCCACAGCGTTCCAGTATTTTACCAAGCAATGGTCGAAACAGTGGGATTGCTAGTAAAGCAAACGCCCATATTGATGGTATTTCCCCCGCGGCTAGGGTCACAAAAACAACGGCGGCAATATCTTGAATAACAAGGATGCCAATAGTTATTTGACCATGACGGGCGAGCAATTCGCTGCGCTCTTCAAGTATTTTAACGGCGCATACGGTACTACTAAAGCTAACAGCAAAACCTATTAAGGCGGCAGAGGTGAGATCTAAATTGGTGAAGTACTTCATTCCCAAATAACCAAGCAGTAAACTGTTTGCAGTGGTTAATATGATAATAGCTGCCATGTGGCCGGTGGCGCCCGCGCAAACTTCAGTTTTGAATAGACTACGAATGTTTAGTTTTAGGCCGATAGTGAATAGTAATAAGGTCACCCCGAGTTCAGCTAGGGTCTCTAGTGATGCGTCTGGCGTTAAGCCCAGAGCATTAAGCCCAAAGCCTGCTGCTAGGTAGCCAACTAAGGGGGGTAGCTGTATTTGCTTAGCAAGAAAGCCACAAACGAAGGCTACTGCGACCAAAATATAATCCATAAATATAAAACCGATAATTAAACAGTGAGGCTAATAGTTAAGCCTAACATTCTATGGGGTACTTACTTCAAGAATATGACAGAATAGTTATAGCAAGGTTAAGAAAGTTAGGTAAATGTAGGGATTGTAAGTTATTGATAATATTGTATTATCGCGCTCTTATTTTTCGCTAGTTAGACTCCCTATTTAAGTGAGTTAAAGCTTTCGGGGCAAGCATCTTAAATAGATGTTTTTAAATGTCATGTGGCCCTTGGTATGGGTCACCACTGAACGAGGAAAACTATATGCCTACTATAACTCTCCCTGACGGAAGTCAGCGCTCATTCGATAACGCCGTTAGCGTATTCGAAGTGGCTAACGATATTGGCCCTGGTTTAGCTAAGGCTGCTTTGGCAGGTAAAGTAAACGGCAGTATTGTTGATACATCTTATGTGATTGCTGCTGATAGCGATTTAGCCATTATTACTGAGCGTGAGGAAGAGGGCCTAGAGGTTATACGCCATTCAACCGCGCACTTATTGGCAATGGCTACTCAAGATTTATATCCGTCGGCGCAAGTGACCATTGGCCCAGTAATAGAAGATGGTTTCTTTTATGACTTTGCCTATGAGCGCGCATTTACCACTGAAGACTTAGAGAAAATTGAAAAGCGTATGACTGAACTGGCCAAAGATGATTTGGCAGTTGAGCGCAAAGTAATGAGCCGAGAAGATGCCATTAGCGAGTTTGCTAAAAAGGGCGAGGACTACAAGGTAGAAATTATTCGTGAATTGCCAGCAGGCGAGGACATTTCGGTCTATGGTCAAGGCGACTGGATGGACTTATGTCGCGGCCCCCATGTGCCTAGTACTGGTAAGTTAAAAGTATTCAAGCTGACTAAAGTTGCAGGTGCGTATTGGCGCGGTGACTCAAACAACGAAATGTTGACCCGTATTTATGGTACTGCATGGGCCAATAAAAAAGCATTGAATGCGTATTTAACAAGAATTGAAGAAGCTGAGAAACGTGACCATCGCAAAATTGGTAAAAAGCTCGATTTCTTTCATATGCAAGAAGAAGCGCCGGGCATGGTATTTTGGCATCCAAAAGGCTGGAGCATCTATAACCGTATAGAAAGCTATATGCGCCAAAAGCAAATAATGGCTGGCTATCAAGAGATTAAAACGCCGCAATTAGTTGATTTAAGTCTGTGGGAAAAATCTGGTCATGCCGACAAATTTGGCGATGACATGTTTATGTTGAAATCCGAAGAGCGTGACTTTGCCGTTAAACCGATGAATTGCCCATGTCATGTGCAAGTATTTAACCAAGGTTTAAAAAGCTACCGTGATTTACCGCTAAGGTTAGCGGAATTCGGATCATGTCATCGCAATGAACCGTCTGGTTCCTTGCATGGAATTATGCGCGTGCGTGGTTTTGTCCAAGATGATGCCCATATCTTCTGTACCGAAGCGCAAATTCAGCCAGAAGTATCGACGTTCATCGATTTCCTGCATGATATATATGAAGACTTTGGTTTTACCGAAGTAATTTATCGTTTATCAACCAGGCCAGAGCAGCGTGTGGGCACTGACGAAAGTTGGGATAAAGCTGAAAAGGCCTTGGCCGAAGCTCTTGATAGCAAAAATTTAGATTGGCAAGAGCTGCCTGGGGAAGGCGCTTTTTATGGCCCTAAAATCGAGTTCTCATTAAAAGATTGTATAGGCCGTATTTGGCAAATGGGAACCATTCAAGTTGATTTTTCAATGCCTGGAAGATTGGACGCACAGTACGTCTCTGAAGACGGCTCACGCCAAACTCCGGTGATGTTACATCGTGCAGTTTTGGGTTCATTTGAACGTTTTATTGGCATTTTAATCGAAAACTATGAAGGTGCATTTCCCACTTGGCTATCACCAGTTCAAGCGGTAATTATGAATATTACCGACTCTCAGGGCGAATATGTCCTAAAAGTGGAAGAAAATATGAAAAACAATGGATTATTGGCCATTACGGACTTGAGAAATGAGAAGATCGGCTTTAAAATCCGCGAGCATACTTTACAGAAGGTTCCATACTTACTCGTCGTAGGCGACAAAGAAGTGGAATCTAATACAGTGGCCGTGAGAGCGAGATCCGGTGAAGATCTTGGCAGCATGAGTGTTGAAGAGTTTACTCTGTTGTTAAACACCGAAATTGCTCGTCGCGGCCGCATTACGTTGGAGAATTAGTTATTAAAAAAGGCGGAAAAGGGGATACTAAAAAACCTCTACTTAACGATGAAATTACAGCCCCAGAAGTACGATTAATTAGTGCTGAAGGAGAGCAGTTAGGTATTGTTTCCCTAGAAGATGCTTTTAAAGAAGCCCGGTCGGTTTCTTTAGACTTAGTTCAAATGGCCGCTGAAGGTAACCCTGTTGTCGTAAAGATAATGGATTACGGTAAAGAGGTTTTTGAAAAGAAGAAGCAAGCAAAGGAAGGCAGAAAGAAGCAAAAGCGAACCCAAGTCAAAGAGATGAAGTTTCGCCCAGGGACGGAAGAAGGGGATTATCAGGTAAAACTACGCAACCTGGTACGTTTCCTTGAAGGCGGGGACAAGGCTAAGGTAACTTTACGTTATCGCGGTCGTGAAATGGCCCACCAAGAAATCGGTATGGCGCTGCTAAAAAGAGTCGAAGTTGATCTCGAACCTTTTGGTGCAGTAGAACAGTTTCCAGTAATGGAAGGCCGACAATTGGTGATGGTTATAGCCCCTAGAAAGAGCAAAGGTTAACGAGAACGTTGGGTGATCGAACCTTTTAATATAAACACCGAATGCGGAGTACCAAAAAATGCCCAAGATTAAAGTACATAGTGGGGCAGCCAAGCGTTTTAAAAAAACCGGTGCCGGTTTTAAACGCAAATCTGCTAATAAGAGTCATATTCTCACAAAAATGTCGACTAAGCGTAAACGTCAGTTGAGAGGTACTTCTATAGTACACCCATCAGACAAAGTATTAGTTGCCCGAATGATGCGTGAAGTTTAATCGCGCTAGTTAATTTTAAGAGGATATAGAAATGGCTCGAGTAAAACGTGGTGTGGTGGCTAGACGCCGTCATAAGAAAGTTCTTAAGCAAGCTAAAGGTTATTACGGGGCACGTAGTCGTGTCTTTCGTGTTGCTAAGCAAGCTGTAATCAAAGCAGGTCAGTATGCCTATCGTGACCGTCGTCAGCGTAAGCGTCAGTTTCGTGCTTTGTGGATCACTCGTATCAATGCACAATCACGTGCTAACGGTTTGAATTACAGCTGTTTGATTGCGGGACTAAAGAAAAGCAATATAGAGTTGGATCGTCGTGTGTTGGCTGACTTAGCCGTTCATGACAAAGCAGCTTTTGCAGCTATTGTAGGAAAAGCTAAAGCCGCTCTGGCCTAATTTTTCACGGTAGCGGACGGCTTTAGTCGTCTTGACTGCAACCCATAGAAATAGGGAAAGAGTGAAGACTCTTTCCCTATTTTTGTATCGGAGACAATAAGTAGATGTCAGATTTGGAAGCAATTATAAAGGCTGCACTAGCAGCGGTTGAAGTAGCTCGTGATTTACCGGCTTTAGATCAAGTGCGCGTTCAGTATTTGGGTAAAAAAGGCGAGTTAACTCAGCAGTTAAAGTCGTTAGGTAAGTTGTCGGTAGAAGAACGACCAGCAGCTGGCGCCGCTATTAATGCGGCCAAAGAAGTTGTGGCGGCAGCGCTAGACAGTTCTAAAGCAGTGATGGAGCAAGCAGCGATAAATGCAAAGCTTGCTGATGAAACCATTGATATAAGTTTACCTGGCAGAGGTCTTACTAGTGGCGGCCTTCATCCTGTGACCCGCACCTTAGAGCGAATAGAAAAATTCTTCCGTGAAGTTGGTTATGACGTAGTGGAAGGCCCTGAAATCGAAGATGACTATCATAACTTCGAAGCTTTAAATATTCCTGCGCATCACCCTGCCAGAGCAATGCACGATACGTTTTATATCGACCCTACAACGGTACTGCGAACTCATACCTCACCAGTGCAAGTACGCGTAATGGAAAGCTCTGAACCTCCTATTCGTATTATTTGCCCAGGTCGGGTTTACCGCTGTGATTCCGACGTGACGCATACGCCAATGTTTCATCAGGTTGAAGGTTTGTTGGTTGATAAAAATATCAGTTTCCCTGATTTGAAAGGCACTATTGTTGAGTTTTTAAGAGTATTCTTTGAACGCCCATTGGAAGTACGGTTCAGACCGTCATATTTTCCATTCACCGAGCCTTCGGCTGAATTCGATATGGAATGTGTAATGTGTAACGGTAAGGGTTGCCGTGTATGCAGCAATACCGGCTGGTTAGAGGTCGGTGGCTGCGGCATGGTGCACCCCAAAGTTTTTGAATCTTCAAATATTGATACTGAAGAATATACAGGCTTTGCTTTTGGTGTCGGCGTTGAGCGCTTGGCGATGCTGCGCTATGGCGTTAACGATTTACGCTTGTTCTTTGAAAATGATCAGCGGTTTTTAAATCAATTTTCCTAGCTTAAATAAAGGCTAAGAATAAGTTGTTTCAAGTTGCGACTAACGGAAAACAAAAAACATGAAAGTAAGTGAAAATTGGTTGCGAGAGTGGGTAAATCCTTCCATAGCGACAGAAGAAATTGCTAGCCAGCTAACAATGGCTGGGCTTGAAGTTGACGGTGTGGAAGATTTAACTCCGTCATTTAGCAACGTAGTTGTGGGCGAAATTACCGCGATTGAACAACACCCAGATGCTGACAAACTGCGCGTGTGCCAAGTTAATGATGGCGAGACTATTAGCCAAGTAGTGTGCGGCGCCCCCAATGCCCGTCTTGGCCTTAAAGTCCCATTCGCTCAAGTCGGTGCAGTATTGCCAGGTAATTTTAAAATTAAAAAGGCCAAGCTACGTGGCGTTGAGTCTTTTGGTATGTTGTGTGCTGAAACTGAGCTTGAAATCGGTACTGACAGCGCCGGCATAATGGAATTACCGTTAGCTGCGCCGGTAGGAAAAGCGATTGCTGAATACTTAGATTTAAACGACAAAGTAATCGAATTAGATATTACTCCTAACCGTGGTGATTGTTTCAGTATGTTGGGTGTTGCACGTGAAGTGGGCGTGCTAAATCACTTAGATATTACTGCGCCAGACGCAACCGAGATAGCTAGTGTCAATAGTGATACTTTTGCTGTGACTCTGAGCGCTAGTGAACATTGCCCGAGCTATGCTGGTCGAGTTATTCGCAACGTCGACATGAGCGTGCCAAGCCCCTTATGGATGCAAGAAAAACTGCGTCGCGCTGGTCTGCGTTCAATCGATGCGGTGGTTGATGTTACAAATTATGTATTGTTAGAGCTCGGGCAACCAATGCATGTTTTTGATTTAGCGAAGCTAAATGGCAGTATTGATGTCCGGCTAGCTAAGGCTGGTGAAAAGATAACTTTGTTGGATAACCAAGATATTGAATTAAAAGAAGGCAGCCTTGTTATAGCCGATCAGTCTGGCCCACAAGCATTGGCTGGCATAATGGGTGGCAAGAATACGTCGGTAACCAGTGCCACCAGAGACGTATTTCTTGAATCCGCATTTTTCACTCCGCATTTAATTGCCGGTCGCGCTAGAGCATATGGTTTACACACTGACACCTCATTGCGCTACGAGCGTGGGGTTGATTTTTCTGGTCAGAAGCGTGCTATTGAAAGAGCGACCGCTTTGCTATTAGGTATTGTTGGCGGTGAGCCTGGCCCGGTAGTAGAAGTTGTTGATGAAACTAATTTACCAGACCGCAGTCCAGTGACCCTGCGTAAGGCCAGAATTAAGCGAGTACTCGGCCTTGAGTTTACTGATGCGGAAGTAGTGGAGAACCTTAGCCGCTTAGGTATGCAGGTGAGCTCTGTTGATGATGGTTGGGTAGTTGATCCGCCAAGCTGGCGCTTTGATATAGCCATTGAGGCAGATCTGCTGGAAGAATTGGCGCGTTTGTATGGTTATAACCGCCTCCCAGTTGCTGCACCGACTGTTGCGCTAAGCTTGAAAGAGGGAGATGAGTCAAAAGTTGAATTGTCTACATTACGATATGACCTGATTAGCCGCGGCTATAGTGAAGTGATTACTTATAGTTTTATTGCTCCTGAGCTACTAGCGAAGTTTGAGCCTGATGCGTCTCCAGTTGAGCTAATGAATCCTATATCAGCCGATATGGCGGTAATGCGGACTAGTTTATGGCCTGGGTTGGTGTCAACTATCATGCATAACTTGAATCGACAGCAAGAGAGCGTGAGCTTTTTCGAGTCTGGGCTGCGTTTTGTTAAAACTGGCGACAAGCTAGTACAAGACAAAATGCTAGCAGGTGCTATATGTGGATGGCGAGAAGCTGAAAATTGGGTAAACAAGCCAGATAAGGTCGATTTTTACGACATTAAAGGCGATGTTGAAGCTTTGCTAAGTCACACCTGTGAGACGCAAGCGTTCACTTTTGAGGCAAGAGAGCATTCGGCGCTGCATCCGGGGCAAAGTGCCGCTATTGTAAAACAAGGTAAGGTTGTCGGCTGGTTGGGGGCTATACATCCGCAGTTACAGCAGCAGTTAGACTTAACCGAAGTGGTGTTCTTGTTTGAAATAGAGTTAGCGGCAATTCAAACTGCTAAGCTGCCAGAATTTAGTGAGTTGTCTAAATTTCCAGAGGTAAGGCGTGATATTGCCGTTATTGTTGATGAGTCTGTGACCAGTGACCAAGTAATGAAGGCTATCCGTGAGAAAGGTGGCGAAAAGTTAACAGACCTCACTCTATTTGACATATATCGCGGCAAAGGCATTGAAATACAAAGAAAAAGTTTAGCTCTGGGCTTGACCTTCAGGGACAGTTCGCGCACTCTTAGGGACGATGAAATTAATAAAATAATTGATCAGGTTATAGAATCGCTGTCTGCTACCTGCGGAGCGACCCTAAGGAATTAAGAGACTGATGACGAACGCTTTAACCAAGGCAGATTTAGCCGATATCCTGTTTGATGAGCTAGGGCTTAACAAACGCGAGGCAAAAGAGGTCGTGGAGCTTTTTTTTGAAGAAATACGCCAAGCTTTGGAGAATAACCAGCAGGTTAAACTTTCAGGCTTTGGTAATTTCGATTTAAGAGACAAAAGTGAGCGTCCAGGGCGTAATCCTAAGACTGGTGAAGAAATACCTATCTCAGCGCGCCGGGTAGTGACCTTCAAACCTGGCCAGAAGTTAAAAGCACGAGTGGAAGCGTATGCTGGAACCGAGTCAGAATAACGAATTACCGCCGATACCGGCCAAACGTTATTTCACTATTGGTGAAGTAAGCGAGCTCTGCGATGTAAAGCCTCATGTCCTACGTTATTGGGAACAAGAATTTCCGCAGTTAAAACCAGTAAAACGTCGTGGTAATCGCCGCTATTATCAACGTCAAGACGTGTTGATGATTCGCCAAATAAGAAGCTTGTTATACGAGCAAGGTTTTACTATTGGTGGCGCAAGGTTGCGTATGTCTAGTGCCGATGCCAAAGACGATTCAACTCATTTTAAGCAGCTAATCAAGCAAATGGTTGCTGAGCTAGAAGATCTGTTAAAAGATCTTAAAAGTTAATTTATCTCGTTCACATTAAAGTCTTGTTGCGCTATAGTTGCCGCCGCTTTAATTAACTCAAAACACTGAAGCATTCGGGGCGTAGCGCAGTCTGGTAGCGCACTACACTGGGGGTGTAGGGGTCGCAGGTTCGAATCCTGCCGTTCCGACCAATTAATCGTTAAACACATTAACTTAGAAGCCAGCTTATCCGCTGGCTTTTTTGTGCGCGGGTGTTTATGCCCAGTATATGCCCAACATATTTAATTGCTTTTAATGCCTGTTTTTGATCTGTAATTTATTTGATGTTAGTTTTAGATACAAGAAAGTATATGGTTAAACTTAGAGGATTGAGCCAATGTTTTGTAGAATTATATTTTTGGTTGTGGCTTTTATGTCAGCTCAGGCAAATGCTAAAGATGATAAAGGCCAAGCGATGGTTCATGGGCTTGGGATATTTAGCTGCGGTAAATATCTTAACTTTTTGGATGGCCCTAGTAAGTCTGATCCCCTCCACAGAAACTGTACACGGAGTTAAGCGACATTCAGTTGCTCAAATTGTGTAGGGCTTAAATATCCTATCGCACTATGACGACGAGTTAAATTATAATCGACCTCTATATATTCGAAGATTGCCTGGCGCATTTGCTCTCGATTTCTCAGTGGCTCATCGTGAACGGCTTCAACTTTTAGAGAATGGAAAAAACGTTCTACACAGGCGTTGTCCCAGCAGTTACCTTTTCAACTCATGTTTTGTTTGAGTTGATGATCACGCAATAGTTCGCGGCAAGCGTGAGAGCAATACTGGCTGCCTCGATCGCTATGTACGATAACGCCTTTAGGAAGGCTTCGCTTGAACAATGCCATTTTCAATGCGTCGCAAGCTAATGATGACTGCATACGCGGTGCCATCGACCAACCAATTACGCTACGTGAGTACATATCTATGATCACTGCCAGATACAGCCACCCTTCGGATGTATAAAGATAAGTAATATCGCCAGCCCATTTCTGATTGGGAGCAGTAGCTGTAAGTCTCTAGCCAGAATGTTTTTAGCGATTGGATAGCTATGGTTACTATCGGTCGTCACCTTAAAACGCCTTATAGCCTTGCCGTTAAGCCTTGTTTGCGCATGCAATAGTTTTAATATTGCAGAAATATCCTTGAGCTTCAAGGTCATACTGAATGCGCACGACCCCAGAACGTTGTTTACTTAATTGAAAAGTATCAAAGATAAGATCATCGCGACGCAAGCGCTCCAGTGCCTGCTTGGGCAGCACGCCGCGCCGCTCAAACCAATGCTGATACCTGCTTCGCGACAGCGGAGTTCGCGTGCCATCATTGTAATCGTGTGATAACGTCGATGTTCTAGAACGAACTCGAAGCGCTTCACTTGTGATTCTTGGCGAAGTAGGTAACCGCCTTTTTTAGGATTTCTAGCGCCTCTTTTTGCTTAGCTAGCTCTCGTTTCAGTCGAGCATTTTTAGTGGCAAGATAACTATCGCGCTCAACGTCCGTAAAGTCATGCATCATAGTTTTGCGCCAATCGTAAATCTGCGAAGGGCTAATAGATAGTTGCGTAGCCGCTTTCGCTACAGTACTTCGTTCAGTCAACTTAATAGCTTCGGCCTTGAATTCACGGCTGTACTTTATTTTTGGTCTTGTAATATGTCACCTCTAGGTTAAGTTTAACGCTTAATGAGGTGTACAGTTTTAGCGGTAGGTATCAGTTTTTCGTGCATTATTTTTAGATTCGCATCGTAAAAATTACAGTATCACTTGGTTAATTTACAATATTGAAACACGGTCTTACATCAGAGTCGTGCTCTAGCGAGCGCTTCTGTTTAGTGGACGTTATCCCTCATGCTAGTGTGGATAAAGCTATTTAAATAGGCCTCACTTAGGTAAACCGGTGGCTATTACTTGTTTTGGTGTGATGGCGGTTTTTAAATGATTTATGTGTTGTTTGTCGATAGGGAATATTGGCAGTTACGCGAAGATGGCGTACTGGTTAAATTGACTGAAGAACAGTATCAAGATCTTGAACAATCCCCTGACAATCTTGTATTAGTACAAGGAAACACTTCTACCGATTCAGCCAGTCAGGATGATCTAGTCTCAGACTCCTCGCTGGCAGTTTTTTTCGCGGGATTGTCGCGCATTAGTCCAAATCTGTTACCAGAATCTGGTTATCAAACTGGGCAGGTTAAAAGTCTATTTGAAAATATTGAGCAGCGCCCATTAAATGAGAGTGAGCTGCCGCCACCCATTCCTGGCGATGCAGAAATATCGGTAGCCATTGATGATGGCGGTGATGGTTTTATCAATACTTTTGAAGTGGCTCTGGCTGATATATTTGGCGAAACTTTAAATATATTTGATCGCCAGCCTGTTGTGATTAATCTACGCGATAGTGATGGTTTGGAATTAGAATTTGTTACCACAATAAATAGTGGTCAATTCTCGATACCTGATGCAGATTTATCTAGACTTGCCCAAGGCGAACTAATTGTCACTGCAACTGCTACCGACTTATATGGCAACTCTATTGCCGCAACAGATCAGTCTATTATTGATACTTTGGCACTAATTACTGACGATATTGTTTTTAATTCGGGCGATGTTATTAACGCGGCAGATTTATCTAGTATGGATATTTCTGGCTCAACATCTGAAATTGATGCTGGTCAGCAAATCCGCATTGTTTACAGCGATGAAAATGCGCTGGAAATTGTTGTTGTTACCAGTATTGATGCAGATGGCAATTATTCTATTGCTGGCGTTGATCTTTCTGCCCTAGCTGATGGACCGATAAATGTATCGTTAAGTAGCGTCGATATTCCAGGTAATACGGTTGTCAGAGAAACCGTGATTGAAAAGGATACGCAGGCGGCTATTACTGTTAAATTTGACGGCGAGCTGCCTTACCATATTATTGATTTAGCCAATGTGACATTAAGTGGTCAAGTGACCGGTGTTGAACCGGGGCAGGTAGTCACAGTTACGGTTACTGATAGCATGCGTTCTGTACAAGTTGAGGCAGTAGTGCTTGCTGATCGAAGCTGGCAAACTAGCGAGTTAAACTTTCTAACGTTTAACAATGGTCCCTTGTTGGCAGATGTCAGTGTTGCTGATTTAGCGGGTAACCCGGCGGTTGATAATACCGCTACCGTGCTCTATGAAATTCCTGCTGATGCAGCTATCACTATTAATATTGAAGATAATGGTGACGGCTTTATCAACATGTTTGAAGTTGATTTGGTGAATATATTTGGCACCACGAATAATGTGTCGGATCGCTTACCGATACTGATTAGGGTAGAGGATAGTGTTGGCGGTCGGCTGAATTTTATTAAGACATCCAGTGCTGGTGCGTTCTCGTTAGACCCTCAAGATCTATCGGGTCTTGCTCAAGGTGCTGTTGTGGTGACGGCGAGTGCAATAGATTTTTATGGTAATACCCTGAGTGCTACGGATAGTTCGGTTATAGATACGTTGGCGTTGATTAACGACGATATTGCCTTCAACGCGGGCGATGTTATTAATGCGGCAGAAGAATCTAGTGTCGATATTTCAGGCACAACCGCTGAAATTGATGTTGGTCAGCAAATTCGTATTGTGTTCAGTGACCAAAATACGCTAGAGATTGAAGTTTTCACGAATATTATTGATGCCGCCGGAAATTATTCGGCTCTAAACACTAACCTTTCTACTTTGGCTGAGGGACCAATAAACGTTACTTTAAGCAGTGTTGATATTGCTGGTAATACCGTCTCTAGAACAACCGTTATTAACAAAGATACTATCGCCACCATTGATGTTGTTTTTGATGGCAGCCCGCCCTATGGAGCAGATGAAATTGCGACAGTTACAGTCAGCGGAACAACGGTTGGTGTAGACGCAGACCAAATTGTTAGTGTTAATATTACCGATGGCGTAAATAGTGTCGATACAACAGCAAGCGTTTTAGCCAATGGCAGTTGGCAGATCGTCGGGGAAAACCTAACGGGATTTAATGATGGAGCGTTGACTGCAACCGCAAGCGTTGTTGATTTAGCGGGTAACCCAGCCACTGACAGTGCGCTAACAGGGATAGACACGATGGCATCTATCGATATTGTTACTGATATCGAAGCCATAGATATAAATGCGCTGCGTGATGGCGATACAGTTACGATCAATGGAACGGTTACTGATGTAGAGATTGGTCGCACCGTCACTCTCAGATTTTATGACAGTGATGGTGTTGAGCAAACATTTACGACTTTGGTTGAGGCCGGTGGTTTATGGGATGTAGACGTTGCAGTCACTGATCTTGGTCGATTTAATTCATGGCAGTTAGAAGCATCTGTTGCCGACATTGCTGGAAATATAGCGGTTGATGATACCCCATCATTAGACGTTCCGACTTTAGTAACCTTATCTGAAGGCGCATTAATAGCTAACCCTAGTTATGCCGACGACTCTACGATTCGTATTGTTGGTTATGACACGCTAATGTTAAATACAGTCCAGTCAAATCTGGAATTGCTGGAATCTAGTGGGTCTTTATTGACTGTAGTGGTAGCTCTCGACGGGAAAAGTTTAACGGCTAATGCTGGGGGGACTGAAGTTTTAACCGCAGTAATTAATGTCGATGACACGGTAACAGTTACTTTGTTTCAGCCAATTACACAGCCTGTTGGTAGTGATGTCTCTTTCTCAAGTATTGGTGTGCTCGCGACACAAAATGACGCTGATGGAACCAGTGAAATAGTTGCAGTAAATATTCCAATTATTATTCGTGAGAGTGTTACTTTCACTGTTGATGATTCTTACAGCGCAGTCGAACAAGTGATTACCTCGGGTAATGTATTTGATAATGATGTGCTGCTAGAGGGCCCGCTGACAATTGTTGAGGTTAAAATAGGAGGCGCTACCTATGACATATCCGAATTAGCGCCAACAATAATAGCTACCATCGATACCAAGAGTAGTTTAACAATTGCATCAGATGGCAGTTGGAGTTTTATTGCCGCTAGAAATTTAGATAACACTGTGCTGCAACAAATGACATTTAGTTATTCGGCATTAGATCAAGACAGTGATTTTGATACATCTAATGTAGTGATAACCATCGCCGATGGTGTCGGGGGTATTTTTAGCAATGACACCGTGCTCGTTACAGAAAGTGACTATAATATTTTTGGTAGTGTCGTTCGAGATTTTTCTATACAAGCTGGTACTGATGATCTAGATCCGGCGCTGATTCGGTTTTCGTCAAGTCAAACTGACTTGCTTGATGCGCTTGGGTATAGCAGCGCTGGTATAACTATTACATACACATTATCTGCCGACGGTAAAATACTGTTTGCAGACGCGATGGGCGCGCCTGTTTTCAATATAGCGTTAACCGCTGTCGCTGGCACCAACGGTAATTTAGACGCAAGTGCATCGTTTACACAAACGCTACCTTTTGATCATCAAGTAAGTGATGCCTTAGAATTCCCCATTGCTATTCAAGCAGAAGATAACGATGGCACTATATCTTCTAGTCAGGCGACGTTGCAGATCAACGATGGTAACGACCCAACAACATCTGCTGTTGCCGGAGCGGTTGATGAAACAGATGTGCCAGCAGGCCTGTTTGTCGGTGATTTAACTGTCGATATTGGCAGTGATGAAGTAGTAGATATAGGTTTTGTTGCCAACACGTCAGTCTATCCTGAGATAACCAGCGGCGGCGTGTCAGTAACTTATCAAGTTAGCTTAGACGGCTTATTGTTAACAGCTTTTACTGATAATCCAGCTACTCCAGTTTTCACTGTTCAGATTAGCACAGAGCCAAATTCTACTAGTGACAGTACGCTGCAATATACCTTTACGTTGCTGCAGTCGCTGGACCAGCTTGATGTCGACGGCCTTAGTTTAGATCCGCTGCCTTTATCATTCCAATACAGTGTTACTGATTATGACGGCGATGAAGTTTTTTCTTTCATCAATGTGTTAGTTTCTGATGACGTGCTGATCCCTGATCCGGTCGCAGCAGAACAACTGCAGTTGAGTGAGCCACCTAGCAAAGTACTTGTTAGTGAACCTACTGAAGGGACTATTGATTTTTCTTTAACAGCTAGTAAAGATCCTATAGTTGATGCGAAATTTGAAGTCACTAATGGTGATGATGTTTTGGATAGTAATGGGGCACCCGTCACACAAAATGGTGATACCTTAACGTGGTTTAATTCTGGCGGTAATATTATTCAAATTCAAGCGGCTAACGGCAGCGTGGTTATTGAATTTGCCCTGCCCGAAACAATTTTAATAGGGTCTGAGTCATCTGGTGACGTAACTTTATTAGTGTCTGTATTACAACAAGTCGATCATTTTTCTGCAGTTGCCCCTGCTGATAATATTACCATTCCTGTTGATGTGAGTTTTCTTGATTCAGACTTAACTGAATTAACCTTACGCACTGAAATTAGTATTTTTGATGGCTTAGACCCCATTATTAGCGCCATTCAAACACTTGCTGTAGATGAAGATAATATTGCAGCTAACACGGCTAGCGACCAAGGTCTTGGATTTGGCCGCGAAGGCAGTGATACGCTTACCGGCTTTAACGTAAGCTTCGGCGTTGGTACCAATTTGTTCAGCAACGGCGATGCAGTGGCACTGGCTGCGGCGGCAGATGTCGATGGTTGGTGGGTAGGTTCTGCGTCTGGGGCTGAAGTATTTAGAGTGAAATTTGAGCTGGATGGTAGTACTGATTTTGTATTGTCGGGGCCATTAGACCATGCCGATGGCAGTGGCGAAAATGACTTACCCATCAACTTTGCAGTGTCGGTTAATGACGCCGATGGCGATATTTCAAATGAAGTTACGATGGTAGTGAATGTAACTGATGATATCCCTATTGCTAAAGATAGGACTATTAAATTAACCGAAGGCGTCGATAAAAATATCAATGTATTGAAAAATGGCGAAGCAGGTGCCGATGGCGGAGTGATTACTAAGATAACTTATGATGATGGTGCAGGTGCGGTTGAATATACTTTTTTTAAGTAACCCAGAAGTTATCGACTTAATAGAAAACGGTGCTGTGTATGGCACATTAACGATATACCAAGACGGCCGTATACAGGTCGAAACTGACGTAACGTTAAGCAGTACTTTTTTGGACAGCTTTGACTTTGAAGTGACAGACTTTGATGGTGATGTTCAAGTAAATACTGTTAATTTAAATGTGCAAGACGAGCAAGCAAGTATTCAAATAAGCCCATTATTAACCGATGAAGATACTACGGCAATACTAACTGTTGTAGCCAATCCTGGTGATTTAGACGATGGCGAGTCAATAGCTTCAATTAGTTTTGCGTTGGCCGGTCTGCAGGGCGGTAGTTTAACGCTCGGCGGTGTTGCATTGCCGGTTGATGGTTCTGGTAATCCTGTTTTATCTGGTGCCAACTTGGTAGTTAACAACGTATTGACAGGCGAGGTCTCGCCTAATGGCGTTTTAGAATTTACCCCCGCGTTAAATACGTCAGACCCTACCAATCAAGTAGTATTTAATGTTGTTGTTACTGTTGATAGTAATAGTGGGCAGCGCACCACCGACGATAGTTTTGATTTTAGTGTGGCACCAATAGTAGATGCACCTATTTGGGACAGTGCTGGTGCTGCCGAATTTGAGTACAATTTACAAGAAGATGATGGCGGCACTGCGGCTAATATTTTTGCTAATTTATTTGACGTCGATGGTTCAGAATCTTTGTCTTATCGAATAGAGGGTATTGCTGTTGGACTGATATTAACCGCCGGCGGCAATAATGTTAGCAACGGACAAGTTTTGTCATCAAGTCAGATAGCTAGCTTGACTATTGCTGCGACGGAAAACCTTTCGGGCCAGTTTTTCTTCAACGCGATTGCTGTTGCAAAAGAGAATTCAACTGGCGACACGCAAGAACTTGTACAACAAATAACCGTTAATATTGCACCGATTGCCGACACCCCAACACTGTCTACCTTTAATGTGAGCACGTTTGAAGATGTAGCTGTCGATCTGTCGACATTCATAAGTGGTTCGCTGGCCGACACCGATGGCTCAGAAAGCTTGATATATGAGCTTGAAGTGCCGACTGGGTGGCAAGTAGTTGATAGTTCTGGCAATGAAGTTGGTTTGCAATCAGCTGGCGTTTATCGCGTCACTGATGTGCAGGTGCAAGCAAACTTAGTATTTTTAATGCCACTTGAAGATATTAGCTCTATTAATGGAATGTTTTCAGTTGATGTTACGGCTATTTCTATCGAGTTATCGGTAGGTGTTGATGTAGCTCCGGCGGTAACAGAGGCCCGTTCTGCCACACGCACTGTTAGTGTAGAGGTTGAAAGCGTTTTCGATCTACCGGCTATTGGAGCAGGTCCTGATGGGCTATGGTCATTCGATGGTACTAATATAACCGCCACCGTTGCTGAAGATTCTCTAATTCCGCTTAATTTTACTACCGGTACAGAAGATGATGACGGCTCTGAGGTCTTCGACTTTGTATTACGTGATTTGAGCGCCGATGTGGCAATAGTTGATGCCGGCGGTAATACTATTAACTTACCTGTATTGGGCGTGTTTAATAATCTACCTCAGTATGCGGTTTCTGCGACTCAGTTAGCTAGTTTGTACCTGCAACCCGCTGACGATTTCAGTGGTCAGTTAACGTTTCAACTATTGCAAACTAACATCGAGCCAGATGGTGATAGTGGTACCTATACCATTAATGTTGATATTTCGATTAATCCAGTCGTTGACACTGACAACGGCATTAGCAGTAGCAGTAGCAGTGTAGGCGGAGAAGATAGAGATTTATTGCTAAATATTAAACCGCCTTTTGCAGGCAGTGATGGCTCGGAGACATTAACAAATACTATTATTTTATCGCTACCAGCTGGTGTAAAAATATTATTTGATTTTGTAGAAATTGACGTTCCAGTGGGCGGTTTAGATTTAAATCAATTAGCAGTTGATAACGGCACCACGTTTAATGCGTTAATTAATAGCGGTAGCTTGCGTGTGCGGGCGCCGGAAGATTCCGATGCTGACTTTACTATTCCGGTTGAGTTTGAAATAACTGATACTTCAGGGCTTGGCGTCAGCGCGGTACAAACTGTGTCAGGCAGTTTAGCTATCGATGTGCGGGCCTCAGTTGATGATAGTCCGGCAGATGGTATTACTCGCATTGAAACTCCAGCGGCAACGTTAACGTCCACAGGCGGGTCCATTACATTGGACGGAGCGGCGAGTTTTACAGAAGAAGATATTGACGGTTCTGAATATTTAGATTATATCGCTATTACCATAACTAATGGCGGAGCCGTTCAGCTTTCAGGGCTGTTTGTTTCTCACCCCAACGGCGCAATTAATGACGGCAATGGCAATTGGTTAATTCCTGCCAACGGTCTGACGTCAACTTCACTAGTTGATACCGCATCTCAATTATTAAATGGTGCGACCATCACCAGTGATCAAATAGGCATATTTGAAATTGTGGTGTCGGCGAGAGTGCTAGACCGCAATGATGATGCTGACATTATTGAAGGTATCGTTAATGTTGATTTTGTCGATGCAGTTACTCTGGGTTCAGCTAATGCAGTCTCAATATTGCAAAATACTATTGTCGACGGGCAAGAAGAGCAAACAATAACAATTGGTGAGCATGTAAATTCGGCGCCGGCCGGCGACGGTAATGACATTGTAAGTTATCGGGTAGATGCTGCCGCTATGCCTTACGGCGGTATAATTACTGGCGCTGATGTTATTGCTGAGTATGCAGCCGATGGCTTTACAGTCATCGCCTTTGTATTTACCAATGCCAGTTTAGCTTCACTGGCTATGGTTGGTATAAACGAGGATTTTGCCGGTGCGTTTGAATTGCCTGTTAATAAGGTCTCCACCGATCCATTGGGCGCAACTTTAGTAACGCTAGAAAATTTGTCGGTTCAAGTTGCGCCGGTTGTCGACAATATTGCCAATATAATCACTAATGAATCGCTTGAAGATATTCCGCTGCCACTGCAATACAGTCTTGATACCTTACTGACTGACAGCAGTATTGTTGCAGCAGAGGGAATAGAGCAAATTACGGGTATAAAATTTGTGCTTGCTGAGGGTTCGCTAAGTGGCCCACCTGGGGTGCTAACTGAATCGCCGCTTGGTACTTATACCGTCATTGATATCGCGCAGCTAGACCAAGTAAACTTTATACCGCCAGCCAACAGACATGGCACAGTAAGTTTCGATGTTGAATTAACCATTGAAGATACAACCACTGACTTGACTCTGATGCAGGTGAATCCCGCTATTTCCGTGGTTACGCAAACGGTAACTTTAGACATTATCGCGGTCACCGACTCAGCGCCTATTTTTGCCATTAACCAAGTTGGTTCTAACATAATAGAAGATACTGATATTTCTTTTACTGGTTTGTTTGTGGTCGATATTGATAACGATGGCTCTGAAACCTTAACCATGCAAATGTTGGGCGTACCTGCTGGAGCAATCTTACTTTTGGATAGTGGCAGTGGCCTGCAGCAATTAGTAAATAGTGGTGGTGATGTAGCCAATGGGTTTACTTGTACTTTTGATCCTAGTCAGTTAAATGGCTTAGTGCTAAGGCCACCGGCGGATTTCGCTGGTGATATAGAGTTATCTTTACAGTCTACTTCTATGGAGCTGTCGACTTTAGAAGTTGTTACTGTTGTCAAAGACTTTACCGTGGCGGTTCTGCCTGATGCTGATGACGCTTATTTCTATAATGAGCCTTCGGACGCAGCCGGAACCGAAGGCAATGTTATTCAAGTCGATGTGTTTGGTAGTATTCAAGAGTTAGTTAACGCTAATGAGACAGTAGTATTGAGCATAGTTGTTGATGGCACGACTTCCGATGCTACAGCTCTGGATGGACTAGTGGGCATTCGCACCCCTGACGGTAAAGCTGTTAACTTTGTAGTAAGCGGTTCTAACTTTATTGCAGTGATAGTGACGTCTTTAAGTCAGCTTGAAAATTTTGAATTTATAGCCGGTAGTCAAGCGCATGGTAGTTTAGCGGTTCAAATAAATATAGGCTCAAAAGATAGCGCGACAGTCAACGGAGTGTTTGAAACTGACATAACTGACAGCGCCGATTTTCAATCTAGAAATATTACTATTGATATCGCGCCAGAGCCAGACGCGCCAATTCTTACCTTAACGGCAAGTACTATCACCTCAGGTGAAGGGCTTATTCCGTTAGGCTTAAGTTTGGAAGAAATTAATCCCGCTACTGAAGCTGGCGAACTAGCAAGCATTGTTATTACCGGATTACCTGATGGGGTGCTGTTAAGCGATGAAGCAGTGTCGTCAGGAGCTAGTTGGATCGTTGCCGCAGAGTTTGTTGAAGACCTTGTTATAAAAAATGCAGATATAGCGTCACCTTTTTCGATAACTATTGAAGCTAGGTCAACCTTAAATGGCGTAACGGTTGTTGGTGGTAAGCAAGCACTGGCGATCAATGTGGATAGCGTTGTGGGTGATGATGATGTCTTAGTTGGCGACGCCAGTTTGAGTAATTTGATTATTGGCGGCAAGGGCGACGATATTTTAACCGGAGGTACGGCTGCAGATACCTATCTATTTCAGCTGAGTGATATAGGTACTGCGGCGATGCCTACTAGCGATACAATCAACTTGTTTGATATTGCAGCTGATCATATAGACTTGTCAGATATTCCAGGTTCGTTAAATAGTGGTGTCGAGTTAGATACAATTATTGATTTGAATGAGGCGACTGGTACCACTACGCTGACCATTGATTTAGGCGCAGGACTAGTGCAGTCGATAGTTTTAGATGGCGTGTCCAAAGATGATTTGTTTGGCAGCTCTAGTTGGTCAGATGATGCTGATATTTTAACCAAAATGCTACAAGACCAGGTGTTACTAACGGGATGACATCATTACAGCCACATAGTAACGAGGTGGAAATGTCTCGACTGGCATGGAAAAGTGCGTTGGAGTTACTGCGTCAGCGGTTTCATCTGCCGGTTAATCACAATGTCGATTACGGCGCATTGCAGATTGTCACTTTAGATGATTTAGATAATGAGTCGGTAGTTAATTGTGCTGAGCAGTTGGGCCTGCAGTTGGTAGCAAGTAAATTTGAAAACGATATAAACTTACTGCCTTTTATTGCTGTTGTAGATGACCAGTTAGTAGTAATAACAGAAATTAGTACTGACAGCTGCTTGGGTCAATATTGTCTCCCAGATGGTTCTGTCGAATCTCGCTCTTTTGATCTTGAAACTATGCCAACAGACGTTGTTTTTGTGCAAGCGGCAAAAGGCTCCGACTCTCGTAGTGAAGAGCTGCTAGCACATAAAAAACAGCACTGGTTAAAGACTGCCGTATTAGAAGCCAAACCTTGGTACCGCGATTTACTAATTGCATCGCTGTTTATTAATGTTTTGGCGTTGTTAGTACCACTATTTACCATGAATGTTTATGATCGCGTGGTGCCTAATAATGCAATTGATACATTATGGGTGTTAGCCACTGGTGTTACAGTTGCTTTGTTATTCGATTGGTTTTTACGTGGTGCGAGAAGTCGAATAACTGATATGGCCGGTCGTCAAATTGATATTTCTTTGTCAGAATAAATGTTCAGTAAAATGATTGGTATGAAGCTAATTCAACGGCCTCAGTCTTCAGGCTCTTTTGCTAAACAAATCCAAGAAGTCGACAGCATTCGTGACTTTTTAACCTCCGCGACTATGGTTGCCTTAGTAGACTTACCATTTTCAATATTATTTTTAACGCTTATATTCTGGTTGGCTGGCCCCTTGGTTCTTGTCCCTTTTGTCGCATTATTACTATTAGTGGCAATGGCATTTAATGTAAAAGCTAAAATGGCAGAGTCAATTCAAGAGAGTGGCCGGCTGTCATCACAGCGCCAAGCTCAATTAATTGAGTCATTGCAAATGCTGCCAGAAATAAAGCAGCTGAATCAAGAGTCGAAGCAAGTGCGTAAGTGGCATCAGCTAATTGGCTTATTGTCTGACCAAAATATAAAAGTACGTGATGCGAGTAATCAGTTAAGCCATTTTATGCAGTTAACGCAAAACATGGTGACAGTGTCTTTACTGCTTGGTGGTGTGTATTTGATTGCTGAAGGTAAGTTGAGCATGGGTGCCATGATCGCGGTGATCATGCTAAGTGGGCGCGCGTCACAAGCATTGGGCCAGTTAGCCGTGTTGCTGGTGAGGTATGAACAAACACAGTCGGCTATTACTGGGCTTAATAGCATAATGGCATTGGAGCAAGAAAATCAGCAGCATTATTTTACTGAATTAAGCTTTACTGGCAGTATAAAGCTGCACCAAGTTACGTTTTCTTATCCTGATCAAAATAATAGCGCCTTAGATAATATTAATTTGGTATTAAAGCCTGGCGAGCGAGTAGCAGTGCTTGGTGCGTCGGGCAGCGGTAAGTCTACATTGCTGTCTATGTTAGCTGGGCAGCATGAAATTAAGTCGGGCATGGTGTTCTTTGATGACATAGAAAGAGATCAGTGGCCATTATCACATTTGCGTTCACATATCGGTTTTATGACGCAGTCACCGGTGTTGGCATGGGGGTCTGTGCTGGAAAACATTACTTCGTCTAATGCCGTTGTCGATGATGATAAATTGCGCCGCATAGTAGGTCAGCTTGGCTTTAAAAAAATGCTACAAGGTTTAAATAATGGCTTACAGTCTACCGTTGGTGAGTTAGGGCGTGAGCTATCTGGTGGTCAGCGTCAATTAGTGTGTATGGCAAGAACGATGCTGAGTGAGCCGCAATGGCTACTGTTAGATGAGCCAACCAGTGCCATGGATGATGAAATGCAGTCATCGGTGCTTGCTACCCTAAGAGATTTACCGCCCGAACAAGGCTTTGTCATTGCTACTCATAAGCCTTCGCTGCTCAACATTTGCGACCGAGTGTTAGTGATGAGTGGTAGCAAAATCATTGTCGATCAAACTAAAGAAGAATTTGTGCGTAGTAACCAGGTTAGATCAACTGCTAGTAATAGTCGAAAAGTCGTCATTACTCAGCGAGATAGCTAAATGAATAATTACTTAAAGCAATTAAAGCAAGCGTATTTGGCTCGCCAAATTATTTGGTTGATATCTGGCTTAGTTGTTGCTGTAATTGTCTGGGCGTCGTGGGCTAAATTAGATGTTGTGGTGGTAGGGCAAGGGGTATTAGTGCCGTCGGCCTCAGTGCAAAAAGTACAAAGCTTAGATGGCGGTGTATTACGCAAACTACATGTTAGCCAAGGAGACTTAGTTGAGCTAGGTGAGTTATTAGCAACCTTGGATGAAACCCGCGCCCGCGCTAGTTTTGCTGAGGCAAAAGCTGAGCAAGATACTTTGCTCGCAAAACGATTGCGCTTACAAACCCAGTTACAAGTGATTGCCGTTAATACAGTTAATAAAGATTATGTACTGCCAGTAGAGCTAATTCTACAATCCAATAAGCTTGCAAGCTATAATGCTGAAATGGGCGAGTTAGAGCGACGCTTAGAAAAAGCGGATGAAGATATCGTGCAGCAAAAAGGAGATTTGGCTGAGGCTAGTAAAAATTATCAAACCTTTAAATCATCAGTTAAGTTGTTAGAGCAAGAATATGAGCTTATGCAGCAAGCGGTGGAAAGTGGCGCTTTAAGTGAATCTGAGTTACGCAAATTAGAGCGTGAAAAGGTTAAGGTTCAAGGCCAGTTAGAGGCTGAATATATTAAACTAGATAGATTACGCTCTATGGTCAGCGAAAGTGAGCAATCTAAGGCCTTAGTTTTCGATGAGTTTCGCCGCCAGTCACAAAGTACTGTGGCTGATACGGACGCTAGGCTAGCCAGATTAGAACAGTTGTTAACCGGGCTTAATAGTCAGTTAGAACAAACTAAAATGTATGCGTCAATGGCTGGAGTGGTGAAAACGATCTCCCTGCCTCAATAGGTGGGGTGGTTAGGCCTGGTGAAACCATTTTAGAAATAGTGCCTAACGACGGCGTGTTGCTGGTCGAGGCAAAAGTAAAGCCAAAGGATATTGCCAGGCTGGAAGTTGGACAAGAAGCTATTGTAAAATTTAGCGCCTATGATTTTGTGATTTATGGCGGGGTAAAGGGCAAGCTAGTCCATATTTCACCTGATGCTACTATCGATGAGCGAGAGGGCGCATTCTTTTTGGTTCATGTCGCTGCAAGCAGTGATAGTTGGAAAAGTGAAGCGTGGCAAGATAAACCTATTATTTCAGGGATGCAGGCTGAAGTTGATATCTTAGCTGGGTCTAAAACAGTGTTACAGTATTTTTTGAAACCATTGCTACGAGCTAGATCAGTAGCGATGAGAGAGCCATAATTAAAAATGAGGGAGTATTGATGATAAAGGAATTGTCAGGTATATCTATTATGTTTTTCAGCATGCTGATGGCAACGCTATCGATGGCAGAAACAATAGAGCAAAGTTTGGTACGAGCAATTGAACATAGTCCTCAGATACGTGAGCAATATGCACGCTTTCAAACAGTGCTGCAACAACGTGAAATTGTTCGCTCTGAGTATTATCCACAGGTTTCTATTCGTGGTGCCGTTGGTCCTGAGCAAACTGATTATTTGGCAGATGTAGAAGTTGACGAGAAGTTAACTCGAGAAGATATTAGCTTGCGTATTTCGCAGTCATTATTCAGCGGCTTTGATACCAGAGCGAATAGTGACCGCCTGTTTTCAGAGTCAGAATCAGAGCGCCTACAGTTGCATGCATCTGCCGAAAACTTAGCGCTGCAAGTTAGTGAAGTTTACTTGAATGTATTTCGCGCAAAACAGTTGGTTGATTTAACCCAAGTGCACGTTAAAACCCATGAAAAAACGCTAGCAAGCGTTAGGGGATTAATGGAGAAGGGCTTTGCTAACCAAGCCGATATTGCCCAAGTGTCGGCGCGTTTAGCTAATGCGCGGTCATCACTTATTGCAGAGCAAAATAATTTTCATAATAGTCATGCGCAGTTTTATCGTGTCATTGGTAAATCCCCCAGCAGTTTGATTATGCCAGCGGTAGATAAATCCTTACTTCCCGTATCATTAGGTGATGCTTTAGCTTGGGCCAAGGAAGCCCATCCGCAGCTTAAATCGGCTATGGCTGATATCGATGCTGCAAGACATGCCGTTAAAGCCAGTAAGGCTGGGTATTACCCTCGCCTAAGCATAGAAGGAGTGGCAAATCACAATAACGATATAGGCAGTATTGAAGGTCGGGATGAAGCTTATCGCGTTCAATTGGTATTGGAATATGATTTATATAACGGTGGGCGTGACTCATCCAGAACGAGAGCTTCTAATTGGCAGTATAACGAAGCATTGGAAGTAAGAAGAAATGCCGAGCAAGACTTAATGGAAGGCACGCATTTTTCTTGGAACGCTTACTCATCAGTTAGCCAGCAAGTTAATTATATTGGTCAAAGTGTCGATGCTGCTACCTTGGCTGAAGATGGTTATTTGACTCAGTATAAGTTGGGTAAACGCTCATTGCTTGATTTGCTTAATGCTAGTGCAGAAGTGTTTATTGCTCGCAGAAACTACATTAATGCTGAGGTTGATTTAACTCAAGCACAGTATAGGTTGCTTAACTCTACTGGTAGGCTTGCTTATTCAATGCGTGTGTCGCTCCCTCAGCAGTGGATGGGAGAAAAGTAATGAAGATAATTAATTCTATCGCAGTAGTCGTTTCTATTTTTAGTTTAACGGCTTGTCAAACCGCTGAACAATTACCCATGCCAGAGCGAGTACAAGTTCAAGATTTACGCGATGATGATGGCGATGGCGTAGCTAATGCCAGAGATATCTGTGCGGACAGTCCTGTCGATTCACTAATAGACAATAAAGGCTGCGCTCAATGGGGCGTGGAAGAACAGCGCGAAGATTTTGTGTTTGAATTTGACTATGACAAGGAAGTGATTCGTCAAAATGACTTAGCTTTATTTCCACAAATAATTAGCGTATTAGAAGCGCATCCAGATGCATCTATCTTGATTGTCGGTGATACCAGCAACGAAGGAACAGATGACTATAATCAAGCTTTAGGCCTACGCCGAGCCGATGTTGTGATGGATAAATTAAAGCAATATGGCGTCGACGAATCGACGATAATCGAATTTGTCTATAGCGACGAATCGTTAATTAATATTATAAAGAAACGTAAACGCAGAACAATTGTTCGTGTTGTTTATTACGTTAAAGAATATGAGCCTAAATGGGATATATACACAGTTGAGAATCAGCGTAATGAAAAATAATCTTAGTGGAATAGCCTTAAAATTTGCTATTAGCTTTGTAGCTGGCATAAGTCTATGGTCGCAACTTACTTTAGCAAGCAGTACAGAAGATTTGAATGCTCTGGTTGATCTATTAGATGAGCGAGGTATTAGCATTTCAACTAACCCCAGTGCTTTGTCAGGCGAAAAAAACGTGGTTGTTATAAGCCGAGGCCCGCTGACGGATACGCAAGTTGCGGTTTATAATGATAAATACGATGGACAGCTATTATTATTACCGCTAACCACCAAATTGTTAGACGAGAGCATAATTAATGATGATGAGGAAGAAGTCACGCAAGAGCGCGATAAGCTGTTTGCTACTGCATTAACGCAAGGCACTATGGTTTATTTATATATTAATCCGAGTCATTTTAAAAACTCTGCTACTACTCTGTCTGACATGTTGACACCGTTACTGGCAAGTGACTTTCAAGATAAATTGAACGATAGTCGCTTCGCTGCATTGCCGGCTGAGTATATCCAGCAATGGGCGGTAAGCTTAGGTAACGCCGAGCCCGAATATGCTGGTGGTTATAAGTAGCAATGAGCTTTAGACTCTAGTGTTCGCCCACGGGTCATTAGTGCTCTGCTGTTTCGGTGAGTCTTTGATTCCCACTAATACCACAAACTTTTTATTCGCCGCAATTGTTTCGCAATTGCCAAATAAGCGTTCTATTTTTGAGTGATAGCTTAGTTGTCTGTTGCCGATAACCCACAGCTTGCCGCCGCGTTTAAGCGCTTTATAACTTTGGCTTATCATGCGCCAAGCGATGTGATCACCCACTGTATTGTGTTGGTGAAAGGGCGGATTACAAAGGATTAGGTCGGGCTTATCCAAGGCAAGACCGGTTAAGCTGTCAGCGATGACAAAGCTAGCGTCTGAGTCATTAGCTATAGCCGCTATATAGTTTGTTTTTGCTGAATCGAGAGCCATATAACTTTCGTCAATAAACGTTACCTTACATTCAGGTAGTGACTTTTTAGCCATTACTCCTAGCACGCCATTGCCGCAACCCAAGTCGACTATATTTTTTGAGGGGGGGGAGTTGTTCAAACTGTTCCAGCATAAATCGGGCGCCAATGTCTAAGTTTTCACGTGAGAAGACATTGGCATTATTGCTAAGCATTAAACCGGTCATTTCGTCTAAGTAGTCGGTTGGATAGGGTGAGTTCGCACCCGATTTACTAGCATAACTAGGATATATTAAGCGCGCTTTTTTCTTCGCTAATGACGTTACAGTTGGCCCAATGTATTTTTTAAATAAAGCGATAGTCGAATTATGAATATTTTTAACCATACCGCCAGCAATGATTGTGGTATGGCTATCGATATGGCTTTGTAGTGTTATTAGTTGTTGTTCAAGCAGTGCTAGGGTTTTTGGTACTTTTATTATTACAACATTAAAAAGGCCGCTAGGTTGGTCGGTGCTAGCAATTAATATTGCGTTGCTGTCGATATTATTAATAGCAAAGTTGTGAGCGGTGGAAAGCTCTCCCAGATAAGAGTCGCCCCAGCAGGTAACATCATACTTATTGAGGCTAGTGGCCAATGCGCCAAATTGATCATTAATGATAAGTACTTTGGCATCTTCATTAGGCGCTTTATCTACATCGCTTAGGGCTTGCAGTAAGTACTCATCACCAGCATCCCAGGCACGCAGGGTTTCTTTGGAGCGCAGTGGCAGCCGCTGCAGTGAATATGAGCCAAACGGGGAGGATAAAGTTTCCAAGGGAGTTACCTGAGAGTTGGATTAATTGACGCAAGTTTACCAGAGCAGGCTTGACCCTATTGAATAATTTTTATCCTATCAAATATAACTAAGTGTTTAGCTGAATCTAGCAATGCATGGCGCTATCATTACTTAGGACAATAATAACAAGGTGCGATATGAAATTTCTGTGGGTGTTCACATTACTCTTGGTAAATACAGCTAATGCTGACGATTTAGCTGGTAAAACTGAGTTACTTACCGTCCAAGCGAAACCCTATGAGAGAACTGAACAGAGAGAGGATTGCGATAACTATAATCCTTTGCGAGCGCCGTTTTTTGGCGATACTCATGTTCATACCCGCTATTCATTAGATGCCAGCACCCAAGGCACTCGTACCCGCCCGATAGAAGCCTATCAGTTTGCCATGGGTCAGCCGCTGGGTATTCAGCCGTGGACTGAAGACGGCAAACCGCTGCGTGAAGTGAATATTGGCAGGCCTTTGGATTTTGCGGTAGTTACTGATCATGCCGAACTTATTGGCGAGGTGAATACCTGTAACGATGCCACTACAGAGGGCCACAACTCTTGGCAATGTTTGTTATATAGAGGTTTTCCTCGTTTATCATTTTTCGTGTTCAACACGGCTTCATCTGTATTTCAAACTCATTTGGCGCCGACTGAAGCAGGCCAACAGCAATGGCGAGAAGCAGGTTTGGCGCCCTGGGATGAAATGAAAGATGCTGCAGAAATCGTATATGACCGTTCAAGTAGCTGTGAATTCACCAGTTTTGTTGGTTATGAATGGACTGGGTCTGGAGAGAATGTTGCCAATTTACATCGCAATGTAATTTTTAGAAATAGCAACGTGCCACGCCTGCCAATCAGTTTTATTGATGCACCGTCTGCACAGCAATTACTGGAGCAATTAGATGAAGGCTGTATTGAAGGGATTGTGGGCTGTGATGTTGTTGTCATTCCCCACAATTCAAACTTAAGTGACGGCATAATGTTTCGAACCCTACGCGATGATGGGTCAGCGATTACCACTGGCGATGCTAGCAGGCGGGCTAGACTAGAAACATTGGTAGAGATAATGCAGCATAAAGGTAGCTCGGAATGTTATTTCGGGCCAGATAATATGGACGACGGCTTATGTGCGTTTGAGCAATTACCCTACAACACCTTTAGAGGACAGTATCAGCCGTCAATGGCTGAACTACCCAAGGCTAGTGATGGCTTTGTACGTGGTGTGTTAAATGATGGTCTGATTCAGCAGCAACGCATAGGCGTTAACCCATTTAAATTTGGTTTTATTGGCAGTACTGATACCCATTTAGGAACCCCCGGCTTAGTCGACGAGAAAGACTATAAAGGCCATGGTGGTGCCGGTGCTCCTGCAGGTAAGGAAATTCCGCCGGGGCTAACCGATAATCTTGAATATAACCCGGGTGGCTTAGCGGTTTTATGGGCTGAAGAGAATAGCCGTGATTCGCTATTTGCCGCGATGCAGCGACGAGAAGCCTATGGTACTAGTGGCCCGCGTATTTTAATGCGGATGTTTGGTGGTTGGCAGTTGCCCCTAGATATGTGCGAGCAACAAAACTTTGCCCAGACCGGTTATAACAATGGTGTGCCCATGGGCGGTGATTTAAGCTCTGCTGCCGCAGGTGCTAGTCCAAGTTTTGCGGTAATGGCGGCAAAGGATGCGGGCACAGCGACTGAACATGGTATGGCGCTGCAACGCTTACAAATTATTAAAGGTTGGCTTGATAATGACGGCAATGCTCAGCAAAAAGTGTTTGATGTCGCTGGCAATAGTGACAATGGTGCAGCTGTTGATATAAATACCTGTGAAACTAGTGGCGATGGCTATGCTCAATTATGTTCGGTATGGCAAGATCCTGAATTTCGTCAAACTGAAAATGCTTGGTATTACGCCAGAGCGGTGGAGAACCCAAGTTGTCGCTGGAGCCAAAATATCTGTATTGCCAAGAAAGTCAATTGTGCAAACCCTGAAACTATTGGTGAGGGCTTAGAAGGCTGTTGTAGCGACGCGCATAAGCCAGTAATACAAGAGCGAGCGTGGAGCTCGCCGATTTGGTATACCCCGAGCGAGGGTTAATACGTGGCAATGGTTTCTCATAGTATGCGGTTACTGTTAATTGGTGCTGTGGCTTTGGCGGGTGTATTTATATTCAGTCCTAGCGATAAACCGGAATTGGCAGCGCTAGACGAGGCTGTATTAAAAAAACAATGGAATAGTGTTGTAGGTAGTAATTACTCGCCTCAAGAGTGGCTGCTGATAAAGCAGGATGCTAAAGATCGGCAGATATTACAGCTTCAAGCTATTAGTATAGGCCTGCATGAAACTGACCCAGTAGTTTTACGACGTTTAAAACAATTGGCCGGATACCTAAACGCTGGCTATGTGGAAGGGCTTGAATACAGTGATGAGATTATCCGTCGAAGGCTAGTCCAATTAATGGAAGAAAGACTTGTTAGTCAGGCAAATATAGCAATTAGTGACGCTGATATAGTGAGCTATTATGCGTTAAATGCCGGCCAGTATTTTTCTGAACCAAGGGTGAGTTTTAAACATATATTTTTAGTCAACTCAGATACCTCGCAAGATATTTTATTAAGACTGAATAAAGGATCTGATATTAAAGGCGATACTTTTTTAGCAGGCCATGATTTTGTTAAAGTAGCTCAATCCCGGGTTATTAAATCATTTGGTATCAGATTTTTTACTGATTTGGAGTTAGGGGAAATTAATAGGTGGCAGGGGCCTATAGATTCTAGCTTTGGTTATCACTGGGTTAGGCTAAGTGAATATTCCCCACCTCATTTGTTAAGCTTAGAATCTCAGCAGGATAAGATTAGAGTCGTTCTATATGAACAACGCCGCAAGGAAGTACTTGCAGCACAGCTAATAAATCTGAGAGATAACTATAAAAATGGTCGGGTTATTATTCCTCGCCCCCCGGCCAGTTCTCCATAACTATTAGCGGATGAAATGCTAGCTCCACACCTTCTTCGATTTGTGACTGGCTGTTAAACATATTACGAGCACGTTTAAAACTAGCTGTACCTTTGGTATCTACCGCTTCAGTTAAGCTAAGGCCACCGATGCTATGGAAGACTAATTTTCCGTCTAGAGAGTATAAGTAAGTGCCTAATGATGCTGCATCGACTAATTTAGACCAGTTAAAGTCGCCCGATATAGAATTGCTTGCGCCTTGTACTTTTGGCCCTCGGTTTACGCCGTCCCAGCGGGCAACACGTTTTTGGCCTATGGTAAAGGTAACGTGACGTTCAATTAAGTCGGTGTATAAAATCCCATCAACTTTATCGGTTTCTCTCAATGCTGCAATAGTATTGCCGATAACTTGCATTTGCAGTTGTTGGTCAATACGACCGGTAGAGTAATCATATGGATTGCCCAACTCTCGTACATTTTTTTGGTAGGCATCTTCATATAATTTACTATTTACAACGGTATAGTCATTGCTTTCTAAATAATCGACAACATAACCGTCAATTTCCCCTTCCTGTTTTTCTAAATAGCTCCTGCTCGGTTTACCCAAATTATGGGTTGCGATCACAATGCGCTTAATCGTTTTCTCATTGCCCTCTTTATCTATGGCATATGGATAAGTTGTCGGGTTGTAGCTGGTAACGCTGCAGCCGACAATGGCAAGAGTGAGTAAAATAGTTAAAAAACGCACGGTAGCTCCCTGTGTTATTAGTGATATGTTGTTATTAGCAATAAAGCTGGCATTCTAGCAAGTGGCGTCAGCCAATAGAAGCGATGTTAGCCTTTATAAGTTACAACAGTGATGGAGACCACATTGAATAAAGCGGTAAAACTTAATTATGTAAAACAGGGACAGGGGCCTTGTGTGCTTATATGTCATGGGCTTTATGGCTCATTGGCCAATTTTGGTGGCCTAGCAAAGCGGTTGGAGCAAAATTATACAGTTATCAGGGTAGATTTACGTAATCACGGTAAGTCGCCCCATACATTGGATATGACGCAGCAATCGATGGCTAATGATCTAGTTCTACTGTTGGATCAATTAGGTATTAGTAAGACGATAATAATAGGCCATTCCTTAGGGGGTAAGGTTGCAATGACCTTTGCCCAAAATAATCCGTTACGAGTTAGCGGGCTAGTTATTGTTGATGTAGCTCCTGTGAGTTATGCGCTTGATTCACACAATAATGTATTCGCTGCATTAAAGTCAGTCGATTTAGCCTCAATAAAAAGTCGTAAAGATGCGGGTGAAGCGCTTAGTCAGCATTTAGCTGACGCTAGTATGAAACAATTTTTATTAACCAATTTAGAGCGCACGGCAAGTGGTTTTCAGTGGCGTATTAACCTAGACGTGTTGATCAGTGAATATAGCGATATTGCCGCCGCGCCGCCGGCCGCTGAAGTATATTACGGCGCTGCTTTATTAATAAAAGGTAGTGATTCGGCCTATATTAATGATGCTATGATACAAAGTGTAAAACAGCGTTTTCCTAATTGTGATGTTAATATAATTAGTGAAGCAGGGCATTGGTTACACGCTGAAAAGCCAGCCGAATTTATCGCGCTGGTGGAAGGTTTTTTAAGCACATTGTTTGCAAGCAGATGAGTAGAGTAATATGCGAAGTATTAAAATTGATGGCCCGTTTTATGCCACCTTAGATAACGCAGCAGAACAAGCCACGCTAATGAGTGAGGCGGGTTATGACGGGGTTTATACCCTTGAAGGTAATACCGATCCTTTTTTGCCGTTATTATTAGCCAATGAACATGCGCCTAACTTAGATATATCTTCGGCGATAGCCGTAGCCTTTCCACGTAACCCTGCTCATTTAGCTTATCAAGCATGGGATCTACAAAAATTCTCCAAAGGTAAGTTTTTTCTGGGTTTAGGCTCACAAATAAAACCTCATATAGAAAAGCGTTTTGGTTGTGATTTTAGCCCACCTGCGCCGCGTATGCGGGAGCATATTCTAGCGGTTAAAGCATTTTTCAACACGTTTCAAAACGATGCGCGACTTGATTTCGAAGGCAAATATTATCGCCATACACTTATGACGCCGATGTTTAATGCTGGTCCGTGTGAGTATGGGCCTCCGCCGATAATGTTAGGCGCAGTTGGTCCTAGAATGACCCAAGTTGCTGGGGAAGTTGCTGATGGTTTAATAGTTCATCCGTTTCACACAATAGAGTTTTTAAATAAAGCCCAGCGACCGATAATTGAAACTGCACTAGAGACCAGTGGGCGCCAACGTGATGATTTTATTATGTCGGTGTCAGCTATGGTGGTAACTGGTAATAATGAGCAGGAATATGAAGCTGCTAAAACTTCGTTGAAAGGCCTGCTGGGTTTCTATGGCTCAACGCCGGCATATATACCTCCAATGGCAGCGGTAGGTTTAGATCACTTGCAGCCAGAGCTAAATAAAATGTCAAAAGAGGGTGCTTGGGACAAGCTTGGAGATATTGTCGATGATGAATTTCTAAATGCTTTTGCTATTTGCGGCGAGCCGCATACCATAGCCCAGCAGTTATTAGCCAAATACGGCGATACCGCAGATAGATTAAGTATTTATGCGCCATATCAAACCACTCCTGATGTCTGGCCAGGCATTATTGCCGAGATGAAGCGGTTGATGGGGCGCTAAAGAGCGTTATTTTTTAATTTGTGCCGCCATAGTTTTTTCCACCTTGTCACCATAAGGGGGTAGCATTCCTGCTAGCTTAGACAAGTTAACAAAGCCTTGTTTGAACACGGCTTTGCCGTGGCTGAATGTTCTAAACCCTTCAATGCCGTGGTAAGCACCCATACCGCTATTGCCAATGCCTCCAAATGGAATGTCCTCATTGCCTACATGCATCCCAATGTCGTTTACGGTGACGCCGCCAGCTATAGTGCTGTCTAGTACTTTGTTGATCTCTTCCTTGTTTTTACCGAAGTAATATAAGGCTAATGGTCTGGGGCGACGATTTATATAAGATATAGTCTGGTCAATATTTTGATAGGTATGTATGCAGATAATCGGGCCAAATATTTCATTCTGCATTACGGTCATGTCATCACTTGGGTTGATAACAATATGCAGTGGGATTTTATGAGCAACTTGATCGCTTAAGTCTTCACTGGCTGGGTTGCATTCTATAACGCGTGCGCCTTTCTCTTTCGCATCTGCAATATATGAATTGATTCGATCAAAATGACGACCGTTAATCATCGAAACGTAGTCGACATTATCTTTAATGGTTGGGAAAAACTCAGCAAAGTTTTGTTGAATTAAAGTGATCAGTTGTTCCAGTCGACTGTCGGGAACAAAACAGTAGTCAGGCGCAATACAAAGCTGGCCTGAATTAAGGATTTTACCTGCAGTTAGTTTGCCGGCGCAGTCTTCAATATCGACTTCATTGCCTATAATAACCGGAGATTTACCGCCTAGCTCTAGCGTTATCGGCGTCATATTTTCGCTGGCAGCGCGCATAATATGTTTACCAATAGATGTAGCGCCGGTAAATATTAAATGGTCAAAAGGTAGTGCTGAAAATGCAGCGCCAACTTCGGCACCACCATTACAAATGACTACTTCGGTTTCGTCAAAATACTGTTTAAATAATTTCTCCATTAGCTCGGAAGTAGCGGGAGTAAATTCAGACGGCTTAATCATTACTCGGTTGCCGGCACCTAATATATCGGCAAGCGGTGTAAAGATCATATTGGCAGGTACATTCCATGGTGTCATAAGTCCGACAACACCTTTGGGTTGATAATGTACATAGGCTTTCGCACCAAATAAACCTAATGGCATATTAGGTTTACGTTTGTCAGGTTTCATCCATTTTTTTAAGTTCTTTTTAACAAACTTAAGTCCGTTAACAGAAGTGAATATATCTGTCATTAAAGTTGTGTGGCGCGAGCGCGAGCCAAAGTCTTGATTGATGGCGCTAATGATAGCTTCTTGGTGATCGACAACCATCGCTATACAGCGGTCTATGCGGTTGATTCTGTTTTCGTAGCTAACAGGACCTTCTGCTAAAAAGGCGGCTCTCTGGCGTTCTAGTAATACATTCAAACCCGTATCTTCATTGCTGTTCATTGTTAGCCTCGGTTAGTCATAACTTCTCATTGGTAAGTTGTCAGCAAGAGTTTGGTCAGATTTTTCTCTTGCATCGCGCAAAATAAATTCACTACATCGTTCGGCAATCATTACTGTGCCTGCGTTAGTATTGCCAGATGGAATAATTGGCATAACCGAAGCGTCGGCCACACGAAGGTTTTTAATGCCGATGACTTTAAGCGTTGGGTCCACTACTGCCATGTTGTCGCTGCCCATTTTACAGGTGCCGACGGGATGATATACAGAGTTTCCTTCTGCGCGAATGTATTCAAGCACCTCTTCATCGGTTTGGCATTGACGGCCAGGTAATACTTCTTCGTCTCGATATCGATTCATTACTTTCGACTTGAATATAGCGCGAGTTCTATTTAAGGCATCGATTATATCTCGCTGATCTTTTTTAGTGTCTAAGTAATTGGCTTTAATAGCTGGATAAACATGTGAGTCACCACTTTTTATATGCACGCTGCCACGGCTTTCAGGTTGTAAGCAACAAACAGTGGCTGTTGTGCCAGGTACAGTTTTTATATTGCCTTTGGTATCTTCTTCACCGGCAGCAGGTGCAAAATGTATCTGTGCATTTGCTCGCGGTTGATTATCGGTGGTTTTAAAAAATGCACCTGCTTCAGACGCTGGGTGTACTAGTAATCCTTTTCGTTTGATGAGGAAGTTAACAATGTTTTTGATAAAACCTAGCGGCTTCACCTCATCATAAAAAGTTACGATGTTTTTCAGTTTTTGTTGAACGTTGATGGTTAGATGGTCTTGTAAGTTTTCGCCAACGCCTGGTAAGTTTGAATGCATCTGTATTTGATGGGGTTTTAGATATTCTGGATTGCCAATGCCGGATAGTTCTAATAATTGTGGTGAATTAATTGTTCCGCCGCAGAGTATTACTTCACCTTTGGCCATTGCATTTACTTGTTTGCCGTTGTGGCTATAACAGACACCGGTGGCAATACCGTCATTGATAATAACTTTGTGCACCAAGCTATTTACATGGATCGTTAGATTAGTCCTATTTTTTACTGGCTTTAAAAATGTCGTTGCTGAACTTTGACGTAAGCCATTTTTTATATTGAGCTGATAATATCCCATGCCTTCTTGAGTTTCGCCATTGAAGTCATCGTTTTCAGGAATACCTATATCGACTCCAGCGGCGATAAACACTTTGGTAAGCTCGAATTTGTTGATTGGATTATCGACCCATAGAGAACCACCAATACCATGATATTCGTTATCACCATCGACATTATGTTCGGTGTTTCTGAAGTAGGGTAGTACATCCTTATAACCCCAGCCTGGGCAACCGCTAGCCTCCCAGTTTTCATAATCTTGTTTCTGGCCACGGATATAAACCATGCCGTTTATTGCACTGCTGCCACCTAGAACTTTACCGCGTGGCCAGTCTATTTGGCGGTTATTCATATTGGGCTCTGGTTCGGTTTGGTAACACCAATTAACTTTTGGATCTTTCATTAAAAATGCAAAACCAAGCGGAATATGAATTAAAGGATTTGTATCTTTACCGCCAGCTTCAATTAGTAAAACGCGATGACTGCCTTCACGCGATAGACGATTTGCTAGCACGCAGCCAGCTGAACCGGCACCGACAATTATGTAATCGTAGTCATCTGACATTTGCTGAAGCTCTGATAAATATTAGCTATATTGTCGCTAAATCATTGGCAGATGACATTAGCTAGGCCGTTACTATTTGTTAATCGCATAGCCATTAAATAATTCTGAGGAGTTGAGTGTTTAATCGCCGATGCTGTCTAAAATAGCGGTTTCAATGTCGAATTTTGGTAAATTATTTTTCAATATCGCCATAACTGTCGCGATATCCTCGTCTGTAGTTGCGCCATCTTTGCGGAATAATACTTCTCCATTAGCAGTGACGATAAGAGACGATACTGATTCAAGTGGCAGGCCCCAAGCCTCTGCGACAGTGCCTTTGCTGTCATTAATAAAAGTGGACGATGGATAGGTTTCTTTATTACTTTTTATTTCAGATGAAATTAACCATGCCGTGCCAAAAGCGCTGTCATCGCTATTGATGATAATGATTGAATGTAATAAGTCAGAGGGTACTTGTTGCCCGACTATGGCGTCTGACAAGTTTTTATTGAGTTCTTTAACGCCAACTCTGCCTGCTAAGTGTTGTACATAGGCTAGCCGTTGGCCTAGTTCTTTATTGCTCACCCACGGTTGGTAAACTAGTTTTTCGCCCACAATGGCCACCTGGCCCTTATTGTTTATTTCAACCGAGGGGAGTGTTGAGCCAATCTCTATTGTGTTAGCAAAGCCAAAAGTGCTAACGCCTAGTGATATTAATAAGATCAGATAAGACATTGAAAGTCCTTTAGTTTGGTTTGATTGGTTTATAGGATCTTATATCCGTCGATAGTTGTACAGTGCGAAACGAAAAACCCCAGCTGATGCTGGGGTTTTTCTCATTAATTTATTTTAACTAAGTCCCAGTAAATTTCTGATAATTAGAAATTCCTGACACACCGGTCATCGCAGACCAATTAGCCTCTTTACCTTCTAACCAACCCCCCCATCCACTGTGCGCGCTGTGCGGTTGACTCGTGGGGGCATGATTCTCTGGGTTTACCACTTAATCCTGCGCTGTAACCACGTTGAAATGCTCGCTGGGTCATATCTCTCTTATGTCTTTTCATAGGCAATCCTCATTGTGCGTCGAACTATTAGCTAACAATAATCCTTTGCAGTTATTGGTTCCTTAACATTATTTAGCTAACCTTAGTTCAGCCATTGCTCACATTGATATGAGACGAAATGATGTCTTCTAGTTAGCCGACAGACTTAGTACAACATAGTAATAGGGAGTGGTCTAGCGTCAAAAATTCATAAAAGACGGTAGTTTATTTTCACAAAAGCATAAGCCAATGTTGGCGGGCGATTGCGGCCTCCATTGAGAAAATTTAGGCAAAAAAAAGCCCTCACTAAGAGGGCAAATTAAAGTTGTTAATAACTAGATAGCAGCGCTTACATTTGACTTGCTTGCTAAAGCAATTTTCTCATTAGTTAAGGTGAAAATAGTTTCAAACTTACCTGAACGTGTCTTGATCAGCTTACCGTCGACGAATATAGTCTCACCGGCTTTAGCTTGAATGGTTAATGCTTCACCGCCACGTATATTACTGGAAATAACTGTCTCTCCAGCAGGCACTTCCATAGATATCGCTTTACCTTTCTTTAGACGACCAATTTGGTCTCCGTTAGCGAATACTGAAAATGATACATCCAGCTTACTTGCGTCGCGATAGACAACAATCTTTGAGATTTCAGATGCTGAAGCGATAGTTGAAAATCCTACTGCTATAGTAATTAGTATTGTTAAAATAAGACGAGTTATTGTGTTCTCCTAATGAACATATAATTGCATAATCGCGACTTATACAGGCTCTTGCTGTCACTGGATCAGTCGCTAGGTAATTTTTGCTACACCTTCTCTTTATTAACAATTGGCATTTTGATTAATAGCCATTCAGGTATAGGCTATTAATTGAGTTTGATCATTTGATAGACTTTGGCGGTGACATTGACTGAGCTGATTTACAAGATAGGAATTGCATTGCTGGTAGTGATTACCAGCGGCTGTGCGCAGTATTCTGCTGAGATCAGTGATATTCCTCGCTTAATGTTTGATGGCAAAGAAATAACTGCTGACGAAGCTAAGCCTTTCACCATAACTGATGACCCGATAGCTCTTAGTGATGAGATGCGGCGCTTTGTCGACCGCTACATCGCGCCTATTAATGACAAGTCGGCACGTATTACGGCGCTAAATAATGCCCTATTTAATCAAGCACTAATTGGTATTGAATACGATCATGGTGCTACCACTACTGCTATTGGCGCCTACAATTCTGGGCGCGCAAATTGTGTTGGTTTTGCCAATGTGTTTGTGGCGATGGGGCGTTATGCTGGACTGGATACAAGATATCAGCAGGTAAGGATAAAGCCTAATTGGGAGCGCGGTGATGGCTTGCTTTATGTGCCGCTGCATATCAATGTAATTACTAAAGCTAAAATGGGATCTAGCTTTGTTGCTGACATAGATAAGCAGCGTTATGTGCGTGCAAGTAGTAAAATAATCATCAAAGACAGTGAGGCACATGCGCAGTATTTTAATAACTTAGCAATGGATGCTTTAGCGCTGGATGACTTTACAACGTCTTACTCCTATATGGTAAAGGGCATTGAGCTGGCTCCAAACTTGGAGTTTTTGTGGAGTAATTTGGGTTATTTATTCCGTCGCAACAATCAATTTGAGGCTGCCGAGAGTAGCTATTTGACCGCCCTTGCATTGGATAGCAGTTCACGCAATGCGATGAAAAATTTGGCCGTACTGTATCAAAGCCATGATCGAGATATCGAAGCCGAACCATTGCTTGGTAAGGTTGAAAAACTGAATAAAAATAATCCTTATGGCTATGCCAATAAGGCCTTTGAATTTGCGGTAAAAGCAGATTGGGATAATGCAATGAAAAACATTAACAAAGCGCTGAAGCTAAGGCCTGAAGAGATAGAATTTCATTTGGCGAAAATGAAATATCTCTTTGAGGCAGGGGAGATAAGTAAAGCTTTGGTCGCTAGACGTGTGGCAGACAACGTTGCCGCTAATAGGCGGCAAGTTGCCAGTATCAAGGGAGTGATCAATCAATACGCTGAATTGCTTGAACCTTAGCTATTCACTAGTACGACTTTTTAAACGACTTTCTTAGTTTATTTTTACTCTGTGGTTTGCCCGCCCCATCATCTCGTGGTGGCAAACCCGTATGTTGAGTGAGTATTCTTTTGCCATCAGGCGTCGCTTTGTTGCGATTTGCCCAGCTTCTTGGTTGTACTCTGGGTATTAAATGCTTAGGACTATTCCCGATTAGGTCTTGGCGTCCCATTTGTCTTAAAGCATCACGTAGCAGCGGCCAGTTGTCTGGGTCGTGATAACGTAAAAATGCTTTATGCAGGCGCCGCGCCTTAATACCTTTGGCGGTTCTCACAACGACATCTCGTTTGCGTGACACGCGCTGCAACGGGCTGCGTTCGCCGTGGTACATAGCGGTTGCCATAGCCATTGGCGATGGATAAAAGGTTTGCACTTGGTCAGCTTTAAAACCGTTTTCTTTAAGCCATAGCGCCAGGTTCATCATGTCTTCGTTTGATGTACCGGGATGAGCCGCAATAAAGTAGGGGATTAGGTACTGCTTTTTACCAGCTTCTTTAGAATACTTCTCAAACAGCATTTTAAATTTTTCATAGCTGCCAATGCCTGGCTTCATCATATGATCGAGCGGGCCGTTTTCGGTATGCTCTGGCGCAATTTTTAAGTAACCGCCCACATGATGAGTTACCAGCTCTTTTACATAAGCAGGAGTTTGTATTGCTAAGTCGTAGCGCAGCCCTGATGCAATCAGTACCTTTTTAATGCCTGGTAATTCACGAGTTCGACGATACAAGTTTACTAGCGGCGTTTGATCAGTCTTTAGGTTTTTACAAATGCCTGGATGAACACAACTCAGTAGACGACAATTTTTTTCAATTTCAGGATCTTTACAATGCAGGCGCCACATATTGGCAGTAGGGCCTCCTAGGTCGGATATAACCCCGGTAAAGCCTTCGGTTTTATCACGAATAGCTTCTACTTCTTTGACAATCGATTCTTCAGAACGGCTTTGTATTATGCGCCCTTCATGTTCGGTAATTGAACAGAAAGTACAGCCACCAAAGCAACCGCGCATAATGTTCACCGAGAATCGGATCATGTCCCAAGCAGGGATTTTTGCATCCCCATAGCTTGGGTGTGGCGCGCGGGCATAGGGGAGTTCAAATATTCCGTCTAACTCTTCCGTAGACATAGGAACCGGCGGCGGGTTTAACCATAAATCTCGACTGCTATGACGCTGTACTAAAGGTTTTGCATTGCCTGGGTTAGTTTCTAAATGCATTACACGAGAAGCATGAGCATAGAGAACCGGATCGTTTTTCACCTGCTCGTAGCTGGGTAGGCGAATATAACTTTTAATATTTCCTTCTGGTGCAGGAAAATTAAGTACTTGAACAACAGATTCATTAGCTGCGTCGGATTTTGCATCCCCGTCACCACAGGGCTTGTCATCCATATCTATATATTCATAAGGGTTGGGGATAGATTCAACTCTACCTGGGCGATCAACTTCCGTTGAATCTACTTCAATTGCGCCTTTAGGCATTTCTTTGCGAATAAAAGCGGTGCCTTTTAAATCAGTGATGGTGTCTATTGTTTCGCCATTGGCCAAACGATGAGTTAAGTCGACAATAGCTCGCTCTGCATTGCCATAAAGGAGCAAGTCAGCTTTGGCGTCAAAGATAACGCTGCGGCGTACTTTGTTGCTCCAATAATCGTAATGGGCAATCCGACGTAAGCTTGCCTCGATACTGCCAATAACGACTGGTACATTCTTAAAAGCCTCACGGCAGCGCTGTGAGTAGACAATAACTGAACGATCTGGTCGTTTTCCGCCAATGTTATGCGGAGTGTAGGCATCATCTTTACGAATTTTGTGATCAGCGGTGTAGCGATTGATCATTGAGTCCATATTGCCAGCGGCCACCCCAAAGTAGAGGTTTGGCTTACCCAGACGTTGAAAGTCGGTTTTTGAGGTCCAGTCGGGCTGAGCGATAATGCCCACTCTAAAGCCTTGTGCCTCTAGTACTCGGCCGATTACAGCCATGCCAAAGCTTGGGTGATCTACGTAAGCATCACCGGTGACAATAATGACATCACAGCTATCCCAGCCTAAGGCGTCCATTTCCTCACGTGTTGTGGGCAGGAATGGGGCAGGCCCAAAGCATTCTGCCCAGTATTTGCGGTGTGAGAAAAGGGGGGTTGCTGTTTGCATGAGATACGACCGAATTTAAGATAACGTCATTGTACCTGAGCTTTAGTTGAATAAATAATTAGGATTTGTAGGGGTATTATTGGCGCTGTCATCAAAGTGTCATAAAAAACTGTATCATCTATAGGTGATGGTAAATAAAAGAAGGAAGACCCGTGTCTAAAGCAAAAATATTAATTGTCGATGATGAAGATCATATCCGCGATATGTTGCGAATGTCGCTGGAGTTACATGGCTTCAATTGTATCGAAGCTGGAAGCGCGATTGTAGCCCATGGATTAATTCTGGATGAGCAGCCTGATTTGGTGTTATTGGATTGGATGATGCCTGAAGTAACCGGTGTCGAACTGATTAAACGGCTGAAAAAGGATACTGCGACCAAAGAGGTGCCGATCATTATGTTGACGGCGCGTGCTGATGAAGACCGTAAAATATATGGTTTGGAGTCTGGTGCGGATGACTATGTGACTAAGCCATTTTCTAATAGAGAGTTAATTGCCCGCATCGAGGCATTGTTGAGAAGAAGTGGCCAAGGTGATGAAGAAAAAGTTTTGCAGTTTGGCGATTTACAGCTAAACCCTTCTAGTCACCGTGTATCTATAGCGGGCAACACGATTGATGTTGGGCCTACCGAATATAAATTATTGCTATTTTTTATGACTCATCCTGATCGGGTATATTCGCGTGCACAGGTATTAGATCAAGTATGGGGTGGCAATGTCTATGTTGAAGAGCGTACAGTCGACGTGCATATTCGCCGGCTAAGAAAAGTATTAGAGCAACATAGCGATTTAAGTAGTTATGTGCAGACTGTGCGTGGCGCCGGCTATCGTTTCACACCCCCAAATGGTAGTTAATCGTGGCTAAAAAGGTTTTTGCGATCGAGCTGTTACGGCTAGAGTTTATTCTAGTTTTGGCCCTTATTATTGGCCTATTAATAGATGAGTTAGGATTGTCTTTTGTGATCGGCTGCGCAGTATATGCCGCTTATCATTTATGGCAACTGTATAAATTAAGTCGCTGGTTAGTGAGTAATAAAACGTCAGATGCGCCCCACAGTAGTGGTTTATGGGAGCAGGTACTCGAAGGTATCTACAAGTTAAGGGAGGAGTTGACCGAAGAAGAGGAAAATGTAAAAGCTGCTGCTGATAATATGTATCAGGCATTGAGCGCATTAACTGACGCTGTGGTGATGATAGATGCCAATGACGATATTGAATGGTCTAACTCGGCGGCAATAGTATTGCTGGGCTTGCGTTTCCCTGACGTGCAGGGCGAGTCGTTGTTTAACTTTTTGGACGGGCCAAAGTTTGCCAAATTTGTTGGCTCAGGCAACTATACTGATGGCATTGAAATGTCCGGCCCGCAGAATAGTTATTTAACCTTAAAAATAGAGCTTACCCAATTTGGTGAAGGCCATCGTTTGTTGTTTGCCAGAAACCTAACTAAGATCAAACGGTTAGAGCGTATGCGCGAAGATTTTGTCGCCAATGTTTCCCACGAATTACGCACCCCGCTAACCGTTATCAATGGCTATTTGGAAACGTTAAATTCATTGGAGATTAGCGATAACGCAAATGTAAATAAAGCACTGTCTCAGATGCAAACACAAAGCACACGAATGAGTGTGCTAGTGGAAGACTTGATGTTATTAGCACAATTAGATTCCGTTTCTAGTAAGACCGACACCCAGGTAATAGATATATCATCTTTAGTTGAACACGCAATTGCGGACATGAATGTCAGTTTAGCGGCAGATAAAACGATTACAGCTAAGCTCGATAAAAACGTATTTGCCTTGGGCCAGGAAAAAGAAATTAATAGTGTGGTAACTAATTTGATCAGCAATGCCTGTAAATATACTCCGGCCGGTGGTGAAGTAGAAATTAGCTGGCAGTTAAGCGATGTTGGAGCTGAATTTAGCGTTACTGATACGGGTATAGGGATTGCCCCCAAGCATATTTCACGGCTTACCGAGCGTTTTTATCGTGTTGATAAAAGTCGCTCCATCGCTACTGGCGGCACGGGGCTTGGTCTCGCTATTGTTAAGCATGTATTGATCAGGCATGACAGTCACTTAAATATTAAAAGTAGCTTAGGTGAAAGTAGTACATTTAGTTTTAGTTTGTCGAAGAAAAATATTCACGTTACCTCATAACTATTGCACTTAACTGGCGTGTCGTTAGTATTGCGGCTAAATTTGCTCAGTTAATTGTTCTATGGATCTAACCTACTCATTTGCTATTGGATTCGCGCTATCTCAGGTGGCGCTTGCCTTAGCGTTACTGACTCGCTCTGGTTTTAATACTATTCAGCAACGCTTATTTGGCTTTCTGCTATTGGCAGTATTTGGTTATTTCACCGTACGAGAACTATCAGTTACCCCACTCGGATTTGTAGCGTCGGCATTTAAGACTGCTGTTCCAGGTGCCTTTTGGCTATTTAATGCCAGTTTGTTTGATGATCATTTTCGCTTAAAACCATGGAAAATTGGATTAGTGGGGGTGACAGTTATGTTGCCTGCAATAGCGACTCTTATCGACGAGTCGAGTACGTCTTTGCTTGGATTAATTCTGATTGAACTCCCGCAATTACTTGAGTTTGTTCTGCTTAGCCTAGCGTTGTTAGCTATTGCTAGATACTGGCGGATTGATCTTGTTCAGAGTAGGCGCCAGTTACGGTTGTGGTTGAGTGGTTTTAACGGCGTATATATATTTATTATTGTATTGTTTGAGCAATTGATTTTCCCGAATGAGCGGTGGGTTTCTGATTATCAGTATATTACCTCGGCAATTGCGTTGTTGATTACCAATTTACTTTTGCTCAGAGTTAATGATGACTTGTTAAATCCGCTGATGCCCGTGCTAAGCGAGATTTTAGCTAATAAGCCAGCAGTTGTAGAAGCGAAGACTGAATTAGCGGAGCCTTCGGCAGAGTTTATAGAGCAGCTTCGTGCGGTAATGGAAGATAGACGCCTCTATACTGAAATGGGCTTAACTATAGGCCAATTGGCAAAAGAGTTAGACATTCAAGAGTATAAGTTACGGCAGATGATCAATAGCCAGCTTGGGTATCGTAATTTCAGTGACTTTCTAAATAGCTATCGCATTAAAGAAACCGCTGATCGCCTGCGTGATGAAACAAATAAGCATCTACCTATTTTGACCATAGCTTTGGATGTCGGTTTTCGATCGCTTAGTTCATTTAATAAGGCATTCAAAGCTACCTTTGGGCAAACTCCAACAGAGTATCGAAGACTTAATAGCGATTAGGTAAACGGTAATAACTGATTAAAACCTCTCGAAATATTCTAATATTGTGCCTCACATCAACAAGATTTCACGATTTGATCACTGAATCTGTGTATGTTGTATGTTCGTATAAAGAATGACAAAATAAAAACTGTACTATGGTATTGTTTTTTGGCAGACTGAGCTTTTAGTTAAATAATAAGATCGTTAAATTCCATCCTAAGGGGATAAGCAATGACTAGTAACTCAACTAAATTTATATCGATGAAGAAATTTGGCCGCAATACCATGGCCACAGCTGTCAGTTTGGCAGTGCTGAGCCCAGCGGCGGTGATGGCCCAAGGCCTAATGCTTGAAGAGGTTCTAGTAACAGCGCAGAAACGTGAAGAACGCGCTATGGACGTACCTATCGCGATTGGTACGTTTACACCGCAAAACCTGGCAGATACTGGAGCGTTAAGTATTCAAGATATTGACGCGTTTATTCCCGGTTTTGACTCTGGCAGTACATCTTTTACACAAAATAGTGTGTCAATACGAGGTTTATCCACATCAAATATCAGTACCGGCGGCGATCCGTCAGTCGCAACGTTTTATGATGACGCCTATGTGCCTAGTGCTGCAGCAACCGTACAATTCTCAGATGTAGCGAGTATCGAAGTATTAAAAGGTCCTCAAGGAACGCTATTTGGGCGTAATGCGTCAGCTGGTGTAGTTAATATTCAGCCAAACAAGCCATCAGCAGATGCAGATGGTTTTGTTAGCACCAGAATAGGTAACTATGGTTTGCAGCGTTTTGAAGGAATGATTAACGTTCCGATTACAGATAACGTGTTTTTACGTGCCAATTTGTTAAACAACGAGCGCGATGGTTATCAAGAAAACACAATAGTCGGTGGCCGTGATCCCGAGGAGCAAAGCGTTACTGCAGGCCGGTTATCGGTATTGTGGGAAGCGAGTGAAGACACTACCGCGCAGTTCTCATTCGACTTTGACGATATAGACAATGGTGCGCAGCAAGCTATTGGGGTAGTTGAAAATAGTGCTTATACCGGTAAAGACCCATTTGACCAGAAAGTGCAACATGATGCCCAAGCAGAGGGAGAGACACGTCAAAATTATTCTTACAACGCTAAGTTGTTTCACGACATAAGCGATGTGCTAACAATGAAAGTTGTTGCCAACTATCGTGAGTGGGAAACCTACAATTTGCAAGATGAAGACGGTACCGGATTAGTTGCAACAAACTTAACAACTAATAATATTGAAGATTCAGATATATTTTACAGTGAGCTGCAGCTTAACTATACCGGTGAAGATATAACTGCAGTTTTTGGTGCTAACTACAGCTCCGAGGATGTGTTTCAAAACACTTTAGTTTCAACGATTTCTTTAGGTGACACACTTACCGAGCGAGTTGAAAACACTGGTGATTTTACTAACTATGGTGCTTATGGCGATGTGACCTATGATTTGGGCGATCGCTGGACATTTTCAGCAGGTCTTCGTTATTCTCATGATGATAAAGATTTTACTTGGCTAATTCCTGACACTACTAACCCTATATTGGGTAGTAATATTATTTTTACGCCGGTAACAGACCCTAAAGAAGAGGCTTCTGATAGCTGGAGCAAGGTAACTGGTAGAGCTTTGGCTAAATACCAAATTAGTGAAAATGCGATGACTTATTTGAGTTATTCGACCGGTTATAAGTCGGGAGGGTTTGATTCGTTGGAGGTTGCCACAGCTACTGATCCTTTGGAGCCTGAAGAAACAACTAGCTATGAATTAGGTATCAAAGGTGACTTTTTTGATAACAGTCTGCGTACCCAATTTAGTTTGTTTAGACTGGATGTAGAGGATAAAGCTGTAAGTAAAAGTTCTTTGCAGCCGGGAGCACAGAGTGCTATCCCTACTTTGATTAGTGGAGACGCGACTATTGATGGGGTTGAAATTACTGTTGACTGGTTGGTAGCCGACGAATTGAAGTTAGGTCTGGTCACTACATTTAGAGAAAATGAAGAAACGCTAGAGTCTTTCTATGATGCAACTGGAATAACTATTCCTTCTGAAACTGTTGATAGTAATACCAATACTGAATATACAGTGACTTTAGATTGGGCGCCCGAGGTAGAATTTGGTGGTATTTTGCTACATGTCGACTATCAGTTTAAGGAAGACACCTCAACTAATGCAGTTGATTTCAACCCTTTGTTTTTGTCCATACCAGGAATCGGTGAAGACTTAGAAACGTTAAATGCTCGATTAGCCTGGACCAACAATCAAGACAATTTAACGATTTCTGTATGGGGACAAAATATATTAGATAATGAGAAGGTTAAGGGAACGGGTACTCTTTCCTTAGCATTCTTTGGTACAGCTTTTGCTAGTGTTGAGCCACCGCGTACTTATGGGGTAGACGTTAGATATACATTCTAGATCTTAGTGCAATAAAAAAGCCCAGCAAGTGCCGGGCTTTTTTATTGCTTGTAAAGTTAGTTTGTTAGGCTACTGAATTGATTCTTGTACTAGCACCCAAGGTTTGACTACAACCACCCAAAGCGATATGTCGCTTTGTTGCCAGTTCAGCGCCATCTCATCGCTAGTATTTAAGACCAGTTTATCTGTCATCCACGCTTGCACATTAGCTGTATTGTCTTCAGTGATGGCAACGGCTACCTGGATTAAGTCCAGTGAGTTATCTACAGTAATTAAGCTGCCATTGGCAAAGAAGGGCTCAATTTCAGCCCATTTAACTTTCGCTGTTTCTCGGCAAAGCTCTTGTTCTAAAGGTGTTAGTTGATGCTGATCTTTTGTCATAATAGCTTTTGTAGCGAGGCCTAAGGAAAATCTATAGTTGAAGGTTTGTGGTTATTTTGAATCTTGGGCCTTAAATTTTTGTATTTCCTGATTAAAATTAGCAGCTGTTAAGTTCATTGTATCGACAGTGGCGTTATAAAATGCATCTCTTACTACTTTTGTTTCTTCTGTTTCAGCGCCGGTAGCTACAGCATTTTCTTCTTCAGTGTCCAAGCATTGTAAATACAAGTTTGCTTCACTCATATAAGCTTTAACTTGTTGCTGGTTAGCAACTATCTCTTCTAATAGAGTTAAGGAGCCATCGACTAAAGTGGGGGCGTTGGCTGGTTGGCACAGGGCGCTTACATTGCTGCTTAACACTAGTCCTGCAATGAGAGAGGAAATAATAGTTTTGTTCATAGCGAGTATCGCTCCGTGGCGCGTTAGTATATAAAGCCCACAACAATAGCAAGAAGGGCATATGTTGCCAATACTGTAATTGTATAGTTACATTTATATAACCTAAAACAGGCGATTTTTTGTGATAGCTGTGATAAAAATGAAAATGTGATGTATTAGGCAATATAGCAAGCTTAATGCATTGATTTATCGGTAATTATTTGCGTATTGCGCAAAGACTGCTACTTTTATAGAAACAAATAACAATAACGAACATATTAATAAGCAGCTTGGAGCATTCGAACAACCATGCGAACTATAAAGCTAATTTTAGCAACATTATTGTTTGGAGCATCTTTCGCGCATAGTCAAGATTTAGACGGTATGACCACGACGGGAATGGCAGCTTATACAGAATTAAAGAGACCGTTTTATGTCGCAGCTTTGTATTCTGATAAAGCTGTTGTCGATGCTGAAAGTTTTTTGACTACGCAAGGTCGCCGGCGCATGGGTATTAGGGTGAATGGCACTCGTTTAACGCCGCGTCGCTTTTCTAGCCAGTGGACTCAAGCTTTGTTGATAAATGTATCTCCCGAGCAGCTAGATAGATTTGATGATGCTTTTGTACAGTTTAATAACTTACCTAAAGAAACCTTTAAGGTAGGAGATCAGATTGTTATTGATAGCTTTCCCGAGGGTGCGACTGTTGTAAGCGTTAATGGAACAATCATGCTAAGCGTTGCAAGAAATGGTTTTTTTGAATTATTAGTTAGTAAGTGGATTGGTGATAGACCGCCGTCGTCTGACTTTAAAGCGGATATATTAAATCCCACTATCGATCCTACGTTACAAGCTGAATTTAATTCCTTAGAGCCTACAGATGCTCGTATTGCTGAAGTTAAAGCATGGATAGCGGATGAAGAGGCTGAAGCAGAGTTGATGGCCAAGGAAGCAGCGGCAGCAGCGGCAGTGCTTATTGCCAGCGAAGCGGCCAGTGTGGCGGAAAAAACGGCAGCTGAAAAATCCGTTGCAGAGGCAATGGCGAAACGCGTAGAAAAGGAGCGAATTGCCGCTGAGACTGCTAAGCTGGAAGCTGAAGAAGGGGCTGCTGAGCAGCAAATGGACCCTGCTATGTATAAGCTACAGCAAGATACCTTGCTTAAGTTGTATCGCAGTTCAGTGGTCAAGCACACGCTTAAAGAAGTTGTTTATCCTAAGCGAGCGATCAAGCGTAATCGTCAGGGTACTGTGATTTTGGATGTAACCGTTTCTCGCGCTGGCCAGATTATGTCTATAACGGCGGTGAAGGAAGCTAAGTACTCTTCGCTTAATGATGCAGCCATAGATGCAGTTAATAAAGTAGAGAAATACTCGGCCGTACCTGCTGGCTTGGACGGGGAGTCGATTACAATCAACGTGCCAGTAAAGTTTATCCTTAACTAATCGGTGGTTAGTAAAAAAGCCGATACCTAGGTGTCGGCTTTTTTGTGTTTGTAGGTAAATATAGGTATAAAAAAACCGCGCTTATGGCACGGTTTTTTTAGCTAAAAAGACAAGCTAGCGTTTATCTAAGCCCTTATAGTCCCTTTGCGGATGGCCAGTATAAAGTTGGCGAGGACGACCGATTCGGTATGATCCACTGATCATTTCATGCCAATGAGCAATCCAGCCTGGGGTGCGGCCAACAGCGAAAATCACCGTAAACATACTTGTTGGAATACCAATGGCTTTCAAAATAATACCAGAGTAAAAATCAACATTAGGGTAAAGTTTGCGCTCAATAAAGTAGCTATCTTCTAGTGCAATTTGCTCTAGGCGCTTAGCAATAGCCAGTAATGGATCATCATCTAAGCCTAACTCTTTCAATACTTGGTCTGCCGCTTCTTTCATTACCTTGGCGCGCGGATCAAAGTTTTTATAAACACGGTGACCAAAGCCCATTAGAAGGAAAGGATCTTCCTTGTCTTTAGCTTTAGCGACAAATTCGTCAATACGAGAAACATCACCAATTTCGCCAAGCATTTTCAGTACAGCTTCGTTCGCACCGCCGTGAGATGGCCCCCAAAGTGCAGCAATACCTGATGCAATACAGGCAAAGGGGTTAGCACCGGTTGAACCAGCCAGTCTTACTGTAGACGTAGAGGCATTTTGCTCATGGTCTGCATGCAGTAGGAATATTTTATCCATTGCATCGGCTAACACTGGATTAACTTTATAGTCTTCGCATGGATTACCAAACATCATGTGCAAAAAGTTTTCAGCGTAATTTAGATCGTTACGCGGGTACATGAAAGGCTGGCCAATTGAATACTTATAGCTCATTGCCGCAAGAGTGGGCATTTTTGCGATTAAGCGCTGAGCCGAAATTTCACGATGCTGCTCATTGGTGATGTCTAATGAGTCGTGATAAAAAGCCGAAAGCGCTCCAACCACACCACACATGATAGCCATCGGGTGAGCGTCACGATTAAAACCGGTGAAAAATGTACTGATTTGGTCATTTACCATTGTGTGCTTGGTAATAAGTCCCTCAAACTGGTCTTTCTCTTCTTGGCTAGGAAGTTCTCCGTGCAAAAGTAAGAAGCACGTTTCAAGGTAATCAGACTGTTCAGCTAATTGCTCTATGGGGTAGCCGCGATGCAATAACACACCTTTGTCACCGTCTATGTAGGTGATTTTAGATTCGCAGGATGCCGTTGATACAAAACCAGGGTCATAAGTGAAATAGCCTTGACTGGTAAGCTTGCCAACGTCTATTACATCTGGACCGATAGTGCCGGTTAAAATATCTAGCTCTAGGGTTTCGTCTTTGCCATCGATGGACAAAGTCGCCTTGCGCTCACTCATAAAGTGGCTCCTGTTGATTGATCTTGGATAATAAAAGAGTATCGAAATACTTCGTTTCGCGGAGTTTTAACTATAAAGTTATATCCATGATTGTCAATTGAGATCGCAGCAATATTGAGTATAGAATGGCATTATAGCGACCAAATATAAGAACTTGTCGGGATTTGTCGCTAAATTCAAAGTATGCAGTCTTGCTTTTGTGTTTTTAGCCCATGATTTACTTGATCCATTGTATTTGCTTTACCGTATGCCTATACTCACGCCGGATTTTTCCTCGGATTTGTATTGCTAGCAGTGTACATGCCGCAGTGCGTAAACCCTCGGTTCTACCAAAATTGAACCCCAAATATGTGACGATACCGTGAACGATAAAAGACCTGTAAACCTAGACCTTGGCTCCATAAGCCTTCCAATTACAGCATGGGTATCCCTTATGCATCGAGTGTCGGGCATAGTCCTGTTCGCTGGAATTGCATTGTTGATATATATGTTGGACGAATCATTAACCTCCCAAGATAGCTTTGCAGCTTTGAAGCAGCATTTGGCGTCACCCGTCGCGAAGTTTGCCGTTTGGTTCGTAGTGGTTGGCTTTATTTATCATACCGTTGCCGGTGTTAAGCATTTAATTATGGATTTTGGTATTGGCGAGACTATGGAAGGTGGCGTATTAGGCGCTAGATTAACAATCGCTATTTCTATTGTACTTTCTATTTTGGCCGGAGTTTGGATATGGTAAATCAAGTAACTAATTTTGGTCGTAGTGGTCTTTCAGATTGGCTAGTGCAGCGAGTCACTGCTGTTGTATTAATGGCTTATGTCTTGATAGTCACTGTTTTTTTGCTCGCTAATCCAAATGTTCAATATGAGCAGTGGTTGCAATTATTTGACTCTACCTGGATGCGGGTTTTTAGCATCGCGGCGATATTGTCATTGGCAGCTCATGCTTGGATTGGTATGTGGTGTGTGTCTACCGATTATTTAATTGAGCATGTGCTACGAATTAAAGCTGGTGATGCCGTTGCTTCAAAAGCTAACTTGTTACGTTGGGTATTTCAGGCCGTGTGTGCGGCTGTTATTTTCTACTATGTAGTTTGGGGTATAGAGGTTCTTTGGGTATGAGTATTCGCACTATTTCATTTGACGCAGTAGTAATAGGTGGTGGTGGCGCAGGTATGCGTGCATCACTTCAAATGGCTGAATCGGGCTTTAAAACTGCAGTAATCACTAAGGTATTTCCAACTCGCTCGCATACGGTTTCGGCGCAGGGTGGTATCACCTGTGCAATTGCCAGTAATGATCCCAACGATGATTGGCGCTGGCACATGTATGACACCGTAAAAGGTGCAGACTACATTGGCGATCAGGACGCAATTGAGTATATGTGTAGTGTTGGTCCGCAGGCGATATATGAGTTAGATCATATGGGCTTGCCGTTCTCTCGTACCGAAGAGGGCCGTATTTATCAGCGCCCATTTGGTGGCCAGTCGAAGGGGCCAGATAACCCTGAGCAAGCTGCACGAACTTGTGCCGCTGCAGACAGAACTGGACATGCGTTATTACACACGTTGTATCAAGGTAATTTAAAAGCTAAAACTGTTTTCCTAAATGAATGGTATGCCGTTGATTTAGTTAAGAATTCTGCTGGCGCAGTAGTTGGGCTTATTGCTATCTGCATCGAAACTGGTGAAACGGTTCGTATTAAGTCTAAAGCAACAGTTTTAGCCACTGGTGGCGCGGGGCGCATCTACGCGTCTACAACAAATGCTCACATCAATACTGGTGACGGTATTGGTATGGCGCTTCGAGCTGGCGTTCCAGTTCAAGATATTGAAATGTGGCAGTTTCATCCAACCGGTATTGCCGGTGCTGGTACCTTGGTAACCGAAGGTTGTCGTGGTGAGGGTGGTTACTTGATTAATAAAGATGGTGAACGCTTTATGGAGCGTTATGCGCCAAATGCCAAAGATTTGGCTGGTCGTGACGTTGTCGCTCGCTCTATGGCTCTCGAGATTATTGAGGGCAGAGGCTGTGGACCAGATGGTGATCACGTATTATTGAAGCTAGATCACTTGGGTAAAGATGTGTTGCATAGTCGCTTGCCGGGTATTTGTGAATTGTCTGAGACGTTTGCTCATGTTGATCCGGTAACCGACCCAATTCCTGTGGTGCCAACTTGTCATTATATGATGGGTGGCGTACCGACCAATGTTAACGGTCAAGCTATCACTCAGGACGAGAACGGTAAGGATCAGATCATTGACGGTTTATATGCCTGCGGTGAAGTAGCTTGTGTATCAGTGCATGGTGCAAACCGTTTAGGTGGTAATTCCCTGCTAGATTTGGTTGTTTTTGGACGCGCTGCTGGTCTCTATATTGAAAGCGCGCTGCGTGACGGCATTGACATGGATGATGCCTCTGAGGCAGATATTGATGCGGCAATGATCAGATTGAATCGGGCTAATACTGGTAATAATGGTGAAAGCGTTGGGGCTTTGCGTAAAGAGCTGCAAACCATCATGCAAAATTACTTTGGTGTATTCCGCCGCGGTGATTATATGCAAGATGGTATCGAGAAACTTGCGGCTCTGCGTCCGCGTATAGAAAATGCCGGTTTAACTGATAAATCTGATGCATTTAATACAGCGCGCATTGAATTATTAGAGCTACATAACTTGTTTGAGGTGGCTGAAGCGACAGCGATAGCTGCCGAAGGCCGTAAAGAGAGCCGTGGCGCCCATGCGCGTGAAGATTTTGATTCGCGTGATGATATAAACTGGTTATGTCATTCAATGTATTTCCCAGCTGAGAAGAGAGTTGGCAAAAGAGACGTTAACTTTACGCCTAAAACTGTTCCTACCTTTGAACCAAAAGCACGTACCTACTAAGGGGCTATCAAATTATGTTGCAAGTAAGTATTTACAGATATAACCCAGCTGTCGACAGCGAACCATATATGCAGGATTACCAGCTAGACACTGGTGGTAAAGACATTATGGTATTGGACGCCTTAGAGATGCTTAAAGCTGAAGATACCTCGGTTAGTTATAGGCGTTCATGCCGTGAAGGTGTTTGCGGCTCAGACGGTCTTAACATGAATGGCAAGAACGGCTTAGCCTGTATTACACCGCTGTCTGAAGTGGTTAAAAAAGATAAGCTAGTGATTCGCCCGCTACCAGGTTTGCCGGTTATCCGTGATCTTGTGGTAGATTTAAGCTTGTTTTATAATCAGTATGAGAAAATTAAACCATATTTGATCAATGACACTCCTGCGCCAGCTATTGAGCGCTTGCAGTCGCCAGAAGACCGAGCAAAGTTAGATGGCTTATATGAGTGTATTTTATGCGCTTGTTGCTCAACCGCTTGCCCGTCTTTTTGGTGGAATCCAGATCGTTTTATCGGTCCTTCAGGCTTGCTACAAGCTTGGCGTTTCCTGGCCGATAGTCGTGATACTGGGGCACAAGAACGGTTAAGTGATCTTGATGATCCGTTTAGTGTATTTCGTTGCCACGGTATTCAAAATTGTGTGAATGTCTGCCCTAAAGGGTTAAATCCGACTAAAGCGATAGGACATATTCGAAATATGTTGTTAGCAAATGCCACCTAAGTAGTCTGGTTTTGCTAAATAAAAGGCGTCGCATTCATATGTGACGCCTTTTTTTGTTTAAAAGCCTTTATTTATGTCGCAATTAGCATATCAACACTCCCAAATAGATTTTAGTTATGTAGAATAACCCTATTATTTTTTCAACTATTATTTTCTTCAGCGGAATGAAATTAATGCAAAAAGACAACATGGCGGCGCTTTGGAGTAATTCCCACATTTCTGGTGGTAACGCGGCGTATGTAGAAGCACTTTATGAGACCTACTTGGTTGATCCCAACGCAGTAGATGAAAAATGGCGTGATTACTTTGACAAGCTACCGAGAGTCGAGGGTGTCTTTGGTGCAGATATACCCCATTCACAAATAGTTGATCAATTTGCCGCTTTGGGTCGTAAACGGGTTCGCTCAATGCAGCCAGAGCAGGGCGCGGTTAGTACCGAATACGAGCGCAAGCAAGTTAGAGTTATTGAATTAATTGATGCATATCGTCAGCGTGGCCATCAAAAAGCTGATTTGGATCCTCTAGGGTTAGCCCAAAGATCACCGGTAGCCGATTTAGAATTGCAGTTTCATGGTTTAACTGGCGCCGACTTAGATGTTATTTTTCAGGCGGGGACTCTAAATGTTGGCAAAGCTGAAGCGCCGCTGCGTGAGTTAGTCGACGCGTTAGATAAAACTTACTGCGGCACTGTCGGCACAGAGTTTATGCACATTGTAGACACTGAAGAGCGCATGTGGATTCAAAGCCGCTTAGAGTCTGTTCGCAGTGCCCCCGACTACAGTGCTGAAGTTAAAATCCATTTGCTTGAACGCTTAACTGCTGCCGAAGGTTTGGAGAAGTATCTAGGCTCTCGCTATCCAGGGACTAAACGGTTTGGTTTGGAGGGCGGTGAAAGTCTTATTCCAATGATGGATGAGCTAGTCCAGCGCAGCGGCTCATATGATGCCAAAGAAATAGTGATTGGTATGGCTCACCGCGGCCGGCTTAATGTATTAATTAATATCTTCGGTAAAAGTCCGTCCGAGTTGTTTGATGAGTTTGAGGGTAAAGCCACTTATCAAGGCTCTGCTGATGTTAAATATCACCAAGGTTTTTCGTCAAATGTTATGACGCCAGGCGGCGAAGTACATTTGGCTTTGGCATTTAACCCATCACACCTAGAAATTGTAGCGCCAGTTGTTGAAGGGTCTGTGCGTGCGCGTCAAGATCGCCGTCTTGATATGGAACGAGAAAAAGTTATACCTATTGTTTTGCATGGTGATGCCGCTTTTGCTGGGCAAGGTGTGGTTATGGAGACATTTCAAATGTCCCAAACTCGCGCCCATGGTACCGGCGGCACTGTGCATATTGTTATTAATAATCAAGTTGGGTTTACCACCAGCCGGCGTGATGATATTCGCTCAACTGAATATTGTACTGATGTTGCGAAAATGGTGCAGGCGCCGATTTTCCACGTTAATGCTGACGATCCAGAAGCGGTATTATTTGTGACTCAGGTAGCCTTAGATTATCGCCAAGAATTTAAAGGTGATGTGGTTATTGATTTAATCTGCTACCGACGTCGTGGGCATAACGAAGCTGATGAGCCTTCGGGCACTCAGCCATTGATGTATAAGCAGATTAAAAAACAACCGACCACGCGTGATATTTATGCTAAAAAACTAGTAGCTGAAGGCGTGATTGCTGAGAGTGGCGAGAAGCAAATATTAGATGATTATCGCAATGCCTTAGATAATGGCGAACACGTCGTTAAAGCGCTAGTGCTAGAGCCTCAGTTAGAATTACATGTTGATTGGACTCCGTACTTACATCATAAATGGGATATCAAGTCAGACACTTCTGTGTCGCTGGCAAAGTTACAAGATCTATCGCAGCGTTTGATTACTGTGCCTGAGGGTTTTGCTGTTCAGGCGCAAGTTAAGAAAATACTCGAAGACCGCAAGAAAATGGGTGCTGGGGCGATGTCCATGAACTGGGGGTTTGCTGAGTCATTGGCTTATGCCAGTTTGGTAACTGAAGACATGCCGGTTCGATTGATTGGGCAGGATTCTGGGCGTGGTACTTTCTCGCACAGACATGCAGTTTTACATAACCAGCGCGATGGCAGCGTGCATGTGCCAACGCAAAACTTAGCTGATGATCAGGCGGCATTTACTATTCATGATAGTTTGTTGTCTGAAGAAGCTGCTTTGGCATTTGAATATGGTTATGCGACTACCATGCCTGAAGGTCTAGTCATTTGGGAAGCTCAGTTTGGTGATTTTGCCAATGGCGCACAGGTGGTTATTGATCAATTTATTACAAGTGGTGAACACAAGTGGGGGCGACTGTGTGGGCTTACTATGTTATTACCTCATGGATATGAAGGCCAAGGTCCTGAGCATTCAAGTGCTAGGTTAGAGCGCTTCTTACAACTTTGTGCAGAGCATAATATGCAGGTGTGTGTGCCAACAACACCGGCGCAAATTTTCCACTTATTAAGGCGTCAATCAGTTAGGCCTTTGCGTAAGCCATTAGTAGTGTTTACGCCAAAAAGTTTGCTGCGTCATAAGGAAGCAATTTCAGAATTAGAAGAGCTAACTACCGGTGGTTATCAAAATGTGATCGGTGAAACTGATGAGCTCGATCCAGCTAAAGTCACTCGATTAGTGATGTGCAGTGGTAAGGTCTATTATGAGCTGCGCACTGCGCGGCGCGAAGCAGGCTTAGACCATGTAATGATTATTAGAATAGAACAGTTATATCCGTTCCCTGATGAAGATTTTGCGCTAGCTGTTGAGCCTTATGAAAATATATCTGAGGCAGTATGGTGTCAAGAAGAGCCACAAAACCAAGGCGTTTGGTACAGCAGTAAGCATCATTTCAATCGAATGTTAGATACTGCGGACAAGCATTATGATATTAGCTATGCGGGAAGAGAAGCTTCGGCTTCGCCAGCTGCGGGCTATGCGGCACTGCACCTTGCGCAGCAAAAGCAATTGATAGAAGAAGCACTAGGATTAAACTAAATTTTAACTCAACAAGTGATTTGTCAGAGGATATGAATACTCATGGCCAGTGAAATAAAAGCACCACAGTTCCCCGAATCTATTGCCGACGGAAGCGTCGCCACATGGCATATACAGCCAGGTGAAGCCTTTACCAGAGATGAGCCTTTAGTTGATATTGAAACTGATAAGGTTGTTCTTGAAGTATTAGCATCCGAAGATGGCGTGTTATTAGAAATCATCAAAAACGAAGGCGATACAGTGCTTGACCAAGAAGTTATTGGTCGCTTTGAGCCAGGAGCTACAGCTTCGTCGCCATTGACACAAGCTGCAGCGAGCTCCGAAGCAAGTTCTGCTAGTGCTGACAGTGATGAAAGCCGAGTCAGTCCAGCTGCTAGAAAGATGATTGATGAAGAAAGTTTAGATGCGGCCAATATTAGTGGTACGGGCAAAGGAGGACTCATTAACAAAGAAGACGTTGTTAATCATGTTAAGAATGGTCCTGCACCAGTGGCGAGCAAGCCTGAGATAGCTCCAGTAGCTAAACTGGCAGACAATAGTGTCAAAGGTCTAACTCAAATGGATGTGCCGGAAGGTGCTAGACCTGAAAAGCGTGTTGCTATGACGCGTATGCGATCAAAAATTGCTGAACGTTTGTTAGAGGCTAAGCAAAGTACGGCGATGCTGACTACCTTCAACGAAGTTGATATGTCGCCAATAATGGCATTGCGCAGCCAGTACAAAGAAATGTTCATAAAAAAGCATAATGTCAAACTTGGCTTTATGGGCTTCTTTGTAAAAGCAGCCGCTGAAGCATTAAAGCGTTTTCCTATTGTTAACGCTTCAATAGATGGTAGTAATGTTGTTTATCATGGTTATCAAGATATTGGTATAGCAGTATCAACAGAAAAAGGTCTTGTTGTGCCGATTATTCGTGATGTGGATTATTTAAGTATTGCGGAAGTAGAATCTACTATAGGTGATTTTGGCAAGCGTGCTCGTGATGGCAAGTTAAGTATTGAAGACATGCAAGGCGGCACCTTTACTATTACCAATGGTGGTGTCTATGGCTCGCTCATGTCTACGCCTATTCTAAATCCGCCTCAGGCGGCTATCTTGGGTATGCATAAGATTCAAGAACGCGCGATGGTGGCCAATGGTGAGATGGTAGTTAAGCCAATGATGTATTTGGCGCTATCTTATGATCATCGTTTGATTGATGGTAAAGATTCAGTGCAATTTTTAGTGGCACTAAAAGAGATGTTAGAAGACCCAGCGCGTATTTTGTTGGATTTATAATTTCAGCGCATGCTGTCTGGGTATTAATTGATTAAGGTCGGAAAATGATATGTCGGAAAAATATGACGTTGTAGTAATTGGTGCAGGCCCTGGCGGTTATGTTGCAGCTATTCGCGCCGCGCAATTAGGGCTAAACACTCTCTGTGTAGAAAAGTGGGTAAGCAGTGAAGATAAGTTAATTTTAGGCGGCACCTGTCTTAATACCGGTTGTATTCCGTCAAAGGCCTTACTTGCTTCCAGTCATAAGTATGTTGAAGTGCGCGATGAAATGGCAGTACATGGTATTCAGGTTGATGCACCTAAAATAGATGTAGCCGCAATGCTTGCGCGTAAAGATAAAATTGTCACTCAGTTAACTGGTGGTATTGCCGGATTATTTAAAGCTAATGGCGTTAATGTTGCTGAAGGTCTCGGCAAGGTGCTAGTGGGTAAAAGAGTAGAAATCACCGCTAAAGATGGCACTGTCACAGTAGTTGATGCCGATAATATTATTATTGCAGCGGGCTCAGTACCGATTGATATTCCGCCGGCGCCAGTTGATAACGATACTATTATCGATTCTAGCGGTGCGCTGGAACTAACTGAAGTACCTAAGCGTCTGGGTGTTATTGGCGCTGGTGTTATTGGTTTAGAGTTAGGTAGTGTATGGGGCCGCCTGGGTTCCGAGGTAGTAATTATTGAGGCTCTGGACGAGTTTTTGCCTACTATAGACAAACAAATAGCGAAGGAAGCGCATAAGATATTCACTAAAAAACAAGGTATGGATATTCGTTTAAGTGCTCGGGTTACCGGCACCAAAGTTGATGCTAATAAGAAACAAGTAACGGTTAGCTACACTGACAGCGACGGTGATAAAGAGATTGTTTTTGATAAGCTTATTGTTGCCGTGGGTCGTAAACCCTATACCGAGCAATTATTAGCCGGCGATAGCGGTGTGACTCTAGATGAGCGCGGCTTTATTTTTGTTAATGGAAAATGCCAAACTGATGCGCCAGGTGTTTATGCTATTGGTGATGTTGTGCGTGGTCCGATGCTGGCCCATAAGGCGTCAGAAGAAGGCGTTATGGTTGCAGAGCGCATTGCCGGCAAGAAAACACAAATCAATTATGATTGTATTCCGGGGATAATATATACCCACCCTGAAGTTGCCTCTGTCGGTATGACCGAAGAGCAATTAGTTGCTGATGGGATTCCTTATAAGACGGGAGTATTCCCTTTTGCTGCTAGTGGCCGAGCTATGGCGGCAAATGACACCGATGGTATGGTGAAAATGATTGCCCATCAAGAAACTGATCGTATTTTGGGTTGCCACGTTATTGGTCCAAGCGCGGCAGATTTGGTGCAACAGATTGTTATTGCGATGGAGTTTGGCTCTAGCGCCGAAGACATTGCGCTAACAGTGTTTGGTCATCCAACACTATCAGAGGCTGTCCATGAGGCTGCCTTAGCTGTTGGAGGTCATGCGATTCATATCGCAAACAAAAAACCGCGTAAGCCTAAGCCAAAAAAATAAGTATAATTAGATTTGCGAATAGCGGCTATTGTCTGAGAGAATACCGCGCTTCTACGAGAGCCCATTTGGCACAACCAAAAGGGCTATTAAAGTTATTGGAACTGGCTTTAATAGTGATCTCACTAGTTCTCAATTGATAGGAAAGCAATACAATGAATCTTCACGAATATCAGGGAAAACAACTGTTTGCTGAATATGGTTTGCCGGTATCTCAAGGCTTTGCTTGTGACACTCCGGAAGAAGCTGCGCAAGCTGCCGATCGAATTGGTGGCGATACATGGGTTGTTAAGGCTCAAGTTCACGCTGGTGGCCGTGGTAAGGCCGGTGGCGTAAAGCTTGTTAAGACTAAGGAAGAGATAAAAGCATTTGCACAGCAGTGGCTGGGTACTAACTTAGTAACTTATCAAACAGACGAAGCTGGTCAGCCGGTTACCAAAATATTGGTTGAGCCATGCACTGATATCGACCAAGAGTTGTATTTGGGTGCTGTTGTTGATCGCAGTAGTCGCCGCGTTGTTTTTATGGCGTCTACTGAAGGCGGCGTTGAAATAGAAAAGGTTGCTGAAGAAACGCCAGAAAAGATTATTAAAGCTGAAATCGATCCGTTAGTTGGTGCACAGCCTTACCAAGGGCGAGAGCTAGCGTTTAAATTGGGCTTAGAAGGAGTTCAAGTTAAACAGTTTGTAAATATCTTCTTAGGCTTATCGAAACTATTTCATGAAAAAGATTTAGCATTATTAGAAATCAACCCGCTAGTAATCACCACCGAAGGCAACTTACATTGTTTAGATGCCAAGCTTGGGATTGATGGCAACGCACTATACCGCCAGCCTCAATTACGTGACATGCATGATCCAAGTCAGGAAGATGCGAGAGAGGCTCAAGCGGCCCAGTGGGAACTGAATTATGTTGCGCTTGACGGCAGCATTGGTTGCATGGTTAATGGCGCGGGCCTAGCTATGGGAACCATGGATATCATTAAGTTACATGGTGGCGATCCTGCTAACTTCCTAGATGTTGGCGGCGGCGCGACTAAAGAACGTGTTACTGAGGCGTTCAAAATCATTTTGTCTGATGATAATGTAAAAGCTGTATTGATTAATATCTTCGGCGGAATTGTTCGTTGTGACCTCATTGCTGAAGGTGTTATTGGCGCAGTTCAAGAGATGGGCGTAAAAGTACCTGTAGTTGTAAGGTTAGAAGGTAATAACGCTGAACTTGGTACTAAAGTGTTAGCTGAAAGTGGATTAAATATTATTGCTGCAACTAGTCTTACAGACGCTGCACAGCAAGTTGTTAAAGCGGCGGAGGGTAAGTAATGAGCATATTAATTAATAAAGATACCAAGGTTATCTGCCAAGGTTTTACCGGATCACAGGGAACTATGCACTCTGAGCAAGCGATTGCATACGGCACGCAAATGGTTGGCGGTGTAACTCCAGGTAAAGGTGGGCAAACACATTTAGATCTACCTGTATTCAATACCGTTAGCGAAGCGGTTGAAGCAACCGGTGCCGAGGCTACAGTTATTTATGTGCCTGCGCCTTTTTGTAAAGACTCAATTCTAGAAGCGGCAAACAGCGGTATTAAATTAATCGTTTGTATTACTGAAGGTATTCCAACACTGGATATGCTCGAGTGTAAAGTTAGCTGTGACCAGCTCGGCGTTCGTTTGATCGGCCCTAATTGTCCTGGTGTTATTACTCCAGGCGAATGCAAAATTGGTATTATGCCCGGCCATATTCATCTACCTGGTAAAGTTGGTATTGTTTCTCGCTCGGGTACATTGACTTATGAAGCTGTTAAACAAACTAGTGATGCGGGTTTTGGTCAGTCTACTTGTGTTGGCATCGGTGGCGATCCGATTCCAGGTTCAAGCTTTATTGATATCTTGGAATTGTTTGAAAAAGATCCTGCTACTGAAGCGATCGTAATGATCGGCGAAATTGGTGGTAACGCAGAAGAAGAAGCAGCAGCTTACATTAAAGCTAATGTGACTAAGCCTGTTGTATCTTATATTGCTGGTGTTACAGCTCCTGCTGGTAAACGTATGGGCCATGCCGGTGCGATTATTGCCGGTGGTAAGGGAACAGCTGCAGAGAAATTTGCAGCACTTGAAGACGCTGGTGTTAAAACTGTTCGATCACTTGCTGATATTGCTGTTGGATTGGCAGAGATAACAGGTTGGAAGATAGCCTAAGTATATTTTGTTAGATAAAAATCCTCGCTTATAGCGGGGATTTTTTGTGCCTAATGTTTGAGTTTTAGTTAAATTTATCCTTCCATACAATCGTGGCTATTCCGCCAGCAATAATTAGCACCATTCCTAAAACTGCGATCAGATTAGGAGTTTCATCCCATACCAACCAACCAATAAGGCCAGATACCAGCACCGAGAAGTAGTTAATAGGCGCTATGGTACTAGCTTTGGCTAGTGAGTAGGCCTTTGTATACAAACCAATAGCGCTATACATAGCGATACTAATTACAATAAGTATTAGCCAAACTCTAGCGGTAATACCGCTCATTGAACCAATAGCAAAAGGCAGTATTGCCAAAGTAGACATGGCAAAATAATAGAATAATATTCGATGATTTGGCTCGGTCTCAGCCAGTTTTCCTGTTGAAACCATAGAAAATGACAGGCAAATAGCGCTTAAAAAGGCGACACCATGCCATGTAGTTCCTGAATCGCTCCCAGGCTGCAGCAGTAAAGCGATTCCAATGAACCCTATCACCAGCGGTATCCAGGTTATTCCATTGATTTTTTGCCTCAGCCATAGCAGCATTACTAACGGGACGCACAGTGGCGCTGCTTGGCGCAGCAACATGCCATCAACTAGCGGTATGTGCCTTAGCGATGCATAGTAAAGATAAAAGCCCAAAACGCCGGCGATACCTCGCAGTAGGTGAAGAGCGAGTTTATCCGTTTTAATAGATGCACTGCCTTTCTTCATGACTGCTGGCAAGCATAATAGCAACCCTACAGTATACTGCACGGCAACAATCACTGTTGGTTCAACAATGTCAGCCATATATTTAACAGCTGCAGTGCTGATGCTGCCAATAACAACCATGGCAAACGACAGGGTGATAGCAAGTGATATATTTTGTTGTTGAGGCACAGGGTATCCAAGTACGAATTTGGTAATCATTTTAGTGTAAACAAGGCGATAACGCAGTGAAAGTCTTGAAATACTTTGAATAACCCCCATAAAGCAAGCTGTTATTCTTTTGAATTAGAACGTACTAGGAGTTATACAGACATGGTTGAGAAAACTGCCGAAGAAAGCACTGCAACTGAAACAATGGGCTTTCAAACCGAAGCAAAGCAATTGCTACAGCTAATGATTCATTCACTGTACAGTAATAAAGAAATTTTTCTCCGTGAACTGATTTCAAATGCTTCAGATGCCTGCGACAAATTGCGCTTCGAAGCGCTGTCAAATGCTGAGCTATACGAAGGTAATGGCGAGTTAGAAGTGAAAATTGACTTTGATAGTGATGCCAATACCATCACTATTAGTGATAACGGCATTGGCATGTCAAAAGACGAAGTGATTGCTAATCTAGGTACGATTGCTCGCTCGGGTACGGCTGAATTTATTAGCAACTTAAGTGGCGATCAGCAAAAAGACTCTGCGCTTATAGGCCAGTTTGGAGTAGGTTTTTATTCGTCTTTTATTGTGGCTGAACGCGTAGAAGTTCTTACTCGTCGTGCGGGTAGTGCTATTGCTGAGGGAGTCCACTGGGAGTCTACTGGTGAAGATTCATTTAGCATAAATACTACTGACGTTGAAGCTCGTGGTACTCAAATCATTCTTCATCTAACTAAAGATGAAGCAGAATTTGCTGATGACTGGCGTTTGCGCTCAGTAATCAAAAAATACTCTGACCATATTTCTGTGCCGGTACTAATGAAAGAGCGTAAAGCTCCGCTGGCTGAAGGCGAAGAAGTTGATGACACGCCTGCAGGTTATGGGGCTGTTAACCAAGCTACCGCTTTGTGGACTCGTTCGCGTAGTGATGTAAAAAAAGCGGAATATAAAGAGTTTTATAAACATGTATCATACGATTTTGATGAGCCCTTAACATGGAGCCATAACCGCGTAGAAGGTAAGTTAGATTACACCAGCTTACTTTTTATACCGCGTAATGCGCCGATGGATTTATGGCAGCGTGATGGTATTCGTGGCCTGAAATTATATGTACAGCGCACCTTTATTATGGATGACTCTGAACAGTTTTTGCCGATGTATTTACGCTTTGTTAAAGGCGTAGTTGATTCTGCTGATTTAAGTCTTAACGTGTCACGTGAAATTTTACAGCAAGATAAAGATGTTGATGCAATACGTTCTGCTTTAACTAAGCGTGTGCTAGATATGCTGGACAAGATGGCCAACAAGAAGCCTGAAGATTATCAACTCTTCTGGGACGCTTTTGGTCAGGTGATCAAAGAAGGTCCAGGAGAAGATTTCGCTAATAAAGGAAAAATTGCTAAATTAATTCGTTTTGCCAGTACCCATACTGATGTTGAGAAACAAGAACAGTCATTGGAAAACTATTTAGAGCGTATGAAAGAAGGCCAGAATAAAATTTACTATGTAGTGACTGAGAATTTCAATACTGCAAAAAACAGTCCTCATTTGGAAGTTTTCCGCAAAAAAGGTTTAGAGGTTATTCTTTTCTCTGATCGAGTTGATGAATGGACTATTAACCACCTAAATGAGTATGACGGTAAAGCATTTCAAGATGTGACTAAAGGAGCGTTAGATTTAGGTGACCTTGATGATGACGAATCTAAAAAAGCTCGTGAAGAGCTAGCCAAAGAGAAAGAAGGATTAGTTGAACGGGTAAAAGTCGTATTGTTTGAGCAGATTGAAGAAGCACGAGTAACAGACCGCTTAACTGAATCACCTTGTTGTTTAGTAGTTGGTGAGAATGATATGGGAGCGCAGATGCGTCAGATCATGGAAGCTGCTGGTCAATCTATGCCCGTAACAAAGCCAACTTTGGAGCTAAATCCGGATCATCCATTGATCCAAAAGCTTGAAGCCGAAGTCGATGAAGATCGTTTTGCTGAATTTGTTGAAGTGTTATTTAATCAAGCTCAATTAGCTGAGGGGGCTCATTTGGATGACCCAGCGGCTTATGTGCAAAAACTTAACAAGCTACTGCTATCACTTATTAAGTAACTAAAGTCGTAATGTAAACGGCGGCTTATAGAGTCGCCGTTTTTGTTTTTCTGCTACACTCCAGCTTCTTTTTTAACGAAGATTATTATGTCTAAACAACATGTGGCAGTAATAGGCGGCGGCAGCTTTGGTACTGCAGTTGCTAATTTGATAGCAGAAAACGGTCACATGGTAAGCCTGTGGATGCGTAACGAGGTGCTTGCGGCAGAGATCAATTCTTCCCATTGTAATACTGAATATTTGCCAGGCTTTACTCTGTCACAAAATTTAACTGCATCATGTTCATTAGAGAGCAGTTTGGCAAAAGCTTCCTTGGTTTTTATGTCAGTGCCCAGTAAGTCTTGTCGTGAAATGGCAAAGGCGGTGAAACAATACATTCACCCCGCTGCAAAAGTGATTAGTACCACTAAAGGTATTGAGGCAGATAGCTTTAAGCTAATGAGTCAGGTATTAGCAGAGGAGTTACCTCAGCAGTCTATTGGGGTGTTAAGTGGCCCTAATTTAGCCAAGGAAATAATGGCTAAGCATTTAACCGGTTCTGTTATTGCCAGTGCAGACGAAGAGTTAATTGGCTTAGTGCAAAGTATGCTCAGTTCTTCATTGTTTCGGGTGTATTCTGGCTCCGACATGTACGGTGTTGAATTGGGTGGCGCGCTGAAAAATATTTATGCAATTATGGCTGGTTTGGCCAAAGCATTAGACGTTGGTGAAAATACTATTGGTTTATTGTTAACTAGAGGTTTGGCCGAAATGAGCCGTTTCGCCGTGCCAATGGGAGCTAATCCGGGTACTTTTATTGGTTTGGCTGGTGTTGGTGATTTATTTGTTACTTGTTTGTCGCCTTTGAGTCGAAACTACCGAGTCGGATATGCACTTGGTCAAGGTAAGAACTTGGACCAAGTAGTCGAGGAGTTAGGGCAGGTCGCTGAAGGTGTTAATACTTTAAGTCTGGTCAAACATAAAGCTGATGAATTAGATATATACATGCCATTAGTGCAAGGCTTGTATGGAGTGATTTATGGCGGGCAGGCAATTAGTGAAGTGATTGAGTCAATGATGTCTGGTGAGCAAAACCAAGACGTTGAATTTGTTTGGGCTGGTCAGTAATGAATTTGTATATTATGCGTCACGGTGAAGCGAACCGGGATGCAAAAATTGATAGCGAAAGATCATTAACCAGTATTGGTGAACAGCAAGCGATAACGGTCGGTGAGTATCTTAATAGGGCGGATATTACTTTTGACCTTGCTGTAGTCAGCCCCTACAAAAGGGCACAGCAAACAGCTAACAATGTGTTGAAGCAATTTCCATCAGTGAAAAGAATTGAATCTACTAATATTACGCCAGAGTCTCCGATGTTTATTGCGCAAGAGAGCCTAGACGCCTTAGGTGAGAGTAATGTTTTGTTGATTAGTCATCTGCCACTAGTCGCTAGCTTAACCGGTTATTTAACCGCTGATGATGTGGCTAGCGATGGTCAATGTTGGTCGCCGGCAACTATAGCGTATTTAAGTGGCGATAATTTTTTACCTGGTTGCATGAAGGTCCAATGGATAAAATCGCCTAGCGAATTAGCGGATAATTTATGAGTAGTGGTTCAGTAGAGTTAAGTGGTCAGACAATACACTGGCAAACCTGGGGCGATGAAAGCGGCAAGCCGGTAATAGCATTGCACGGTTGGTTGGACAATTCTGAGAGTTTTATTAAGTTGGCGCCACTATTAGAAGGTATGTTTATTGTGGCCATTGATTTACCTGGGCATGGTTATAGTGATCATCGCCCCTGGCCTGGTAGTTATAACATCTGGGATGATTTGATTGACATATTGGCGTTGGCTGATTGGTTTGGTTGGGGTAAGTTTTCCTTATTAGGACATTCGCGTGGCGCCATTATTGCTGCTCTGTTTGCCGCTAGCCAGCCACAGCGAGTTGAAAAATTAATTATGCTTGATGGAATTATTCCTAGTCCGGCGAAAGTCGAGGATACGGCAAAACAGTTGGGTAGATACTTGGCTCAACACTCCTTACGTGGTGAAAAAGTATCGCCCAGTTATCAACAATTTGATGATGCTATGGCCGCTCGTTGTAAGGCGGCCAATATGACACTTTTAACTGCTAAGCCTATTCTAGATCGTGGTTTAGTACAGAGTGATGATGACCTATGGCGCTGGCGTAGCGATCCTAGATTAACAATGGATTCAGCGGTTAAGTTTTCGATTCAGCAGATAGACGCCTATGTGAAGGCGATTAGCTGTCCAGCTTTGCTTCTTTTGGCCAGCCAGGGTATCGCTAAACATGACACCTTTATCGCTTTGTTATCCGGTTGGGATAATATTGAGAAAACTAATTTCGTGGGTAGCCATCATTTTCATTTGGAACCTGTGGCGAAACAAATTGCCGAAAAAATTAATGCTTGGTATTAGTTTAATGGTGATGTTAATAAATATCGCTAAAGCGGCTAAAATAATTCACTGTATTCGTTTAATTACGGCATATGGTCAGCTAAAATAGCGTTGCTTTCAAGAGGGTTTAATTGTGGTCAAGCTTAGTTCAGTGATATCTGACTTACATACCATCAGGGACTTTGTTCGCTGGGGTATAAGCCTTTTTAATCAGGCTGATTTGTATTATGGCCACGGCACAACCAATGCTAAAGATGAAGCCCTGGTGTTAATTACTCATACGCTATTTTTACCGTCAGACATCGATGAAACCTTTTTTGACGCAAGGCTCACTGTTGATGAAAAAGAGCGACTAGTAAAGTTGTTTAATCGCCGAGTAGATGAGCGTATTCCGGTGCCATATTTAACTGGTGAGGCATGGTTTTTAGGTTTGCCCTATAAGGTAGATAAGCGCGTTATTATTCCTCGCTCGCCAATTGCTGAGTTGATCGAAAATTCATTCCAGCCGTGGTTGGGTGAGAATTATCCACAACGAATTTTGGATATGTGCAGTGGCTCTGGTTGTATCGGTATTGCTTGTGCGCATCAGTTTGAGGACGCGCATGTTGATTTGATTGATTTGTCTGAGCAGGCCCTAGCAATTGCCAATGAAAATATAGCTATGCATGGGTTGCAATATACTGTGTCAGCAATAAAATCGGATATGTTTACCGCGCTTAATAGCGAATATGACAAGTACGATTTGATTGTGAGCAATCCGCCTTATGTTGATGCGGGGGATTTTTATTCTATGCCCGTCGAGTTTAGTCATGAGCCTAAGATGGCCTTAACTGCCGGTGAAGACGGTTTGGAGATGGCGCACATATTGTTAGCCCAAGCAGCTGATTATTTAACTGATGATGGCGTGCTAATTGTTGAGGTGGGTAACAGTGGCGAAGCGCTTGAGCACTGCTATCCCAATGTTGAATTTAATTGGTTGGAATTTGACCGTGGTGGAGTTGGCGTTTTTGCAATAACCGCAAAAGAGTTGCGTCAGCTACAAGCGCAAATTGGTTAAATATCGTATAATTACCGTTTTTAGATTTTAGGAATTGTTATGTCCGGTAATACCATTGGTAAGTTATTTACTGTAACCACTTTTGGCGAAAGTCACGGCCCCGCCATTGGTGCTGTTATTGACGGTTGCCCTCCAGGGCTAGAGCTGTCGGTGGAAGATCTGCAGCCAGACCTAGATCGCCGTAAGCCGGGTACTTCAAAGTTTGCCACTCAACGAAAAGAGGGTGACAAGGTAACTATTTTAAGCGGTGTGTTTGAAGGTGTTACCACAGGGACATCTATCGGCTTGTTGATTGAAAATACCGATCAGCGCTCAAACGATTACTCAAAGATTAAAGACACCTTTAGACCTAATCATGCTGATTACACCTATGCCCAAAAATATGGTCATCGCGACTATCGTGGCGGTGGCCGTTCATCTGCGCGCGAGACGGCAATGCGTGTTGCCGCTGGTGGTATTGCTAAAAAGTTTTTGGCCCAGCACGGCATATCGGTTAACGGTTATATGTCTCAATTGGGTCCAATTAAACTTCAATTAGAAAGCTGGGAAGAAGTAAATAACAATCCGTTTTTCTGCGGTCAGCCTAGTAAAATAATCGAACTCGAAAACTATATGAAAGCACTAAATAAAGAGGGTAACTCTATCGGTGCAGAAATAACGATTGTAGCTAAAGGTATGCCAGTGGGTTTAGGTGAACCTATTTTTGACCGCTTAGATGCTGAACTAGCTTATGCGCTGATGGGTATTAATGCGGTTAAAGGGGTAGAAATCGGTGATGGTTTTTCCTGTATAGATCAAAAAGGTACTGAGCATAGAGATGAGCTTACGCCAGAAGGGTTTGGTTCAAACCATTCTGGTGGCGTTTTAGGGGGTATCTCTACCGGCCAAGACATAGTGGCAAAAATTGCTCTTAAGCCAACTTCTAGTATTCGACTGGCTGGTAAAAGTATCGATACCAATGGTGATCCGGTAGACGTTATTACTACTGGCCGCCATGACCCCTGTGTTGGAATTCGTGCTACGCCAATCGCTGAGGCGATGATCGCTATAGTGTTGACGGATCATTTTTTACGTCATCGCGGTCAAAACGGTGAAGTGCATAGCAGTACTCCAGTGATAAATTCTCAACGCTAACCGAGTAGGCGGCTTGTTCAGGTAATTTAACTTGAGTAATTATTGGCGCCTATCAAGTTTTTATTTTTGCTACTTTGCACTATTAGGTGCGTGGGCTCCGTTCTGGGGTCCGTATCTTCAAGATCAAGGTTTTAACTCTGTTGATATTGGCTGCTTGGCTGCCATCATTTATATTACTAAAGTTTTTTCGCCGAGTATTTGGAGTTATTTGGCCGACAAAACTGGGCAGCATTTACAAATAGTTCGACTTGGTAGCCTGTTAGCTTTTTTCTGTTTCTTGTTTATTTTTCTCGGTTCTAGTTTTTGGTTATTGGCATTGGTAGTTACCGCATACAGTTTTTTTTGGAATGCCGTGCTGGCCCAGTTTGAAGTAATAACTATTACTCATTTAGCTGGCCGTTATCACTCGTATAGTCGTATTAGGCTGTGGGGCTCTATTGGTTTTATTGTAGCCGTGGTGGGTTTGGGCGCAGTGTTTGACTTTGTCTCGATCAGTGCCTTGCCAGTATTCATTGCCAGTATTCTTTTGGCTATTTTTATCAGTAGTTTGTTTGTCGCTAACACGAAAGTTGAGACTTCTCTGTTATCTCCTCATGGAATTTTCACCATACTCAAACGACCCGCCGTATGGGCTTTTTTGCTAGTTGGCGTATTGCTACAAATATCTCATGCGCCGTATTACACATTTTTTAGCATATATATGGAATTACAAGGCTATAGCAGTGCGGTTATCGGTTTGCTATGGGGGCTGGGTGTAACGGTAGAGGTGTTAGTGTTTGTTTGGATGCATAAACTATTGGCGCGATACCCCATTCGCCAGATTATGTTGGTGAGTTTATTATTATCAGCCTTGCGCTGGTTTTTGATCGGCTATTTCTCAGACAACTTGTCGCTGTTGTTAATTGCTCAAACCCTACATGCAGCAAGTTTTGGTAGTTTTCATGCGGTGGCTGTTGAATATGTGAGGCGTCAGTTTGTTGGCGGGCATCAAGGGCAGGGCATGGCGATATACAGTGGCCTTAGTTTTGGGGGCGGCAGTGCTATTGGTGCGGTGGTAAGTGGTCTGACATGGCAGTTAAGTCCGTCACATACTTTTGCAGCGGCAGGAGTAGTTTGTATTTTTGCGTTCATAATTGCTTGGTTTTTGATCAAAGGGGCTGAGTCGGACAGACTTTCTTTCTAAATTTCTTTGTCAATATTGACATCAATCCTGATGCTCGCCATATTGTCATCAGGTTTATATAGGGGATAAGAGTGGAGCAACAATCCATAGTTTACGGATACATTATGGACGCAGCCGGTTGGGATTGCGTTGGTGATGGCAAGGCAAGATTGCGCTGTAATCGCCAAGCATTGCTTGGTTTGGACGAAATGGAGTATGGCGGCCTCGTCTATCGTGAAATGTTCTCTTTACCAACTCCTCCAGTTAATTCTATTGATCCTCCGCCAGTGATTCATTTCGGTCAATCCACCCTTGGTATTGAGTATGAATGGGAACATTGGATTAAGGAATTTGAAGCACTGTTAAAGCAAATGTACTGGGAGCATGCGACTGTGCATTTAGAGACTGAGCTATCTGGTAAACATACTTTTACTTGGGAGGCGGCTAATTTAGCGCATGAGCCTGATAGTGGTGGTTTTTCGGTACGCTGTGAATGGTCTCGTGAAAGCTTAGTCGCTTAATTGTTGAGGTATATTAGTGAAACTCGGTAAAAACTCTAAACGAACAGTTATTCTGGCTATTTCAGCGACCGCAACATTTGTGTGGTCCGGTATTCGTTATTTCGATATACCGCCGGCGACAATGTTCTATTTCTTTATCTCTAGCGCGGCGTTGTTGGCGGTCTGTATCTGTATTGCCTTTGTATTAGCTTTTTTACTGCGGCTGATAAAAAGTCGCAGCGATTAAAATTGTTTATTGTTCCAGCCATTCTAGGCTGAGATCTATGTCCAAACTATCAGCAATATCCTCTAGCTCAGCTGTTACTGCATCGGCCTGAGTTTGAGCTGATACTTCAAAACAAATCTCTGCTTCGAACAATCGGCTGCCAGTCATCGGGGCGCTGCTCACACGGCTTTGTAATTCTTCAATATTAATGTCATGGCTGGCTAATGCTTTAGTCACCTCTTGCACAATACCGCTCCTATCATTACCGATAACACTAAGTTTACCGTAATGTACTGATGGTTTTACCACTGCTGCACAGTTATCGACGATAACAGATAGCTCAGTTGAATTATGCGCTAGTAATAGTTTTTCTAGTTCATTGGCTTTATCTGTTCCAATGCTAACTCTAACAATACCGGCAAACTTACCAGCCATATGTGACAAATTACTTTCTATCCAATTACCGCCAGCACTGTTAACTGTGGTTGCCAGTTGCTCTACTAAACCGGGTTTGTCATTGCCTAAAAAAGTAAACACAATTGATCTTTGCACGATGGTAATCTCCAATTTTTATATAGTATAGGCGTTAACTATCGAAAAAGTCTGCTACCACTTAAGTTGTTTTTTAAAGTTTAATTTATAAGGCTGCTAATCTACCTTGGGTACTCATTCTTGCTGGTACATATTTTTCCGCCTGCAGTGGAGGAGGAATTCGAGTCTTAGCAATTTCGTTCCATTTTAAAATACTATAATAGTGCCTGATGCGCTGCACATAGTTAACTGGTTCTTCGCCTCTGGTATAACCATAGCGAGTTTTTGAGTAGTAGGCGTGTTTTGTAAGTAGTGGTAATCGTTGCATAACATCAATCCATAGATGCGGGTCGCCCCCTTGTGCCTCAGTAATTTTGCGGGCATCTTCTAAGTGCCCCATGCCTACATTGTAGGCGGCTAAGGCAAACCATGTTCTATCTGGCTCTTCAATATCATCGGGCAAGCGTCGTTTAAGTTTATTCAAATAGCGAGTTCCGCCAACCAGACTCTGGCGAGCATCGAGTCTATTCTCTACTTTCATTTCTTTGGCGGTAATCCGAGTTAACATCATCATGCCGCGCACGCCAGTAGGAGATCTTGCTTTCGGGTTCCAGTGACTCTCCTGATAACTGACGGCGGCCAAAAGTGCCCAATCGATGGCTTCTTGAATGGCGATCTCTTTAATTAAATCTTCATATTTCGGGTAGGTGTCGCGTATTTTTTTGGCAAAAGTCCTGGATCCCCTATTTGAGACCGTATTGGCGTGGCCATAGTATTTGTTTAGCAGGCTTTTAAGGGTGCCATCTTTTTTTATCTGAGTGAAAAAGTCGTCTATCTGTTTAGTAATTGGATTGTCTTTGGTGGTGTACCAGGTGATTTGTTGGGGTTTGCTAATGGTCAAGGCAACCCCAATGTGAGCAAAACTCGCTTTATGAGTGTCATACTCATTGGAATCAATAATCGTATGCTCTATTTCATTATTCTCTAGCCGCTCAAGCAGATCTAGGGCTTCAACCTCACTTGACTCTGTCCACTCCAGCCCGGGAATATCTTGCTGAAGTAGTCTGAGGTTTTCGGCATGACTGCTATCGGCCACCACCCATATGTCTTTTCCCACCAGCTGTTCTACTTTTCTAGGGCGGTATGTTCCATAACGATAAAGCAGCAGCTGTTTTACATCGTTATAACTTTGGGATGCTTGATAATTGGCGTCACGGGTAGGCGTCTGAGTTAAACCTGCGGCTGCAAGATCTGCTGTGTTGCTGTCTAACGATGAAAATATTTCATCCATCTTGTGGGCAGTCTTCATCTGTAATTTGGCGCCAATATGATCAGCAAATAATCTGGCCAGCTCATACTCAAAGCCCATTGGGCCATTTCTGTGTTCGTAGTAGGTGGTAGGGCTGTTGCGAGTGATGACGGTGATGGTGGATGTCGGATCGCTACTAACAGCTGTTTCCGTTTGTTGCTGACAGCCACTTAACAGCATAGTGACTGTCAGTAATAGTGACGATAGCGCCCAACTGCCTATAGTTCGGCTGCCTGCTTTGTTTTCTTGTTTAAAAATTGAAATCAAACCTTACACCCATTTACCGAGATAATATTTATTGTACCCACAAGTTTTCAGCCGTACTACAGCAAGTTAGTGATCGGCTAATTTAGTTAAAACTATTTCCCTCAAATAGGCTATTTTGCTCACATAACGGAGGTAAATAGAGTAGAATTCGCGCCTTTATATCGACATGATTAAAGAGGCTTTCCAAAGTAATGCTTATCTTGCGTGGCACTACCGCATTATCCGCTTTTCGTCGTAATAAACTGCTTACTAAGCTGGTCGACTCGACTCCAGTAACTGCAATTCAAGCTACTTATCTGCATTTTGTTGATATTAGCGAAGACCTTAGCGGTGGGGAGTTGGAAGTGCTTGAAAGCTTGCTAAGCTACGGCAGCGTTGACGAGCACCAGCAAGGTGAAGGCCTGACACTGATTGTGACGCCACGTCCAGGAACAATATCTCCATGGTCTAGCAAAGCTACAGACATAGCCCGCAACTGCGAACTTGATAAAGTTAAGCGGGTTGAACGAGGTGTTGAGTTCAAGGTTAAAACCACTGCTGACTTAAGCGCAGAGCAGCAAGTAATACTGATAGCAGAGCTGCATGACCGTATGGTCGAGACGGTATTTGCTGACGCTAGTGAAGCATCTGCCTTATTCTCAACCGAAAGCCCGCGCCCAGTCACCACTATTGACATTCTCGAAGGTGGTAAAAAATCATTGTCAGACGCTAATGTAAGCTTGGGTTTAGCCCTTGCGGATGACGAAATAGACTATTTAGTGCAAAGCTTTGTCGAATTAGAGCGCAATCCGACTGATGTTGAATTAATGATGTTTGCGCAAGCGAACTCGGAGCATTGTCGGCATAAAATATTTAATGCTAGTTGGTCTATTGATGGCGAAGAGCAGTCGCACTCATTATTTAAGATGATCAAAAATACTTACGAGCAAGGTGGGGAAGGTGTTTTAAGCGCCTATGACGATAATGCCTCAGTGGTAACGGGGTCTGTAGCTGGGCGATTTTTTCCAAATACTGAAACTGGTGAATATAGCTTTACAGAAGAGCCTATTCATTTGTTAATGAAGGTCGAAACCCATAATCACCCGACGGCAATTTCGCCGGGGGCTGGGGCGGGTACCGGTTCGGGTGGTGAAATTAGAGATGAAGGCGCTGTTGGGCGAGGCTCTAAGCCCAAGGTTGGTTTAACCGGTTTTTCTGTTTCTAATTTACGTATTCCTGCTGGCGAGCAAAGCTGGGAAATAGATTATGGCAAGCCTAATCGTATTGTAACTGCATTAGATATTATGCTTGAAGGTCCAGTCGGTGGCGCGGCGTTTAATAATGAATTTGGTAGGCCTAATTTGTGTGGTTACTTTAGAACCTATGAGCAAGCTATTGCTGGGCCAGACGGCAATGAGGTTAAGGGCTATCACAAACCAATAATGATTGCCGGTGGTTATGGCAATATTCGCGAAGGCGATATCGACCAACGTGAGTTTGCTCCTGGCTGTAAGTTAGTTGTACTCGGTGGCCCTGCGATGTTGATTGGTCTCGGTGGCAGTGCAGCTTCGTCAATGGCATCAGGTGCGTCGACTGAGAATCTAGATTTTGCCTCAGTCCAGCGCCAAAATCCGGAAATGGAAAGGCGGTGCCAAGAAGTTATTGATGCCTGCGTTGCCATGGGCGAAGAAAACCCAATTGCGTTTATTCATGATGTCGGGGCGGGCGGATTATCTAACGCTTTACCTGAATTAGCTAAAGATGGCGGTTGTGGCGGAGTATTTGATTTGCGCGCGGTGCCAAATGATGAGCCAGGTATGTCGCCATTAGAGATTTGGTGTAACGAAAGTCAGGAGCGTTATACTCTGGCAATTGAACCGCAGAACCTCGCTAAATTTGAACAGATTTGCCAGCGTGAACGCTGCCTATATGCGGTTGTTGGTGAGTCAATTGCTGAAAAGAAAATAGTCGTTAAAGACGACCTGCTGGGTAATAGCCCGGTTGACTTACCGATGTCTGTTTTATTTGGTAAGCCGCCAAAAATGCACCGCAGCTTTGATCGTGTCGAGAAAACCTTTACGCCGCTAGATTTAAGCGGGATTACCATAAGTGATGCCACTGAAAAGCTGTTGCAACTGCCGACAGTCGCAAGTAAAAGTTTTCTGATTACCATCGGTGATAGAACAATCACTGGTTTAGTTCATCGTGACCAAATGGTTGGTCCTTGGCAAGTGCCGGTTGCTGATTGCGCCGTAACCACTGTTGGCTATAACACCTACGCTGGTGAAGCGATGGCCATGGGCGAGCGCACGCCTAGCGCATTACTTAATGGCCCCGCGTCTGGTCGGATGGCTATTGGCGAGGCAATTACTAACATTGCGGCAACTCGTATAGAAAAGATGTCAGATATTAAACTGTCTGCTAACTGGATGTGTGCAGCTGGTCAACCGGGTCAAGATGAGGCGCTATTTGATACGGTAAAAGCAGTTGGTATGGAGCTATGCCCTGAGTTAGGTATAACCATTCCGGTGGGCAAAGACTCTATGTCTATGCGTACCACTTGGAATGATGATGGCGAAGATAAATCTGTCACTTCACCAATGTCGCTAATCATCTCTGCTTTTACACCAGTGGTAGATGTGCGCAAAACAGTTACCCCGCAGCTGCGCACTGATCTCGGTGACAGCGCTTTATTGTTTATTGATATTGCAGCTGGGCAGCAGCGTTTAGGCGCGTCATGCTTAGCTCAGGTTTATCAACAGTTGGGTGAGGTGCCTGCTGATGTTGATAGCGGCGCGGCGCTTAAAGGTTTTTTTAATGCCATGCAAATTGCATTAGAGCAAGAGCTATTGATGGCCTATCACGATCGTTCAGATGGCGGTTTGATGGTTACATTATTTGAAATGGCGTTTGCTGGTCGATGTGGTTTAAATGTTGATATTGCCGATATTGCAGGCGATGACATTGGCGCATTGTTTAACGAAGAGTTAGGCGCTGTGGTGCAAGTGTCGGCTAGCGATATTGATAAAGTTATTGAATTATTTAGTGAAAATGGTTTGACCGATTGCGTACATGTTATCGGTCAGCCAATATCTGACCAACAAATAACTATATGTCGTGACGGTAGTGAACTCTATGCTAACAGCCGCGAAATCTTACAAAGCTTGTGGGCTAGTACCAGCTATAAAATACAGGCATTACGCGATAATTCAGATTGCGCCCTACAAGAATATGAAGAAATAGCCGCAAAACATAACCAAGGTTTAAGCGTTAATTTAACTTACGACTTGAATGACAATATTTCAGCGCCATATATAGCTACAGGACAGAGACCAAAAATTGCCATATTGCGAGAGCAGGGCGTTAATGGTCAGATCGGGATGGCGGCAGCTTTTGATCGTGCGGGGTTCACCGCTGTTGATGTGCATATGAGCGATTTACTTTCTGGCAGACACAAACTAGAGGACTTCAAAGGCCTGGCTGCTTGTGGTGGCTTCTCTTATGGCGACGTATTAGGCGCGGGCGAAGGTTGGGCTAAGACCATATTATTTAACCCAGCCTTGCGTGACCAGTTTGAGCAGTATTTTAACCGCGATGACTCGTTTAGCTTAGGCGTTTGTAACGGTTGCCAGATGTTGTCGACCCTAAAAGAATTAATACCTGGAGCTGATGCTTGGCCGAAATTTGTCAAGAATGAGTCGGAGCAGTTTGAAGCGCGATTGGCGATGGTAAAAATAGAGCCGTCACCGTCAATATTGTTAAGCGGTATGGCTGGTTCTCATATGCCAGTGGCAGTTGCCCATGGCGAAGGCAGAGCAGAGTTTACTCAAATCAGTGATATGAATAATTTAGTAAAAAGTGGTTTAGTAGGTGCAAGATTTGTGGATTCGAATGTCCAAACAGCAAGTCGTTATCCAGCTAACCCAAATGGATCGCCCGGAGGTATTACTGGTTTAACAACTAGTGACGGTAGCGTAACAATAATGATGCCGCACCCAGAGCGCGTGTTTAGAGCAGTGCAGTATTCTTGGAAGCCAGATGATTGGCAAGACAATGGTAGCTGGATGCGATTATTTCAAAATGCTCGTGTTTGGGTCGACTAATATAACAAGCCTCAAGGCATGTAAAAAATACACAAAAACTGGATAAAGTATGTTGAATAAATACCCTTGGTGGAAAAATTTACTGATAGTTCTAATAGTCGCTATCGGTGTAGTTTATGCTTTGCCTAATGTGTATGTACCAGACCCTGCAATTCAAATCGCCGCTGAAAGCAGCAGTGATGTAGTGGACGCTGCGACGCTGCGACGAGTGCAAAAAGCGTTAACCGATGCTGGCTTAGAATACTTTGGCGAAAGCTTGGATGATAGGCGAATATTAGTTCGTTTAACTAGCCAAGAGGATCAGCTTCGGGCTAAAACAGCTATTGAGCACACAATTGGTGATGGTTTTATCGTTGCGCTTAATCTAGCAGCAACTACGCCCCAGTGGTTGGCTGATTTAGGCGGCAGTCCAATGAAACTGGGTTTGGATTTGTCTGGTGGTGTTCATTTTTTGTTAGAGGTTGATACCGAGTCAGCCATTGATAAAAAGTATGAAAATTCAGTTAATGACATGCGCAGGGCTATGCGTGAAGCACGGGTGCGCAGTCAGATTGATTTGGATGACAGGGTAATTAAAGCATCATTCGCCACCGACGAAGTCAGAGACCAAGGGCTTGCTGTTATCCGCGAAAGCTTTTCTGATCTGCAGCGTACCTCATTAGAAGAAAATGGTCGTTTTATAGTTGCGCTAACAAAGTCGGCTGCGCAAACTCGCGAAATTGAAAAATATGCGGTTAGTCAAAATTTAACCACACTGCGTAACCGAGTTAATGAGCTAGGTGTAGCCGAGCCGTTGGTGCAGCAACAAGGTACTAATCGTATTGTAGTTGAACTTCCAGGTGTTCAGGATACCGCTGCGGCGAAGAAAATATTGGGTAAAACCGCGAGTTTAGAATTTCGTTTAGCTGCCGATTTTGACGATCCGTCTATTTCCCGTGAACAGTTTGGCTATCTGTCAGATAGCTTTGGTGCCCGTGATGATTGGCTAGAGAAGAAGGTGATTATTACTGGTGAAAACGTATCCAATGCCAATGCAGGTTATGACGAAAACGGCAGTCCACAGGTTAGTATTTCTTTAGACAGCCAAGGTGGTGCAGTTATGCATAGGGCTACTCGTAATAATATTAATCGTCGTTTGGGCGTGTTATTCATTGAGCGCAAATCGCGCACTGTTGGCTTTGAAATGAACGAAGAAGGCGTGCGGATTCCGGTTCGAGAAAAGTACGACTCCCAAAAAATTATCAGTCTCGCAACTATTCGTGCCTCCTTAGGATCGCAATTTCGTATTACCGGATTAGGTAATCCTCAAGAAGCGTCTGAGCTTGCATTGTTGTTGCGGGCAGGTGCACTGGCTGCGCCTATCGATTTTGTTGAAGAGCGAACTATTGGTCCATCGTTGGGTGCGGAAAATATCGCTTTGGGCGTATTGTCAGTGCAAATTGGCTTGGGCTTAGTTTTACTATTTATGCTGTTGTTTTACAAAGCATTCGGTTTAGCGGCTAATATCGCCTTGGCTGTTAACTTAGGTTTATTGCTGGCTTGCATGTCTATTTTGTCGGCAACGCTAACCATGCCAGGTATTGCCGGTATCGTGTTAACCGTTGGTATGGCGGTAGATGCGAATGTGCTTATTTTCTCTCGAATAAAAGAAGAACTCGCTAATCGAATGTCGCCACAGCAGGCGATAAATGCAGGCTTTGATCGGGCGTTTGTCACTATATTGGATGCGAATATAACAACCTTGATTGTTGCGGTACTTTTATATGCAGTGGGTACCGGGCCAATAAAGGGTTTTGCAGTCACGCTGTCGATCGGTATTTTAACATCGATGTTCACTGCAGTTGTCGGCACTAGAGCAATCGTTAACTTAATGTATGGTGGTCGTAATGTTAAGAAATTGTGGATCTAAACTCTCCTTACTAAAGCCAAAAGGCGCAGGAAATAAAAATGTTAGATAACGATAAAATTATAAATTTTATGGGTTTAAAAAAAATAGCAATGGTGCTGTCGATCATATTAGTGGTCGGGTCTATTTTTTCATTAGCAACAAAACAGTTATCGTTCGGTCTCGATTTTACCGGTGGTACACAGATTGAAGTATTGTACAAAGACGCTATTCCTTTAACAGAAATTAGATCTACGCTTCAAGACAGAGGTTTTAACAATGCGGTTGTTGTGCACTTTGGCTCTGAGCGAGATATTTTAGTTCGCCTAGCAGATGGTATCGAAACTTCCTTAGGTGTGAAGAAAGATCAAGTCGGCGAAACTCTGCTGGCTACTCTGCGCGAGGCAAGTAATGGTAATATAGAATTGAAGCGGGTTGAGTTTGTTGGGCCGCAAGTTGGGGAAGAGCTGCGTGAGCAGGGCGGCTTGGCATTATTGATGGCGTTAGGCGTAGTAATGCTTTACGTGGCAATGCGTTTTCAGTTTAAGTTTTCAGTGGGTGCGGTTACCGCCTTGGCTCATGACGTCATTATTGTCTTGGGTATATTTTCTGTCTTCCAATTAGATTTTGACTTAACCGTGCTAGCTGCACTGTTAGCTGTAATAGGTTACTCCCTCAACGATACCATCGTTGTGTCTGACCGTATCCGCGAGAATTTTCGCAAATTGCGTGAGGATGATCCAGTTGAGGTAATTAATCTCTCTCTTACTCAGACCTTAGGAAGAACATTGATAACATCGTTAACCACTGCGATGGTGCTATTAGCGCTGTTTATTATTGGTGGTCAGTTGATACATAACTTTGCCTTGGCCTTGTTAATCGGTGTTGCAGTAGGTACCTATTCATCAATTTATGTGGCGGCAAATATATTGCTAGCAATGAATATTTCGCGAGAAGATTTGATTGTCGTTGAAGTCAACCCAGATGAGATTGACGATAGGCCATAAAGTATAATTTATCAGAAAAGGGAGCCACGTTAAGTGACTCCCTTTTTTTATAAATCTTAAATATGTAAGATCTAAAAATACAGTTACTAGATACTACCAAGTTTTTGATTCACAACTTTAAGTACTTCTTTAAAGCATTTGGGCGCGCCGCAAACAATATTGCCGCTATCTAGAAAGTCGCTACCGCCTTTAAAATCACTGACTAGTCCGCCAGCTTCAGTCACTAATAGGCTGCCCGCAGCAATATCCCAGTTTTGTAGGCCAGCTTCCCAGAAAGCGTCAAGTCTGCCGGCTGCTACGTAAGCTAAATCTAAGGATGCGGCGCCAGCGCGGCGGATACCGGCTGTTTTCGAAGCAAGCTCTTGTAAGCTTTCCATATAGGGTTCTAACTTATTTAAATTAGTTGAATTAAATGGGATACCAGTACCAAGTAATGCTCCATTTAAGCCATTGCGACGGCTAACTCGCAGGCGTTTATTATTTAAACGTGCGCCATAGCCTCTGCTAGCGGTAAAACTTTCATCTCTGATAGGGTCGTAAACTACGCCGTGTTCAACGCGGCCCTTGTACACACAGGCTATGGACACCGCATAGTGGGGAATGCCGCGTAGAAAATTGGTGGTGCCATCAAGCGGATCAATAATCCAAAGATATTCACCGTTGCTGTCACGGCCTTTAGTTAAACCGCTTTCTTCACCTAAAATATCATGGTCAGGAAAGGCTTTATGGATATTGTAGATAACTTCTCGTTCTGCCGCTCGATCGACTTCAGAAACATAATCGTTAGTCGCTTTTTCTTCGATATCTAAAATGTCGAGCTCTTCAGTCGCGCGTAAAATCAGCTGACCTGCTTTATGAGCTGCCTTTAGGGCTATAGTTACCATTGGTTGCATGGGATAAAAGACCGTATTTGAATAGTCAATGTGACTGGATAAATTTGGGCGCGAGTATATCAGCTTAGCCGTTTTTGAGGGTGGATTATTTTGCAATAAATCACTCTAAGAACGGGTCAAATGGCCAAATTCTGCTAAACTTGCCCGCTTTTTAAAGTAGCAGGTTTTATTCATGGTCGATGTAGCTGAAATTAATCCCGCCGATGTGTTGGCGAACGTCAGGGTAGTGTTGGTTAATACTAGTCATCCCGGTAATATCGGAGCGGCGGCCCGTGCCATGAAAAACATGGGTATCAAACACTTGGTGTTGGTGGACCCTAGAGATTATCCGGCGGATAAGGCCACATGGCGGGCCGCTAGTGCTGGAGATGTGCTTGAAAGTGCGGTTGTGGTCGACACTTTAGCTGAGGCTGTTGCTGATTGTGGTTTGGTGTTGGGCGCTAGTGCGCGCAGTCGCACTATACCGTGGACAGTTTATTCAGCGAGAGAGGCTGCTACCAAAGCTATTAATGATGCGGTGAACAATAAGGTGGCGTTAGTTTTTGGCCGTGAAGACCGAGGGCTCACTAATGAAGAACTCCAGCAATGCCAGATTCACCTAAATATTCCGACTAGCGAGGAATACAGCTCGTTAAATTTAGCTATGGCTGTTCAAGTAGCTTGTTATGAAATGCGTATGGCAAGTATGGATGCTTTTGCGGGCGCGCAGGCCGAGCCAGAGTGGGATATCGATTACGCTAGTAGCGAAGATAATGAGCGGCTGTACCAGCATTTAGAGAAAACTATGACTAAAGTGGGGTTTTATAACCCTGAAATACCCAAGCAGCTGCCAACTAGAATGCGTCGTTGGTTAGGGCGCAGTCGCATGGATCAGATGGAGGTTAATATTATGCGCGGATTTTTGGCTGCAGTAGAGCGGAAAACTGACGGGAAATAACTTGAGTAAATTAGTTGGTCATATAGTTGACTAAGTTAGTAGGGTATTAGATAATTAGGACTGAATCTATAGCTATGAAGAAGGTGTACTTATGCGCTTAACAACGAAAGGACGCTACGCGGTAACAGCGATGCTAGACCTTGCACTGCATGCGCAGCAAGGGCCAGTAAGTTTGGCTGATATATCAGCTAGACAAGAAATTTCATTATCATATTTGGAACAGTTGTTTTCTAAGCTACGGCGCTGTGAGCTAGTGAGTTCGGTTCGTGGCCCAGGTGGTGGTTATAGGCTTAGTCGCCAAATGGCTGATATAAACGTCGCGCAGATTATTGATGCAGTGAATGAGAAAGTAGATGCGACCAATTGTGGTGGCGAGGCTAACTGTCAAGATGGCAATGTTTGCTTAACCCATCATTTATGGGCAGATTTAAGTAGTCGAATTCACCAGTTTTTACATGATATCAGTCTTGAGACCTTAGTCTCTAAGCCTGATGTGCAAAATGTTTCAGCAAGACAAGATCGTATGGGAAATGAACGTGCAGCTATAGATACTAGCGAAAAAATCGCTGTATCACAGCTAGGTTAATTAACAAATTTAAGCGGAGTTAAACAATGCAATTACCGATTTATTTTGATTACTCATCTACTACACCAGTAGATCCCAGCGTTGCTAAAAAGATGATGGAATGCCTTACATTGGAAGGTAACTTTGGTAATCCAGCGTCACGTTCGCATACTTTTGGCTGGAAGGCTGAAGAAGCGGTTGAATTGGCGCGTAAGCAAGTTGCCGATTTGATCAATGCTGATCCAAGAGAAATTGTATGGACTTCTGGTGCAACCGAGTCGAACAATTTAGCAATTAAAGGTGCTGCTCATTTTTACAAGCGTAAAGGTAAGCATATTGTCACCTCTAAAATTGAGCATAAGGCAGTACTAGATACTTGTCGTCAGTTAGAGCGTGAAGGTTTCGAGGTTACTTATTTGCTGCCAGATGTTGGTGGAATTATTCAGCCTGAAGTTTTGAAAGCTGCTTTACGTGATGACACCTCTATCGTGTCATTAATGCATGCTAACAATGAAATTGGTGCGGTTAATGATATTGCTGCGATTGGAGAAATTTGTCGTGAGCGTGGTGTGGTGTTTCACGTTGATGCAGCGCAAACTGTCGGTAAAATCGAAGTTGACATGCAGGCGATGAAAGTTGATTTGTTATCAATGTCAGCGCATAAAATGTATGGCCCTAAAGGTATAGGCGCTTTATATGTAAGTCGTAAGCCTCGTATTCGTCTAGAGTCACAAATGCATGGCGGTGGGCATGAGCGCGGTATGCGCAGTGGTACTTTACCTACTCATCAAATTGTTGGTATGGGTGAGGCGGCGCGAGTTGCTAAAGAATTGATGCCTGAGGATGCTAAAAAGACAGCAGCCTTGCGTCAACGCTTATTCGACGGCTTTAATAAGCTAGAAGAAGTCCACGTTAATGGCAGTTTTGATCAATGTTTACCTAATATACTAAATACTAGTTTCGCTTTCGTTGAAGGTGAGTCGTTAATTATGTCATTGCGAGATTTAGCTGTTTCATCAGGTTCAGCCTGTACTTCAGCTTCATTAGAGCCTTCTTATGTACTGCGTGCGTTGGGCTTGCCAGATGAATTAGCCCATAGTTCGCTGCGATTTGCAGTAGGGCGTTTCACTACAGAAGAAGAAGTTGACCACGCGATTGTAAAAGTTAAAGAAGCGGTAAATAAATTACGTGAACTATCGCCACTATGGGACATGTTTCAAGACGGTGTTGATTTAAACACTGTGCAATGGGCAGAACATTAATCAATTTAGCGCAATTTAGCGCATCGGAGAAATATTATGGCTTATAGCGATAAAGTATTAGACCACTATGAAAACCCAAGAAACGTTGGCCGTTTAGATGCTGACTCTGCGAAGGTGGGAACCGGTATGGTTGGCGCACCGGCGTGTGGCGATGTTATGCGTTTACAGATTCAAGTAGGCGACGACGGTATTATTGAAGATGCAAAATTTAAAACCTATGGTTGCGGTTCTGCTATTGCATCAAGCTCATTGTTAACGGAGTGGGTAAAGGGTAAAACTTTAGACCAAGCTTCAAAAATAAAAAATACTGATATCGCTGAAGAATTGGCTTTACCACCAGTTAAAATTCACTGTTCGGTATTGGCTGAAGATGCTATTAAAGCAGCGATAGACGATTTAAAAAGTAAGCAATAAAAGGTAAGTAAAATAATGGCGATTTCATTAACAGAACCAGCGGCTAAGCATATTAAAGGCCAGTTGGATGCGCGTGGTAAGGGTCAGGGTATTAAGGTCGGTGTTCGTACCACTGGCTGCTCTGGAATGGCCTATGTGCTTGAGTTTGTTGATGAAATTGATCAAGAAGATCAAATGTTTGAGGGTTTTGGTGCCAAAATATTTATTGACCCGAAAAGCTTGGTCTACATAGATGGTACGCAGCTGGATTACGTAAAAGAAGGCTTGAATGAAGGTTTAGAATTTAATAATCCTAACGTAACCGGTGAGTGTGGTTGCGGCGAAAGCTTCCAAGTTTAATTAATAGATTAGATTGGGAACTCGATAGTGGATTTTGATACTGACTACTTTACTTTGTTCAATTTACCGCAGCAATTTTCTGTTGATAATGCGGCGTTAAGTAATACCTATCGGAATTTGCAAAAACAATATCATCCCGATCGACATGCCCGCGCTTCCGATCAAGAGCAGCGTATGGCATTACAGTACGCCGCTTATATCAATGAAGGTTTGGAAGTTTTACGCTCACCGGTTAAACGCGCAATATACTTATTGGGCCTAGCCGATGTTGAGTTTAAGAGCGATAATCTTGCCTCTGATCCACAATTTTTAATGCAGCAAATAGAGTGGCGTGAAGAGTTGGCTGAATTGCCCGGCACTGTAGAGCCTGCTGTTAATTTAGAAAAATTTATTGCCGAGGTTGAGGCAGAGTTAATTGTTTATGAAGCTCGTTTTGAAGAAGCAATGAAAGCACTAGACTACGACACCGTTTTACCACTAATTAGTAAAATGCAGTTTGTCAGTAAATTGCTCAATGAAGCCGAACAAGTCGAAGATCAGTTGCTAATTAGTTAGCGCAAGGAATTAAGTGTAAATGGCTTTAATGCAAATATCAGAACCTGGGCAAACGCCAGCGCCACACAAACGCAAAGTTGCAGTGGGTATCGATTTGGGTACGACTAATTCTTTAGTAGCCGGAGTAAAAGGAGCAGAGGTAAATACCTTCGCCGATAATGAAGGCAGTCATCTGCTGCCATCGGTAGTACATTACGGTAAAGAGCATATTACCGTCGGCTCTAAAGCAATTGAAAAAGCTGTACAAGATCCTCTTAACACTATTTTCTCTATCAAGCGCTTAATGGGGCGTGGCCTTGGTGATATTAAAACTTTGGCACAGCAATTGCCGTACGACTTCGCGGTAGATGATGGCGGTATGCCGCAAATTATTACTGTGCGAGGCCCCGTTAGCCCAGTAGAAATATCGGCTGAGATACTTAAATCACTTGCGCAGCGCGGCAAAGAAACCATGGGCGCTGACCTTGACGGTGTAGTTATTACCGTTCCCGCTTATTTTGATGACTCTCAGCGGCAAGCGACTAAAGATGCTGCGCAAGTTGCAGGCCTAAATGTATTGCGACTGTTAAACGAGCCAACTGCCGCGGCTGTTGCTTATGGTTTAGATGAAAGCGAAGAGGGTATAACCGCTGTATACGATTTAGGCGGTGGTACTTTTGATATCTCAATATTAAGCTTAACTAGTGGTGTGTTTGAAGTATTGGCCACTGGCGGTGATTCTGCTTTAGGTGGCGATGATTTCGACCATGCAGTCGCACAATGGGCGCTGACGCAGCTAATAGATTTTGATGTAAGTAATAGATCGCTGCACCGAGCTTTATTGCTAGCAGCTAGAAAAGCGAAAGAGTCGCTAACAGTTAGTGATAAAGCTGAGTTATTAATAGAAGGCTATGATGGCATTGTGCTAATGCTATCACTCGACGAATTTAATGGTTTGGTGAAGCCGCTAGTCGATCAGTCTTTACTAGCGTGTAAAAAAACACTGCGCGATGCAGGGTTGAAACCCAAAGATGTCAATAATATAGTTTTGGTTGGCGGCTCTACTCGGGTGCCATTAGTTAGCACTTTGGTAGAACAATTATTTGGTCAACTGCCACATAGTGATATTGATCCCGATAAAGTGGTGGCCATTGGTGCAGCTAATCAAGCCAATATTTTAGTCGGCAACGGTAAGTCCGATGATTTGTTGCTGTTAGATGTTATTCCATTGTCGCTAGGTATAGAGACAATGGGTGGTTTGATTGAAAAGCTTATTAATCGTAACACCACTATTCCTGTTTCTATGGCGCAGGAGTTTACTACCTATAAAGATGGTCAGACTGCGTTGGCGATTCATGTGTTACAAGGTGAGCGTGAGTTAGTAGCTGATTGTCGGTCTTTAGCCCGCTTTGAGTTACGCGGTATTCCGCCGATGGTAGCTGGCCATGCGCGTATATTAGTTACCTTTAAAGTAGATGCTGACGGCCTGCTAAGTGTTGTTGCCAAAGAAACCACTAGCGGTGTTGAGACAGCCATTCAGGTAAAGCCATCCTATGGTTTAACTGATGGGCAGATTTCATCAATGATTAAGTCGTCATTTGAAAATGCGGCTAACGATAAAGAACTAAGAGCGCTGACTGAGCAGCAGGTTGACGCTGATAGATTATATGAAGATATCGTGGCGGCTTTGGCATTAGACGGTGAAGAGTTGCTGTCTGCTGATGAGCGAGCAGAGTTTGATGTGACGATGGCGGCCCTTAAAGCTGTTCGTAATAGCGGCAGCGCCAATGAAATTACTAAGGAAATTGAGCGGGTAGCAAATGCTAGTGAAGAATTCGCTCAACGTAGAATGAACAAGAGCATAAACAAGGCCCTTAAAGGCCATACCATTGACGAAATAGACGAGACTTGATGTGCCAAAAATAGTTGTACTACCAAATAACGACTTATGTCCAGACGGTGCGGTAATAGAGGTTGAATCTGGTCAGAGTATTTGTCGAGTGTTACTAAATAACGACATACATATAGAGCATGCCTGTGAAATGTCATGTGCTTGCACTACCTGTCATGTGATTATTCGTGAAGGATATGACTCACTTGAAGAGGCGGACGAGTTGGAAGAGGACTATTTGGACAAAGCTTGGGGATTAGAGCCAGAGTCGCGCCTTAGTTGCCAGTCACTTGTGGCAGATGCGGATTTAGTGGTAGAAATCCCTAGATACACTATTAATATGGTTTCTGAGCATAATTGAGGCCAAATAAGTCGGTAGGAGGCTAGTATGAATTGGACTGATGTATACGATATTGCGGCAGATTTAGTTGAATCAAAACCTGATGTGGACCCTAAATATGTCCGTTTTACCGATCTGCATGCCTGGGTTATGGCTTTAGATGGGTTTGAAGGTGAAGCTGATCGCAGCGGTGAAAAAATCCTCGAGGCGATCCAGGCGGCTTGGATTGAAGAAATGGATTAAAGTCAGTGTGAATTAGTGCCCGTAAGCACCTATTTTTAATACAAAAACATGCTAAACCCGCGTATAATTTGCGGGTTTTTAGGTCTAGGTAGATATAAAATACTACCTACAACATTTCACTTACTTTTGGAGAGTTTACATGGCGGTAGAGCGCACCTTATCTATCATCAAACCTGATGCAGTTGCTAAGAATGTTATCGGGCAGATTTATTCACGTTTCGAGAATGCAGGACTTTGTATTGTTGCCTCAAAAATGAAGCAATTAAGCAAAGCTGACGCTGAAGGTTTTTATGCAGAGCACGACGGGCGACCATTTTTTAACGACCTAGTAGCATTCATGACTTCTGGCCCGGTAACGGTTCAGGTGTTAGAAGGCGAAGGCGCTATTGCAAAAAATCGTGAGCTAATGGGTGCAACTAATCCCAAAGAAGCTGACGCTGGCACAATTCGTGCTGATTTTGCTACATCAATTGATGCTAATGCTGCACACGGTAGTGACTCGCCAGAGTCTGCTGCGCGTGAAGTAGCATATTTTTTTGACGACAGCGAACTTTGTAGCCGTTAATCAATTAGCACAACCGGGTTAAGCTCATGGTTACTACAACCTCAAGTACTACATTATCAAACACTGCGGGTAGACCTGTGGTGTTTGATGCTGATAACAAAGTTAACTTACTTGGCTTAACCCGTCCTCGGTTGCGAGATTTTTTCCTCCAAATTGGAGAAAAACCTTTTCGCACCGACCAGCTTTTGAAATGGATACACCAGCGTGGTGTAACCAACTTTGACGACATGACTGATTTAAGTAGAGCACTAAGACTTAGATTGTCAGAGGTTGCTGAAGTAACTCCACCTGAAGTCGTCAGTGAACATATATCAACTGACGGCACTCGAAAGTGGGCGGTTAAAGTTACCAGTGGCAGTTTAGTTGAAACCGTTTTTATTCCCGATGGCGAGCGCGGCACTTTGTGTATTTCGTCGCAGGTCGGCTGCACCTTAGATTGCAGCTTTTGCTCAACCGGTAAGCAAGGGTTTCAACGTGATTTAACCTGCGCTGAAATCATTGGCCAAGTATGGTTGGCTAATCGCAGTCTTACCAAGTTTGATCCGCATGCCAAAAGAGCCGTTACCAATGTCGTTATGATGGGTATGGGTGAGCCGCTACTTAATTTTGATAACGCCATAGATGCTGCTAATTTGTCGATGGATGATTGCGCTTATGGTTTATCTAAGCGCCGCGTTACGTTGTCTACCTCTGGCGTAGTTACCGCAATGAAAAAAATGATTGGAATGACGGATGTGTCATTAGCGGTCTCCTTACATGCGGCCAATAATGAATTGCGTGATGAGTTAGTGCCCATTAATAAAAAGTATCCCATTGCGGTATTACTTGAAGCGATAAAAGATTATATGGATAGCCTGCCGGATAGGCGTCGGGTAGTTACTATAGAATATACCTTGATCGACGGCGTTAATGATTCCGACGAGCAGGCGCTTGAACTGGTTGATGTGCTGCGTGATACTCCCTGTAAAATAAACATAATTCCGTTTAATCCGTTTCCACAATCCGGTTACAAAAAACCTAGTCGTAGAAGGACTGAGCGTTTCCAAAACATATTATTTAAGGCTGGTTATATCGTTACTGTGCGCACTACCCGTGGCGATGATATTGACGCAGCTTGCGGTCAGTTAGTTGGCCAAGTGAAAGATAAAACGAAGCGCAATGAGCGCTATCAACAAAAGTATGCTGAAAATAATAAAGACGCAGAGCAGGTCGTTCGATTCGTGTCAGCACAACAATAAGGGATATAGCATATGAAATGTCTCAAATTAGTTTATAAATTTAGTCTAGTGATACTGGTTGCCTTTAGTTTGAATGCTTGTGTTACTACTACAGAAAACTCAGGGTTCACTAACAATAGTTCACCGGAATCTGCGTTGCTTAGTCATGTTGAAGCCTCTTATGACTATCTGCGCCGTGGTGATTTTGAAAATGCTCGTAGGCATTTACGCAATGCTGCAGAGATCAATGATCGTGATGCAACTGTGCATAATGCTATGGCTTATTCTTATGAACTCAGTGGTGATTTAGATTTAGCTGATGAGACCTATAGAAAAGCGATAAGTCTAGATGGGAGCTTAACTTCGGCGCGTAATAATTACGGTGTGTTTTTGTTTAAACAAGAACGGTACGAAGACGCTAGAGAGCAATTTTCGAAGGTTGTAAAAGATACTTTATATCCCCGGCGTGGTGGTGCGTTTAATAGCTTAGGCGTGTGTGAGTTAAGGCTAGAGAATTACGATGGTGCCAGAATTGCATTTGAAAGAGCACTTGACTTAGATCGGTTAAATCGAGCGCCACTATTAGAGTTAGCAGCGGTAGGTGTTAAACAAAACGATTTTGAATATGCTAGAAAAAAATATGATACCTATAAGTTGGTGGCCGCTCAGTCAGCTCGAAGCTTATTGCTTGGCGCGGAAATCGCCCAGCACTACGATATGAAAAATGACTTAGCGAGCATTGAGCTAGCGCTAAAAAATCGTTTCCCAGGCTCATTCGAATACCAAGAATTTAAAAAGCGTTTTAAATAATGACGAATAGTAAAACCAAAGAATTAATAGAGTTAGGGCGTAAGCTTAAAAATACTCGCGAAGAGAGAGGGCTTAGTGTTGCTCAAGTTGCGAGCGACTTAAATTTATTAGATGCTTATATTAAAGGCCTAGAATCTGGTGATCACTCGTCAATTAAGAGTAGTGTTTTTGTGCGTGGCTATATTCGTACTTATGGTAACTATCTTAAATTAGACGTAAATGTATTAGTTACTCAATACGACGCTGACGCTAAAGCTAAGATAGACGAAGTTGTCGATGATCAGGATATTGATTCATCAGTTAACGCAATTTATGTTTTGCTTGGGATTATTTTTGTTGGTTTATTAGCTTGGGCTTTATGGCCTAGCAGTGCTGATGAAGTTGAAGTTAGTAACTCTCAAGACAGCTCAGCTCAACAAACTGTGTTTGAAAATTTTGAAAAACCTAGCGAGCCCGAACTGATTCCAGAAATTGATGGCACTTTAGCTGAACTACCGGCTGCTAGCTTAACGATGGATACTCCGGTTAGCTTAACTATAGATACTCCGATTATCGATGATGTTAGTAGTAGCGATGTTGTAGTTAATGAATTGTTACTGCGGTTTGTCGATGAATGTTGGGTTGAGGTGAGGGATAAAGCGGGTCGTCTGCTGTTGGCCGATTTGAAAAACGCTGGCGATGAAGTGACCTTAGTAGGCGAGCCGCCATACAAAGCAGTGATCGGCAATGCTGCTGCCGTCGAAATATTTTATGCCGGTAAAGCAATTAAAGTTGTTGGTCGTGGCGAAAGTAATACCGCCAAATTGGTAATTGGAGAATAAGCTGATGAATCACGAATCACCAATTAAGCGAAGAAAAACTCGTCAAATAATGGTTGGCAATGTTCCCGTAGGTGGCGATGCGCCTATTAGTGTGCAGAGTATGACAAACACTGAAACCTGTGATATCGACGCGACAGTGAAGCAAGTAATGCAATTAGCTGATGCTGGTGCCGATATTGTGCGTGTGTCCGTACCAACAATGGAGGCAGCACAAGCTTTTGGTCATATTCGTCAGCAAGTGTCAGTGCCGTTAGTTGCAGATATTCATTTTGATTATAAAATAGCATTAAAAGTGGCTCAGTTAGGTGTTGATTGCCTACGAATTAATCCCGGTAATATCGGCCGTGAAGATCGTATTCGCGCCGTTGTGGAAGCAGCTCGTGAACGCAATATCCCTATCCGTGTTGGTGTCAATGCCGGCTCGTTAGAAAAAGACTTACAGAAAAAATATGGTGAGCCAACACCCGATGCACTGGTTGAGTCTGCCATGCGTCATATCGACATTTTGGATCGACTAGATTTTCAAGATTATAAACTTAGTCTAAAAGCGTCTAATGTTTTTATGACCGTAGAAGCGTATCGAAAAATATCTAGCCAGATTGATCAGCCGCTACATTTAGGTATTACAGAGGCCGGCGCGTTGCGCGGTGGTACGGTTAAATCGGCAATAGGTTTAGGCATGCTATTGGCAGATGGAATAGGTGACACCTTACGCGTGTCGCTGGCGGCTGACCCAGTCGAGGAAGTCAAAGTTGGTTTTGAAATTTTAAAAAGTTTGCAGTTAAGAACCCGTGGTATCAACTTTATAGCTTGTCCAAGCTGTTCACGGCAGAATTTTGACGTTATCAACACAGTTAATAGTCTAGAACGACGCCTTGAGGATATTCGCAGCCCACTTGATGTGGCAATTATTGGCTGTGTTGTAAACGGTCCCGGTGAGGCCAAGCAGGTGGCTATTGGGTTAACCGGCGGTAGCCCAAATAATCTTATATATGTTGATGGGAAACCCGATCATAAAATGACCAATGAAGAGCTAGTCGATGGTTTAGAAAAGCTAATCCGCAGCAAAGTTAGTGAGGCCGAAGAGCAGCTTGATCTGCAGCGTGAAAAAATAATCGCTCGTAGTTAAGTATCGATTACCAAACTGTTGTTACAAGAATTGTTATAGCAAGAATAAAGCACAGGAAATACATCAGTGGCACAAATTAGAGCTATTCGCGGGATGAACGACCTGTCTCCCGAGCAAAGCCCATTATGGCAATATATTGAAAGCAAAGTTACCAGCTTGCTGGCTAGTTATGGCTATAAAGAAATACGTTTTCCGATTGTTGAATATACCGAGCTATTTGAACGCTCTATCGGTGAAGTGACTGATATTGTCGAAAAAGAAATGTACACATTTAACGATCGTAACGACGAAAGCTTAACACTGCGCCCGGAAGGCACTGCTAGTTGTGTACGTGCTGCTTCGCAGTTAAGTTTACTAAAAAATCAGCAACAGCGACTTTGGTATAGCGGGCCAATGTTTCGTTATGAACGGCCGCAAAAAGGACGCCTGCGTCAATTTCATCAGGTCGGTGTAGAATGCTTTGGAATGGCAGGCCCGGACATAGACGCTGAATTATTATTACTTTCGGCTAGGCTTTGGAAGTTACTTGGCGTACAGGATGTTGTGCGTTTGGAATTGAATTCTATTGGCGCTGCAGTTGATAGGAAGAATTATAAACAAGCATTAGTAGAGTTTTTAACGCCGATAAAAGAGCAGTTAGACGACGATAGCCAACGTCGCTTAGGGACTAATCCGTTACGAATATTAGATAGTAAAAATCCTGATACACAAACGTTATTAATAGATGCTCCGTCAATGACTGATTATTTAGGCGCTGAAGCTAGCGCCCATTTTACGGAACTAAAAGCGATGCTAGATGAGGTCGGGATTACTTATACAGTTAATCCCAAGTTGGTGCGTGGCTTAGATTATTACAACTACACAGTGTTTGAATGGGTTACCGACAAGTTAGGCGCTCAAGGTACCGTTTGCGCAGGCGGCCGTTACGACGGTTTGGTCAATCAACTTGGCGGTGGTGATACTGCAGGCGTTGGCTTTGCAATAGGGATGGAAAGACTCTGTTTATTACTGCAAGAAGTCAGTAACATCGAGGCGGAATTAGATGTCGCGCCGGATGTCTATACTGTGGCAGTGGGCGATGGGGTATACAATAGAGCATTAGCTATAACAGAGGCTGTTCGTGACGAAGTTCCAACGGTCGTAATAAAAACTCATGTTGGTGGCGGTAGTTTTAAAAGCCAAATGAAAAAGGCAGACAAAAGCGGAGCGCAATACGCAATGCTAATGGGTGAAGATGAAGTTGCCGCAAATAAAGTAACTATCAAACCGCTGCGTAGTGGCGGTGAGCAAATACAGTTAGATGTAAGCGAGTTAGCCCTCTGGCTACAGAGTACACTAAGTAAATAAAAGAACACTAGATGTCTTAAGGAGACGAGAGTTGGCTGAATTGAGAACAGAAGAAGAACAAATTGAAGCAATTACGCGCTGGTGGAAAGAAAAAGGTTTAAGCACTGTTATTCAAGTGATTGCCGTTGCCGCCTTATATTTTGGTTGGCAGGGCTGGCAAAATCAACAACTACAAACTGCCGAGGCCGCATCAGTAGTTTATCAGCAGTTGTTAGATGTCAGCGCAAGAATTGAAGGGCAGTCATCTATTGATGACTTCGCTACTGCGGCGCATTTGGTCACTACCTTAAAAGTTGACTATGAAGGTTCAACTTACGCTCAGTATGCAGCGATGATCAGTGCTAAACATCTAAATAGCCAAGAAAAATATAGCGATGCTATACAAGAGCTAGACTGGGTTATTGCTAGTAAGCCTGAACAGTCTATGCTGCTTGCAGCTACACTTAGAAAAGCCAGAGTTATTAGTAATAGTGGCGATAACGCCAAGGCTTTGGCAGCACTAAACGTAACAGAACGCGGCGAATTTTCTGCTGCGTTTTATGAGCTAGAAGGTGATTTACAGTTTGTAATGGGGGACTTAGCCGCAGCGAAAGATGCTTATCAGCAGGCTGCTAATAATCTTGCTATAGGCACCGGTAATCCACTGTTAGCGATCAAATTAGACAGCTTAGTTGTTACTGATTCTACTGCGACAAGCATAGAAGTTGTTGAAACAGAAGCTGAGGGATCGTAAATGAGAAAGTTGTGTGGCTTGCGTTTAGTTAATAAAACTACATTACTAATATTTTTGTCTGCTTTAGCAACCGGTTGTAGTTGGTTTGAAGGCGATGAAGAGAGTTTTTATGAGCCAGCTGATCTAGTCGATTTTGACGAGCAGGTGGAGTTGGATACTAAGTGGAGTCGCTCTGTCGGTGATGGCCAAGGTGATAAGTTTAATCGCCTAGAGATGGCCCTTGATGACGATAGAATATATGTCGCTGAAGTCGATGGTGACGTGTACTCATTTGAAATTGAGCGTGGCAAAGAACAATGGGAATCAGAGCTTGATGCGACACTTACCGGTGGTGTGGGTGTTGGCGAGAGTCTATTGGTTGTTGGCACAGTTAAAGGAGTGGTGATAGCGCTCGATAAAAACACGGGCGCTAAGCTATGGACTAAGCAGCTTACTGGTGAAATCTTAGCACCGCCTGCGGTGGTCGATGAAGTCGTTATAGCTCAAACATTTAATGGCAGGCTTTATGGCTTGAATGCTGCTAATGGAGAGCAATTATGGGTGTATGACTCTACTTTGCCTAGGCTCACTTTGCGAGGAACAAGTCGTCCTGTTGTTGACGGTGATACTGTCTACACCGGATTTGCTAGTGGAAAATTAGTCGCTCTAGATGTTAATACTGGTGTATTGCAGTGGGAAGCTAGAGTGGCGCCTGCGACTGGTCAGTCTGAAATCGATAGGGTTGTAGATGTTGATTCGCCAGCGTTTATTTTGAATAACACCATTTATGCGGTTAGTTATCAGGGGCGTGTCACTGCCTTTGACTTGCGCAGTGGCAAGCCAAAATGGTTTCAGGCCGCCTCTAGTTATAATGCCTTTAGTGAGGGTTTTAGTAATTTATATTATTCTCATAGCGACGGCGATGTTGTTGCCATAGATCTTAAATCTGGTGCTGAGCGCTGGCGTCAAACTGAGTTTAGCTTTCGTGAGCTAGGTGCACCCACTGCGTTTAGTAGCTATGTTGCAGTGGCGGATTTTGAAGGATATATACATCTGTTGTCACAAGTTGATGGCAGTGTGTCAGGCCGTGAAAAGATCGGCTCAGATGGAGTGCGTGCTCAGATGTTAACTCAGAGTGGCGTACTATATGTGTATGGTAATTCAGGTAAATTAAAAGCTTATGAAATTGAAAAGTAAGCACTTTATTATTTTAAGGTAGATCAATGAAACCGGTGATAGCCTTAGTTGGCCGACCAAATGTAGGTAAATCTACTCTATTTAATCGTCTCACCAACACTCGTGACGCTTTAGTAGCTAACTTTGCCGGTCTTACTCGTGACCGTAAATACGGTGAAGCACATGTCGAAGGCAATAGCTTTATTGTTATCGATACCGGTGGTATCACCGGTGAAGAAGAAGGTCTTGATTTTGAGATGGCTAAGCAGTCACTTGCCGCTATTGATGAAGCTGACATTGTTTTCTTTTTAGTTGATGCGAAAGCCGGTGTAACTGCTGCTGACTCGTTGATAGCTGAGCATCTTCGTCGCCAAGAAAAACCCGTTTATGTGTTAGTAAATAAAACTGACGGCATTAATCCTGACGTTGCCATGTTAGAGTTTTACGAACTTGGCTTGGCTGAATTACGTCCAGTTGCTGCATCTCAAGGTCGTGGTATTAAACAGTTAATGGCTGAGATCGTTGAGCATTTCGGCGTGGATGAAGCAGAACAAGATGAAGACGAGAATCGCGGTATAAAAATTGGTATTATTGGCAGGCCAAATGTTGGTAAATCAACTTTGGTTAATCGTCTGTTAGGCGAAGAAAGAGTTATTGTATTCGACCATCCAGGCACTACTCGAGACAGTATTTATATTGATTACGAGCGCCACGATAAACCCTACACCTTAATTGATACGGCAGGCGTAAGACGTCGCAAAAATGTGTCAGAAACTGTCGAAAAGTTTTCTATTATTAAGACTTTAAAAGCCATAGATGACTCAAATGTGGTGATTTTAGTTATCGACGCCCAAGAGGGTATTGTTGATCAAGATTTACACATCCTTAGTTATGCGATCGATAGTGGCCGCGCATTAGTTATTGCGTTAAACAAATGGGATGGTATGGATAATGAGAAAAAAGACTGGATTAGAAACGAATTAGAACGCCGTTTACGCTTTTTAGATTTTGCTAAAATCCATTTTATCTCGGCATTGCATGGCACTGGTGTGGGAAACCTTTATGAGTCTGTTGAAGCGGCCTATGAAGGTGCAACCAAAAAGCTTTCTACTCCAATGCTTACTCGTATTCTTCAAGATGCGGTGGCTGATCATCAGCCGCCAATGGTACATGGTCGTCGTATAAAGCTGCGCTATGCTCATGCCGGTGGCAGTAATCCTCCAATTATCGTTATTCATGGTAATCAAGTTGAAGCACTGCCAGATAGCTATAAGAAGTTTTTGGAAAAAACCTTCCGCAAAGTGCTCGATATGAGTGGAACGCCCATTCGAATAGAGCTGCGTAGTAGTGAAAACCCATTTCAAAGTAAACGTAATACCTTAACTCCGCGCCAGCAAACAACTAAGCGTAAGCGCCTTATTAAAGATGCCCAGACGCGTGAAGAAGCAGATAAAATCCGTAAAGATTTTAGGCGTAAACCCAGCGAAAGATAAGTTGTGAGCGCATCGCTACCTGACATTCAGACTCAGCCAGATATTGGTAGTTTTGTTGATAGCTTTTATACCAAGTTATTAGCCGACAGCGAGCTAGCCCCTATTTTTGTCGACGTTGCACAAATAGATTTAACTGTTCATTTGCCACTAATAAAAAGTTATTGGGCTAAGTTGTTATTGGGTGATAATTCTTATAGTCGGCATACTATGAACATTCATCGCCTAGTGCATAGTAAGCAAAACTTTAGTCAGGATAATTTTGATCAGTGGTTAGCGCTTTTTGAGCTGACTATGGATGAGATGTATTGTGGGGCGTGCGCGGATAAAGCTAAGCGAGTAGCGGGAACGATTGTCGCTAATATGGCTAAAGCAATGAATAGGTAAAAAGTTATCTCTGCTGTAGATACAAAAAAACCCGCAATCTTATGAGAAAGCGAGTTTTTTAATCTAGCGTCGCTGAAAACTATAGTATTTCAATAGCCACAGCCAATGCCTCGCCACCACCGATACACAAACTAGCAATACCTTTCTGTTTGCCATATTGCTTAAGTGCATACATTAACGAGATGATTATGCGAGAGCCGGTTGATCCTATAGGGTGGCCTTGAGCACAGGCGCCGCCGTGGATGTTTACTTTGGCATGATCTAGCTGGTGTTCTTGCATAGTTAGCATAGTTACCATGGCAAAAGCTTCGTTGATTTCAAACAAGTCTACGTCGTCTTTACTCCAGCCTGTTTTGGCATATAGCTTGGTCAACGAGCCAGCCGGTGCAGTAGTAAACTCTTCAGGCGCTTGTGATTGGCGTGAATGGGCCACTATTTTCGCCATCGGCTTAAGGCCACGTTTTTCAGCTTCACTTGCTTTCATTAATACTAAGGCTGAGGCACCATCTGAGATTGAGCTAGCGTTGGCGGCAGTAATGGTGCCCTCTTTGGCAAAAGCAGGTCGCAGGCTAGGTATTTTGTCGACTTTAGCCTTATGTGGTTGTTCGTCATCATTAATTACAGTTTCGCTGTGACGCGTGGTTACCGTTACTGGCACTGTTTCGGCGGTTAAATAGCCGTTATCGATAGCTGCCTTAGCGCGGCGCAGTGATTCAAGGGCGTATTCGTCCATTTGCTCACGTGTTAGGCCAGCTTTATTGGCAGTTTCTTGGGCGAATGTACCCATCGCGCGGCCAGTATAGGCGTCTTGCAAGCCATCTAAGAACATGTGGTCATGTATCTGTTTGTCGCCAGTACCAATGCCGCCACGAGCATTTGGCAGTAAATGCGGTGCGTTAGACATGGACTCCATACCGCCAGCGATGGCAATGTCGCAGCTGCCTGCTTTGATTTGATCGTGAGCGTAGATAACTGCTTGCATGCCTGAGCCACATAGCTTGTTAACTGTAACGGCGCCTGCTGAAGTAGGGATGCCAGCATTGATCGCCGCTTGCCGGGCTGGACCTTGCTTAGTGCCTGCTTGTAATACGCAACCCATAATAACTTCTTCCACGTCTGCGGCATTAATATTGGCGCGCGACAAGGCTTCTTTAATAGCTATTGCGCCAAGCTGGGGGGCAGTCAGTCGGCTAAGAGCGCCTTGCAGGCCACCCATTGGGGTGCGAGCACCATCTACAATTACAATTGCATCATCACTCATATCAATATCCAGTAGTTATTAGTTAATGGTTTGGGCGAGTACCTCTGCCCAAAAAACAGCGAGCATTAAACCATAGCTGAGCGTTTTAGAGAAGTTTGCGCTATTAATAGATTTATTGATTTAGTAAATTAATAAGCTATCTTTAGGCAGTTCATTAATTAATTTTCTTTATAACATTAATTGATAATAACGTTATAAAGCAATAGTTTATAGATTTAACCTAAAGTAGTTTCAAATAATTTTCCCTGCACTGAAACGCGATATTCTCTGGGCGTAAAACCAATGTGTTGCTTAAATAATGCAGAGAAATAACTGTAATCCTCATAACTTACATTGGCGGCAATTTCACCAATACTTAGATTGGTTTGGCGCAGTAGCTCTTTTGCTTGGTTTAACCGTAAGCCCAGCAGGTAGCGGCTAGGCGTTTTACCAGTGGCTTGAGTAAATCGGCGGTTTAAAGTACGAGGGTTGATCTGGGCATCATCCGCTAATTGTTTAATACTGATATTGTGCTGATAGTTATCGTGCAACCATTGTTGAATATCAGCTATTTGTTCGTCTTGGTGAGCATTGGTTTCCCCTTCAAAATAGCCGTAGGAGCGGTAAGAGCGGCGAATTTCAGGAGAGAATTGTCCCTCAATTAAACGGGCTATGCTAGGGCCATAGAAATGTTCAATAAAGTGACTACTTAAATCAGCCACTGCGTTGATACTCCCTGCGCAATACAGATTGTCGCTTTTAGTAATAATATGGCCGGTTTGTAGCTTTACCGCAGGAAAGGCCTTTGCGAAGTCGGCATAGTAAAACCAGTGAGTAGTAGCTGGTTTATCGTCTAATAGTCCTGCAGCCCCTAAAAAGTAAGCACCTGTGCCAACAGCACATATAAGAGTGCCTTGCTGCTGATAATGCCGCAGCAGTGGCAGTAGGTGTTTGTTCTGTTTAACGATGCGCCTTGGGTTACGCCACATTGAGGGCAATATAATCAGGTCTAGGTCGGTAAGATCTTCCAGTTGGCAGGATGGGACAATAGGTAGGCCACTGGTTGAGTTTATCGGCCGGTTAGTGGTGGTGACTATTTGAATTGACAATTTTGCCGATACATTACTGCTAGCTGTAACTTGCTGGCAAGCAGCCGTCAAAATTTCGGCCGGTAAAGTAATACTGGTGGCTAAAGTGTGAGGGTAGGCAATTAAGGCAACTTTTTTCATAAGGCGATACTAATATTGTTTGTCTTTAAAGCAACAGTTTTTGTCAATTATACAATATTATAATTTAGCTAACTCAATACAATGACGTCCATCTTAATCAATAGGTGTACAAAAATTATGGCAACAATCCCTGTTATTGTCAGCTTTGGTGGTATTAATCCAGCGGGCCGTAGCTCTGGCAATCACGGCTTTAAACGTACGGTGATTGATGAATTAGCGACTGAAGATGCCGCGGCGACTTGGCGGGCCCTAGCTGCATTAATGAATTGTGACAGTGGTGAGATAGATTTTATGCGTGCTCACACGCTTATCCGCAAAATTGAGCCTAGTTACTTTGATGTCAATGCGGTACCGCTGAACCGTAAACTCACCGTTAACAGCAATGGCAGCCCTTTAAGCTTTGAGGTAAGTGCTAGGCAGCTGCCTGAATCTATCCCTAGCAATTGGACGGTAACCGCTCTCGATAATGGCAGAGCCAAAGTTGAGCTAGTGGGTAGTTCTGACCTATTGATTCCCGATACACGCAAAAGCCCGGTGAGTGCGGCGGGGCAGCTGCCTAGCGGATTTGATCCGGCCAGTTTATATCAAGCCCGCAGCCATCCTCGTGGTTTACAGTTGTCGATATTTGGTGCCAGCGATGCCTTAGGTCAGCTGGGGATAGATTGGCAAACTATTTGTGATGCAGTACCTGGTGATAAGATCAGTGTCTACGCAGGTAGCGCTATGAGCCAGATGGATGCCAATGGCAATGGTGGTTTACTGGGGAATAATTATCGTGGCGGCAGGATAACGTCTAAACACTTAGCTTTGGGCTTGGCAGAAATGCCGGCAGACTTTATTAATGCCTATGTTTTGGGCAGCGTGGGCAGTACTGGTTTGAATATGGGAGCATGTGCCACATTTCACTATAACTTGCGTCAAGCTGCACACGACATAAAGGCTGGGCGGGCGCGAGTTGCCATAGTGGGCGGAGCCGAAGCGCCAATTGTTGCCGATGTTCTAGAAGGCTATATCACCATGGGTGCGCTGGGTATGGATGAAGACCTGTGTAAGTTAGACGGATTAAGCGGTGACGCTGATTTACGTAGAGCTTGCCGCCCGTTTGGCGACAATGTTGGTTTTACCTTGGCCGAGGGAGCGCAGTTTACGGTTTTAATGGATGACGAGTTGGCCCTTGAGTTAGGCGCCTTGGTGTATGGTGCAGTGCCCGATGTTTATGTGAATGCCGATGGTCATAAAAAGTCTATCTCGGCGCCAGGGGTGGGCAACTATATTACGGTAGCCAAAGCAGCAGGTTTAGCTGCCAACATTGTGGGCAAGTTAGATGGCCGCAGTTTTATTCACGCCCATGGCACCGGTACACCAGCCAATAGAGTCAGTGAGTCACATATATTTAATGAGACTGCTAAAGCTTTTGGTATACAAAATTGGCCAGTGGCCGCTATCAAGTGTTATCTGGGGCATTCAATTGGTGCTTCCGGTGGCGATCAGTTAATAAGCGCTATAGGTACTTGGCAATACGGAATTATCCCCGGGATAGGCACCATCGATAAGGCCGCGGCAGATGTTTTTGATAGTAATTTGGCTATATCGCCCGAGCATAAGCAATTTGACCAAGGCAATTTGGAAGTAGCGCTGTTAAATGCAAAAGGCTTTGGCGGTAATAATGCAACCGCCGTGGTGTTGTCACCAACGGTAACTAAGACAATGCTGATGAATAAGCATGGCGCTAAGAAAATAAGCGCTTGGCAGAAGAAATGTGAAAAGACTATTGCCGCGGCAGCTGGATATGATCAGCGTTCATCTAAAGTTGTTGAGCCTGCTATTTACAAGTTTGACCATAATGTTCGCACCAGTGACCATATTAAAATTACGCCGGACGCTATTTCTATTGAGGGCTACAATCATACTATTGCTATTAATGAGCGGTCGCCACTAAAAGACTATTTGTAAGTTATAGCATTGAACTACCAAACGTTAAGTAAAGCTATTGGCATCTTTGTTGTAGGCTTAGTGGCTTGCTGTTTATGGATTGGATGGAGCGAAAAAAATATGACTGGCAGTGTAAGTTATTCAATAGAGATAGAGTTACCGTTGGTACAAGCGTGGGAAAAGCTGCAAGACCTGTCGTTAGCCCACCATTATGTGCCGGGTTTAAAAAATACTGAGATAACCACTGACAAGACTCAAGGAGTTGGCGCTAGTAGGCGGGTTTTTCAAGGTGGTTCTAGTTATGTAGATGAAACTGTAGAAGAGTGGAATGAAGGTCAGGGCTTTTTGATTCGCTTGCATAAGGGAGAGACCGGCAAGCCACCATTGTTTAATAAAGCATGGTTTCGCTATGCCATTGAAGATAATGGCAAGGGAGGTACTACGTTTACTCCTAGCATGACCTATGAGATGCCATGGGGTGGATTTGGGTCCTTGCTTGAGCGGCTACTTCTTAAAAAAGTTTTTATCGGCGTGCTGCGCGATGTAGCCATAGCGATGAAAGATTACTATGAAACTGGCGAAGCAGTGGGGCCAGATCGGCTTAAAGCGCTGAAGGCTGCGCGCTAGGCTAGTTAACATAAATGTAACTGCCCTTAATGGCCTTGGCTGCTAATCTCGATACATATAAAAAATAACAATAATTTGGGATTACTGATGTTTCGTTTCTCCACTCTCGTTGTCACTGTATTTCTTTCTTTGTGCGGCTTTTCTACTGCTGCACCCGTTACCTTTGAGCGTTTATTGAACGCAGCAGATGATGGCGCTAATTGGCTAAGCCACAGCCGTGACTATGCGGAAACCCGCTTTAGCCCATTGGCGCTAATCACCGATAATAATATTAATAAGTTGGGTTTGGCATGGGCGTTTGACATGCCCGATAAACGCGGACTTCAGGGCACCCCCTTAGTGATTGACGGGGTTATGTATGCAACGGGTAATTGGAATAAGTTATTTGCATTAAATGCGGCGACTGGTGAGATGCTATGGCATTACGACCCCAAGGTTGACGTTAACAGAGCCAATGCCTTTTGTTGCGGAGTGATTAACCGCGGTGTGGCAGCTTGGGGCAACAATTTGCATATGGGTACCCTTGATGGGTATTTGGTGGCTATTGATAGAGATAGTGGCGCAGAGGTTTGGCGCACTTTAACCATAGATCAAAATAAGCATTACAGTATTACTGGCGCACCAAGAGTAGTTAATGGTGTTGTCGTTATTGGCAATGGTGGCTCTGAATACGGTGTACGCGGCTATGTCGGAGGCTATGACCCTGGCAGTGGTGAGATGTTATGGCGTTTTTATACTGTGCCGGGCAACCCTGCCGATGGCTTTGAAAATGAACAGATGGAATTAGCCGCTAAAACGTGGAGCGGCAACTGGTGGGAGATGGGTGGTGGCGGTACTGCTTGGGATTCGTTTGCTTATGACGCTGAATTAGATCTGTTATATATTGGTGTTGGTAATGGCGCGCCCCATAACCGAGAAATGCGCAGTCCTGGTGGTGGCGACAATTTATATTTGTCATCCATTGTCGCGGTTAAAGCACAAACCGGTGAATACGTTTGGCATTATCAGCAAACACCAGCCGACAGTTGGGATTTTACCGCTACTCAGTCACTGATCCTGACCGACATAGAGTGGCAGGGGCAAGCCCGGCAGGTAATTATGCAAGCGCCTAAAAATGGCTTCTTCTTTATTTTAGATCGAGTTAGCGGTGAGCTGCTGTCAGCAGAGCCTTATGTGCCAGTAACTTGGGCGACGCATTATGACATGGCAACCGGCAGACCGGTTGAAGCTGAAGGAGCTGGCTATGTAGATAAACCGTTTAATCTAAAGCCGACCGGTTTAGGCGGGCATAATTGGCACCCTATGGCCTATAGCCCAAATACTGGCTTAGTTTATATTCCAGCATTGGACTTTATGGCGCCAATAGAAAATCAAGATGAGTATCTTTTTAATCCGCGCCAATGGAATCTAGGCTACAAAACTAACGCATCGCCGTTTGGGCATATTATTACGCAGGCAATTATGCGGGCCTCGGTAGACTCATATTTATTGGCATGGGATCCAGTAACCCAGCGTGAAGTGTGGCGCGCGCCAAACCCTATTATTGGTAATGGGGGTGTTTTAGCCACCGCCGGTAATTTGGTTTTTCAGGGTAATAGCGCTAATCAATTGGTTGCTTTTAATGCCACTAACGGTGAGGCAATTTGGCAGTTTGATGCGCAGCAGGGAATCATGGCCTCGCCTGTTACGTATTCGGTAGATGGTGAGCAATATGTAGCGGTGCTGGCAGGGCGCGGCGGCGGCTTGAGTATGATGATAGGGATGGAAACACCACCGTCGTCAACGATTCGGCGATTATTAGTGTTCAAGTTAGGCGCTAATGGCGCTTTACCGCAATTTGACGATGTGGCTGCGCGAGTAGCACCACCAGCCAGAATGGATGTCACAGATGATGAGCTAATGGCCGGCGGCGCAAAGTACATGGCGCTGTGTGCAAGGTGTCATGGCGCTATGCTGGTGTCTGACGGCAGTGTGCCTGATCTGCGCCGTTTAGATAATATCTGGTATGACAAATTTGATGATGTTGTGCTCAATGGCATGATGCAAGAGGCTGGTATGCCCGGCTTTAAGGCTGACCTGACCCAAGCGGAAGCTCGCAACGTAAAAGCCTATGTATTGCATAAGGCCAACGAAGATTGGGAGATACAAAACTCGCCCCGATGGTGGTTGGCGTGTCAAACGTGGTTAGCGGAAATATTGGCCAGTATTTTAGTCTTTTTAATGCAGCAGGCCTAAGCAGAGAAATTAGATAAGTTACTGGGCAAACTCCAGTGAGCTACCTATAATCCGTGCCTGATAGAAATCTAACCTCAAGGTACGTTTTTTAATGGATGCTATTGAAGCGCTGTTAACCAGAAATTCAGCGCCCAAGCTATGCGCGCCAGCCCCTAACCCAGCACAGCTAGAGACGGTTTTTCAGGCTGCTTTGCGGGCGCCAGACCATGCCAGATTGCGCCCTTGGCGTTATGCGGTAATTTGTGGTGACGCGCGTCAGCAGTTGGGTGAATTGTTTGTTGCCACCAAACTTGCCGACGGCGTAGTACTGGACCTAGAGGAACAGCAAAAACTGGCGGCGAAACCATTGCGTGCGCCGATGATTATTGCGGTGGCAGCGCATCTTCAAGAACATCCAAAAGTACCACTAATAGAGCAGCAGCTTTCTGCAGGTACATCGGCCCATGCCATTTTACTGGCGCTACATGCACTAGGTTATGCGGGAGTTTGGCGTACTGGCTCGCTTTGTTTTAATCCGCTAATTAGACAGGGGCTTGGTTTTGCCGATAACGAAGAGCTAGTAGGGTTTTTATACATAGGCACTCGTGATTGTAAGGCTAAGCCATTGCCGGAGTTAGCCACGGCTGACTATGTTAGATATTAGTCTACATCTTAATTCAGTACTTTATTTACCAGAGGAAGCTATGAGTAAACCAAACTTTGAAACATTGGCCGTTGACATTAATAACCACGTTGCCACTGTAGAGTTGGCCAGACCCAAAAAGGCTAACGCCATGAGCGCTACTATGTGGGTCGAATTACAACAGTGTTTTGAATGGATTGATCTAGAGTCTGAGATTCGTGTTGTTATCCTTGCTGGACAAGGTAAAAACTTTTGCGCCGGTATTGATTTAAGCATGTTTGGTGATTTAACGGACGATGGCATGGAGCCTGCCCGAAAGGCAGAGCAGTTACGGCTAACGATTAAGCGCTTACAAGCCAACTTAACCGCGATAGAGCAATGCAGAAAACCAGTGTTAGCCGCAATCCACGGTGCCAGCGTAGGCGGGGCTATCGATATGATCACCTGTTGCGATATGCGTTACTGCACCGAGGATGCATATTTTTCAATTAAAGAAATTGATATTGGCATGGTAGCTGACGTAGGTACTCTGCAGCGCCTACCTAAGCTGGTTGGCGACGGTATTGTGCGCGAATTAGCCTATACCGGTAGAACATTTTTTGGCGCAGAAGCGGTAAGCATGGGTTTGGCTAATAAAGTGTATGCAGATAAAGATCAAATGATGGCAGGCGTGCAAGCGATTGCCGCAGAGATTGCGACTAAGTCGCCACTGTCTATACGTGGTACTAAAGAAATGATGCGCTATACCCGTGATCACAGTGTTGAAGATAGTTTGAATTATATTGCTACCTGGAATGCAGGTATGTTGAGTTCGGCCGACTTGATGATTGGTATTAGTGGTGAGACTGATTTTGAAGATTAGTGTGTTGTTATAACTGCACAATTGGAAAAAAACCAAGGATAATATTATGGATATTAGCATCGGACAGACAGCAATTTTGACACCTGTGTTAGCTATGTTGCTATTAGCTTTTGTGGTGTGGATCGTTTTGTTTATTACCCGACTTAAAGCAATTGGTGAGCTTAAAATCAAACCAGACGCCATTAATACGCCGGACGCTGTTGATAGCTTACTACCCAATTATGCGCGTTACCCAGGGCATAATTTTAAAAACCTATTTGAAGTACCTGTGCTGTTTTACATTATGTGTTTTTATTTATATGCCACCGGCACTGCCGACAGCGTAGCGATTAATTGCGCATGGGCATTTGTAGGCTTAAGAGTCTTACACAGTATTGTTCAGTGCAGCTATAACAATGTGAATCATCGATTTGCGGCGTACTTCTTTAGTTGTATTGCGTTGTGGGTAATGGTGTTGCGCAGTGCGATGGATTTGTTTTAACAGACTTTACTTAATGGTTGGTTGTCATTTATGAATATTTTTAATACGCCAGTGTTGTCTTATTGTTTCCATTGGCTGGCGCGTTTTTGTATGTGGGCTAAAGGTTGGAAGGTTGTTGGACATCCGCCGGACATTCCGCACTATGTGTTAATTGCAGCGCCGCACACAACCAATTGGGATTTTCCTGCCATGTTGGGAATCGCCTTTAGCCGCCATATGCAAGTGAAATGGATGGGTAAGCACACATTGTTTGGTCCAGTTATGGGTATTTTTTCGCGCTGGTTTGGTGGTGTTTCGGTTAATCGTAACGATGCCAAAGATATGGTTGAGCAAATGGCCGATGAATTTAACCGACGTGAACAGTTTACGTTAATTATTCCGGTAGAAGGGACCCGTAGCAAAGTCACTAAATGGAAGACCGGTTTTTATCGCATCGCGCTAAAAGCTGGGGTACCCATTGTCCCTGCCTATGTTGACTACCCCAACAAAACGGGCGGCTTTGGTGAGACGTTTTATCCCACCGGTGATCAAGACGCCGATATTGCTGCGCTGCAGGAATTTTATAAAAACTTTCGTGGACATGGCGTTCACGCCGAATGATTGGAGCGTAATTAATGGCTAATAAGCGTATTGAGGTGTCAGAGTTTGGCGGCCCTGAAGTTCTTCACTTGGTAGAAGACGATCAGTTGCCCGAGCCGCAGGCTGGCGAGATTAGAGTCAAGGTGCTTGCCGCCGGCACCGGCTTTACCGATACCATTATTCGCCAAGGTCAATATATCGATGTGAAAGATAAGCCGCCATTTACACTGGGTTACGACTGGTTTGGGGTGGTTGATAAATTAGGTGAGGGCGTAACAAATCTTGCTATAGGCCAAGCTGTTGCCGATATGCCTGTTATTGGATCTTACACGCAATATTTATGTGTTGATGCTAATCGAGTAATTACTGCGCCAGAAGGTTTAGATCCTGCTAAAGGAGTAGCGATGATTTTGTCCTACACCACAGCCTATCAAATGTTGACACGAATAAGAAAATTCAAACCGGGTCAGTCAATCTTAATTCATGCTGCTGGCGGAGCTGTTGGCACAGCCATGCTCGACTTAGCCCGAACTATGGGGTTAATTGCCTATGGCACCGCGTCTGTCGGCAAGCATGGATTAGTAAAAGAGTTCAACGGTATCCCGATTGATTATCAAAATGAAGATTTTGTCGAACGAATTAACACCCTTACCATGGGCAAAGGCGTTGATGGGGTGTTTGACACTATTGGCGGCAAGAGCTGGTCGCGCTCATACAGGTGTCTTGCCAAGGGTGGTACCCTGATCGCATTTGGTGCTTTGCAAATGACCACCGGTGAGGAGAAGTTGCCATCGCTGCTGTTAGGTTTCCTAAAGCTAATGGTGTTATGGAAGCTATTACCCAACGGCAAGCAATCGATTTTTTATAATATTCAAAAAGATCGTGAAAAGAACCCGCAGCTGTTTGCAGAAGATTTACAGACTTTATTTGCAATGCTAAAAGAGGGCACGCTAAAGCCCGCGATTGCCGGTAAGCGGCCATTAGAAGATGCGGTGGAAATTCATCACTTGATAGATCGCGCCGATGTGCCTGGGAAAATGGTTTTGATCCCAAATTCTGAGTAACCACTTAATGGCTTTGTTCCACTAATGTAATGTGATTTCTAGTATGATTTTTTTCCACAAAATCTGTGGATAACTGTGGGTATAAGTTGTTTTTTTGGCGCTATTAATACAGAATATCAGGTGTTATTAACAGATTGGTTGTTTTTCAATCAACCGTGTTAAAGTAATATAAAACAATAACTTATAGATTTTTTATAGTGTATTAGTAGTCGAGTTAGCTTTTAACTCTGTTGTTTAGGTGTTTTATTCTAAAATGTGCATAAAGTTACAGTAATTGTTCCACATAAGTAGTTTAGGTAGTTATTAGCGTGTAGCGTAAGTGCCCACTTTTGTACCCAAATCAGTGCGTCACCCGCGTCTTTATAGATACCCAGTTTAGTGCCAGTCTGGCATATTTCTAGTTTGCTTAGCCTGAGTGGTTAGGGCTGTAACTTATCTTTTATCTAGCTGCAATTATTCTCCCTGCCGTCAGTTAACTAAGCCTGCCGTTTTTTTACCAGTCATGATCAAATTGTTCTATTGTTTGCCTAACACGTCGTTTGATCCAATAACGGTCTATTAACCAGCCAGCGGCGTTTGTAACGAGCCTCTGACATGGTTTGTCAGATTTCAAGATTAATCGTCGCAGGCACGCATTTATCGTCGCTAGACACCTGCTAGTCAATGGAGTGATGCTGCAAAGTTAAAGTTTTTAGGTTTTACCATGGATTTACTTATCAATGCTGGAGAATAAATGGATAGCGACTATAACAATTATTGGCCTTATCACTATTAGCCATAGATTGCTTTGCAACTCAGTAATTGCTTAAGGAATAAACAGTTTATTTAATTAATAATCAGAGTCGATAATATAATCGCTAAACAGCCCATTTTCTGTTTGACAACATTGATGAATACAGTAGAATGCCGCCCGTTGAAGCCGATCGGGTGATTAGCTCAGTTGGTAGAGCATCGCCTTTACACGGCGAGGGTCGGCGGTTCAAGCCCGTCATCACCCACCAGCTTCAACAAGAATTAGCTAGGTACAATCGGTTTTGCGGACCGGTAGTTCAGTTGGTTAGAATGCCGGCCTGTCACGCCGGAGGTCGCGAGTTCGAGTCTCGTCCGGTCCGCCACTTAGCTAATAAAAATAACCACCGAAAGGTGGTTTTTTTATATCTGTCGTTTTTAACTAACTTTTATCTGAACAGATACCCAATAGCCCTAGGATGGGATTAATAGTGCTTGCAGCGTTAAACTTATCGGTCTGTTGAATTGGCATAAAATAAGTTATTTGTGTCCAAATCGCTGCAAGTAATGTTTGTTAGGGAAGGATTATCTATACTGACGTGGTTTAGCTAAGTGATAAGTGATGACATTTAAATTATCGGTTTTAGATCAGTCTTTAGCCCGCTCTGCTGACGAGTCTAGTGCGGCGCTGCAAGAGACCCTAATAATGGCGAAGTGGTCAGAGCAATTAGGCTATGAGCGCTTTTGGGTATCTGAACATCATGCCTTTCCATCAGTTGCAGGGAGTGCACCAGAAGTCCTATTGGCGGCAATTGGTGCGGCGACAGATACCATAAGAATAGGCTCTGGCGGCATTATGTTGCCGCACTATAGCGCTTACAAAATCGCTGAGACTTTTTCTATGCTGGCTAATTTGTATCCAGATAGAGTAGACCTTGGGGTAGGGCGTGCGCCCGGTGCTGACATGGAAACTGCGATGGCGTTAGCGACTGATGGTAAACCTAAGTTTGAACGCTTTCCACAGCTTGTAGAGCAGCTGAGTGATTACCTATGGAACTCCGATGCAAAGCCCATTGTTAGCCCTAAACCGCCACCAGGGCTGCCTTTGTGGATGCTTGGTTCTAGTCCTGATAGCGCACAATTGGCCGCAATAAGAGGTTTACCCTATAACTTAGCTGCATTTATTAATCCGCAGGCAGATGCTGGCTTGATTCAATATTATCGCCAGACATTTCAGCCCAGTGAGTTGTGGCCAGAGCCCTATGCCATTCTTACCATTAGCGTTTTCTGTGCCGATACATTTGAGCAAGCCAAAGCGTTGCAAATCACTCATGATATTAACTTTTTTCGCTTTATTACGGGGCAAACTAACGGCGGTTTTTTAACTCCAGCTGAAGCCCAGCTTTACCCTATATCAGGTCAGCTAGAGCAATTTATCCAATCAAGATCACGGTTGCGCGCAGTAGGTACTCCGCAACAAGTTAAAGAAAAAGTTCAGGCAGTGGCGGCTGAATTTGCCGTCGATGAGATTATGGCAGTGACCAATATGTATTATTTGGAAGACAGAAAACGCTCATTTGAATTATTAAAACAACAGTTCGATTAAAGGCCCGTAATGGGGTTTTTATTTATCTCGCGCTATACGCGCAGACTCAATTATTAGGTGGTTTTTGTGGCTAAAATATTTTTTGTAATTATAGCGGTAGTGATTGTTGGTTTTATGGTGGTTCGCTCGATGAGTAATAAACAATGGGCGCAGGAAAATATCGAGCGGGGTAAATTGTTTCTCTCTACCAATGGTTCGGCTGAAGGGATATCGGTAACTGATTCGGGCTTGCAGTATCAGGTGTTGGAAAAAGGCAATGGCAGCATTCGTCCTAGCTCCAAGAATACGGTTAGGGTCCATTATCACGGCACCTTGCTGGATGGTTCTGTGTTTGATAGCTCTGTGACTCGTGGTGAGCCTATTTCTTTTGGGCTACATCAAGTTATTAAAGGTTGGACTGAAGGGTTACAGTTAATGGTGGTTGGCGATAAATATAGATTGTTTATCCCTAGTCATCTTGCCTATGGTAATCGCAGTGCAGGCTCTATTCAGCCTGGCTCTACCTTGATTTTTGACGTTGAACTACTTGGCATTAACGAATAACGCGCATATTACTTTAGATTTTTTATCTGCATTTGTCACTGTGGTGACAAGTCTGAGTTGGGTCGCTGGCTATAATAGCATTCCAAATATCACTGACTGTAGAGTTGCTTTAAAGATACCTAGGGTCATTTAGTTAGAAAGTATCTAACTGTAAACTGCCATTTTTCGCTGAGGCTGAATTATGAATACTAACCATGTAGATGTCTTAATTGTTGGGGCTGGTATTTCTGGCATCGGCACGGCTTATCATTTGCAAGCCAATAGCCCTGATCGCACTTATACCATTATCGAAGCAAGGCAAGAAGTTGGCGGAACCTGGGATTTATTTCGCTATCCGGGTATCAGGTCAGATTCTGATATGTATACCTTTGGTTTTAATTTTAAGCCATGGTCGTCTCCTAAGGCGATATCGCCGGGCGGTGATATTCGTGACTATGTAAAAGAAGCGGCTGTTGAAAATGGTATTTATGCCAATATTCAGTTTAGTCATAAGGTAATCCACGCTAGTTGGTCCAGTGAAAATAAATATTGGTCAGTAACAGTGCTAAATACCGCTACCGGCGAAGAGCGGATAGTTATCTGTAATTTCTTTTTCGCAGCTTCCGGTTATTACAGTTATGACGAAGGCTATACCCCTGAATTTATCGGCCGTGATGACTTTAAAGGAGAGATAATTCATCCACAAAAATGGCCAGAAAATTTAGACTACAGCGGTAAAAAAGTAATAGTTATCGGCAGCGGCGCCACTGCAGTGACATTGGTGCCGAGCATGGCTGAAACTGCCGAGCAAGTTGTTATGTTACAGCGCTCGCCAACGTATATTGCCGCCGTGCCTGAACAAGATCAGTTTGCCAACTTCTTACGCCGGCATCTGCCAGCTAAGATTGCTTATTCATTAAGTCGTTGGAAAAAAATTCTGTTTGGCATTTTTATGTTCAATTTTGCCAAGCGTTATCCTGATAAAACCAAAAAGATGATTATGGACGGCGCTAAGGCTTATTTAGGCGATGACTATGATATTTATAAGCATTTTTCGCCCAGCTATAATCCATGGGATCAGCGCATTTGTGCGGTGCCAGATGGTGATCTATTTAAAAGTATTCGTAGTGGTAAGGCGGTTATGGTTACCGATCATATCGACCGATTTACCGAAAATGGTATTAAGCTAAAGTCTGGTGAAGAGTTGGTCGCAGACATTATTATCACCGCAACTGGTTTAAACGCCGCGATCTTGCACAATATCAGTTTTGAGGTGGACGGGGAAAAAATCGATATTGGTAAAACTTTTTGTTACAAAGGAATGATGCTGAGTGGAGTGCCCAACTTTGCATTTTCTATGGGCTATACTAATGCATCTTGGACCTTGAAATCTGATTTAGTCGGGCAATATGTGGCGCGCTTGTTAAATTATATGAATGATAAATCTTTTCAGCAGTGTATGCCGACAGTTCCTGAGCAAGGAATGGAAGTAGAGGCAATGATGGATTTTACTTCTGGCTATGTTCTGCGCTCTATCGACTCCATGCCAAAACAGGGTAAGCATAAGCCTTGGCGCCTGTATCAGAATTATATACTCGATCGTATTAGCCTTAGTACTAGCTCGGTTAATGATAGCTCGATTTACTTTAGCTAAGCTAAGTGACCGACCTTCACCCAGATTAAAGTATCCTCATCAACATAAGGATTATGAGAGCTTAAATGTGGGCTACGAATCCATGTGCCTGCTGGATAGCTATCGAGCTCGTCTTTAAACTCACCGTTGATCACATAAATCTCTTCTCCCCCGAAATGTGTGTGCGGCTGGAACCTCTCGCCAGCGGGCCATTTTACTAAGGCAACATGCTCAGCGCCAAAGCTGTGTAATGGCATTACTTGTAAATTACCATTGCCGGGCAGCCACTCGGTGCTTTTGGTATCAATTGTAATGTGGTCACTGTCATTAGCTTGAAATTGATGCAGCTTTACCAACAGTACGCAACCCTGCTCGCTAAAGGGTGCATGAATAAATCCCTCCGGGTTTCTAAAATAAGTGCCAGCATGGTAGTCACCGGTTTGATCTGAAAATGTTTCTTCCAAAACCAAGATCTCTTCACCTAAGGGATGATTATGTTGAGAAAACTTGGCGCCGGCATCGTAGCGCACAATACTGGTAGCGTGGCCAAGTTCTTTGTCTTTGCGGGCCAGGGGTTTACGCCATACCCCTTGCATGGGACTTTGTAACCAGTCGTGTTCGTTGGTGTCTACTACAACTCGCTGGCTGAAATCCATATTGATCATAAATATTCGCTCATTGGTGATGTTAATAAGGCTTGTAACGCAGTTTGGTTTTCAATTTCCACATTGCCGTAGCTAATACTAATCAATGCCTCTTTTTCCCAGCTCTTTAATACTCTAGAAATACTTTGACGTGTGACACCAAGCGAAGCGGCTAGTTCTTCTTGACTTAGCTTAATAGCGTATTCACTACGTACTTTATGTAAGCGCAGTAATAGTTTTGCTAAGCGCACGCTCACCGGCAGAAACGCTTGCTCTTCGAATATCTTTCCCGCTTGGCGTAGCCTGAGACAAAATACTGAAATAAAGTGACGGTAGAGTTCCGGCTGACGATCTAGTAGTTGCAGTAGGTCACTACGCAAAAGTTTTACCATTTTAGTGTCGCCAGCAGCAATTGCGGTCTGAGCTCGAGGATGTCCATCTAACGCAGAGCTATCACCAAACCAGCGGCCAGGTGTTGTTAGTCCAAATAGGCAGAACTTACCACTGACATCTTCACCTAGTAATTTTACTGCTCCTTCCAAGACACCATAAAGCGCGGTAGCTTCATCGCCTATTTGATAAATTACTTCGCCGTCGTTGAAAATTTGGCTATGACTGCAATCGGCAAGATGTTGCTTAGCCGCACTATCAAAATCACGAAACAGTCCTGTCTCTTCAAGTTGTTGGGTGGTAGTCGATGGCATAAGTTCTCCTATATAGTGGCTAATGTAACATTTTTAACAGTTAACACTGTTGAAATGGATACAATAGATGTATTGATTATTTAATTAACAATAGTGAGAGATTAATTATGTCCGACCGTATCCCAAGAGAAAAAGAGAATGATTATACTGTTGAGATGGCAGCAAAACGCCGTGAGTTTGTTACTGAGAAAACAGGGGTAGCACTTGATAATGTGGGTAGCTTCTCTTTTGATCCAGCGGTGACTGCCGGTAACGTAGAAAATTTTATTGGTGTCGCTCAGGTACCTATCGGCTTGGCGGGTCCTTTATTAGTTAATGGTGAACACGCTAAAGGTGAATTTTATGTGCCCATGGCAACTAGCGAAGGTACCTTAGTTGCTAGCTATAATCGCGGTATGCGACTGCTGCACGAAGCGGGTGGCGCGATGGTAACGGTGGTTGATGATGCAATGCAGCGCGCCCCAGTATTCATTTTTGAGAATGCCCGCCAAGCACGTGATTTTGGTTTGTGGGTTGATGAAAATTTTGAGCTAATCAAAGTCCAAGCTGAAACTACTACCAGATCAGGTAAGTTGCGTAATATTGAGCAATACGCAGCAGGGCGTATGCGTTATTTACGATTTAACTACACTACTGGCGATGCCGCCGGACAAAATATGGTGGGCAAGGCTACTTTTATTGCCTGTGAATGGATTAAAGACAGTTATGCTGGCATTGATCGCTATATGTTGTCGGGTGCTATGGATACCGATAAGAAGCATTCTCAGCTAAATACGTTGCATACTCGCGGCAAGCGAGTCATTGCCGAAGCGGTATTGCCTAATGAGTTGATTCAGAGGGTGATGGGTGTGTCATCAATGGCCTTGTATAAAGCGCGCGCGATTACTCAGGTAGGTAATTTTATGGCGGGCTCGGTAAATACTGGAGCTCATTCTGCTAACGGTATAACTGCTACTTTTATGGCTACGGGCCAAGACGTGGCTAATGTTGCCGAGTCATCTGCAGCAGTTACCTATGCTGATATCGATGAAGCAGGTAACTATTATTTTTCAATTACTATTCCATCCTTAATTGTTGCGACTTATGGTGGTGGCACAGGGCTGCCAACACAGCAAGAATGTCTAAAACTAATGGGCTGTGACGGCAATGGTAAGGTCCGTAAATTGGCAGAAATTATTGGTGCAACTGTGCTGGCAGGAGAGTTGTCGCTAATGAGTGCAGTGTTGGCTGGCGACTGGGTGACTAGTCATGATGCGTTGGGGCGTAATCGCTAATTTGGATAAGCAGGTTATCAAGCCGAATCGTTCGATTCGGTTTTTTTACTATCGAATGATTAACTATCGACTGTTTGGATTATGTTAGAACTATTCAGTATTTGGATATTTTTTCGGGAGTTATAGCGGGTAACTAATAGCACTTAATGCGGTAAGTTAAAATTTCATTTAGCAGTTTTTTCTAAAAAATCAATAAATTGATCTGCCGCTAGTGCTTTACTCCAAAATTTCCCCTGACCTATATCGCAACCCATACCGCTCAATATGTCTATAGTTTCTGGCACTTCAATACCTTCGCCAATCACTTTTATATCTAAACCCTTAGCGATATTAATAATCGCATGGACAATAGCATTATCGTAATTTTCATCAAGATTTTTAATAAATGATTGGTCAATTTTTAGCGCATTAATATCATATTTTTTTAAATTTCCTAAATTAGAATAACCTGTACCGAAATTGTTAATGACTATAGTAATACCCATAGTTTTTAGAATGTTTAAGGTGGCTATTAAATTTGGTGAGTTATCAACAAACAACTCTTCAGCAACTTGAATCTCCAGGTGATGCCCACTTAGATCTGTGAACATCAAATTACGCTCGACCGACTCGATTATTTTTCCAGAGCTAAACTGTACTAAGGATGAGCTAACTGCCACGGGGATTTCATGACCGAGGTTTACCCAACGATTGCAGGCAATACAGGCCCTATCAATCATCCAGTCGCCGATATCGAAAATAAGGCCTGACTTTTCAGCAAGCAACAAAAATACCTTGGGGTCAATAGCTCCACGAGTAGGGTGGGTCCAGCGTATCACTGCTTCTGCACCGACAATTGCATTGGTCGTTAGTGATATTTTTGGCTGAAAGGCAATAGACAATTCGTCATTACTAATGGCATCTTTTAAATCAATTTGTAGTTGAGCATGCTCTACCAGCTCTTCATCAAATTTCGGATTGTGATAAGAGTAACTATTGCGACCACGAGCCTTGGCCTTTCCTAATGCAATATCAGCCTGTAATTTTAACTCTTCATAGGTTTGATCGCTGTCGCGGGCGATGGCTATACCTATAGACGTTGTCGACTTAACATTTATATCGCCAATGATATGAGACTTTTTTAGGCATTGTTGTATGTCGCTAATCAAGTTTCTTATGGCTATGTCATCAGTGTTTTCTATGATAACTAAAAACTTATCTCCGCCGATATGGTAAAGGTTTCCTAGTTCGTCTAGAGCACTATTAAGTCGCTGCGAAATTTCTATTAGGTACTGGTCACCGAAATTATGCCCCATTGAGTCGTTAATGCTTTTAAAATTATCTAAATCGAGCAGCATTACGCAATCATGTTTTACTTTGTCGTGAGCAAAGACATATTGTGCCAACTTATCATCAGCTGCTGTTTTATTCGGAAGGTCGGTTAAAACATCATGATTGATTAAATGCTGTGCTTTGCTGCGAGAGGCCTCTACGTGTTCATTTTGCTTAGCTAGGCGTATCGACATGCGCTGCATATCGATACCTAACAGTCTTATACTCGCTGTTAGAAATAGAACAAGTACACTCCAGCTAACAGCAGAGATAAAACTGTTGCCTGGCTCCGGATGGTTATAGATGCCAGCATAATTTACATAGCCGATAGCGAGGATATTTATTATTGCTAGTGCAAGAAGGATAAAAAATACTTTTGGTTTAGCCAAAAAAGCACTAAAGATTAGCAGTATAGGTATTGCCATTAAAGATAGGTCGCGCAGACCATAAAACTGCCAAACTAAACCGAAGATGATTGTTAGTATAAAACTAAAAATCACTATAGCTACTAGGTCGGTTTTACCAGCTGTTAATAAAAAGTATACGATAAAAAAATGCAGGCAACTGCTTAGTAAAATCGACGCTATTAGATAATTTTGAGAAAAAATTGCGATGCATGAAAGAGCAACAAAAAGCCCCTCAATGCCCCAGAATATTTGCGTTAAGCGACGATGCCTGTTGGCAATATATTGCTTATACTTAATGGACTGTGAATTTATATTAGTCAGATCCATCTACTAGTTGCCTACGTTAAAACTTCTATCATTTTTAAATGTTTGGGTTTACCAAAAACTCTAAAAATTCTTTTTCTACTAAGGGTTTAGCCCAAAAGTAACCTTGGCCAATTTCACAATTCATTGCTCTTAAGGAATCGGCAACTACTTCTGTCTCAACGCCTTCCGCGATAACTTTAACTCTAAGCTTTTTGATATTTGAATAATAGCTTTAACAATGTTTTTATTATGCGGCTCTTCTTCCATATATTGAATAAAAGAGCGATCAATCTTTAGTGTATTGACATCCATTTTTTTCAAATAACCTAGATTTGAATAGCCAGTACCAAAGTCATCAATCGATATTTGTATGCCCATTTGCTTGATTTCATCAAGCGTATCGCGCAGAACAGTGGTGTCGTCTAGTAGTAGTGATTCGGTGACTTCTAGTTCTATATTGTTAGGTTTTACCCCTGAGCTCGAGATGCTATTTTTTATCTGATCGACAATACCGTTCTCATTGAATTGAATAATAGACATATTTATCGCAACTGACACATCGGGATAGCCAGCATTTGACCATTTACCACAGGCAATACATGACTGCTCAATAACCCATTTGCCAATATCAATAATTAACCCAGACTTTTCAGCGATAGGGATGAATATGTCAGGTCCGATAAAGCCATGAGTAGGGTGTATCCAACGCAGTAGGGCTTCCGCGCCTACGACAGTATTATTTTCAAGTAATATTTTTGGTTGAAAAACTAAGTGGAACTGCTTTTCTTTTAAGGCTGTCCTCATGTCAGAGATCAGACTTAATGTATCAAATATTTCCTTATTTACCTCGCTGTCGTATAGATGGAAGGTATCTTTCCCTTGCTCCTTGGCATAATACATTGCCATATCTGCGTTCTTCATTATGGTATCAAAGTTATCACCATCTTTAGGATAGGTGGCGATACCGATAGAAGTAGTTGATGATACGATCTGACCATCTTGAAAAAATGGGTTTTTTATTAGTTCTTGTATTTCGTTAGCTGTAAAGTCAATGCCACTATCGTCTTCTAATGAATTAAACATCAATACAAATTCGTCACCACCCATACGGCATAAAAAATCATTTTCAGAAACCATACTTTGTAATCGATTGGCTATTTCTGTCAGGTATTTGTCTCCGAAATTTTCCCCAAACGAATCATTAATACTCTTAAAGTTATCCAAATCTATATACATCATATAAACAGGTAGATTATTTTCTTTGCGAGCACTGACAGCGTCATCAAACAGTTTATTAGATGCAGCGCGGTTATAGAGCCCTGTCAATGTGTCGTGATATACCAAATGTTCAATTTCTTGTTGCGAACCCAAAAGTACATTATTTTCGGCGAATAAGGTAGTGCTAACACTGCGTAGATCTTGAGCTAGAAACCATGCTGCGACACCCAGTAGTGTGACCATCACCGAAATAGTTACTGCCGCATCCAGCGAGCTCGGGGCAACAACGTTCACATAAATGCCTGTTGAATTAGCGTAGCCTATGGCTAAGGCGTTGATGATTGTAATTAACCCAAGAATTTTATACAGGTGTTGACTGCCTAGGATAACGCTAAACATTAATATGGAAGGTATGGCTATTGCTGCTTCTTCTCGTAGACCATCGTAGGCCCATAACACTCCAAGGCAAAATAAGAGCGTGCAAGAGCAGAGGATATTTGCGGCGACATCAATTTTTCCTTTTTTAATAAGAGGAAATAAGGCCAGCAGACTAATAAAAATTGCCGTGATTATCGCGGAAAATAAATATTTTTCTACCGCAATACGACTTATTGCTATGAGAATAAGTGTTATTTCAATTAACACATAAACCTGTAGCAAGCGTTTTGCTCTAAGCGCTTCTATCTTGGAAATGTTCTGTCCGTAATCAAATCCATTTAGAAAACTATGTATAAATCTTCCCTGCAAAAATCAGCTCCAAAAATAATATAGATCATTTGACTTTTAGTGTTCTTCTTCTATTCAAGCTAAACTCTCTCGATATCAGCTTGATGAAACTTAAAAACACAGACTTTGATATTAACAAAGGCTTGTCGTTAGCGATATTAATAATTTGCTGATAAAACCAGCCAACTTGTCCTTGATTATTAATTGCCCTAATTAGTTTTACTGGGCTGCGTGGTCCTAACCATCCCTTGCCAAGTACCAAACCTCGCTCACCTTGGGGTGCCGCCACTGCGGTGCCATCAAAAAATTTCATAGGAAATTCGGGGTCAACACAAAAAGGACGACCAATACCGACTATATCTAAAGCCTCTGAGGATAGGGCATCCTCCATAGTGGCCAAATGTCTAAAGCCTCCGCTAATCATTAATGGTGTTTTGGTTGCCGCTCTAATAGATTTCGCGTACTTGAGAAAAAATGCCTCTCGATTAACGGTGGTATCCCGCTTTTCATCGTTATCCATCCATTCTAGCGACTCATAAGTGCCGTCAGATACTTCCAGTAGATCGATGCCTTCATCGCACAACCATGTGGCTACTTGCTGACAGTCTTCAAGTTCAAAGCCACCTTGTTGAAAGTCGGCAGAATTAAGTTTGACGCTAATTGGGAATTCACTGCCAACGGACTTACGCACAGCCCGGACCGTTTCAAGTAAAAAACGTGCACGGTTTTCAAGTGAGCCACCCCATTGGTCTTGGCGTAGATTGGTTAGCGGCGATAAAAATTGGCTACTTAAATATCCATGAGCGCTATGAACTTGCACGCCTGTAAAACCGGCGCGTTTAACCAGTTCTGCGCTGGCCGCAAACCGTGTAATAACGTCATTAATATCGTCTTCAGTCATCTCTTTTGGTTGCCCAAAATTACCACCGAGATTGAGTTGTACCGCCGATGGCGCCAGCGGCTTGCCATTCACCATGCGGCCACATTGGCGTCCCGGATGATTGAGTTGAGCCCAAAACTGATTGCCAGCAGTAGTGCCTGCTGCTGCGAGCTTGGTAAATAAGGCCAAATCCTTATCGTCCTCCAATACCATATTGCCGCCGCGTTCTAGGTAGCGTCGGTCTACCATTACGTTGCCACTAAACAATAAGCCCGCACCACTTTTTGACCATGTCTTGTAAAGGGTATTCAGTTCTGGGGTTGGATTATCGTCCGCATCAGCCAGGCCTTCAGTCATTGCGGCTTTACATATTCTGTTGGGTAAAACTGCGCCGCAAGGCAGAGTAAAAGGCTGGGATACTTGCATAAATTAATCCGAGTTAAGGTATTTTTTGGTGAATACTAACTTTATCGAAGGTATAGTGAATGTCAATGATTTAGGGGCTTTGCGTCGTTCAATAAGCTCTATATTAATTTACTCTAATGTCTTTTGAATGCAGATACTTAAAACCACGCCACAATTTACCCCTTGGTATTGTAACGAATTTACGGCCAGACAGATTAGCGTCGTCGTTTGTCGGTTAGATCAGCTGGATATGCAGCTATCCGGCAATAAAATTTATAAGTTATTAGCCAATATCAATGTAGCCAAGGAACAAGGATTTAATACAATACTTAGTTTTGGCGGTATGTGGTCTAACCATTTGTACGCATTGGCACATGCCGGTAAGCGCTATGGGCTCAATACTATCGGCGTAGTGAGAGGGCATGAGGGGCAGATGACGCCAATGTTGGCTGACGCCATTGCCTGCGGCATGACAATACATTTTGTAAGCCCTAGCGAATATAAGCTAAAAGACAGCGCAGAATTTAGGTCTAATCTAACGGCCAAATATGGAGAGTTTTATGCTATTCCCGAAGGCGGAGCTAATCAGCTTGGCGTAAGCGGTTGTCAGTTAATTGGTAAACAAATCGAACAATCAGTGCATAGTGATGCTGAGTATGTTTCGCTAGCGGTTGGCACCGGTACAACCATAGCGGGACTGTGTTGTGGCTTATCAACAAGTAAAATTGTTGTTGGTGTAGTAGTTCTTAAAGGCATGACAGATCTAAATAGTGATATCTACCAGTTTATTCAGCAACAAAACAGTGAAAGCGTCGCCAAGTTTGAGTTAGAGCATGATTATCATTTTGGTGGATACGCGAAAATAACCACCGAGTTGGCTGAATTTGTAACCGCTTTTAACCGTAATAATAGCTTCGCAATTGAACCGATATATACTGGTAAAGCGTTTTTCGCGATATGGGATAAAATTCGCAGTGGAAAAATACCCGCTGGCAGTAAGGTTGTGCTGCTGCACACCGGCGGAATGCAAGGTGCTAGAGGAACTGTCGACATTGTCGAGAGGTTGCTGATAGCAAATGTCGGTTAGCTAAAAATGACGTAGTCTCCTAGCTCACAGCTGGCTATAATAAACAGCTTAGCCCTTAATCATAAGATCATTTTATGAGTAAATTTAAAAGTGTTGGTGTTGTTGGCCGTTTGGGCAATGATCGAGTGTTAGAGTCAGTCGAAGTGTTATTGGCGACTGTTTCCAAGCGACAACTCAATATACTGCTGCATGAAGATATCGCGTCGCAATTGTCTTCCCATGACTATGAAGTCGGCGCAACCGATGACATAGGTACAAAATGCGACCTGGTGATAGTGGTCGGAGGTGACGGTAGTTTACTGAGTGCGGCCCGTGATTTAGCCCACCATGATGTTGCCGTACTGGGTGTTAATCGCGGTAAGTTAGGTTTTTTAACCGACATCAAGCCTGAACAAGTTGAAACCAAAGTTAATGAGGTCTTAGACGGTAAATACTCGGTAGAAGAACGTTTTCTATTGGACATTAGCGTTAGTCGAGATGATGAAATTATCGGTGTGTCGCATGCCTTAAACGATGTGGTGGTTAACTCTGGTCGCAGTGCGCGGATGATCGACTTTGACTTGTATATGAATGACGATTTTGTTTACAGTCAAGATTCTGATGGCTTAATCGTATCGACGCCGACGGGTTCAACGGCTTACGCTTTGTCGGGTGGTGGGCCAATTATGCATCCTGATTTAGACGCAATTGTATTAGTGCCAATGTTTCCACATACCCTTAGTGCTAGGCCGATTGTAGTAGGTGGCAACACAGAAATTAAAATTATTATTGGCGATTGTCATCCCTATATCAGTTGTGATGGTCAGGTGCATTTAAATGCAGCTCCGCAAGACGTTGTCACCATTACTAAAAAACCGCATAAGCTTAAATTAGTCCATCCTTTAGATCATAGTTTTTATGCTGCTTGCAGAACAAAGCTAGGCTGGAGTGGACGGTTAACAGAGCCCAAAGCTTAATGGATTTAACGGTTTATATTCCATTACCACTATCGGCAAATTTGGCGGCGTTTAGCCAACATTTACGCCAACAAAAAATCCCTCATAGAATTGTTGAACATAATGATGAATTACAGTTGTGGGCGAAAAACGAAGCGGCGCTAAAGCAGATTGGACACTTTTATAAAGAGTTTGTTGATGCCGATCAAGTAGTACAAGTTGTCCAAAGTGACGGTAATTTGGATAATTATCTTGCTGCAGGGCTAGGCTATTTATTGTTATTTCCAGTAACTATCGGCGCCATCTTATTGAGTGTCGTCGTTGCTTTATTTTCTTGGTATGTTTCTGACAGTCTATTGCATTTATTTTTGTTTCAAGATGTCACCTTCGTCAATGGCCAGATAGTTTTTTTAGAGGCAAGTCTGCCTTGGGTGGGTGGTCAATACTGGCGTTTTATTACGCCTGCGTTTTTGCACTTTGGTTGGCTACATCTGGTGTTTAATAGCTTATGGATGTGGGAATTTGGTCGTCGTATTGAACAGCGCCAAGGGCATCTGCGTGTATTGTTATTGTTATTTGTTGTTGGCATAGTTTCGAATGTCGCCCAATTTGTATGGGCAGGTTCGGCCTTGTTTGGTGGTTTGTCTGGAGTGATATATGGCTTTGCCGGTTATTGGTGGCTTTGGTCAAAGCTTGTACCCGCGCAGCGTTTTAATATGCCTGATAGCTTATTTTATGCCTTAGTAGCAATCATGCTGATTATGATGACAGGTATTTTTGGTACGCTGGGCTTAGGCGAAATTGCCAATACAGCGCATTTTATTGGTTTAGTCTCTGGCTTAGTTTGTGCGCTAGTTTTTGCGTTGCTTAGTCCCAGGCAATCTCAGGAGTAGATATGGAGTTAGATGAATTAATTAGCAAAATGACACCAGCTGTGCATGAAAATTTGCGTCGCGCGGTTGAACTAGGTAAGTGGAATGACGGCACACCGCTAAGTCAGCAGCAAAAAGAACATAGTTTGGAAGCTGTGATTGCCTACGAAACAAAGCATCTGTCTGAGCAAGATAAAGTAGGTTACATCGATCGCGGTAAGAAAACCAAAACTGATGTCTGTGATGATCCGCAGCCACTAAAATTTCCAGAATAACAACAATATTGATTTACCCTAGGAGAAAATTTTGCAGCTTATAGCCAGCGGTCAACTAAAAAAAATGGTGGTTCAACATAGCGATCCGGTAACGTATAAGCTGCCTATTGGTAATGCTATGGTAGATATGAATGCCTTAGTGGGTAAAAGTATCCGTTTAATTACCGACGGCGCCATAAGTTGCTGTCACTGCGGGAAAAGAACAAATAAGAGCTTTGCACAAGGTTATTGTTATCGATGCTTTACTACTTTAGCGCAATGTGACAGCTGTTTAATGAGCCCGGAGAAGTGTCACTATCATCTAGGTACTTGCCGCGAGCCTAGCTGGGGAGAGCAATTTTGTTTTCAAGATCACTTTGTTTATTTGGCAAATTCTTCAGGTGTCAAAGTAGGAATCACTCGCGGCACCCAAATTCCCACTCGATGGATAGACCAGGGTGCAATTCAAGCTTTACCAATAGTACGAGTTAAAAATCGGCTTCATTCGGGCTTGTTAGAGGTAGTGCTTAAAGATCATGTGGCCGATAAAACCAACTGGCGCACTATGTTAAAAGGCGAAGTTGACGATATTGATCTTATTGCACGCTGGGCTGAGTTAAAGGAGGAGATTACTCCTGAACTTAATGCGCTTATTGATCAACACGGCATCAATGCTTTTCAGCTGCTAGACAATCCAAAGCAGGAGCGCTTTAACTACCCAGTCGATGAGTACCCAGTCAAAGTCGCTAGCTTGAATTTTGACAAAACACCCACCATTGAAGGGGTACTAAAAGGGATTAAGGGCCAGTACCTTATCTTAGATAGTGGCGTGTTAAACATTCGTAAATTTGGCTCTTACCATGCTGTGTTATTTGCCTAGAAAGTCGTTTGTCTAAATAATACTTTGCTTAAACAAATATCCGGAGATTAGCAATGAAAGATGCCCAGCCCGGCACCGTGTACTTAAAAGATTACCGTCCTTCAGATTATCTTATCGATACTACCGATTTACATTTTTTGCTTGAAGACGAATATACTACTGTTACCAGCGAACTTACTATGCGCCGCAACCCTGTAGTAGCGGATCTTGACATGTCTCTTCAGTTAGATGGTCAGGAACTTGAGTTGATGTCTATAGCGGTCGACGGTAAGAATTTAAACATCGATGAATACAGCATTGATGATGAACAGCTAATTATTCATACCTTGCCGCAGCAATTTGTGTTGAGCATTGTGACCCGTATCAATCCATCGAAAAATACAACGTTAGAATGCTTATATCGTAGCCGAACTATGTATTGCACCCAATGTGAGGCACAAGGGTTTAGGCGTATTACCTATTACTTGGATCGCCCTGATGTGATGTCACGTTTCACCACAACTATAGATGCCAGTGCCGACCAATTCCCTGTGCTGTTATCTAACGGCAACAATATTGCTAATGGTGAGTCTGGCGAAGGGCGACATTGGGTGCGCTGGGAGGACCCGTTTCCTAAGCCGTGTTATTTGTTTGCTTTGGTCGCCGGTGATTTGGCACGAGTTGATGACAGCTTTACTACTATGTCTGGGCGTATTATAGGCTTGCAAATTTTTGTTGAGAGCAAAGATTTAGATAAGTGTGATCATGCAATGAATTCGCTAAAGCGAGCCATGAAATGGGATGAAGAAGTATATGGCCGTGAATATGATTTAGATATTTTTATGATTGTCGCCGTTGATGATTTCAATATGGGAGCAATGGAAAATAAGGGCCTTAATATATTTAATACCTCTTGTGTATTGGCTAAAGCTGAGACTACAACAGATGCTGGTTTTCAGCGAGTGGAAGGGATTGTTGCTCACGAGTATTTTCATAATTGGACGGGTAATCGGGTTACTTGTCGTGATTGGTTTCAGCTTAGCTTAAAAGAAGGTTTTACAGTTTTTAGAGACTCAGAATACTCTGCCGATATCGGCTCAAGAACGGTTAAACGGGTAGAAGATGTTACTTTGTTGCGAACGGCACAGTTTGCCGAGGATGCCGGGCCAATGGCGCATCCAATTCAGCCAGCATCTTATATGGAGATATCTAATTTCTATACCTTAACAGTTTACGAAAAAGGCGGGGAAGTAGTACGAATGATTCGCCAGCTATTAGGTGAACAAGGCTTTAGAGCTGGCAGTGATTTATATTTTGATCGACATGATGGTCAAGCTGTAACCTGTGATGACTTTGTACAGGCAATGGCAGACGCTAGCGGCAAAGACTTTAGCCAGTTTAAACACTGGTATTCGCAGTCAGGTACCCCCCAAGTCGATGTGACAGCAAGCTTTGATGAGGCTGCAAAGACTTATACATTACATATGGCTCAGTCTTGTCCTCCAACCCCCGGGCAGATAGAAAAGCAACCATATTTAATTCCAGTCAAAGTTTCGCTGTTAGGCGATGCCGGCGCTTTACCGTTAGTGTTACGCAATACTCAGGTTGATGTTGAAACCAGTGATAATACTGAAATGGTTTTGCAGTTAACTCAGCCGCAGCAAGATTTCGTTTTTGAAAATATTGGTGAGCGCGCTGTGCCATCATTGTTACGTGGCTTCAGTGCGCCAGTGAAATTGGACTTTCCCTATAGTCGTGATGACTTAACCTTTTTAATGCAAAACGATAACGACGGTTTCAGCCGTTGGGATGCGTGCAATAAGCTAGCAGTAAAAATAATGCTAGAGCAGGTTGAGAATTTTAAAGCTGGCAATCATCTACAAATTGACGAGCGCTTGTTAAGTACCTATAAAAACATACTTGCTGATGAGTCTCTCGACCCGGCAATGGTTGCTTTAATGCTGACTCTGCCTAGTGAGGCATATTTAAGTGAGCTAAGCGAAGTGATTTATCCTGCACATATCCATCGCGCAAGGCAAAGCATAAAAACATTCATTGCCGAGCAGTTACAACAACAGCTGTTAGAAGCTTATCACCGTAATAAGGTGTTTGGTGATTATGATCCAAATAGTGAGCAGATAGCAAAGCGGAGTCTACGTAATGTTTGTTTAAGCTACTTGTCGTTATTAGAAGACACCGCTATTGCCCAGCTTTGTACTGAGCAACTCAATAACAGCGATAACATGACCGACGAAATGGCTGCCTTAGTAGCAATTGTGCATTCTCCCGCAGTCGTGTATCAAAATTTACGAGATGGTGTTTTGGCTGAGTTTTATCAGCGCTGGCAGAAAGAGTCTTTGGTTATTAATCAATGGCTACAAGTACAAGCAACTGCACCAGCAAGCGATGCACTGGCTAATATATATAAGTTAATCGATAGTGATGTTTTTGAATGGAGCAATCCTAATAAAATTAGGGCAGTGGTGGGTGCGTTTTGTGGCAGTAATGCGGTTAATTTCCATCAAGCCGGTGGTGATGGGCATCAGCTATTAAGTGATGTGGTTATTCGGTTAAATAAGCAAAATCCGCAAATCGCTGCGCGTATTTTAGCGCCGCTCACCCGTTGGCGCCAGTTTGAACCTGAGGTGTCCGCGTCAATGAATTCATGTCTGCAGGAAATATTCTCGCAGCAGTCGTTATCGAAAGACGTGTATGAGGTAGTGGCTAAAAGCTTAGCAGACTAGAGTTATCAGCTATTAATCGTTAGTATTTTTTAGTTTTTGTATAAAGGCGCTAGATCTTCACTGCTGGCGCCTTTATTTTTACTACGCCGCAATTGTTGCGCCTGACTCGCCACCGCTTTATATAACGAGTTGTCTACAGTTTTACCGCCATACACACTGGCTTCTAATTGGGTTAATAACACCACAAGATCTTTATCAGCATATTGGGCGACAGCATTTATATGAGTAATTGCCGGCTTATTCCAATGCAGCGCTGCCCATTGTAGGCTTTTGCTGATGACGCTATTGACATTTTGTTCTTTACAAGCCGATTGCAGTTTCTTAAATGCGTTAGCTTCTGTTAGCGCGTCAATCGCTAGTTTTTGGTCCACTTTGGGTTGAGCGCTACCTTTTTTAAATATGGCATAAATCAAGGTAATCACCCATAAGGCTGCAGCAATCAATGTAGCAATTTGCCAAGGCAATGCCTCGTTGCTGCCACAGGGCGTTAACACTTTTGACTTACCTGACTTATCTGACTTATCTGAGTTATTGCCGTTATCTATAAATTCTGCGGTTAGCAGGGGTATTTGTGGTTCAATGACAAAAATCTCACCCGGTGCCACGGTAAAGTTTATTGTAGGCAAACTCGCTTTTTTTAGTTTATTAGTTTTAGTGTCAAACCAATATGCAGAAACCTCTGGCAGAGTATAGTTGCCTGGTTTGGTTGGAACAATTGCAATGCTTTCTTGGCGCTGACCTATAATACCAGTCTCGCTATCCTTGTCGTTTATTTGTGGTTGATCGCTATATAGCTTCAAACCATCTTGGTTAGTCATAAACAGCGGTGGCAGTTGCGCTGCATAAGCGCCTTCGGCAATCATTAAAATATTACGAGTAATTGAGTCGCCAACTTTAATTTCGTTAAGGTCACTGCTCCATTGCTGATGCAGTTTTAAGCTTTTTGCAGCAATAGCGTCATTGTCTTTAGCTATTTGAGGTAGCTCTTTTATTGTGACGTTAATGCTTGATGTGCGGCGAATAATTCGGCGATTTTGCCCGCGAGTAGAGCCAAACAACGACACACTGCGACCATCAGTCACTACCGCATTAAGCAGCACCGGTGGTATTTCTAACTTGCCAGTTATAGTTGGATAGATAGCATATTTACGCTCTACAACATTGTAGGCGACGCCGTTAACAATACTTTGATAGTTAGTCTCGGCTATTTTTTTGGTTTGGGCATTGTCTGGTTCTGGATCACTTAGGCTAGAGCCACTGCCAATATTGACAGAATGGTAAAGCTTTACGGTGAAAATAATCTGCGCACCAACATAGGCTTCTTTTAAATCGGTACTAGCGTCTAAAAATAATTCTTGTCGTTTTTCACCTAGAGGTGCTTCACTAGCTTTAGTTACCGTCATCCCAATAGCATTGGTTACTTCACTACCAACGGCTATTGGCGGAATCATTAGTTTCCCTGCGCGCTTTGGTATCAGCGTAACAAACCATTGAGTTGACGATGAATAGCTGCCGTTTATGATGGAGCGCTGACTGTTTTGTCTGGTGTCAAAAATTGAAAAGTCACGGTGCAGAGGGCTAAGCTCTGGAGACAAATCGCTGTCTATATCGTCTACAGTAATAGTTAAGGTGAATGACTCTTCCACGTTAATATTATTTCGATCAACTGTTGCAAGCGACTCTGCCATTAACGACTGACTAAATAGCAGCGCAGTAATTAAAAAAAATAGTCGTGTAAACACCGCTGTATTCATTATTTTAGTCAACTCTATTACCATCGTTGTTCATCACTGTTGCCAGTGCCGCCGTTTTTTTCGTATTGATATTGAAACTTACGTTTTAATAGCTCGCCAGGTTTGTCTTGTAATAGCCGCAGTTGCTGTTCAATTGCATTCTTCTCCTCATCCGACAAACCTGCTTCAGCGCTGTTATCACTAGCCACTTCAGTCTCTTCCTCTGGTGCCTGCTGTGGCTCAGTTGGCTCTTCAGATTGCTCGTCGTCTTGTGCTTCAGGTTCACGTTGGTTATTTTCGTCTTGCTCTGACTCGTTGTTATTATCTTGTTCAGATTCTGATTTTTCTTGGTCTAAATCACTTTCACTATCATCATCGTTGGATTGAGAATCTTGGTCTTGCTGATCGTTACCATCTTCGCTTGGTTGTTGGTTCTCATTTTGCTGGTCGGGTTCTTTATCTGATTGTTCTTGCTCATCGTTTTGCTGGTCGTTTTTATCTTGCTGCTCATTTTCAGGTGGTGGCGGTAGGTTTTCCAATATTTCTTTATTAAATGCCGCGTCTTCGAAATCAGGATTTATTTTTAACGACTCATCGTAGGCATTAATGGCTTCAGATATTTTTCCAGCACGGGCAAGGGCAGTGCCTTTGTTGTATAGTCCCGTGGCAGTTTTTTCATCAAACCCTGTAGCGGCTAGATCAAATTGGTCATCGCGATATTGCGCTACGGATTTCCATCTAGGATGTTCAAATACCCCAGCCGCAGTTTTGGCATCGCCTTGTTCTAATATTTTAGCTGCTTGCTGATCTTTTGTTGCCCATAAGTTTTGCCAAATGTCGGCATGGCTCTGCTCTATAGGTAAGACAAAAATTAATAAACCTAATAACCAGCCTTTGCGAAAACCTATGGCAACAAATGGCAGCAATAACAGCGCTAGCCATGGCGCCTCGTCTTGCCAGGCATCAAACTCTTGGGATAATACTTCGCTACTGTCATCAAGTTCTAAGCTGGGCTGAAATTTGACTAGATCAATAATGTCGCTATCGCTCACTACGCTGCGACGGTAAATACCATTAGTGTTGTTAGCTAATTTTTTTAGTGTGGCTTCATTTAGTTTAGGAATGACCATGGCATTATTGGCGTCTTTTAGAAAACCGCCATTGGCGAGTGGAATTGGCGCTCCTTCTTTGCTGCCAATACCTAAAATTGCTAAATCAAAATTACTGTCTACTAATAAACTTTCTATTTCGTCAAAGTCACTTTTTGGCAACTCATCGGTTATCCATAATAATTTGGCTTTGTTGATACCAGCGCCAGCGCGTAATTGATCCGCTAATTTAATAGCGGCGATAGGATTGTTGCCTATAATTGGCATTGTTGTTGGTGCAAGATTAGGCGCTAGCAGGGCTATGGTTTCAGTGTCAGATGTTAGTGGGCTGACTATAAATGCAGCGCCTGAATAAGCGATTAAACCGGTTAAACCTTCTTTGCGGATGGCAAGCAAGTCCAGTACTTCGCGTCTAGCCTGTACCACGCGTGAGGGTGCGGTATCGCCGGCTAGCATGGACGGTGACAAATCTAATAACACAATTATCGCATCTTCTTTTTGATAAACCGGCACGGGTATTTTCTTAAACGCGGGCCCGGCAACGGCAATAACGGCAATAATCCATAAGGCTGCTAAACAGGCGATAGGGTAGCGAGATTTTTTGGTTTCGACACCGTCGATTAAAAACGGTAGTAAATCAGCGGAAATAACTTTAGACCAGCTGCCACCTTTGCCGGTGTTGCGCCATAGCATTATAAATAACAGTAGCGCAGGAATTATTGTCCATAAATACTCCGGCCGCATCCAGTGTAATCCTGCGCCTTGGCTATTAACAAATTGGTTGAATATATCGGCCATTAGCTTCGACCTCGAATATTATTCAAACCATTGGCGAGCGCGATTAAAAAGCTTAGGCCAAGAGCAATGCTTAGTGGTAAATAAGCTAAGGATTTTTGCGGACGAACGGTTTTTGCTTGATGTTCAACGGGTTCCAGCTCATCCAATAGACTATAGATAGTTTCAAGGTCCTGAGTATTTGCCGCCCGAAAATAGCGGCCGCCGGTTGCTGCAGCTATTTCTTTTAGTGCGCTTTCATCCATATCACGCGAAGGGTTTACACGCCTGCTGCCAAAAAATCCCGGTACCATCATCTCTTCTGCGCCAATGCCAATACTATAAACTTTTAGCTTAACTTTTTTTGCTAATTTAGTGGCTTGTTCTGGAGTTAGACTACCGGCGGTATTACTACCGTCAGTTAATAAAATTAATACACGGCTATTAGATTGGCTAGACTTTAAGCGTTTAACTGCCATGCCTATACCATCGCCAATAGCAGTTTTTTCACCAGCAAAACCAATTTGCGCCTCATTTAACAAAGTAGTCAGTGTTTGTTTGTCAAAAGTGAGCGGTACATGAAGGTAGGCATTGGTACCAAATAATATTAACCCCATACGATCGCCGCTGCGACGTTCAACAAATTTGCTGATAACTGATTTTACTGCTTGTAGGCGATTGACTGCTTTATTGTCCAGCACCATGTCTTTTTGTTTCATTGAACCAGAGATATCAACTGCTAGCATTAGATCTCTGCCTGATGTGGGCTGAGGTACTGGTTCGCCGCGCCACATAGGCCTGGCTGCTGCGCTAACTAATAGACACCAGATAATAATTAATAGCAAAGCTTTGATAATACCTGCTGCGGTTGTATTGCCGCTGGTACTGACACCTGCAGCTAGCCATTGGTCTAACTGGGGCACCCGCAATGCTGCTTCACTACCAGACTGATTTGGTAACAACCAATAAAACAGCAGTGGCAGTGGCAATAAAATAAAGACTAAAGGCCAATCAAAGCTAAGCATCGCTGACCTCAGTTTTTGGCTTGGCAGTAATCCAATCTTTAGCAAATTGCTGCAAAGCTGGTACGTCGCCGCTGCCTTTGCGCTGATATAGGTTATCGCCAAAATAATTGCATAAATCTTTTTGGTCCTGGCGGGCATATTGGTAAACATATTGCTGCCACGTATTGCCGGTATAGGCTGCTACATGATTATCACCTCTAAGACTAATAGCTGCCCGTTTAAGTAACTCAGATAGCGATTGCAAATAGTGTTGAAAATCACCCTCTATCTTGTAATCGCTCAATAGCTTGTCTAACTCACGTTGGATCATTGCCTGACGTTTTTTATTAGCTAGGTGGCGCTTTATTCCCCAGCCGATAAGCGCTAACAGCAGTATTATTAGGGCCAGTAATATCCACCAGCCCATGGCCATCGGCCACAGTGATATTGAATCAGGTAAATGTATATCTCTAAGCTGCGCCAGCGGGTCTTGATTCATGATCGGACTTTTTTCGGGCTGGCAGCTAGGTAGCGGTGGAGTACATCGTGGGGATCATCTTCAGTGCTAATTTGTAATAGATTGATGTTTAGTTCATGCAACGCTTTTTCTAAGGCTTGTTGGCGCTCGATAAACTTTCCTTCATAGGCGCTGCGATTATAAGAGTTACCTGCATTGACCCGGGCAGATCGCCCTAGGCTTACAACCTTATAATTACCAGATTTAGGCAGGCGTCTTTCTAGGGGGTCTGTTACGCATAAAGCTTGTACGTCACAGTGGCGAGACAACAGTGATAGTTGTTTTGCCGTGTCGTCGTCAAAGTCGATAAAGTCGCTGATTAAGTAAACCGCGCTGCCAGGTTTCGCAATACGGCGTAGGCTTGCTATTAACAGGTTCAGGTTAATAATATTTTTTGGCTGCTCTTTCGCAGTTAGCTGGTGGTTGCATTGATGGATAGCATTTAGCAAGCGCAGAACTGCAGCGTTATTTTGCTTAGGTCTAAATTCTTTATGCTCAACTGAGTTCGCCACTAAACCGCCAACCCTGTCACCATTAGCCTGATAAGACCATGCCAACAGGCTTGCGAGGTTAGCAGCTTGTACTGCTTTAAAACGGGTTTTACTGCCAAAAAACATATTGTAGCGCTGGTCACAAAATATAATCACTGGCCGTTCACGTTCTTCGGTATACAGTTTGGTGTGGGTAGTACCGGTACGTGCGGTTACTCGCCAATCAATTGCTCTTACATCATCGCCAGCTTGGTACTGGCGCACTTCTGCAAAGTCTATGCCTCTGCCTCTGATGCTGGTGCGATAGCTGCCGGCCATCACACTCGACTGCGCTTGGTGTGGCGTATGAATAAGTTTTAGGCGTCGAAAACGTAAATCCAGCAAATCTTTTAGCTGAATATAGGCGCCTTGCGGAGATCTGTCGGTAGCTGCCATGGTCATTATTACGCTACAGGTACGCTTGCCAACAAGCGGTCAATTACTTGTTTGCTGTCTACTCCATTGGCCTCGGCCTCAAAGCTTAAAATAATACGGTGACTTAATACATCGTGGGCAATGGCGCGCACATCGTCAGGACTTACAAAGTCTTTGCCTTGTAACCAAGCATGGGCGCGGGCGCAGCGCTCTAGTGCAATAGTGCCGCGTGGACTAGCACCGAATTCAACTAGAGAGCCTAGAGTCTCGTCGTATTCGCTAGCGTTTCTAGTTGCGACAACTAACTGCACAATATAATCCTCAACCGGTTCGGCAAGGTGCAGTTTTAAAATATCTTTGCGTGCGTTAAAAACGCTCTGCTGGCTAATATTGCAAGTAGCTTCGGCCTCACTACCCGCTAAATCTTCATCGCGCGACAAATGTAAAATTAATTTTTCATCAGCCGGACTAGGATAATTAACAGTGACATGCATTAAAAAGCGATCTAACTGAGCCTCGGGCAGAGGGTAGGTACCTTCTTGTTCTATCGGGTTTTGTGTTGCCATTACTAAAAATAGCTCTGGCAATTGATAGGTGTTGCGCCCGACAGACACTTGACGTTCTGCCATTGCCTCTAACAGAGCTGACTGCACTTTAGCTGGGGCACGGTTAATTTCATCTGCTAATACTATATTGTTAAAGATTGGTCCTTGTTGAAATACAAAATTTCCGTCTTCAGGTCGATATATATCGGTGCCGGTAACATCTCCGGGTAGTAAATCTGGGGTAAATTGAACTCGATGAAAGCTGCCTTCAATGGCTTGAGCTAAGCTTTTTACAGCCCGGGTCTTCGCTAAACCGGGAGCCCCCTCAACTAATAAATGGCCGTTAGCTAAAAGAGCAATGAGCAACCTGTCTACAAGGTGATGTTGACCAATAATTTGAGAATTTAGCCAGCTGCGTAGTGCATTAATGTCATTGCTTTGAGTCATCGTATTCTTATCATCTCGTTATGGTTATAAATATTTAAGTAAGCGCGTATATTACGCTGATTTTATTACAATTTTTAGGTTATCTATGCAATTTTCAACTGTAGCAGACATTTAAATCGCTAATTAGTTTATGCCACGCAGTGGATTGGTTAGAATTTACGCCTTATCCGCACAATTCATAATTTTAAGGTTGTTTATGTACTCATTGTTACGCTCGGTATTGTTCCGCCTGCCACCTGAAACCTCGCATAATGTGTCGTTAGACTCTTTAGCGCTGTTAGCCAAATTCGGGGTTTACCCCTTTGCTGACAAGCCTCCATCGCTGCCAACGACATTGATGGGCTTAGCACTGCCCAACCCGGTGGGAATTGCTGCAGGGCTTGATAAAAATGGCGACTATATAGATGCCTTAGCTGGGCTTGGTTTTGGTTATATTGAAATAGGCACTGTTACGCCGAAAGCCCAACCCGGCAACCCTAAGCCAAGAATGTTTCGCCTTGCTAGTAAACAGGCCATTATTAATCGCATGGGGTTTAACAACCACGGTATTGATTATCTATTAGCGCAGGTTGATAAAGCCAAGTTTGACGGAATTTTAGGTATTAATATTGGTAAAAATAAAGACACCAGTGCAGAGGATGCAGTAAACGATTATCTGATATGCCTTAGAAAGTCGTATAGCCGAGCTTCTTATATAACGGTAAATTTATCCTCGCCCAACACTCCGGGTCTGAGAGATCTGCAGTTTGGCAAGCCACTAAGAGATTTGTTAAGCACTTTAAAGGCTGAGCAAACAAAGCTTGCGGCAGAACATAATAAATATGTACCGCTAGCCATTAAGATAGCTCCAGACATGGCACTTGATGATGTTGAGAATGTGGCACAATGCTTGCTAGATACGAGTATGGATGGCGTTATTGCTACCAACACTACCATAGATAAATCCAGTGTTGCTGATTTACAACATGGCGGCGAAGCGGGTGGCTTAAGTGGGCTGCCGGTATTTGAGTCGTCAAATAAAGTGATTGCAACATTAGCGCAATATTTGGCTGGTAGAATTCCGATCATTGGTGTGGGTGGCATTATGTCCGGCGAAGATGCGGTGGCGAAAAAACAAGCTGGTGCTACTGCAGTACAAATATATACAGGCTTTATCTATCAAGGGCCTAAGTTAGTTGGTGATGTGGGTAGGGCGTTAAAGAGTAATCAACAACAGCCATAATTAATCAGTTATCAATAGGAGCAATAATGACTCAGCTTATCAATGTCGAAAAACCATTGGTTATTATTCACGGCGATGAAATGGCTCAAATTGCTTTTGAGAGAATTCTCGAACAATTTGTTAACAAGCGTCTAAATATCAATTTGATAGAGATGGACTTAACTGCCGAAAGTCGTTTGCTCAGTAATGGGCAGGTAATTGTCGACGCCATTAATGCACTAAAAGAGTACGGCGTTGGGATTAAAAATGCTGGGATGACCGTAAACCGTGAGCAGTTGGATGAATTGTTGGCAAAGCACCCATCTATTATAGAGAAAGAGCTAAATAAATTGGCGACTAAATCTCCGAATGGCGCCATTCGCAAGGGCATTGGCGGTAATATTACGCGCGAAGATATTCAGTTTACTAATCTTAAAATTAATACTCCGGAATGGATTGGCCGCGATATTGTTGTAGATACAATGTCGACCGGCGGTATTAAAGATAGCTATAACAAATTGTCTGACGCCACTGGCGTAATCAAAATCATGTTTGTTGGCGCAAGTGGTGACCCAGTTGAACTACATCGACGTTTTATCAATAAAGGTGATCCATGGTTATTGTCGACTAATAATATTTATTTGGTCAAAGACTGGGCACATAAATTCTTTCAGCGCGCTATCGATGAAAAACGTGATGTATATCTTGGTCTAAAAGACACAGTTATTGCTGGTTATGACGGTGTAATGCGTACTGAGATAGAAGGTATATACAAGCAGGCTTATCAAGCTAAGTTCAAACAACTAGGGCTTGGTTACCACTATGAGCTAATAGATGCACAAGCAGCCCGTATTGTGGCCAATCCGCCAGCGCGCGCCTTGTGGGGTGTGCCTGACAATAACACTGGAAGAAAGCTTTATAAATTAGTCGAAAAGCTTAAAAAATACGGTATTCCTAGTCGTAAACATCATGTGTCATTGTCTCGTATGAGTGCTGGCGGTGGTGACCAATATGGTAGTTTTAATATGCCATTTGAAGAAGATGGTATTGTAAAAGTAATTTTAGACGGCGAAGAGAAATACGCGCGTAAAGTTAGTAAAAACGATCCAATGTTATTTATGTCTAACGACAAGTTGGCAATTAAAGACTGGGTGACACAGGTATTTCGTGATGCTTCAAAAAACGACAAAGAAGTGTATTTTGGACTTAAGCGTGAATACATGGAATACGATGAAGTATTTAGTAATGTAATAGTTGAAGTACGCCGTGAGTTGGCCAAAGAAGATACGCCACCGCCATCATTTATGATTATGCGACCTTCAAGCCAGCTAAAAAAGATGATTGTAGATCCACCACGGAAAGCTATTTATCCGGCTCAAAATTTAGACGGTGATATTTTCTCAGATATATCTGCTGCACTTGGCGGCAGCCTAGCCACCGCAAGTTCTATTATTGAAAGTAAAGATGGCACCATGCTGTATGAGGCGCCACATGGCACAGCTCACGATTTGTATTTGAAATATATTGAGACCGACGGCAAGGAGGCCCACTTTAATTCATCGGCGCTTATTTATGCTTTGGCTAATGCACTAGAGACTTTAGCAAAGCGCGAAGATAACGAAGCGTTAAAAAGCTACGCTTGTGCTTTAAAGGCAGCACTGATTGAAACCGTCGCCCAAGGTATTATCACTGGCGACCTTAAAGGCAAAACTACTTCGCCAGAAACTGAAAAATTAGTAGATATGTATGGCTTTTTAGATTCAGTTGAAAAGAATTTAATTGCAGCTACAGCAGTATAAATGAAAACCATTGGGCTGATTGGTGGCATGAGTTGGGAGTCAACTAGCACCTACTACAGCGCTATTAATCAAGGTATAAAACAAGCCTTAGGTGGTTTTCACTCTGCCAAATTACTATGGTAAGTGTAGACTGTGCTGAAATAGAAAGCTTACAGCGACAAGGCAAATGGCGGGAAACTGGTGAACTGCTGGCCACCGCTGCTCAGCAAGTGGAATCAGCTGGTGCTGACTTTATAGTGTTATGCACTAACACTATGCACAAAGTGGTAGACCAAATTGAGGCCGCCGTATCCATCCCTGTACTGCATACTGCCGATGCAACCGCAAGTAAACTAAAAGCTGAAGGTATTAGCAAAGTCGGTTTGCTCGGTACTAAGTTCACTATGGAACAAGAATTTTACAAAGGTCGTTTGCAACAGATGCACGACATTGATGTGATTGTGCCTACTGAAAATGACCAGCTTGTTGTGCATGATGTTATCTACCAGGAGTTAGTGCTCGGAGTAGTTAACAATGAGTCGCGGCAGCGATATATTGAGATTATTACCAAGCTAAGCGAGCAGGGTGTGCAGGGAGTTATTTTGGGTTGTACTGAAATAGCTTTGTTGGTGGGACAAAGTGATACTTCTGTGTTGCTGTTTGATACTACTGGAATACATTCTCAGTCTGCGGTTGAAATCGCTTTAGCTGGTTGATTTACTCGTTTCACATTTCGCCTGATGGCGAGTTACTTTTCTTGCCTGCCAAGAAAAACAATCAAAGAAGACAGCCCAACTTTTTCGGCCTACGGGAACCTAGGTAATACTTAAGCGACTTGTTCATGGAGGTTAAGATCAAAAACAGAAATTATTCTGAGCTTTTCTTTATGAATTTTTTCCAAACGCCATAGGGTTGCCATATTTTCATAAGATCTGCTTGCGCTTTTTCTGCATCATAATTAAGAATTTCAAGTCTGTATTTATAAACAAAGGCAGAGACCCTCATATTTGCAGCGCAATGAAGCCATGTTTTCTCGGCTTTTAAATCATTTATTGTTGTTATGAACTTTTTAAAATCTTGATTAGTTGGATTGTCGAAGTCTACGGGTATATGAATATATTTTAAATCTAGCTGTTTAAGTAACAATGTCTCGTCGGCCAATGAGTTTTCTGTATTGTGCGGTGCAAGATTAATAACCGTGCTAAACCCAGCATCTCGGATTAGTAAAAATTGTTCTTCAGAAGGCTGACCGGATGTAGTCAGTGTTTCATCAATTACCTGATAATTATAAACACCTTCAAGAGTATTTTTACTTAGTCTTAACGGAGTGTATTTACTTATCATTGTGCCAAAAAATCCAATAATAGTGTTTAACGTATTTGAAGTCATTACCTTCTCTTAGCTTTGCTCTATGTCCATTAAAACGAGTCGTCTTCGCTGAAAACATTAACGTCAACTTCACCACTAAAGCTTTCAGACACTAAAAAAATTATAGGCTTACAGCATACTTGGCAATCTTCAGTATACTGCTGATCTACTTCAGCTGAATCAATCAGAACTTCAATCGTCTCACCACAGTACGGACACCCTATAGTTTTTTCAGTTAACTGGTTCAATTGCTTAGCCTATAAAAAATTATTTGAATAACGTTAATGTATTTGCCAGCTGGTATCATAACGCGCCAAATCAGAAAGATCTTAATAGTTATATCTCTTTATTAAAGAATTTCAGGTGATCTATTTTGCATTCCTTTATATATTTGATTATCAGCACCTTTCCCCTTATAGATGCTAGATGCAGGGAAAAAGTTAAATTTTATGATAAATTATTTCATCTAAAAATGAAATATGTCGTTGATTGCAGTGTTGGTTTACATCGATACTTGAGCGCTATATATTCTATGCACCTAAAAGGTCCTGATATATATTCTTGAATACTTAAAGTGACTTGGGAGAACAGCTGGAAAAGCCTATTATGAGAGAATCTATTCGAAGTTTTATGGAAATTTGTACAGATACAATGAGCCTAGAAGGGCCGGTGTATGAGTTCGGTGCCATGCAGGTTGAAGGTAATGCAGATATTGCAGATTTAAGGCCTCTTTTTCCTGAGTCGGAATTTTATGGTTGTGATATGCGTGAGGGGCAGGGTGTTGACATTGTGTTAGATCTCCACCAGATAGACCTTCCCTCTGGTGCAGCGCAAACGGTGATTGCCCTAGATACTTTGGAGCATGTTGAGCGGCCTTGGGAGGCGATGGCGGAAATAAAACGAGTGCTTAAACCGGGTGGTATTGCCATATTAACTTCGGTTATGCGTTTTCCAATACACGGTTATCCCAATGACTATTGGCGGTTTACCCCTGAGGGGCTGAGATCACTATTTAAAATTTTTGATCATAGCTTTATCGGCAGCTGTGGTGGGGCCAAAGATTTCCCGCAAACCGAAGTCGGCATTGGTTTTAATGGCGACAAGCCTGACCTTAATGCTTTTGATGCTAAGTATTCTGAGTGGGCCCATTGGAATAATAAGATTGACGAAAAACTGCTTCCTCTAGAAATATTGGAATTCTGAGATTTTGTGGTTTAAACGTAGGGGTTAGGCTTGTTTTTCATTGAGGTCTTTACTATCGATGTATTGAAGACGTGAGTTCTGGTTTGCTATCTCTGCGGAGTAAGTAAACGTTCGTTTTAGCGTCTACCCCTTGTGCTGTTCAATATTTTTAGGTGAGTGGCAAGGCATTAATTTATTAGTTGATAATCAAAAATGTCCCGTTGACATTCGCTCGGCGCTGATATCCATCCGAATCAGATCCACTGGATTGCCAAATTGCGTATATATCGCCACGTCTGCAGCATCCCGTCCGTATGCAATTGCTACTCGGCCGCCTTGCGGGCTATTTTGTGTAGGATCGAATTGTAGCATCGTCTACCTACACAGGCCTCAAGCCAAGCGTGAAGATCCATCGGTTGAAGCCCCTCAAGATAGCCAACAAACATCCGTGCTGGAATCGATAGCGATCGACAGTAGGCAATACCTAAATGGGCCATATCTCTGCACACAGCTTGTGATCTTTCATTGACCTCGGAGGCACTTATGATCTGCTGGTCGCTACCGGCTGCATATTCTAGGGTTTGACGAATACAACCGATAGTTGCAGTGAATTGGTCATACTTTGGTGCTAAGCCGCCAGCAAGCGATTGGGCAAGTTGGGGCTAGTTTACTATTACAGCTACAGCTTTATGAATCAATTTCTACATAAGCTTATACTGACATAAATAGGCGATTTCAGCCGACAGTTACGTGCTTATACTCGCCGCGCTAATAGTTCTGATGTGTTCGCTGTACTGCGCGCATTTATGGTGTAGTCTTATCCATCGAAGAAAGGTAAATCATCTTCATACAATTCTTGATCTAACTAAATACGCTATCCCAGAACTATCCTACAAATTAATAGTCGAATAATCTACAAGCTAAAGAATCTACATATAGCGCTAGGCACATCTACAATAAATGCTTCTAACATGACTGCCAAAACACCGCTGTCCTCGTGATCAATGCAAGTTACGGCAGTCGTTATAATCATAATAATTTTAACTGGTGTGGGGCAGCTCAAAACTAATGCAGATTACCGCGTCTATTTTGATAAATCGGCGCCGCTATTACTTGAAGGCAGCGTGGTCAGAGAAAAATACTCCGAGCTAGATTCACTAGTTGTTATGCTCACCGCTGAGCAGGATAATTTATTAGAGCCCGATTACATTGATTTTTATCAATCAGTTTCAACGCGATTACTTGAGATAAAGAGCGCTGCAAGAATAAACTCGTTTTATCAGATTATTGACGCTGGTTGCAATAGCGATATTATTTCTGATGCTTACATAGGCCACATTGTAATGGCATGCAACCTGATTTTTATTTGAGCGGCGGCAGTGACAATGTGTACTGTGAAAGGTCTATTCCCGAATTCCGCCATAACGCCGTAGCGGTAAAAAATAACGGGGCTAGTTCGTTTCTAAAAGGAATTGAGGCGTTCACTTAACGCGGTTATTCGCTAGATGATTTTGCTTATATTTTGCCACATCAGGTAAGCGGTCAGTCAGGCGAACTATTTGAGCAATATTTAGGAATTGATAAAGAGAAAGTCATCGCCGATGCGGATCGTTTAGGCAATTTAGGCTCAGCGGCTATCTGGCTGAGTTTTGATCGCTTGCGTAAATGTGGTCGATTAAACAAGGGCGATAGGGTATTAATTTTAGATGCAGAGGCCGCTAAATATTTATATGGAGGTTTTGTCTTTTATGTCTAGTGTTGATGAATTTAGTCACGTCATCAGTCAGTTAGGGTCTAACTAGGTTTCTGCCAGCAGCTCATAATATCAATCTTAAAGATTACCCATTAGTTATCATTAATCCACCGTAATCCAAACCACCTCTAAAACTCTAGCCTTAGCTAGCCCAGCCAGTAATACTTATCGCCTATTTCTGTCTTAATAATTAATTATAAAAAGGCTACTACAGCTTAAATTTAAGTATTTGAGGGTTAACTATGTCGCAGCAACAAGATCTAGTATTGAATCAAACTTTCAGCTCCGGCTATAACTATACTCGCTCGACCGGGCCGATAGTGGGGCGGTTTTTAACTGAGCTACGCCAACGCAAGGTGGTTGGTATTAAGGGTAGTGATGGCAGAGTGATAGTGCCGCCAGTTGAATACGACCCGATAACTGCTGAGGAGCTGACTGAGTTTGTGTCGGTTAAAGATACCGGTGTCGTACAAACGTGGAGTTGGGTTAAACACCCTAGGCCTAAACACTTATTACAACAGCCGTTTGCTTGGGCATTAATATTAATGGACGGCGCCGACACCCCAATGATGCACATGGTTGCTGCTGGTAGTGAAGACAATATGGCTACTGGTATGCAAGTTAAGGTGCGTTGGGCCGATGAGCCTAAGGGCTTTATCGATGATATGGCGTATTTCGTGTCAGCAGAGTCTAAAGATGAAGCTAAGCCGCTGCCGGCAGGCGAAAAGTTAGCAGATATCACCGATATTGAGTGTCTAACTTATTTGGATTACAACTTTACTGCTGGCAGCTCGACAGCGCGATTCTTGGGGGCGATTAAAGAGGGCAGAATAGTCGGACAAAAGTGCCCTAAATGTAGCAATGTCTATGTGCCACCGCGTGGCTCCTGCGCTGCCTGCGGCGTTGCTACCATCGAAGACGTGGAGTGTGCTGACAAGGCAACAGTTGAGTCTTTTACTATTGTTTATATTCCTATTCCCGGCCATGCCATAAAACCGCCCTATATTATTGCTAATTTGGTTGCCGATGGAGCAAACATTTCGTTTATTCATTTAATGAGTGAATGTGTGAATGAAGAAATACATATTGGTCAGCGCGTTGAAGCCGTATGGAAACCCAAAGAAGAATGGGATTACGCTATGGACAATATTTTGTATTGGCGACCCATAGACGAACCTGATATACCCGTTGATTTGATCGGTAAGGTTAATCCGTCAGCCAAGGAGACTAGTTAATGCGTGATATAGCGATTATTTCATATGCACAAAGTGACTGCGTAGCTGATGCGGGGGCGACTAATGAAGTTGAATTAATTATGCCATTGGTGCAAAAAGTATTGGCTGATTCGGGTCTAGATAGTGTGCAAAATGTTGATTTCACATGCTCTGGTAGCTGTGACTACCAGCAAGGTGCAGCGTTTGCGTTTGTACTGGGAGTCGACGCGCTTGGCGCCGTGCCACCGATTAAAGAGTCGCATGTAGAAATGGATGCGGCCTGGGCTTTATATGAAGGCTGGCTGAAGATCCAAATGGGACAAGCTGAAACGGCATTGATTTATGGTTTTGGTAAATCGTCACCGGGTGATTTACCCATTGTGTTATCTAAACAGCTAGACCCTTATTACAGTGCGCCTTTAGCTGCAGACTCTATATCGATGGCAGCGATGCAAGCGCGGTTGATGTTAGACGCGGGTGACATAACCGAGGAAGACATGGCCAAAGTAGTGGTTCATTCGCGGGCTAAAGCGAAAGACAATCCCCATGCACAATTAAAAGGCGACTTTAGTGTCGAGGAGTTATTAGCTGAACCAACCTATTTATCACCTCTGCGTAAGCATGATTGTTGTCCTGTGTCTGACGGTGCAGCTGCCATTGTGATGTGTACAGTGGAGAAAGCCATAGAGCTGGGTAAGCCTTATGCCATTATTAAAGGTATCGATCATCGAATCGAGTCAGGTCATATCGGTTTGCGTAATCTGCGGGAATCGCAATCAACAAAAATTGCTGCTGAAAAAGCAGGTGTTGCTAACGCTAAGGTAGAAGTTGCTGAAATTTATACGCCATTTAGCCATCAACATTATTTGATTAAAAAAGCTATAGGCTTAGACGATGACTGCGACATTAACCCGTCGGGCGGCGTATTAGCCGGTAACTTAATGATGGCGTCGGGTCTGTCGCGTATCGGTGAAGTGGCAATGCGGATTTGCAATGGTGAATATAAGCGCGGCGTGGCGCATATAACTAGCGGCGCCTGTTTACAGCAAAATATGGTGGTTGTTTTAGAGGGGGCAGAATAATGGCTGAATTAGCAGCAGTTGTTGGCATTGGCCAAACCAAATACCAAGCTAAGCGTGGTGATGTATCGATTGCAGGCCTAGTAAGAGAAGCCGCCGTTAAGGCATTAAAAGACGCCGACTTAACTTGGGATGATATTGATGCGGTAATTATCGGCAAGGCGCCAGATATGTTTGAAGGCGTGGTTATGCCTGAATTATATTTGACCGACGCCTTAGGTTGTAACGGCAAGCCGATGTTGCGTGTACATACCGCTGGCTCTGTCGGTGGATCGACTGCCATTGTGGCAGCATCTTATGTGCAGTCGGGTGTATTCAAGCGCATATTGACGGTTACTTTTGAGAAACAATCAGAATCAAATGCGATGTGGGCACTGTCTAATCCCATGCCATTTTCGCCGCATTTAAATGCGGGGGCTGGTGGCTATTTTGCGCCGATCATCCGAGAATATATGCGGCGCAGCAAAGCGCCTTTAGATGTAGGCATTAAAGTTGCTGTTAAAGACCGCATTCATGCCTTAAATAACCCCTTAGCGCATTTGCATATTGCCGACATCTCAGAGCAGATGGTGAGTGAGTCAATGATGCTATGGGATCCGTTACGCTTTTTAGAAGCATGCCCGTCGTCAGATGGTGCTTGTGCGATGATAATTGCCCATGAAGACTTGGTGGCCGATTCACCCAAGGCGCCAGCCTGGATACGTGGTAGTGCGATGCGGTCTGAGCCCACTATGTATGCAGGTAGAGATGAAGTTAATCCACAGGCAGGGCGTGACTGCGCCGCCGATTTGTATAAGCAGGTTGGCATTACTAACCCGCGTAAGGAAATAGATTGCGCTGAGATTTATGTGCCCTTTAGTTGGTATGAACCAATGTGGTTAGAGAATTTAGGCTTTGCTGAGCTCGGCGAGGGTTGGAAATTAACTATGGATGGCGTCACTTCTCTGCATGCTGGCGGTGATACGCCTTGGAATTGCTCTGGTGGTGTACTGTCTTCAAACCCTATCGGTGCATCAGGCATGATTCGCTTTGCTGAAGCGGCGCGGCAGGTGAGAGGCGATGCCGGTGATCATCAAGTTGATGGTGCCAAAATGGCCATGGGCCATGCCTACGGCGGAGGCGCACAGTTTTTTGCCATGTGGATGGTAAGTAGCGACAAGCCATAGTGTGATAAACATCAGTCTTTAAAGGCTTTAGCCTTACATAACAATATTAACTGGACGGTAGCGATGACTTTACACTTTAATTTGGCCGATTTATTTGAACAGGTTGCAGACAATTTTGGCGGTCGCGACGCCTTGGTGTGTGGCGAGCACCGCGCTAGCTATTCTGACTTAGAGCAGCGGGCCAATAAATTAGCCCATTATTTGAGTAGCCGCGGGGTCGGTTGTGGTGATCACGTTGGTTTGTATTCATATAACTGCAACGAATATTTAGAGGGCATGTTGGCCTGCTTTAAAATTCGGGCTGTGCCGGTCAATGTGAATTATCGCTATGTAAAAGACGAGCTGCTGTATATTTTTGATAATGCCAATATGGTTGCGTGTATTCACAACCAAGAATTTGCTCCGCGCATTGCAGAAATCAAAAAGAGTGCGCCTAAGTTGGCAACTTATATTGCCATTGCTGATGATTCTAGCGCAGATATTAGCAGCATTGATGCGCATTTTTATGAAGACGTTATTGCCGCTGAAAGTGATCAGCGTGATTTTGCTGAACGCAGCGATGACGATGTGTTTTTATTATATACCGGCGGCACAACCGGTATGCCAAAGGGAGTTATCTGGCCACATAAATCATTATTTTTTGCAGCACTTGGAGGCGGTGGTTGGTTTTCACCGCTTGGCGCATGCGAGACGCCGACAGATATTGTTAGCAGAGTGCCGGAAAACCCCATTGCCGGTATTGCTTTGGCGCCGTTAATGCACGGTGCTTGCTGGTGGTATGCTTGTATTCAATTATTAGCCGGTGGCAAGTTGGTACTGAGTGATAAACGCTCATTAGAGGCTGGCTATATTTGGGATTTGGTTGAGCGCGAAAAAATTAACTCGGTATCCATTGTTGGCGATGCGATGGCAATACCACTATTAGATGCCTTGCGCGAAAAGTCTGACCATTGGGATTTAAGCTCTGTATTTAGTATTGGTTCAGGCGGTGCTGTCTTTTCTGAAAGTAAACAACAAGAATTTAAAAGCTTTTTCCCCAATGCGTTTATCTCCAACTCTTTCGGATCGTCAGAATCTGGTAATTTAGGTATGGATGGCGGCTCCAGAAAATCAGAACGTGGCCTAGGTAATGTGGCTAAATCTGACTTTATGGGCGTTATAGTTGAAAGCGAAACTCCGCTGCGACACGCTGAGCCAGGTGAGAAAGGAATATTTTCACGCTCTGGTTATATTCCAGTGGGCTATTATGGTGATCCAGAAAAAACTGCTAAAACCTTTGTCGAGCTTGACGGCCAATTATGGTTATTAACCGGCGATGAGGCGAAGCTTGAGGAAGACAACACCATTACTGTATTTGGTCGTGGCTCTAACTGTATTAATTCTGGTGGTGAAAAGATATTTCCTGAAGAAGTGGAAGAAGCGTTAAAAGCCCATCCCGGTATTTTTGATGCGTTAGTTGTTGGCACTGATGACTATCGCTACGGCTCGAAAGTAACCGCAGTAATATCGATCAGAGAAGGTTATCAACCCTCGTTAGAGAGCGTGCAAGAAGACGCTCGCAGTCGCATAGCTGGCTACAAACTGCCGCGTGAGTTACATGTGGTTGATGAAGTGCCGCGTGGTCCAAATGGTAAGCCTGACTACAAAGCCGCCAAGGAAATTGCTGTTGCCGGCGCCCATTCGGTTGGCTAGTTACTAACTCAGTCAGCAATTCTGATCTTTTAAGTCATGGAGTGATGGTCTAAATTAGTTAAAGATTAAACTAATCGAGATCGGATACTCCAAGGCTGCAGGTAGCTATGGTAATAGCTACATTATTCGTTATGCGTTAGCCGCGTTTATTTGATCCCTAAGAGAGCAAGATTATGGCGATATCATTGGATATAAGTACCGACAACTGCATAGTCGAGCAAGATGGCAGCATATTAATTGTTACCTTGAATCGGCCAGAGAAAAAAAACGCCTTTACCCCCGGTATGCTAGTTGGCTTATATAAAGCGTGGCGTTTGCTTGATGAAGACGACGGTTTAATGTGTGCCATATTAACTGCCAACGGTGATACTTTTTGTGCCGGTATGGATCTGAAAGCGGGCCCCGAGGGTGGTGAAGGCGTAGAAGAAATTCAGCAGATGATGACTGAGGTGCCTAATTTGCATTGGCAGGCTTTATTGCGTGATAACAGACCTAATAAGCCAATTATTTTAGCGGTAGAAGGCTACGCCTTAGCGGGTGGCACTGAAATACTAGCGGGCACTGATATCCGCGTTGGCGCTGAAGACTCAATTTATGGTGTTACTGAAGTGGCAAGAGGTTTGTACCCAATGGCTGGTTCTAGTGTTCGCCTGCCGCGGCAAATTCCTTATTGTTTAGCGGCTGAAATACTATTACTTGGCAGGCATGTTAGCGCTCAAGAAGCGCTGGACTGGGGTATGATCAACCGGGTTGTTCCTAAGGGCGATGCACTAAAAGTAGCCAAAGAGTTGGCTGCTAAAATTTGCGAAACGGGGCCCTTGGCATTAAAAGCTATCACTAAGTCATTGCGAGAAATACAAGGTGATATTAGTGAGGCTGATGCGATGTTGAAATCAGATGAGTTAGCATTTCCGGTATTTGCATCCAGTGATGCAAGAGAGGGAATGAAAGCGTTTAAAGAAAAACGCCCGGCCCACTTTACCGGACAATAAATACTAAACAACAGCTACATAACAGAGGTTTTTGATGGGTCCATTAAAGGGAATACGAGTAATTGAAATGGCGGGTATAGGACCTGGCCCGTTTGCCGGTATGTTACTAGCTGATTTAGGCGCAGAAGTTATCCGCATTGATCGCTCTAAGGCAGGTATGACGACTAACGGTGGCCCAGTTGATGTAATGAATCGAGGTAAAAAATCTATCTCAGTCGATTTGAAAAACCCTGCTGGGGTAGAGGTAGTTTTAAAACTAGTTGAAAAAGCCGATGCATTAATAGAAGGCTATCGTCCTGGGGTGATGGAAAAATTAGGCTTAGGCCCAGATGTTTGTATCGCTCGAAATGAACGGTTGGTATTTGGCCGTATGACAGGTTGGGGCCAGACTGGTCCGTTGGCGCATACCGCTGGTCATGATATTAACTATATTGCTATCACTGGTGCATTAGACTCGATCGGTACTAAAGAGAGTGGGCCAGTTGTGCCGCTTAATTTGTTGGGTGACTTTGGTGGCGGCTCCATGTATCTAATTATGGGTCTATTAGCGGGGATTATTGAAGCAACAAATTCCGGTAAAGGACAAGCGATAGATGTCGCAATTACCGATGGTGTTATTTCATTAATGTCATTTATGCATGCTTTTAAAGCCATGGGTATGTGGGAGTCGGGCCGCAATATTAATATGCTAGATGGCACTGCGCATTATTATGACACTTATAAGTGTAGTGATGGCGAGTGGATATCTATTGGCTCTATAGAGCCGCAGTTTTATGCGTTGTTAGAAGAGAAGCTAGGCATTGACCTGCAATCCTCTGACTTTATGGTGCAATACGACAAAACGCGTTGGCCTGAGCTAAAAGAGCAGATTACTAAGGTCATTCTAAGCAAGCCTAGTGATTATTGGTGTGAACAAATGGAAGGCACCGATGTGTGTTTTGCGCCGGTTGTCTCGTTGCAAGATTCACCAGTGCATCCGCATAACGAACAGCGTCAATCGTATGTTGAGATCGAGGGCGTAACCCAGTCTGCACCAGCGCCCCGCTTTAGTCGCACCGTTAGTGAAATTGGCAACGTTGCAGTTGTTAACGGTGCTAATACCGATGAAATACTGGCGTCTCTGGGCTTAGATGAGGCCGCTATTGCACAGTTAAAGGAAAGTGGTGCTGTTAAGAGCGCGGAATAAATTTACTTATTTTTCTGTCAGTCTGTAACTGTCAATATTTTAAACACAGGTTAATACTATGAGTGTGTCACATCTTAAAAATTCTATGACGGTTGAAGAGGCGCTGCTATCCCGGCGTTCTATTCGCGACTTTAAAAGTGAACCGATTGCTAAAAATGTTCTAGAGGCAGTATTTGATCTTGCTCAATGGGCGCCGTCAAACTGTAATTCCCAGCCATGGGAGGTTTGCGTAGCATCAGGTGAGAGTTGCGAGCGTCTGCGGACTAAGATTACCGAAGCAGCCTTTAAAGGTGAAATAGGTGATATGGATATACCTTACGACGGTGTTTACGAAGGGGTTTATAAAGATCGTCAGTACGGCAGTGCCAATGCGGTTTATTCCGCCTTGGGAATAGAGCGGTCGGATAAAGCACGCCGTGGTGAGTTTTTTATGCGTAACTTCTGCTTTTTCGATGCGCCTCATGTGGCATTTTTTTTTATTAATAAAAAATTCGGTATCAGAGAGGGCGCTGATCTAGGGATGTATGCTCAAAGCGTCATGCTGGCGATGCAAGCTAATGGTATAGCTTCTTGTCCACAGACATCGCTAGGGTTTTTTGCCGGCATTGTAAAAGAAGAATTTACTGTTAGTGACGATTTAAATTTAATGTTTGGGCTTTCATTTGGTTATGCAGCTGATGATTCACCAATTAATGCAATAAAAATAGACCGAGCACCATTGTCTGAGACTACTACTTTTTTAGATTGAGTAAATTATGGCTGGCTTACTGTTACAAAACTTAAGCGACGGTGTATTAACACTGACTTTTAATCGCCCTGATAAAAAAAATGCGCTCAATATAAAAATGTGGATTGAGTTGCGTGAAGCGTTTTTGCAGGCTCAGCAAAATGACCAGGTGAATGTAGTGGTATTGGCTGGCAATGGCGCGGATTTTTGCGCCGGTGTAGATCTCAATGATTTCGGTGGCGCTGATAGCGAGCATCCATTTGAGTCTGCAGCACGGGTGATTTGTGATTTTGATAAACCGTTGATTGGCGCGGCTCAAGGTATTGCCATCGGCGGTGGCGCGACAATTCTATTCCATTGTGATGTTGTTTATGTCGGCGAGTCACTGCGTATGCGGCTACCCTTTGCTAATTTGGGTTTAGTGCCAGAGTTCGCCTCAAGCTATATGTTGCAGGCCAATATAGGCGCGCGCCGCGCCGCTGAGCTGTTTTATACGGCTGAATGGATAAATGCTGACAAAGCAGTTGATGTTGGAATAGCGACGGCCAAATATAGTGATGCTGACTTATTGGAAAAAGCAGCAGCTAAAGCTGCAGAAATCGCCAAGTGGCCAGTTAATGCATTGCGTGAAACTAAGCGCTGTTTAAAAGCAGCTCATAAAAGCGGCATAGACAGGGCTCTTGAAGTAGAGCATGAAGGGATGAAAAAACAAGCAGGTTCGCCTGAGAACATAGAGGCTGTGATGGCTTTTATTGAAAAACGTCCAGCGGATTTTAAGAAATTATTAAAGTAGCTAGTAAAGTTAAAGTCGCTTTTCGCTATTTGGCTTAATTCCTTTTCTGTTAACATAATCTATCATGTTTCCTGAATAGGCTGGATTTGCGTTAATGAGCGCCAAAGACCTTAAAACTAACATCTCTACCAGTGCTCTAGCTAAAGAGCTTGGCATACCTTCGCGTGAATTATTTTTACTGCTAAAAGACCTCGGTTGGATGAAGCGCCATGGCGATGCCTGGGTGCTGACGGCTAAAGGCGAGTTTGAAGGCGGCAGTTACGCCAATAGCGAAAAATACGGTCGTTATGTAGTTTGGTCACGCGATGTTTTAGAACATCGGTCGATTAAAAACCTACCTGCTGATTTAGTGATTAGTGCTAGTAGCTTAGGCAAACAGTTTTCAGTGTCGGGTCGTTATATGAATCACGTCTTGGCCGAGCTTGGCTGGTTAACGCCGGGTATTAAAGGTTGGCGTATTACGCCGGCGGGCGAGGCACTAAATGGCGAGCAAGTCGAAGACGAAGAAACTAGTATTCCTTATGTTAAGTGGCCGTTAAAAATCATTGAAGAAAAATCTTTGTGCTGTGCCTTAGAAAATTCTTATGGTCAATTAGGTAAAGCCACAGCTAATGATAAGGGTTATTTTCAAGGTGTTGATGGCCATCATTTTTCTACCAACGAAGAAGTTAGTATTTGTAATTGGCTATATTTTGCCGGTATTACCCACAGCTGTGGTCGTAGGCTGCCGTTAGAACAGGAATTTTACTCTGACTTTTATCTGCCGACAGGTAATGTTTATATTGAATATTGGGGTGAAAAAGGCGGCAGTGGCGTATTGAGCAATATGCTAAATCGTAAAAGTATTTACCAAGAAAAAAATTGGAAGCTTATTGAAGTCAACAAAGATGACATCGCTAATTTAGATCATGTGCTTCCCAGAGAGCTGCTAAAACATAGTGTTACTGTGTACTAACGTAGACCAATTTATCAATGCTTTTGGCTAATTTGAAATCACGTTCGGTAACGCCTCCCACTTCGTGGGTAGTTAAAATAATCAGTAAATGATTGTAGCTATTAAACCAGTCCGGATGATGATTTTGCTGTTCGGCTAATTTTCCCACTTGGCCCATAAAGTCAAAGGCGCTGAAAAAATCACTAAAGTTAAATTCTTTCTCTATGCCTGCATCCACTAGCTTCCAGCCATCTAGCAGACTTAGCATTTCTGTGGCTTGTTGTTGGTCGATAATGATTGGCATTCTATCCGTCCTCTTTTCGTTGTAGTAATACGCCGCTTTCAAGGTGTTGGGTATAGGGAAACTGGTCAAAAAATGCTGTTTTTATAATAGTATGACTTTGGCACAGTATTGCCAAGTTATCTGCTAGAGTCTGCGGATTGCAAGATATATATAAAATATTATCAAATCGTTGAGCCAGCTTTAATGTCTCATCGTCTAAGCCCGCACGTGGTGGGTCTACCAATATAGTGGATAAATCAAAGCTATCTAAGTCTATGTCTTTGAGGCGACGAAATTCTCTTTCTTTATTCCAGGCACTGGTGAATTCCTCACTCGACATGCGTAGCATAGTGATATTTTCGACAACATTAGCTTGGCAATTGTGATTTGCCGCCGCCACTGACGATTTTGAAATTTCGGTAGCAAGAACACGATCAAACTTAGCCGCTAGAGGAATGGTAAAGTTACCATTGCCGCAATATAGCTCTAGTAAGTCGCCAGTAATATTATCGCAGCAACTTAAAGCCCAGTTGATCATCTCAACATTGATTGCCGCATTAGGTTGAGTAAAAGCGTTTTCAAATTGACGATATATATATTCGCGGTTATCAATAATTAGTTTTTCAGTGACAAAATCATCACCAATAACAATTTTTTGCTTTCGTGCGCGGCCAATAATCTTAATGTTTAGCGCATCGCTAAGCTTGGTGGCTTCAATACTCCAGTTTTCGTCTAGCCTTTTGTGATACAGCAAACTCACCAGCATATCGCCTGAAGTGGTACTTAAAAACTCTACTTGGAATAGTTTGTAGCGCAGCTCTTCATTCACTTGTAGTTGTTCGCGCAGCAGCGGCATTAGCTTAGTGATAGTTTTACTAGCAATAGGAAAATCGTGTATCTCGACGGGCTCTTTTGGGCTGTCTTTCTTAAACATTACATAGTTAAGCCGGTTTTCGTCATGCCACATACGAAACTCAGCGCGCATACGATAATGGCTCTTTGGCGAGATAAATACCTGCGGCTCAGTAAAATCCAACTGATCAAATAACGGGCGGTATTGGGCCAGTTTGTCAGTTAGTAGTTGTTCATAGTTAGCAGGATTAAAAGTAGATAATGGCATTAGGTTCTTACGTTTACCGAGTAGGGTGCGTATTATATGGGAAAAGATTTAAGAAGGTAGCTCCAAAAGAGCGCAAGCATATTAAAAGGACATTTAATGAAGATTTTAGTAACAGGCGGAGCGGGTTATATCGGCAGCCACACCTGTGTTGAGCTACTTGCTTTAGGACATGACGTCCTCATTTTCGATAATTTGTCTAACAGCTCATTAGTGGCAATAGACCGCATTAACGAGCTAAGCCCCAAAGCGGCTGAGTTTATTAAAGGCGATGTGCTTGATAAAGCGGCTTTGGCCGATTTATTCAGTCAGTGCGATATAGATGCAGTGATTCATTTTGCCGGCCTAAAAGCGGTTGGGGAGTCTGTGGAACAACCGCTGCGGTATTATCAAAATAACGTGGTAGGCACATTTCAGCTTTGCGAAGCGATGATTCAAGCGAATGTATTCAGTATTATTTTTAGCTCATCAGCCACCGTTTACGGCGATCCTGCAAGCTGCCCAATTACTGAAGGTTTCCCGTTATCTGCCACCAACCCATACGGTTGGTCAAAGCTTATGGTTGAACAAGTGCTAACTGACATGCAAAAGTCAGATCCGCGCTGGAATATCACCTTATTACGTTATTTCAACCCAGTAGGCGCCCATCACAGCGGCCGCATCGGAGAAGACCCGTCTGATATTCCTAATAACCTAATGCCGTTTATTACTCAGGTGGCAGTGGGTAAGCGTAAGTGTTTGTCAGTATTCGGTGGTGATTACCCAACGCCAGATGGCACCGGCGTGCGAGATTACATTCACGTCGTCGATTTAGCCAAAGGGCATATAGCCGCCTTAGATAAGCTACAAGGCTCAGGGCAGTGCGCGGTATACAACTTAGGTACAGGGCAGGGTTATTCGGTATTGGATATGGTTAAAGCCTTAGAGCGTGCTTCTGGTAAAACTATTGCCTATGAAATTGTAGACCGCCGTGCGGGTGATGTCGCTCAGTGTTACTCAGATGCGTCTTTGGCGCTTGCTGAGTTGGGGTGGAAAGCGCAGGCTACTATTGAGGATATGGTTGAGGATTCTTGGCGCTGGCAGGAGAATAATCCCGATGGATATCGCTAGGCCAGATTTCATGTAATGGCGAAAACTGACTAAATAAACCTTACTTATTTCGGCTAGCCCACCATCCCTTAGCAATATAAACAGCGTCGTCCTGACTGTTAGCAATCCCGTGAGCCAACAAAACAACGCCCGTAGTATTAACAATAATATTTTCACCTAGCGAATCTTGCACATTGTTTGACCATAGCGAGGCCACATACTCAGCACTAGGTAAAACATCAGCCGGCTTAGCGCTAAGCGAGCGTTTCCAAATTTCATTAACCGCCACACCGTCTTCAACCATAAACAATTTACTATCTGCCTCTAGTCTAATTTCAGCCTCACCATTGTGCCCTTTAAACGAAACACTATTCTTTTGCCCTAACAATACAGATGCCTGTTGATGAGCCGGCGCATAGTTAGGGTGAAAAATACCTTGTAGCGAAGTGGGGGCTATAAACGGATTAAACAGTCGTGCCATGCTATGAACACTAGACCGCAGGGCTAGCAGTCTTTTCAGTTCTAGCAACGAAGTTAATTGTGGGCTAAAGCAATGGGACGGCATAAAAGAAAAATTGGTTTGATTTAGATTTTTTTCAATTTCATTCCAATCTCGGCATGGAGTGATATTTAATGCTGTTAAAGCATTCTCTGTATATAAACGATCATTAGATGTGCCTAAGGCACCATGCATAAATACGCGTAAACCATTTTGGGCTAGTAACAGCGCGCTCAAAAGATACCAAGGGTGTTGCGTTTTTTTACCAGCGTAGCTGGGCCAGTCAATATCTACCGCGATTTTTGGAGCATTGATATGCTCACGGGCCGCTAAGGTGAAACCTGCAAGTTCTTCAGGTGTTTCTTCTTTTACTCGCAACAAGGCTAAGAATGCGCCTAGCTGCACATCCTCTACTTGCTTGGCTAAGATCATTTTCATAGCTAGATATGCTTGCTCTTGATCTAATGCTCGGCTGCCTGTTTTGCCTTTGCCAAGTATTTTTATAAAGCTAGAAAATTCTATTGGGTTTGTCATTGTGCTTCTTAAATGGTTATAAACAATTTTCGGGTCTCGGTAGGCCCGCAATTTTCGCAGCAATTTTCGCGGGGCTGCCAGGGAATAGTTTAAGTAAATAAATACTGTTTAAATCGGGCTTATGTAACTGTAGTTTCAAGTATTTAACTAATGGGCGCATTGCTGGTGACAGTTGATATTCACTATAAAAATCACGCAGTGCGATTATTACATCCCAGTGCTCGTGTGTTAGTTCAATGTGTTCGTTATTAGCAAGTACGGCGGCGACTTGTTTATCCCATTGTTTGAGATCGACAACGAAGCCTTCTTTATCAAGTTTTATAGTCAGCTCACTCACCTTGTTAAAACCAACTCTGGGTGGATTTACAGCTTACGACTAACTCTACAAATTTGTTATGGCTGACTAGATTGAAATTGCCTGCGACTTTATCGCCTATACCTCTTCCGTCTGCGTCGGCCTTTAATACGCTGCAGCGGTCGCCCAGTGTTATTAGCCGCTCAAGGTCCAACACGACGTTGTATACACCGTCTTCGATTAATAATAGGCAGTCAGTGCTACCAATAACCGCAAGGCATTGAGCTAGTGCAGAAGAGTCAGTTGAGGCTTTATTTACAGTATGAAGAATCATCTAAAAGCTCAGTACTAAGTCTTGGGCCGTCATTATTTCATTAACCTCTTTAGCGCTAATTATGCTAATCCCAGCAATAAGCTCATCAGCATTGATGCACCGTTTAGCAAGCTCTTCTGCGGTGACATAGAGTTTATCTATTTCGTATAGAGATGCGGCGTTCCAGCTGCTATTAATAGCTTTGCCGGTAGTTAAGTTAGTTTGTTCTGCGGCTAACAATTGCCACACACCTTCGCCGCTAAAGTATACACATACTGACTGATCGAAGGCGGCGACTGCGAATGCGGTATCTAATGCTTCTCTGGCGAGGTTGCCTTTAGCGGGAGCTTGACTGCATACGACGAGGATTTTTTTAGTTTGGGTAGCTGTCATATCATGCTCCAAACGTTATTGTTCTATCACATGTAAGGCTTGCTTCCACTAGTTCGCCTAAACCAGCTATTTGATAGATGGTGTTTAGATTAGCGCTTTGTAGCTCATGTCGCAGTGCTTCAGCTTGATCATGGATGCCGCGTCGGCTGGCCGATGAGATACAACTGACTAATTTAATATTTTCTTCAGTGGCAAAATCAGCCCAAAGCTTGCCTGGAAACTGCTCATCTTGCGCCGGGATTGAAAGTGCGGTGCTATTAAATACGCCATCGTGATAAAAGAAGGCCTGATAAATTTCGTGACCTGATATTATAGCTGCTTTGGAAAACGCTAGGGCGCTTATAGCGCTTTGGCTAGAGTATGGGCTTCCATGAATGATGACAGATATTTTCATTATATAAAAAAGCCCCTCAGCAAAACTGAGAGGCTTCCATAGTATCGCCTTGGTTTAGTCGTTGCTCATTACACCTAAAAGATGTAGTAAGTGCACAAACAAGTTATAAATATTTAAATATAAAGAAACTGTTGCACGAATGTAGTTAGTCTCACCACCATGAATGATACGACTGGTATCAAACAAGATTAAACCAGACATGATCAAGATAATGGCTGATGAAACCGCTAGCGACAACGCAGGGATTTGAAAAAAGATATTAGCGATGCTAGCTATTACCGCAACAAGTAAGCCGACGAATAAAAATCCACCCATAAAAGAGAAGTCTTTACGTGTTACTAAGGCGTAGCCAGATAGACCAAAAAAGATAATTGCTGTACCGCCAAGTGCTTTTAATACTAGTGCAGGGCCGTGAGCCATTGCCATGTAGTACGTTAGCATTGGGCCGAGGGACAGCCCCATTAGGCCAGTAAAAGCAAATATCGCGATTATTCCTTTACCGCTATCGGCTGTTTTATTAACAACAAACAGCAGGCCAAAAGCGCCAAACATACACACTATACCGGCCATATGGCTTAAGTTAATTGCCATGCCAATGCTAGCTGTAATAGCACTAAATAGCAGGGTCAGGCCAAGAAGCATATATGTATTCTTAAGTACTTTGTTTACTTCAACGCCAGTTTGGCTCGAACTAAATGTCGCATCGATTGATGATTTGTGTTGCATTGTCGTCTCCTAAAAGATCATTGCGGTTACAGGTGTTAATAATAGGGGCGAACCCAGTAAAATCAAGAGATTAATGAATATTTACAACCCCTATTAACGTATGGTTATAAGACCATTTTAGTTAGAAAAAGTTTAGTTTTTCAGCTGCTGTTAATCATTGATTGCTAGAATTTAGCAAAATGGCCGTAAACGTAGTTGCTGGATCGGTTGGCTTTTATCGGTTTCGGTATTATATTTGTAAGTCTAGATAATTGTTTATCCTAAGAAGGACCTTAAGGGGCGGTTATATGTTTACTGTAATGGTGGTTAATTCAAAAGGTGGCGCCGGTAAGACTACGTTGTCTACCAATATCGCTAGTTATTATGCAAAGTCTAATTATAAAACCGCTTTGATTGATTACGATAGTCAGGGTTCTAGTACTTTTTGGCTCAAACGTCGACCAGAAACTGCTCCGCCAATTCAATCGATTGCAGCCTACAAGCCCGACACCAATGTAACCCATAGCTGGTTTTTACGCCCAGAGGTGAATACTCAGCGGGTAGTTGTCGATAGTCCGTCAGGTTTAGATGTAGCGACTTTTAGAAATAATTTTTCTCAAGCCGATGCGATTATTATTCCGGTGCTGCCATCAGCTATTGATATCCACGCCGTGTCACATTTTATTGCTGACTTATTATTGATTGCTAAAGTTAATAAAAGTGATGGTCGGATGGTAGTGATTGCTAATAGGGCGCGTAAAAATACTCTAGTATATCAGCAGCTAGAAAAGTTCTTAAACTCACTAGGTATTGCATTTATTACTACTCTGAGAGATACGCAAAATTACGTCAAAGCAAGCGAGTTGGGGTTAGGTATCTTTGAAATGGAAGGCGGTATAGTGCATAGAGACCTTGAAACTTGGCAACCATTATTAGCCTGGTTAGATCACCGAGCTCAGCTGGCTAATCAAGGCGCTCATACCCGTTTAGGCTAACGCCCAAGTTGTTAGATAATTAAGCCCGCTCTTTAGCGGGCTTTTTGGTTTAGAGGTGTAAATATAGAGGCCATTACTGTTTTTAAAATTTATTTTTCAGCAAACAGATAGAATAAGCTAGGTAGGACTGCTGAGTTTAAGCACTGCAGTTTATGAACAGGAGGTCAAAAAAAAGGGCCTTTCTTTTGAAAGGCCCTAATTATGGTGGTGGGGCAGGGATTCGAACCCTGGATAGGCTACAAACCTATGCTGGTTTTCAAGACCAGTGCATTCAGCCGCTCTGCCACCCCACCTAAACTTTAATGCATTTATAAAGCTGCATTACACTTGAACTACCTACAGGCAGTGTAGAAACCTATTCCTGCTTTTAAGACTTTCGCATTAAACGACTATGCGAGCTTTGCTGCGAAGGCGCGATTATACCCACCTTAGTTCAGGACTCAATAGTTGAATAAGGAACTTGCTGCTTTTTTTTCAATGTGTTCCCATTGAGCGCTGTTTTAAAATAAAAATACTGAGGTTTTTTAATGTCTCAAGACTCTTTACATGGCAAATGGCGAAATCGATGGACGTTTATTCTAGCTGCTTCTGGTTCAGCTATCGGTTTAGGTAATATATGGAAATTTCCTTATATAGCTGGAGAAAACGGGGGAGGTGCTTTTGTCTTAGTGTATTTACTGTGTATTTCACTCATTGCACTGCCGGTATTAATTGCTGAAGTGTCGATTGGTAAAGCGACACGCCTAAGTCCGATTAATTCGATTAGGTTACTCTCTGAGCGGGCTAAGGCCAGTAGGTATTGGGTGCTGTGTGGTTGGGGCGCTGTTATTGCAGGCTTTTTAATCTTATCCTTTTATATAGTGGTGGCTGGTTGGAGTCTCCATTATGTTTTATTGTCGGTGCAAGGTGCCTTTAAAGGGCTCAATGGATCTTCATCTGGTGCACTTTTCGGCAATTTCTTAGCCAGCCCCAGTTTAGTGTTGGGCTATTCGACGGTGTTTTTAGCGGCGACGATGTTCTGTTTGGGCAAAGGTATAGAAAAAGGCATTGCGACGACGATTAATGTTGCCATGCCTTCTTTGGCTGCGCTGCTTGTTTTACTGGTTATTTATGGTGCGGTAGAAGGTGACTTTAACAGCGCGATTGATTTTTTGTTTATACCGGACTTTAGCAAGCTGACGTTTAATTCCATGTTAGTGGCCTTAGGGCATTCGTTTTTTACCTTGGGCCTGGGTGCTGGAGCGATGATGATTTATGGCGCATATATGCCAGACGATGTATCAATTACTAAAGCAGGCGTACAAATCGCGTTAACTGACACGCTGATAGCGTTAACCGCTGGTATGGCAATATTCCCTATTGTTTTTGCCAATGGTCTAGAGCCTGGCCAAGGTCCTGATTTAATCTTTATTGCTTTGCCGATAGCTTTTGGTGGGATGCCATTTGGCTCGGTTTTCGCCTGTTTGTTTTTCTTAATGCTTACCTGTGCAGCTTTTACATCAGCGATATCGATGGTTGAAAGCACAATGGCTTATATTGTTGAGTGTAAAGGCTATACGCGTATGAAGGCAGCTAGAATTGTTGGCGTAATGGTTTGGTTAGTTGGCTTAGGCTCGGCGTTATCCTTTAATGTTATGTCTGATGTGACCCTGTTTGAGAAAAACTATTTTGACTTGGTCGACTATGTGACCACCAATATTTTACTGCCTTTAGTGAGCTTAGGAACAATTTGGTTTGCTAGCTGGGTGATGGCTGATAAAGATGTATTACGCATTTTCCCCGATGGTCGGTCGCCACTATTAGTTGTAGTAGGGCGCTGGGTCGCACCGCTTGGAATTGTGGTGATCTTTGCTAGTATTTTTGGTTTCTTATAAGACTAGCGATAATCAAAAAAGGCGCCGGTAGGCGCCTTTTTTGATTAGGAAGCTTTAATGCCTCCTTTAGCGATAGATACTATGAGTCTCTAGGGTCATTTTTGGCTCTAGTAATAGCTGCGCTAGTAGGCTCTATTTTAACCGCTGGCGGCAAGTCTGGCTTGCTCGAAGCGACCGAAATTATTTCAAATGCTCGGTCTGTTGCAGGCTTGTCGCGAGGATCATTAGCTGATCTACCAACAGGTTTTACCAAGGTAGCTTTTTTACTAGCCGACGCTGCAACCGCAACTGGGGCTGTTAGCGGCATAGCTACAGGAGCTGGCGTAGGTTCAGTAGCAGCCACTATAGGATTAGCTTCTGCAATTTGTTCTTGTTCAACTTTAGCTTCTTCAGTACTAGTTACTTCAGTAGCAGTTTCCTCAGTATTAGTCTCTACAGCTACAGCTGCAGCAGGTGCTTGCGCTGGCTCATTGCTATCACTAGATTTAGTAACAGTTTCTGCCTGAGTGCTAGCCTGCTCGTCTAACGGCGTGTTTTGTTGCTCACTGGTTGTTGCTTCTGTGTTAACCACTACTGGAGCGGCTGTCGGTGTTTCAGCGACAGTTGCTACAACAGCAGGAGCCTCAACAGCTGCAGCCGGTATTTGTGGCTGGGCAGCTGGCGCTGGCTCAGCTACGGCTACTGGCTGTTGCTCTTCAACATCTGCTTTCTGTACTTTTTCAGCTTGTTTAGCTGCTGCTTCTTTAGTTTTAGCCTCTTCGCTGCGAGACCCGCCGCGCTGACGCTCTTGCGGTGCGCGTGATTTACTGCCTTTAGGCCTGCGAGCGGGCTTATTAGCATCAGTTGTACGCGCTGGCTTACTGGTATCAACTGTTGTTTGCCTATCGTCTGTTACTTTATTGAGATCAGTATTGTCTTGCTCAACTTTACCCTCAATATTCTTATCATTATCCGCGTCGCCTTTGTTGCGATCTCTGTTTTGATTGTTGCGGTTGCGGTTACGATTCTGTGGATTACGATTATTACGATTCTGGCCGCCACGGTTATTGCCGCGCTGATTATTGCGGTTAGCGGCTGGTTTCTCAGTTTTCTTAGGTTCTGGCGTAACTTCTTCAGTTTTCCCGAACAAGGCGCTAATAGCACGTTTGAATAAACCTGGTTTAGCCTCAGCAGCTGGCGCTAGCTTAGTTTTAACTGGAGTCTCAGTAGCTGGTGGGCGCGCCGCAGGAATTGCTTTTATCGCCGCTTGTTGCGCTGGTGCCTCTGCCGTTACTTTATTTACAGGCTCGCTAACTACAGTAGTTGATTCGACTTCAATTTCGTAGCTGGCAAGGTTTGCACTAACTTCATCGCTATCATCGCGTAAGCGTTGAATGTCGTAATGTGGTGTTTGCATGTTTACATTAGGAATAATCAACACTCGGGTAGAGTTGTTGCGCTCAATAGTATGAATAGAATCGCGTTTCTCATTAAGTAAGTAGGTAGCCAAATCTAGTGGCACAACAACGCGTATTTCAGCGCTACGTTCTTTTGTGGCCTCGTCTTGAATTAAGCGTAGTAATGATAAAGCTAATGACTCGGTGTCACGAATAGTGCCTTGACCGCTACAGCGTGGGCAAACCATAGAGCTGGTTTCACCCAAAGATGGGCGAAGACGTTGACGAGAAAGTTCTAATAAGCCAAAGCGTGAAATACGTCCAACTTGAATTCTAGCGCGGTCAATTTCTAGGCTATCACGCATACGGTTTTCAACCGCTTTTTGATTGCGAGTTGCCGACATGTCTATGTAGTCGATAACAATTAGGCCGCCGATGTCACGCAGGCGCAATTGACGCGCGATTTCTTCTGCAGCTTCTAAGTTAGTTTGCAGCGCTGTCTCTTCGATGTCGCCGCCGCGGGTGGCTTTGGCTGAGTTAATGTCGATAGAAATCAGTGCTTCTGTCGGATCAATAACTATGGAGCCACCTGAAGGCAGGCGCACTTCACGTTGGAAGGCCGATTCAATCTGGGTTTCGATTTGATAGCGGTTAAATAATGGCACGTCATCTTCATAGAGCTTAATGCGGCTAGAGTAATGCGGCATTATTTGCTCTACGAATGACTGAGCTTCTTCGAAAGCTTCTTTAGAGTCGATTAATACTTCGCCGATATCGTCGCGTAAGTAATCACGAATTGTGCGAATGATGACATTGCTTTCTTGTAGGATTAAAAAAGACGCTTTGCGTTTATCAGAAGCGCCTTCAATGGCTTCCCATAGTGTTAACAAATAACGTAAATCGTGTTGCAAGTCTTCAGCGCTGCGGCCAACGCCAGCGGTACGCACTATAATACCCATGCCTTTAGGGATTTCTAAAGTACCAATTGCTTCTTTTAAGTGGCTGCGTTCTTCGCCTTCAATGCGACGGGAAATACCGCCAGCACGTGGATTGTTTGGCATCAGTACCAAATAACGGCCAGCTAAAGATATAAAAGTAGTTAGAGCCGCACCTTTATTGCCACGTTCTTCTTTGTCTACTTGAATAATAACTTCAGTGCCTTCAGCGACTAAATCTCTGATTTTTTGACGGCTGTTAGGATCGCTATTTTTCTTGGTAAAGTACTCGCGAGATATTTCTTTAAGAGGAAGGAAGCCGTGGCGTTCAGAACCGAAGTCGACAAAAGCGGCTTCTAGACTCGGTTCTACCCGAGTAATTTTGCCTTTATAAATATTGGCTTTCTTTTGAATCCGGGTGCGGTTTTCGATATCCAAGTCATACAGACGTTGGCCGTCTACCATTGCTACGCGCAACTCTTCAGGTTGGCTTGCATTAATTAGCATTCTTTTCATTATTACGTTCACTCATTGTGCAAACGCTTTGTCTTACGGCACTGCCGTCAGCAAGAGAACTATCGATGTTACTGTTTATCTATCTAAACTTCGGTTAGTTCTTGTTTCCTGCTTATTCATCTTGTCGATGAAGTAGCTGTATCAGTACTGTTCTGCTTTGTGCACAGGGTTAGATATTTTTTACTAACCAAATTCGATGCATTTAAATCAAAACTAAGCTATAAACCTTTTGGCGATCTTCTTATAAATATCGCGATTATTCGTTGGCGTACTTATTACATTGTCTTTGTAACATTGCTAAACGAATAGGTGTCAAACTGTTTGCAACTGACGACGTACCATGAGAATCTGCGTCGCGTTTACATTAATGGTTCTGATCAATGATCAGTTCCATACCTAAATATCTGTTTCTGACTCATCAACTATTTTTGATGGTTAATTTATAGTCAGTGTTATTTGGATTAGTTAGCCGTTTTTTGTTCGGTCAGATCCAAAAGTCACCGCAATATAGCAGGAACATGTAGATAACTCAATCACTTACATAACATCTGGCCTTTATGAGCGAGCAGCAAAAAATACAAATCAGTCAAGGTGTTCAGCGCGTAGTTGTGGATGAAGAGCATGCGGGCCAAAGATTAGACAACTTTTTGCTGGCTAAACTTAAAGGTTTGCCCAGGCCTCGGGTGTATCGTCTATGCCGTAAAGGTGAGGTGAGGGTCAATAAAGGTCGAGTTAAGCCTGATTACCGTTTGTGCGAGGGTGATGAAGTTAGAATTCCACCGGTTTCGTTGCCTGCGCCCAATGCAATACCAAAGGTTGGTAATCAACTTAGTGAATTATTGCAAAGTAGTATTTTGTATGAAGACGACGCGTTATTGGTTATTAATAAACCCTCTGGTATTGCTGTGCATGGTGGTAGTGGGATTGATTTAGGTTTAATAGAAGCCCTGCGGCAAATTAGACCGGATGACAGGCACTTGGAGCTAGTGCACCGATTAGACAGAGACACTTCTGGCTGCTTGATGATTGCCCGCAAGCGCAGTGCCTTGCGCATGTTGCATGCGGCATTACGCGAGAAGCATGTGAAAAAACGCTATTTGGCTTTGGTCGAAGGCAATTGGCCCAAAGGAAAAACCGAGGTAAGAGCGCCGCTACTGAAAAATAATTTGCAAAGTGGTGAGCGAATGGTGCGGGTTGACAGTGAAGGTAAGTCATCGCATACCAAGTTTAAGGTATTGAGCAAGGGTAACGGCACAACGTTGCTTGAGGCTTCACCTATAACAGGGCGAACTCATCAGATTCGAGTGCACGCTCAGTTTGCCGGTCATCCACTAATTGGCGATGTGAAATATGGACGTGATGATGTCAATAAAGCTTTTAAGAAAAAAGGCTGTAAGCGGTTGTTTCTGCATGCTTATGAGCTTGAGTTGCCAATTCTCAGTGGCGATAAAATAACCGTTAGAGCTGAGCTGCCCAGTGATTTAAGTTATTTCTTAGATAGTATTCATAAGTGATTGATAATTAATGTTATATATATTTGATTTTGACGGAACTTTAGTTGATTCGGTGGATAGTATTGTCACTGCGATGCAGGCGGCTATCGCTGATGTTACGCTGCCAGAGCGATCTCATTCGCAGGTAAGTAATATTATCGGCTTGGGTTTGTCAGAGGCGCTGCAGACCTTATTTCCAGGTATTAAGGATAAGCTCGCCAAGCAAACTGCAGAGCGATATTCATATCATTTTATTAATAGCGATACTGATTTAGTGCTGTTTGAAGGTGTTGAGGCAGTGCTGCAAAACTTAACCGCAGCGGGCCATAGTTTGTCTATTGCGACGGGTAAAAGTCGTCGTGGATTGGATAGGGTGTTCGGCTATTCTTCGCTAAAGCAATACTTCCCCTATAGTCGCTGTGCTGACGAGACCAGGTCTAAACCTCATCCCTTAATGTTAAATGAGTTGTTAACTGAAACTGGCATAGAAGCAAGTGATGCGGTCATGATTGGCGATACTACCTACGATATAAAGATGGCAGTAAATGCAGGTGTTAAATCAATAGGTGTGTCTTATGGGGTGCATAGCTCTGAGCAGCTTATGGAAGCTGGAGCCGAGCGGGTGATAGATCGTTTTGACGAGTTACTCGGTTTGCAATTGCTCGCCATCTAGATAGCAGGTATTAAGAGAGCAGTGGATTAACCCCTTCAGTCCTGAGCATTTTTAACAGCTGAATTAGCGGCAGTCCGATAAGCGCGTTTGGGTCTCTGCCGTGGTGGCTTTCAAATAAGCTGACCGCTAAACCTTCAGATTTTATAGAGCCGGCGCAATCGTAGGGTTGTTCCAGTTGTAAATAATTGCTTATTTCTTGATCAGTTAAGGTTCTGAAATTTAGTTGATAACGTTCGGTATGCAGCTGACTGTTGTTTGTGGCGGCGTTTAGCAGGCATAAGCCAGTGTAGTAAGTCACTGTATTGGCGCTGCATTGTTGTAATTGGGCAAAAGCTTTGTCAAAGCTACCGGGTTTAGAAAGTATTGTACCATTCACGCTTGCAACTTGGTCGGAGCCGATGATTAGCGCTGCTGGATGCCTACTAATAATGGCGGTTGTTTTTTCAGTCGCTAAGCGCTCAACCAATGCAGTAGGGGCTTCACCGATTAGAGGTGTTTCATCGACGTCGGCGGAGTCTGTAACAAAGCTAAAATTCAGCTTGCTCAGCAGTATCTTTCGGTAAGGAGAGCTGCTAGCTAAAACGATGGGCTGCATTATAGGGTTCCAAGTTGTCAAAATATGGCTCAAATTAGCAAAAATGCCTGTGAAGTCAATAATTTCTTTGACAGTTTAACAAGTCCCCATTATGATGCGCGCCTATGTCAACTGGGGGCCTATCAGGCCAAGCAGAAATCCGTAAATTAGCGGCTTTAGAAACTACTTATCAAGGTGACTTGAAGGTAGCAGAGCTAGTTAGATTTACGCAAGCGTTAGCTGATGATGTCGGCTCGGTTAGTTATATCCTTAAAATGGGATATAACGATGAAAGACTCCCAGTAATTAATGGGCAAGTATCTGGTTTGGTTAAGTTGGAATGCCAGCGGTGTTTACAACCTACAGATTGGAAATTTGAATCAGGTTTTACTGTTGTCATTGTTTGGGACGAAGAACGTGCCAAACATGTCATTAGTGGAACCGAAGTAATTGTCGCACCAGACGGAATGGTGGAGTTGTTGACAATATTGGAAGATGAATTACTTCTTTGTCTGCCTATTGTTGCATATCACCCTGAAGACGAGTGTGCGATGAAACCTGGTTATGTCTCTGCACCTGATGATATAGAGATAATTGAACCAACAAGCGAGGACAGCCCGTTTAAGGTGCTGCAAAACCTCAAGAATTTAAAGTCTTGATAATAGGAGCTACTCGTCATGGCTGTACAAAAGAGTAAGAAAACTCGTTCTAGGCGCGGTATGCGTCGTTCACACGATGCTTTAGGTAGTCCAACTTTGTCTACTGATGAGACTAGCGGTGAATTACATCGTCGTCATCACGTGACAAAAGACGGTTTCTACCGTGGTAAGAAAGTAATTAATACAGGCGACGACGAGTAAGTTTGACCTTTCGTGTTCGCATTGCGGTTGACGCAATGGGGGGCGATTTCGGTCCCTCGGTAACAGTTCCCGCGTGTATTTCTGCAATCTCCAAGCATCCCAGCTTGGAGATTTGTCTTTTTGGCCGTGAAAAAGACCTTCTCACATACGTCCCCAATAATTCTCTTCCTGATCGTTTATCTATTTGTCATTGTGATGAAGTCATTACTATGAGCGATAAACCGAGCTCTGTGCTGCGTAACAAAAAAGCTTCATCAATGCGCTTAGCTATTGATGCTCATGCCAATGGTAACTTCGACGCTGTAGTCAGTGGTGGCAATACCGGCGCGCTAATGGCGTTAGGGCGGATGATAATGCGCACCTTACCTGCCATAGATAGGCCGGCGATCTGTTCATCTGTACCAACTGAAAAAGGTTTTAGTTATGTTTTGGATATGGGCGCAAATGTTGATTGTCGTGCTGAACATTTGGCCCAGTTTGGCTTAATGGGTTCGGTTTTGGCGAGCGTTATTGAAAATAAGAAAAACCCATCAGTAAGATTACTTAATATCGGTGAAGAAGCCCTTAAAGGAACTGAATCAGTTAAGTTGGCTGCGACTATATTGGCACAGCAAAATATAAACTATCAGGGCTATATTGAAGCCAGTGAAATATTTATTGGCGATACTGATGTAATCGTTTGTGATGGCTTTGTTGGAAATGTGGCTTTAAAAACCAGCGAAGGGGTTGCCAGATTTATTGCCCAGCTCGGCCGTAAAGAATTTAGCGGCAGTCTATGGGCTAAGTTAATTGCTCTAGCGTCTAAGCCTATTATGGATAGAGTGCTTAAGCGCATTGATCCGGAGAATTACAACGGTGCGTTCTTCTTAGGCTTACAAGGAGTGTTGGTAAAAAGTCACGGTAATGCTAGTCAACATGGATTTGCCAATGCTATTGATAAGACAGTAATAGCAGTACGCCAGAATATGATCGATTTACTGGAAGAGCAGTTAGAGCTAGCTGTTCAAAATTAACAACAATAGTTAGGGGCGATGATATGTCGAGTAATAAGTTAGCATTTGTATTTCCTGGCCAGGGATCGCAAAAAGTAGGCATGTTGAATGAGATTGCCAATGAACATAGCATTATTCAACAAACCTTTGCCGAAGCATCAGATGTATTAGGCTATGACTTATGGGCTTTCGTCCAACAGGGGCCGCAAGAAGAGCTTAACCTTACCGAAAAAACTCAGCCGTTACTGCTAGCGGCAAGTGTGGCTTTGTGGCGCTTATGGCAACAACAAGGCTTGCCTCAGCCTGGATATTTAGCTGGCCACAGCCTTGGCGAGTTTACCGCATTAGTGTGCGCGCAAAGTTTGCAGTTCTGTGATGCGGTTAAGTTAGTGCAGCAGCGCGGTCAGTTTATGCAGTCAGCAGTGCCAGTAGGTGTAGGTGCAATGGCTGCCATTATAGGTTTAGACGACGACAAAATTAATCAGGCTTGTAATGATGCTGCGCAAGGTGAATGTGTGGTCGCAGTTAATTACAACTCGCCGGGGCAAGTGGTTATCGCCGGTAAAGCGGAAGCTGTACAGCGCGCCATTGAGGTGTGTAAGGCAGCGGGCGCTAAGCGCGCCATGCCGCTGCCGGTTAGCGCGCCTTTCCATACTGATTTAATGCAGCCGGCTGGTGAGAAACTCGGTGAAGCTATAGCAGCGCTAACAATCTCAGCGCCACAGATACCTGTAATACACAATGTTCATGCGCAAACCGAGAGCGATCCGGTAAAGATAGCGGCCTTGTTGGTTGAGCAAATATCGAGCCCAGTGCAATGGGTTTCGTGTGTGAAAACAATGGCAGACAAAGGCGTTGCTTATGCGGTTGAATGTGGCCCAGGTAATGTTTTGAGCGGCCTAATGCGCCGTATTGATAAGAGTATTGGCGCAAGTACTATTGATTCGCCCGCTGGCTTTGAAAAAGCCACGGCGGCTATTGCTGAGTTATAAGTTTAGGAGAAGATAATGAGTTTAACTGAAAAAGTTGTATTGGTAACCGGCGCCACCCGGGGCATTGGCGCGGCAATTGCCGCAGCTTTAGGAGCCAGCGGCGCTACCGTCATTGGGACTGCTACCAGCGAAGGTGGGGCTAATACTATTAGTGAGTATCTGGCGCAGGCTGGAATAAAAGGTAGTGGCAAAGTCCTTAACGTAACCTCTGGCGAAAATGTTGTCGCTTTAGTTAAGCAAATAGGTAGTGAATACGGGCCAATACAAATTCTGGTTAATAATGCCGGTATCACCCGTGATAATTTAATGATGCGCATGAAAGATGAAGAGTGGGACGCAGTTATTGATACCAATTTAAATGCGATTTTCAGGGTTACAAAAGCCTGTTTACGACCGATGATGAAAGCTCGCTGGGGGCGTATTATTAATATCAGTTCAGTAGTCGGCTCTATGGGTAATCCAGGGCAGGCCAACTATTCTGCCACTAAAGCTGCGGTTCAAGGTTTTGCGCGCTCTTTGGCGGCGGAAGTCGGCAGCAGAGGAATTACCGTGAATTCGGTGGCCCCCGGTTTTATTGATACAGATATGACTAAAGACTTAGCGGAAGATAATAAGGCTGCAATGTTGTCGCAAATACCTTGTGGTCGTTTAGGGCAGCCTGCAGAAGTCGCCGCTGCAGTTGCATTTTTAGCAAGCGAATCAGCAGCTTACGTGACTGGAGAAACTATCCACGTCAACGGTGGCATGTATATGTCTTAGTTGCATAGTCGGTCAAATTTCAGTCTGTTTTTAAAGCTTTTTTATTTTCTAAATAGAGGTTAAAATGTGCCTAGTTGTGATTGAGACGTTTGCTTAAAATACATCTTACTTGATCCACGCAGTGACATTTGGTCACATTAAAACTGGTAGTGTTGCTGCCAACAAACTGATTAGGAGTTTATATAAACCATGAGTAGCATTGTAGATCGCGTCAAAAAGATTGTTGCCGAACAGCTGGGCGTTAAAGAAGAAGATATTCAAGATACCGCTTCTTTTGTAGAAGATCTCGGCGCAGATTCACTGGATACAGTTGAGTTGGTTATGGCGTTAGAAGAAGAGTTTGAAACTGAAATTCCTGACGAAGATGCTGAAGCTATCACTACTGTTCAGCTAGCTGTAGATTACATCAACAAAAACTTAAGCTAATAATAAGAAGTAGTTAGTTTTTAACATTTTTTAAAGCCGCGTCTACTTTTAGTAGTCGCGGCTTTTTAGATTTTGCAGCGATAGAATGACTTTAATTAGATGATTATAGTATTTGGAGGAGCATCTTGTCGAAAAGAAGAGTTGTTATTACCGGTATGGGAGCGGTTACGCCCCTAGGCAATTCTGTAGATTCAACTTGGCAGGGATTGCTAGCAGGAAAAAGTGGTATTGGTCGAATTGAGCGATTTGATGTTACTGACTTCAAAGCTCAGTTTGGCGGCGCTATTAAAAATTTAGATATCAACCTCTATATGTCTGCTAAAGACTCTAGAAAATATGATGATTTTATTCTTTATGGCATTGCTGCAGCCGGACAAGCAATTGCTGATTCTGGTTTAGAAATTACCGATCTAAATGCGCCGCGTGTCGGCACAATTATTGGCGCCGGTATTGGTGGTTTAGATTCTATAGAAAAAGCTCATAGCACTTTACTTAAAAGCGGCCCTAAACGGGTGTCGCCATTTTTCGTGCCCGGCACCATCATTAATATGATTTCTGGGTATTTATCGATTAAACATAATTTACGCGGTGCTAATTTGGCAATTGTGACGGCCTGTACGACAGGCACTCATGCAATTGGTTTAGCAGCACGTGAGATCGCCTTTGGCTATGCTGATGCAATGATTGCGGGCGGCGCTGAAATGTCTACCACTCCGGTAGGGTTAGCCTCATTTGGGGCAGCCAGAGCCTTATCCACCAATAACCAAAACCCAGCTCAGGCAAGTCGTCCGTGGGATAAAGAACGTGATGGCTTTGTGTTAAGCGATGGCGCGGGCGTTGTGGTGTTGGAAGATTATGAATTAGCAAAAAAACGCGGTGCTAATATAGTTGCTGAAGTTTGTGGTTTTGGTATGAGTTCCGACGCGTATCATGTCACCTCGCCACCGCCCGATGGCGCCGGGGCAGCATTGTCGATGCAAAATGCACTGGCGGATGCAAATTTATCTGCTGATCAAATTGCCTATATAAATGCTCACGGAACATCGACTTTAGCCGGTGATCTTGCCGAGAATCATGCGGTTAAAACGGTCTTTAGCGCTAGTTTAGATCATTTAGCCGTTAGCTCTACCAAGTCTATGACCGGTCATTTATTGGGTGCTGCGGGCGCAATAGAGGCAATATTTACTGCCTTAGCCATAAAAAATAATGTTGCACCGCCGACTATTAATTTAGATAACCCGGCTGAGGGTTGTGACCTAAATTATGTGCCACATACCGCTCAACAAAAAACGATCGATTATGCATTATCCAACTCTTTTGGTTTTGGCGGCACTAATGGCACGCTGATTTTTGGAAAAGTTTAAGCTTAATGGCCACAGTGAGTAATCAAGCGCTAATCACCTTAGTCAATGGCAAGCCGCAAGCGGTTGTTTCGGTATTTGATCGAGGTTTGAATTATGGTGATGGTGTTTTCGAGACAATACTTTGCCGTAATGCCAGGCCTACATTGTGGGCGCTGCACCTTGACCGTCTATGCCTTGGTTTAGCTCGCTTAAATATAGCGCTGAAGTCTTCTGTTATAGAGGATTACAAAGAAAGGGTGCTGGAGCAGGTGGTGGCTGATGGACTGGAAACCCAAGGATTACTAAAAATAATAGTGACCCGTGGAGTCGGTGCTAGAGGTTATGCTCCGTCTGGCTCTGCACCTATTGTAATTATGAATTGGTTTGCCAAATCTTCGGTTTCATCTGATAGTGCTGAGCATGGAGTGAGCGCTAGTATTTGCGCTATTAAGCTTAGTCGCAACGCTCAATTAGCAGGTATAAAACATCTTAATCGCTTGGAGCAGGTGTTGGCGGCGCAAGAGCTGCAAGCTAGCGATGCTGATGAAGGCTTGTTGTTAGATACTGAAAATAATATTGTAGAAGCAATTTCAAAAAATATATTCCTAGTGAAACGGGGTGTCTTATACACGCCGCTATTAACTCATGCAGGTGTTACCGGAGTAATGCGTGAGCAGATAATTAATATGATTGCGCCAGCATTAGGTATTACTGTCATTGAGAAAGATATAGCGGCTAGCTCGTTAACCGAATTTGATGAAGCATTTGTCTGCAATAGCGTGCAAGGTTTATGGCCGCTTAAATCAATTAGTAATAATGGACTTGTTATTGGTAAAACCAGCAAATTAATTCAATTAGAAGTAGAAAAATGTCTAAACTAAAAATCTTATTGGTGCTAATGATAGTCTTTTTATTAGGCGTTTTTGGTGCGAAGTTGATTTTTGAGCGTTACTTACAGAGTAGTCTTGCTTTGGAAAATAAGGCCTATGAACTGAATATTGAGACAGGCGCTAGTCTGATTAAGATTATTAACCGCTTAGCCGCTGATGATGTCGTTCAGTCACCTGATTTTTTAATTGCCTATGCGCGAATAACTGACAAGATCAATATTAAATCTGGCTTCTATGAGTTAGTTCCGCCGTTATCACATTATCAATTATTGGAGAAATTGGTTGCTGGAGATGTGAAGCAGTATCGAATTACCTTAATTGAAGGGTGGACGATTAGTCAGGTTATGGACAGGCTTAATAACACTGAAAACTTAGTCAAGATACTCGAGGGTGAGATACCTAGTTCGATAGAGTTTGAAGGTGGCAGCGCGGAAGGCTGGTTGTTTCCAGACACTTACAGTTTTGATAAAACCGTAAGTGATGACCAGTTAGTGAAACAAGCTTATGAGCGAATGCAAACTGTATTGGCTGAAGAATGGGCTGTGCGAGCGGCAGATCTACCTTACAAAAATTCATACGAAGCACTCATAATGGCATCAATTATTGAGCGAGAAACCTCAGTAGATAGTGAACGTGAGCAAATAGCGGGTGTTTTTGTGCTGCGGTTACAGAAGCGAATGAGATTACAGACAGACCCAACGGTTATCTATGCGATGGGAGATAGCTATAATGGTAATATTCGGCGCAGTGACCTAAAAATAGATTCGCCCTATAACACCTATAGAATCAATGGTTTGCCCCCAACTCCTATCGCTATCGCCGGGCGTAGATCTATTCAGGCAGCGCTGCAGCCGCTGAACAATGGTATGTTATATTTTGTTGGTAAAGGCGATGGTTATCACTACTTCTCTAAGTCTTTAGATGAACATAATATAGCAGTGCAAAAATATCAGCGTAGCCAGCGTAAAAGTAACTATCGCTCGACGCCAGTTAACCAAGAAGAATCAAATTAATGTTAGTAAATAGAAAAAATTCTGGCTTGTTTCTTACCGTAGAGGGTGGTGAAGGGGCTGGGAAATCGACCAATATCAAGACTATCTGCGATTTTTTGTCAGCCAATAATATAGACTACATTGTTACACGAGAGCCGGGTGGCACTGATTTAGCTGAGCAGATTAGAGAGCTATTGTTGACTCCACGTGAAGAATCGGTAGCAGTTAAAACCGAGCTATTGTTAATGTTTGCCGCTAGAGCGCAGCATTTAGAGAATAAAATACTGCCTGCGCTAACGGCTGGTCAATGGGTTGTTTGTGATCGTTTTACTGACGCCACCTTTGCTTATCAAGGCGGCGGTAGAGAAATAGGCATGGAATTGATTACCCAGTTGGAAAATATTGTGCAAGAGGGATTGCAGCCTGATTGTACTTTTTTGTTAGATTTACCAATTGAAGTTGGTATGCACAGAGCTAATTTGCGCGGTGACTTGGATCGTTTTGAGCAAGAGAAATTATCATTTTTTGCGCGTGTTAGATCAACTTACCTGATGCGCGCGGAGCAAGATATTAATAGATTTAAGATTATCGATGCTAGTAAAGATATGGCAGCAGTAGCTTGCCAGTTAAACTCAGAGCTACAGTTATTGATTGATGCAAGGCTTCGTTGTAATGAGTGAGTCGACAGGTCTGGTTTATCCACTGCCTTGGCAAATGAAGGCATGGCAGAAGCTAGTTGATTTACATATCGAGGGTAAGCTACCCCATGCCTTATTATTAAGTGGCACTGATGGTAGCGGTATTAATCGTCTTGCTTTAGCTTTTGCTCAATATGTTTTATGTGTGCAACCTAGCGCAAGTGGTGCTTGTGGCAATTGTTCTTCATGTGGATTAACTATTGCCAATACGCATCCAGATTTCAAATTGTTGGCGCCAGAAAAGACTGGCGGCCAAATTAAAGTCGATTCGGTAAGGAATGTGGTCAAGTTTGGCCATAACACCGCGCAACAAGGCGGATATAGAGTTGTTGTGGTCGCACCGGCAGAGTCAATGAATACCTTTTCAGCTAACTCATTATTGAAGTCTTTAGAAGAGCCGGGTGACAAAACGTTATTTGTGTTGATTAGCCATATGCCTATTGCGCTGTTAGCGACCATAAAATCTCGCTGTCAATGGATTAAATTACCAGAGCCAACGCGTCAGGAAGGTAAGCAATGGTTAGCATCGGTAATGTCTGCAGATGTGGATGTTGACGAACTGCTGGATTTAACCAATGATCAACCTATTAAGGCGTTGGATTTCTATTCAGGCGGCGAACTAGAGCAGATTCAAAAAATAAAAAGTGGTCTTGATCAGTTGGCAGCTGGGCGTAACTCGGCGCTTACTTTGGCCAATGCCTGGGCTAGATGGCCACTGATGTTAGTAGTAGATGGTATTTATTATTGGTCGGTAAATTGGATGAAGTCCAGTGTTATCAATCAAACTGGCAATGCGCGTGCCCGCCAAGCCATGCAAAAATTAGTTGAACAGATACTGCAGCGTAGGCGCAATATCCTCGCTGGAAATAACCCCAATGTGCAGTTATTACTTGAAGCTTTAATGTTAGATTTAGGTAAAGTGCTAACTATTGCAAGGGGCTAGAAAAGTACACTTGATAAGGCTAATATTTGCCTAATTAAAACAGGGATATCATTATGAATGCAGGTATTAGAACAGGTGCGGCGCCAGGTGGAATACTTACATTGAGAATTAAAGATAAGGCCGAGTTGTACAACGCTTATATGCCTTATCTAAAAAATGGGGGTTTGTTTGCGCCAACTGAAAAGGCTTATCAAATTGGCGATGATGTTTTTATGTTAGTTGACTTGCCCGATGAGCCAGAAAAGATGCCAGTTGCTGGCTCTGTCGTTTGGGTGACTCCACCCGGTGCTCAAGGCAATAAAATACCCGGTGTTGGTATTCACTTTAATGGTGAGGACGACACTATCGTTCGAAAAATTGAGACGATGTTGGTTGGCATTTTAGAGTCTGGTAAACCCACTCACTCAATGTAATTTGGAATCATTTCAATGCTTACTGATAGTCACTGTCATCTAGACAGAGTGTTACTGGATGATTTTGATAATAGTTTAAGTGAAGTTATCAACGCAGCCAAAAATGAAGGTGTTTCGCAATTTCTTTGCGTAGCTATAGATTGTAATAATACGCCAGCTGTTGTCGATATAGCGCAGCAATACGACAGTGTTTATGCCTCTGCTGGAGTTCATCCTATGCATGCTCATGAAACTATTGCGACTGCTGCATGGTTAAGAGAGTGGGGTGCAAAGCCTAAAGTAGTCGCGCTTGGTGAAACAGGGCTAGATTATTTCTATAGTCAAGAGCACCAAAAGCTGCAGCAAGATAGTTTTGTATTACATTTGTCTGTGGCTGCTGAATTAAAAAAACCGGTTATTGTCCACACCCGCGACGCGCGCAAAGACACCATTGATATTATTGCTAACTATGCGAACCAAGAATCTAGTGGCGTCATGCATTGTTTTACTGAAAGTTGGGAGATGGCGAAGCAGGCGCTGGATCTTAATTTTTATATTTCTATTTCTGGCATTGTTACATTTAAGAATGCTCAAGAGCTAAGAGATGTTGTCAAAAAAATCCCTCTAGATCGATTATTAATTGAAACCGATTCTCCATATCTTGCTCCGATACCACATCGAGGAAAGTCGAATCAACCACAGTGGGTGACAGAAGTGTGCAGGGCTTGCGCCGAGATAAAAGGGCTTAGTTACGAAGAGCTGGCGGTAGAGACTAGCAATAACTTTAATCGTTTGTTTTTGTCTCAAGGCAGGCAGGTGTGACAGCTGTTCGGCCATTTTTAGCCGGGGTTATTGAAGGTTTTTATGGCCGTTGCTGGAGCTGGCAAGCTAGGGCGGGCTACGCAAGGTTCCTAGCTGATTGTGGTATGGACAGCTATATTTACGCGCCAAAATCTGACCCTTATTTACGTAAGCAATGGCGTAAAAATTGGCCTGAATCTGAGCTTCAACAATTAAAAAAATTATCTACCGTGTATCGCTCCGCTGGGCTTAGCTTTGGCTTAGGGTTGTCACCATTTGAGTTGTATCGAAATTTTGATCAGCAAGCTAAGACACAATTACAGGCAAAGTTACAACAGATAGAGTCGCTAGAACCTGCAGTGCTGTGTATTTTATTTGATGATATGCGCGGTGACTTGCCTAACTTAGCTGAGCATCAAATCGAAATTTGTGAATTTGTAGCCAGTAATGTTTCTGTCGATAGATTGATAATGTGTCCGACTTACTACAGTTTCGATCCTGTGCTTGAGAAAGTTTTCGGTGCTATGCCAATTAACTATTGGCAGCAGTTGGGTGAAGGTTTGTCTTCTGTTTGGGATATCTTTTGGACTGGCGATAAAGTTGTTTCAAAAAAATATCCGTTAGACTCCTTGGCTGTTATTACTGAAAGCCTCGGAAGACAGCCTCTGCTATGGGATAACTATCCAGTGAATGATGGAGAGAACATTTCAAGTTTTCTTCATCTCAGTAGTGTTGATAGAAGTGTCAAGCTTAAACAAGTTACGCAGGGGTTGTTGTGTAATCCTATGAATCAGTCAGAGCTTTCTAAAGCAGTAATATACTCTACGGCTATGCAGATAGCGCAAACGGCTGTGACGCAAGCAGATTTTTTCGTTGGCTTATTTGGTGAAGAACTAGCGGCAATGCTAATTCAAGATTTGACTTTATTTGAGCAAGTTGGACTAGTTGAGTTATCTGACGTCGACAAGAAGCAGCTAAAGGGTAAGTATAAAACCTTGCAGCACACTGCTGCTAAAGAGGTTTATGATTGGCTCGATGGAAGCTATAAGTTTGATCCGGCCTGTCTTACTGATTAACTAATATTGGATAACTGTCACTTGGTAGAGAAATTACATACAGAGCAGGTAGAAGTTTGGTTGCAGCAGCAAACCGAAGGCATCTGTTTTGCCAAAGTTTTAAATCCTGCTAATTGGGATCAAAATCAGTTAGCCATAGAGTTTTATGTTGTATTTTTAAATTCTGTAAGTCCAGATCTCGCTTGCCGGCGAGTATTTATTTGTCTGGATGTTGATGATGAGACTTTTAACTTAACAGCTAAAGAAACTCAAGAAAAGCTAGCTAGTGGCGTTGGTATCGGAGATCAATATACTCGGCTGGTAAGCAGTTTAATAGGGGCTGACTTCGACTTAGCTAAACCAATTCCTCTTAACTCCGTCGCCATCAAAAAGCCTTGGGGCCAAGAAATTTGGTTTACTGGAGTTGAAGAGCGCGGCGTTTGTAAACTGACAAGTAGTAATGCCGTTAATGTGCTTTTGCCGTTACTAACCGAGTTATTACCGAATACATTATTGGCGCAATCTCATGGTGAATTAATATTGCTAAAAATATTAGACCCGTTGCCTAATCCAGTAATTGGCGATTTATATTTTGAGTTACATGAGAAAAAACGCGAAGTATATGTGGTTACTCATGTCGATACTGATGCTTGGCCAGATGGAGTAGGTGGTATTCGTTTTGGGTTTGATCAAAAGGTCGTAGCAAGCTTTAACAGTCAGGCGGATTTAAGGCAGGCGTATTTATCTGCTGTTGAAGCTTACGAGAAAGTTAGACGTAAGCTAGACCAATTATTAGATGCTAAGCGAGAAGAATATAATTATACGGCAGATCAACGTATATCAAGCGATATGTTTGATTCGTGGCTGCGGTCAATGGATCAGTCTTTGGTAAGGGCAGAAAAAGAACGCCGGACCGAGATGGAACGATTTAGCGCTATAAAACCGTTACGCGTTGGCGATGTGGTGAAAGTGCCGCTATATACGCCGCATTCTTTGCAGCATGGGGTTCGCACTGTAGAGTTTCAAACACCGGTGTATGAGCGAATGATATTGTCATTTGCGCAAAAGGTGTTAACTCAAAACCATTGGGATACCAAGCGAGCTGTTGAGTTAATGGATGTATCAGAGCCTAAAGACGAGCCATGTTTGCAGCTGCAGTTCATTGAGGGTGTTGTTATTGAGCGGATAGTTGATTTTGAAGACTTTGAAGTACAGCGGGTTTCACTGGCTCCTGGTGTCGATCTTGGCCATGGAATGCAAGGTCGTTATTGGCTGGCTATGTGTGTAGACGGGGAGTTATCGGTGGATAGCGTTGCTTTGCTAGCCGAGTCTGCATTGCTACTTCCGAAAACGCTTATTTCGGTATGTTTTCGCAATAATGGGGCCACAAATGCGACCCTATTATTGGCTACTCCTAAACTTACTGAAGATTCGTGTTGAATGCAGTGAAATGTTGTGGCAGAATCTCGCCGTCTTTAAAGCATGAATAACAGTAAGACAGGTATTTTTTATTAAAAATCAAATGCTTAGGCAATATTTTAAGCGTTGATCTCGATTGTTAGTGCTTTATAAGTTATGCGGATGTGGTGAAATTGGTATACACGCTAGATTTAGGTTCTAGTGCCGCGAGGCGTGAGAGTTCGAGTCTCTCCATCCGCACCATTCATTTATTCTCACAACAGTGAGCTTAAGCTAGGCAGTTATCATATGCCTGTTAATGATATTTAGAATATGAGGTTTTGACATGCAGGTTAGTATTGAAACGACTACAGGCCTAGAACGTCGTTTAACTGTAGGTGTTCCAGCAGAGCAGGTTGATAAAGAAGTTGATCAACGTCTTCAGAAAGCATCGAAACAAGTTCGTATTCCTGGTTTCAGAGCCGGCAAAGTACCAATGAAAATTGTTCGTCAGCGTTACGGTGCTGGTGTTCGTCAAGAAGTTGTTGGCGAAGTAATGAGTCGCTCATTTTACGAAGCAGTAGTGCAAGAGAAATTGCAGCCCGCAGGCCAGCCAACCATCGAGCCTAAGCAAGATGTGACAGGTAAAGATCTACAATATGTAGCAACTTTCGAAGTGTTGCCTGAAGTGGTCGTTAGCGACTTGGCTAACGTCACTATAGAGCGACCAAGCGCTGACGTAACTGAAGCTGATATTGATAAAATGATTGAGCTTTTCCGTGAGCAACAAGGCTCTTGGGAAGTAGTCGATCGCGGTGCAGCAGACAAAGACCAAGTTAAGATTGATTACATGGGAACCAAAGACGGCGAAGAATTTGCCGGCGGCAGCGCTCAAGGTAGCGCGCTAGTGCTTGGTTCTGGTCAAATGATTACCGGTTTTGAAAGCGGCCTTGAAGGCGCGAAAGCCGGTGAAGAAAAGGTACTTGCCTTAACCTTCCCAGAAGATTATCACAGCGACGAGTTAAAAGGAGCTGCAGTAGAGTTCAAAGTGACTGTCCACGAAGTAGCGACAAGAAAAGTTGCTGAGTTAACAGCAGAGTTCTTTTCTACTTATGGCGTTAAAGACGGCGGTGTTGAAGAGTTTCGCGTTGAAGTGCGTAAAAACATGGAACGTGAATTGAAAAACATTGTACGTCGCGTTGTTAAGCAAAGCGTAATGGATCAGTTACAGGAAGCTAACGAAGTTCAGGTACCTGCAGCATTGGCTGCTAATGAGATTAAAGCGCTTAAAGGACAGATGTTCCAGCAGTTTGGGGGTATGCAGGGTAATTTTGACGAGTCTATCTTACCGGACGATATGTTCACAGAGCAGGCTGAGAAACGCGTTGCCTTAGGTCTAATCATTCGCAGTATTATCGAGTCAGCCGAAATAACGGCTGATAAAGAACTTATACAGCAAGAGATCGCTGAGATCGCTTCCACCTATGAACAACCGCAAGAAGTCGTTGAGTATTACAACTCAAATCAAGAATTAACTCAGTCTATTGAAAGTAGCGTCCTTGAAAACCAAGTAGTTGACCACATATTGGCATCAGCAAGCGTCACTGAGGTTAGCAAAAGCTATGATGAAGTTATCGCAATGGGCTCTAAAACCCAGTAATGATTTGGGCCATGTGTCCGTATTCTTCCTTTGTTTTCCAAAAATGTCATAAATAAGCGATAGCTGAGAGGCTAGCGCTTGATTTACGTTGCCTGCTCGAATATGTTTGGATTATTAGATAACTAGGAAATTGATATGTCGATAGTTAGACCCTTTGGTAATAACCCTTTAGATTTAAATAATGTTGGCTTAGTGCCAATGGTTGTAGAACAAACCTCCCGTGGGGAGCGTTCTTATGATATATATTCACGTCTGTTAAAAGAGCGAGTAATATTTTTGGTGGGCCAAGTCGAAGACTATATGGCTAACCTGATAGTGGCTCAAATGCTTTTTTTAGAGGCTGAAAACCCTGACAAAGATATCCATTTGTACATTAACTCTCCAGGCGGTTCGGTAACAGCTGGCTTGTCTATTTATGACACAATGCAGTTTATCAAGCCCGATATTAGCACTACAGTTATCGGTCAAGCAGCTAGCATGGGTGCATTTTTGCTAACCGCCGGTGCCCACGGCAAGCGTTACGCACTACCTAACGCTAGAACCATGATTCATCAGCCTAGCGGCGGTGCTCAAGGCCAAGCTACTGATATTGATATACAGGCTAAAGAAATTCTAATTATTAGAGAAAGGCTAAATATCTTAATGGCCAAGCATACCGGCCAAGACGTTGAAACTATTCGACGAGATACCGAACGCGATAACTTTATGGATGCACAGACCTCTGCAAGTTATGGTTTGGTAGATGAAGTAATAGAACAAAGACCTGTTTAAATTAGGGCTTTCGGGCTTGCAAAATAGCTCGAAATTGAGCATCTTAGGCACTGTTAAAGAATTGAGGTTAGAAAAACGATGGTTGATGAAACCCGCGGCGGAGATGACAAAGGTAAACTTTTGTACTGCTCTTTTTGTGGCAAAAGCCAAAATGAGGTGCGTAAGCTAATTGCTGGGCCTTCGGTATTCGTTTGCGACGAATGCGTAGATCTATGTAATGACATTATTCGTGAAGAAGTTCAAGAGAGCTCCAATAGTGATGGTGAGTCGCCGCTTCCTACGCCACAAGAAATAAGTAACATTCTTGATGATTATGTTATTGGCCAGACCCGTGCTAAGAAAGTGCTGGCTGTGGCCGTCTACAACCACTATAAACGGTTGCGTTATGGTGACTCTGCTGCCGGTAAAAAAGATGATGGGGTTGAACTAAGTAAAAGTAATATTTTGCTAGTCGGCCCAACTGGTAGTGGTAAAACATTGTTGGCTGAAACCTTAGCACGCTTGCTTGATGTGCCATTCACCATTGCCGATGCAACAACGTTAACCGAAGCTGGTTATGTTGGTGAAGATGTCGAAAATATCATTCAAAAATTGCTACAAAAATGCGATTACGACGTCGATAAAGCCCAAATGGGAATTGTTTATATTGATGAAATAGATAAAATATCACGTAAATCTGATAACCCGTCAATTACCCGTGATGTGTCTGGTGAGGGCGTGCAGCAAGCATTGCTTAAGCTGATAGAAGGAACCGTAGCATCTGTTCCACCTCAAGGTGGTCGTAAACACCCGCAGCAAGAGTTTTTGCAAGTAGATACGTCTAATATCCTGTTTATTTGTGGTGGTGCATTCTCTGGTCTAGAGAAAATTATTCGTGATCGCTCAGAAAAAGGCGGCATTGGTTTTGGTGCTGAAGTGACGTCTAAGGAAGAAGGGCGAAATATCGGCGAGTTACTGCATGATCTAGAGGCTGAAGATTTAGTGCGCTTTGGGTTGATACCTGAGTTTGTTGGTCGTCTACCAATGATTGCTACGCTTGAAGAATTAGATGAAAAAGCATTGATGCAAATATTAACGGAACCTAAAAACTCACTTACTAAGCAATACGCTAAGTTGTTTGAGATGGAAGGCGTTGATGTTGACTTTCGCGAAGACGGTTTGCGTGCTGTAGCCCTTAAGGCAATGCAGCGAAAAACTGGCGCACGTGGTTTGCGCTCGATTCTTGAAGCAGTATTGCTTGATTCTATGTTTCGTATTCCTTCAGAAGATAACGTAAGTAAGGTGGTTATTGACGAGTCGGTTATAAATGGCGACTCTGAACCGTTAATCGTTTATCAGGCAAAAGAGCCATTAGAAAAAATCGCTGCTAAAGAATAAAGTCCTGCATTATATGGCTAGAGTCACATTTCGTGGCTTTAGCCCCTTGAAATTCTCCCAATAAACCTCATCTCTGTTATTGTTACTTTTAATGATAGTCGGGCTGCAGCCCGTTGCAATGGAGCTTATTTGTGTCAGCCGAGCAAGATTCAACAATTCAATCGAAAACCCGCTTTCCACTTCTACCGTTAAGAGATGTGGTTGTGTATCCGCATATGGTTATTCCATTATTTGTCGGCCGAGAACGTTCGATTAACGCGCTTGAAGAAGCGATGAAAGACGATAAGCAAGTACTGTTGGTGGCACAGAAACATGCCGGTGACGATAACCCTGAGTTAACCGATATATATGAAATTGGCGCTATTGCGACTATTTTACAGCTATTAAAATTGCCTGACGGTACGGTAAAAGTGCTGGTTGAAGGCAGTGAGCGCGTTACTGTTACACAAGTTGATGATTTGGGTTCACATTTACAGGGCAATGTGGAAAAGCTGGTTGGTGAGCAATTATCCAGCAAAGAGGAAGACCTGCTGGCTAAGTCACTGCTGGAACAGTTTGAAGAGTATGTTGGCCAAAGTAAAAAAGTTCCGCCTGAAGTAATGACATCACTGAATGGAATAGAAGATGCAGGTCGTCTTGCCGATACCATTGCCGCGCATATGTCGTTAAGTATTGAAAAGAAACAAGCTATTTTGGAACTGGCAGATGTTGGTGAGCGGGTTGAGCATATGCTTGGTTTGCTTAATGCCGAGGCTGATGTTTTTAGCGTTGAAAAAAGAATTCGTGGTCGCGTTAAAAAACAAATGGAAAAAAGTCAGCGTGAGTACTATTTGAATGAGCAAATGAAAGCGATTCAAAAAGAGTTAGGTGATATGGACGATGCACCTAATGAATTTGAAGCGTTACAGAAAAAAATTGATGAGGCAGGAATGTCCGCGGAAGCGTTAGAGAAGACTAATTCCGAGTTAAATAAGTTGAAAATGATGTCGCCAATGTCAGCCGAGGCTTCGGTTGTTCGTGGCTATGTTGATTGGATGTTAAGTGTGCCTTGGAAAAAGCGCAGTAAAATCAAGTTAGACTTAGCTAAGGCATCTAAAGTGTTAGACACTGACCATTTCGGTTTAGAAGAAGTAAAAGAGCGTATATTGGAATACTTAGCCGTTCAAAAACGAGTTAAGAAGTTAAATGGGCCGGTGCTATGTTTAGTTGGTCCTCCTGGAGTAGGCAAAACGTCTTTAGGCGAGTCTATTGCCAAGGCTACTAATAGAAAATACGTGCGTATGGCCTTGGGTGGTGTTCGTGACGAGGCCGAAATACGTGGGCACAGACGGACCTATATAGGCTCTATGCCGGGTAAAATCATTCAAAAAATGTCCAAAGTGGAGGTTAAAAACCCTCTATTTTTGTTAGATGAAATTGACAAAATGGGCATGGATAATCGTGGTGATCCAGCATCAGCGATGTTGGAAGTGCTAGATCCCGAACAAAATAATTCATTTAATGATCATTATTTAGAAGTTGATTATGACTTGTCTGATGTGATGTTTATATGTACTGCAAATACTATGAATATCCCTGCACCGTTGTTGGATAGAATGGAAGTTATTCGTATTCCAGGGTATACCGAAGCAGAGAAGGTCAGCATCGCTAAGCAGTATTTAGTAACCAAACAGCTTAAGAAGAATGGCCTCAAAGATGGTGAGTTATGTTTCGAAGACTCAGCATTCGTTGATATGGTGCGTCATTACACTCGAGAAGCTGGAGTGAGAAGTCTAGAGCGTGAAATAGCAAAAGTTTGTCGTAAAGCGGTAAAAGAATTGACCTTGAAAGAAAGAGGATTTCCAATAACTGTTGGTAGTGATCAGCTAGAGCACTTTTTAGGTGTTAAAAAGTTCAGTTATGGACAGGCAGAAGAAGATAATCAGGTAGGTCAGGTAACAGGCTTAGCTTGGACTTCCGTTGGCGGTGAAATTTTAACTATTGAGGCTGCCGCTCTAGTTGGTAAAGGACGTCAGGTTAAAACTGGCTCGCTTGGCGATGTTATGCAGGAATCTATTCTAGCAGCGACCACAGTAGTTAGAAGTCGCTCACAAATCCTCGGTATTCCGGCGATCGCGCATGAGAAGTACGACTTGCACATACATGTCCCTGAAGGTGCTACACCAAAAGATGGGCCTAGCGCGGGTGTTGGGATGTGCACCGCTATTGTGTCGGTGTTGACTAATACACCAGTCAGATCTGATGTGGCTATGACTGGCGAGATCACGCTGCGCGGGCAAGTACTAGCTATTGGTGGCTTAAAAGAGAAGTTACTTGCAGCGCATCGTGGCGGTATTAAAACGGTTATTATTCCTGAAGAAAACGAACGTGATTTAAAAGAAATTCCGGCCAACATTAAAGCGGATTTACAAATCAAACCAGTTAAGTGGATTGATGAAGTGTTAGAAATAGCATTAGAGTCTATGCCAAAGCCACTATCAGATGAGGAATTTCTAGCTGGCACTGACACTAAAACCTCTAACACTAAACTTGATGATGGTAAAGAAGAAGATGAGGGTCGCGTGAATACTCACTAGACAATAGCTTTATTACCTTGACCAGTAGTAAGGCAGTTGGTATAAATAAACCTCGAAATATAAGGCACGCCTCTCGTAACTTATAAAAAAAAACAAATTAATGGATAAAGGTGAATACTGTGAATAAATCTGAACTTATCGATGCAATTGCCGCTTCAGCTGACCTTTCTAAAGCAGACGCTGGTCGTGCCTTGGATAGTGTTATTGATTCAGTTACTGGTGCATTAAAAAATGGCGATCAAGTGTCGCTAGTTGGTTTTGGTACATTTTCTGTGAAGCAGCGCGCAGCGCGCACTGGTCGTAACCCGCGCACTGGTGAAGCGATACAAATCAAAGCCTCAAACGTACCTGGTTTTAAAGCCGGTAAAGCATTAAAAGACGCTTGTAACTAAAAGTACTTTAATTGCATTAACAGCAAGGTAAAACAATTAAAGGCGCATCCATTGAGATGCGCCTTTTTTAATATTTGAATAAGAGGTTTTTCATGCTCGAGTACATCAGAGACAACGTAAAAGGAACTTTTGGTTACGTTCTGTTGGTGGTCATTTGTATTCCATTTGTAGCTTTTGGAATTGATGCACTTTTTACCACTGAGGGTTCTCAAACTGTTGCAACCGTCAATGGTGAAGACATCGAGCCTAATGAGCTGGCACAGGAAGTTTATCTGTATAAGCGCAGGTTAGCTTCGCAAATGGGTGGTAGCTTTGATCCTGCTGCATTTGAAGATAAAACCTTGGAAGGCCCAGTTTTAGAGAAGTTGGTTAGTCGAAAATTACTTAGCCAGGCAGCAAATGATGCTGCGATAGTTGTTGGCAAAGACCAAATCGATAGAGAGATAGTCAATCAACAACAATTTCAACTCGATGGGGTTTTCTCCGCCGACGTATATCAGAATATCCTGCGTGGTGCCGGTTTAACGCCAAAGATATATCGTACTGGTATGGCTGAACAAGCGCAGTTACAGCAATTTATGAGTGGCTATCTGGGGTCATCGATCGTGGCTAGCGTAGAGATAGATGTGGCACTTAGTTTAGTCAACCAAACGCGAGATATTAGCTATTTAGTGCTGCCGCTGGAAGCCGCAAATATAGCTGTAGCAGAGCAAGATATAGAGGCCTATTACCAAGATAACATTGCTAAATTTCAGACTGAAGAGTTGGTGTCGGTTGATTATGTAGAGCTTAGTCTAACGGACATAGATGTAGAAATTAGCGAAGACGAATTAGCAACTGCTTACAACACCAAAGTAAGTGAAAGCGCAACTGAGGCGCGGCGTAAAGTTGCGCATATTTTGCTAGAGCAGAGCGATAAAGCAATTATCAGCACAATTACCGAACGCCTAGCTGCTGGTGACGATTTTGGTCTATTGGCAAAAGAATTTTCTGAAGATATAGCGACTGCCAATCAAGGTGGTGATTTAGGTTATGCGCTTCCCGGTGCGTTCCCTCCAGAGTTCGATGAGGCCTTAGCCAGCTTAACCGTTGATCAAGTTTCTGCTCCGGTACAGACTGATGCAGGTACCCATTTTATCAAACTATTGGAAATAGAAGCTGTTGAATCCTCGAGTTTTGAGCAAGAGCGAGATTCTATCCTTGCTGATTTAAAGCGTGCTAAAGCAGAACCTCTATTCGCCGAAAAAATTGAACAGCTTGCTGATCAAGTCTTTTCAGCAATTGATTTGGTAGAACCAGGACAAGCATTGGATTTAACTGTTAGCAATTCCGGCTTATTTAGCCGCGACGGCAGCATAACGGGATTATTTACTAATACTAAAATAGTCGACGCGGCCTATAGTGATTTAGTGCTTAATCAGCAAAATAATAGTGATGTGATAGAGATCAGTTCCGATCGTGTGGTTGTAGTGCGTTTAAGTGAGCATCAGCCGCCTAAAGCCAAGCCAATAACTCAAGTGGCGAAAGGTATCACTCAAATTTTAGCTAGGCAAAAAGCCTCAGATCAAGTTAGAGATGAAGTCGATGAGCTGTTAGCGCAAGGCGTTAGTAAAGATTCCTTAGTCGCAAAGGCCGATGAGCTACGCACAGAGGTTGTTGAGCTGGCGGGTATTACTCGTACAGCAGTAAGTGACGCTGATGGTGATGTTGTAGCCGCGGCTTTTAATGCACAGCCAATAGCCGGCGAAGCAGTCGGTAGTGTTGCACTTAGAGATGGGTCTGTTGCGGTTTATACGGTTAATAATATTGCTAATGCGCCCGCGCCAGAAAGGGCTGATCCACAAATTGCTGCAGTTGCCAGAATGTTAGCGAATACTCATAGCCAGCAGGATATTGTGGCGCTAGAAGCACAGCTAAAAGCTGATGCTGCTATTCAAATCAATTAGTTTTTTTTAAAAATATAATCACGGAGCAAGTAGTGCAGAAAATTAGAACTTTTAACCAAATATCAGTAAAGGGGTTAGAACGCCTACCTTGTGACGGTTATGAGGTGGCCAGTGATATAACTAACCCTGACGCGATTATGTTACGTAGTCATAAACTAGCCGTTGATGATATTACTGGCAGCGTTCTTGCTATTGGTCGTGCAGGTGCTGGGGTAAATAATATCCCGCTAGAGGCTTGCACCAAACGTGGTATCCCCGTATTCAATGCTCCCGGTGCCAATGCCAATGCGGTAAAAGAACTTGTTTTATGTGCAATGTTATTGGGTTCTAGAGGGATTCTAGAAGGCCTAGACTACGCCAGAGCGTTGGATGCTGGCAGTGATGCTGGAGCTATGAATAAGTTGCTTGAAAAAGAAAAGAACCGCTTTAAAGGCAATGAACTAGCTGGCAGAACACTTGGTGTTGTTGGCCTTGGCGCTATCGGCTCGCTAGTGGCAAAGACCGCTTTGATGATGGGTATGAAAGTACTGGGTTATGATCCCGCGCTATCGGTCGACGCAGCATGGCGTCTACCTAGCGAAGTAAAGAAAATGAATCATTTGGCTGCTTTATTCGCAAAATCTGATTTTGTATCCTTACACTTGCCGGTATTAGATAGCACGCGTGGTTTAATCGATGCTAATACACTGCGCGATTTTAAGAAAGACGCCGTATTACTAAATTTTTCACGAGCTGAAATTGTTGACACAGCCTCTGTGGTTGATGCGTTGGCGGCTGGTACTATTCGTCAATACTTTTGTGATTTTCCGCATCCACTGACTGTGGGTGTTAAAGGTGTCGTCGCTATGCCGCACATCGGTGCAAGCACTGACGAAGCGGAAGACAATTGTGCAATTATGATTGCTGAACAGTTAAAAGATTTTTTGCAAAATGGAAATATAACTAACTCAGTAAACTTCCCAGCGTTAAGTCTTGAGCGTAGTGGTTCGGCACGTTTAGTGATTACCAATTTTAACGTGCCTAAAATGTTAGGCAGTATTACTAATATTTTGGCAGATGCTGACTTAAACGTTGTTGATATGTTAAATAAAAGTCGCGACGATATAGCCTATAACCTTATTGATTTAGACAGTGTGCCAAGTAGCGATGCTATTGAAGCACTGACTAAAATTGAAGGTGTTATCAACGTAAGAGTTATTTAACAATAGTGTATGGCGAGGGAAATATGATCGATTCAGTTAGCCGAATGCTTGCACAAGTAGACAGCAATGCATTGAATCCGCCCGTCGATCTATGGGATCCGCTCCTTTCAGGAACTATCGATATTCGAATCGATGTTAATGGCGATTGGTTTCACGACTCATCAAAGATTACTCGAGACAAATTAGTATTTTTATTCTCCTCAATATTACGTTTTGAACCCGAGTATGGTTACGTGCTGGTAACACCTGTCGAGAAGTGGCTTATTCAAGTTGATGACGCACCTTTTCTAGTCGTTGCAATGTCAATTCGAGATAACAACGGTGTTGAAGAGATTTGGTTTGCGACTAATATCGGCGAAGAGATTTGCGTAAGTGAAGACCATCCGTTAGTGAATGAAGGCGACGCTGATAATCCGCGACCCTATGTTTATTTGAATAGAGGTTTAAAGGCACGCATAACGCAAAGTGTGTATTACCAGTTGGCCGAACTGGTCAGCAGTGACGACTCCGGGTTTTATGTTTCGAGTTGCGGTCAGCGCTATTTATTAGCATAGCGTAATCATCTTTATACCTGCTTTAATTTAGCATACGTTTATTCTATTTAGGTAGTTAACTATGCACTACATTCAATTAGCAGATGTGGGCAACACCGCAGGCCTAAAGCTAGTGTTAACTAAAGGCGTGCCTGGTCCTTGGGGAGAACTGGTTAAAGCGATTCTTCAAGTCAAAAATGTGGCCTACACCGCTGTTGCCCAATATCCCGGCAAATCAGATGAACAGCTAAAGGCTTTGTCTGGGCAGACCAGTGCGCCAGTATTGATTGATAATGGCGTTTGTATTGCCGACCTGAAAGAAATTATTTTGACGATTGAAAAAAACTATCCCTCACCAATGTTGCTTCCATCTGACGAGTTAGAGTTAGCGACCGTCTGGGAGTTTATTGATTTTATTGCCGGGCAAGACGGCTTTGCCTGGAATCGTCGTTTAATGATGTTTACACCCTTAATGCAGTTTGACCCGCCGCTAGAGATGATAAAGAGTTTAGCTGCCAAATATGGTTATTCTGAAGCTATTACAGAAAGTGCGCCACGCCAAGTATTGGTAGTTTTGGCACGAATAGCGTCACTGTTGAACGCTCAAGCTAAGATCAATCAGAGATATATGTTTGGCAATTGCTTAACTGCACTAGATATCACTTGGGCAGTATTTTGCTCAATGCTGCTGCCGTTACCTGAAGGGGTGAATACGATGCCGCAAGGCATGCGGAAATCATACACATTGAGTGATGATTTGATGTCATATGTAGACTCAATACTCCTAGAACATCGAGATTACATTTATAAAAAATACCTAACATTACCATTGGATTATTAGTCGAAAAGGACGGTGCTATGAGCTACAGTTTGAAGGAATTATCTGATCGTCAGGAAATTGTTGATTTAATTATCGACTATGCGCAAGCCATTGATCAGCAAAAGTTTGACGCCTTGGATGGTTTATTTACTGCCGACGCATTTATTGATTACACCGCAATGGGTGGGCCAAAAGGTGGTTTTGCTGAAGTGAAAAAATTTCTGCAAGAGACCTTGCCTGCGTTTAAAGAGTATTTTCATTTAAATTCAAATATACGTATTCACTTAAATGGCGATACAGCGTATGCACGAGTTATGTGTTTTAATCCTATGGGTATTCCGCAGCCTGATGCTAAGCCTCATGTGATGTACTTAGGCTTATTTTATTTAGATAAATATATTCGTACAAAGCAGGGATGGCGCATAACTGAGCGAATTGAAGAAAAAGCGTGGACTGACAACGTGCCAGATTATGTTGGTATGTAATTAGCAAACTTGCTCCACAGCGCCCCCATAAACATTGATAAACTCTTTAGGCATACGTGCAACTTTTCCGCTGCTGAGTCTTACACAGGTTGTAATCCAGTGGCCTCGAAAAAGAGTTTTACCCTCACGCTGTAGTTGAAATCTTCGTTCTAATTGTAGCTTGCCGTCGCAGGCTGTCAGCCATGTCGCCATTTCCAGTTTATCGTCACTGAAGCACGGTAGTAGATAATCATAACTCGCTTTACTAATGGCCATTGCTCGATCGTAGGCTTTATAGTCTGCCAATGACAGTCCTAGGAAGTGGCTGTGTCCCCAAGCTGCTAGCTCTGCCCATTGTATATAAACTGAGTTGTTAGCGTGGCCGAGTCCGTCCATGTCGGATGATTGAACGGTGATAGCTTGTATAAAAGGTCTAGGGTAGTCCCAAGGCATGGTTATCTCGCTAGTTAACATTAAAGTTTAGAATAGGTGGTGATGATTATTGATGCAAACTTCAGGTTGAGAATATACAGTGTAAAGCTTGTTTTTCATTGAGTTAAAATTATAGATGAGCCCACGATTAAGTTTGTTTGTATTAAGTGCATTTTTTATTCTGTTGCTGCCGTTGCCAGTCTATCTAAATGGCAGTGGCCTATTGCCCGCGGGGGAAATTATTATACGGGTGTTTATGCAGGCTGACTGGTTAGATGGTGTAGTGTTATTTGCTCAGGGCTTAATTGCTATCACGGTTTGTATTGTTGTCGCGGGCTTTTATATTACATTAAGTGAAACTTGGCCGCTAAAAATTAGAGGTTCAGTAGTGGGTATAATTTCACTGCTAATGGTAGTTACATTTTCATCGACATCAGTTTACAAATCTTTTGGCAGCAGCTCTCAAGATTCTCTAGAATTACGTGAGTTATATCACTGGTAGTATTTAAAATTAATAATAAAGGAACATTATGAAACTCTATACCTACGACCCAGCACCAAATCCACAGCGCGTTAAGATGTTTATGCAGCAGAAGGGGATTGAAGTTGAATCTCAGCAAATAGATATGATGACGGCGCAGCAGTTAACAGCTGAATACAAATCTATTAATCCGTTAGGTACGTTGCCAGCATTGCAATTGGATGATGGTCAATTACTAACTGAAGTAATTGGTATCTGTTGTTATTTTGAATTGCTATATCCCGATAAGCCAATGCTTGGAACAACAGCATTAGAAAAAGCGCAGGTGATTAGCTGGGATCATAGAGTCTTTTGCGAAGGGCTTAGTTCAATCGCGGATGCGCTAAGAAACCGAAGTAAAGCGTTTGCTAGTAGAGCAATGCCGGGGCCTATGGATATAGAACAAATTGAAGCGCTAGTCCCCAGAGGATTACAGCGAGTTAATGGGTTTTTTGTAGCGCTTAACGAGCATATAGCAGCGCGTCAATTTATGGTTGGCGACAGCTTAACTCTGGCAGATATTGATGTGCTCATTTACGTAGATTTTGCAAAATGGATAAAGCAGGGCGTGCCGGAGGAATGTAAAGATCTACAAGCTTATTACGAGAGAATATCCGTCTTATTGAATTAACATCCTAAAGGAGCCAAATTTCTTTGTATTCGAGCTATTGATATTAGGTATTTTTATAACTTTTTGCCTGTTAATGGTCCTATCTTATAGCATGTTTTAGGTTTTGATCGACCGTATCATGGGGCTTTCAGGGGATTAAGGGGTTATGTAGTGTTTTTTCATAATCTGCAGTGGTTATATTTTAGCCAAAACTGCTATTGATCTATTGTTATCGATACTCTTTAATTGCGCGTTGATTTTTATAACTAACTTTTAAGACCTTTATTTAGTGAGGGGAAAATATGTTAATTGCTGTACCTAAGGAGCTCCATCCCGGTGAAAACCGTGCACCGCTGGTGCCTGATTCTGTTAAAAAGTTGGTAAAAGCCGGCGCAGATATCCGCATCGAGGTAGGAATGGGGGCTGGGTCTGGTTTTACAGACGAAGAGTACACCGCCGTCGGGGCAACTATAGCCACTGATCGCGCAGCCTTATTAGGTGAAGCAGATGTTGTGTTGCGCCTACATAAGCCCTCTATAGAAGAGGTTGCCCAGTTGAAGCCAGGCAGTGTTCACGTCAGCTATTTAGATCCTTTCAATGAAAGAGAGCTAGTTGCAGCATTTCAAAAGCAGAGGGTAAGCGCCATTTCTATGGAAATGATCCCGCGTATTACCCGCTCACAAAAAATGGATGCCCTGAGCTCGCAAGCAAACTTAGCTGGTTACGTTATGGTTACAATGGGTGTAAATGCACTTAATCGTGTATTGCCGATGATGATGACTCCAGCCGGTACCTTAAAGCCCGCAAAAGTATTTATAATCGGTGCTGGCGTGGCAGGGTTGCAAGCTATTGCAACGGCTAAGCGCCTAGGCGCAAAGGTAACCGCATTTGATACTCGTGCAGTAGTTGCTGAGCAAGTTCAATCACTGGGTGCAAAGTTTTTAGATATTGATTTGGGTGAAACAGGCCAAGATAAAGACGGCTATGCTTTGGCATTAACACCAGAGCAATTGCAAATGCAGTTAGATGGGCAGAAAGCAGAAATTGCTGACTCAGATATCGTTATCACCACCGCTCAATTATTTGGTCGTAAGCCGCCGGTTATTATTACCGCTGACATGGTTGCTGCAATGAAATCAGGCAGTGTCATCGTTGATATGGCGGCTGAAAATGGCGGCAATGTAGAAGGTACAGTACCTTTTGAAAATGTTGTCACAGCTAACGGTGTTAACATTATTGGTATTGGTAATTGGCCTAATGCGGTAGCTCGTGACGCTAGCCAAATGTATTCAAGCAATTTGTTCAACTTGGTTGACGAGTTCTGGAACGCTGAAACTAAAACTTTCGATTTAGATTTTGAAAACGAAATTGCCGCTGGTTGTGTTATCACCAATGACGGCGAAGTTGTTAGCGAAACTATCAAAAATCATTACGCATAGGTATTAATGATGGAGTATGTATTTCTTACATTTATTTTAGTTCTAACAATATTTCTGGGATTTGAATTAATTAACAAGGTGCCGGCTACTTTGCATACACCTTTAATGTCAGGTTCAAACGCAATTTCGGGAATTACTTTGGTCGGTGCTTTAGCTACTGCTGGCGCAACAGGTAATCCAGAATTAGCAACTTGGCTGGCGTCTGGCGCGGTTATGCTAGCAACTATTAATGTTGTTGGCGGCTATATGGCTACTGACCGTATGCTGGCGATGTTCAAAAAGAAAGAGGGTGGTAAATAACAATGGATAATGAAATTTTAATAAATTTTGCTTATGTTGTTTCCGCGGTCCTGTTTATTTTTGGTCTTAAACAACTAGGTTCTCCTGCTACGGCTCGCCGCGGCAATATGATGTCCTCACTTGGTATGCTACTGGCGGTTGTCTTTACATTACTAGACCAAGGTATCGTTGATTTCAAAATGATTGCCATTAGTATGGTTATCGGTTCAATCATTGGTGCAACGATTGCACGGGTGGTTGAAATGACATCAATGCCTGAAATGGTTGCTTTGTTTAACGGCTTTGGCGGTTTGGCTAGTTTGTTAGTTGGTTGGGCAGTTATCACTCCTGAGCAACCAACTTTTGTATCAGTAACGATATACCTTTCTATATTGATTGGTGGTCTTACCTTTACTGGTAGCTTGTTGGCTTGGGGGAAGTTGAGTGAGCGCGTTACGGGTAAGCCTGTCACGTTCTCAGGTCAGCAGATCTTTAACAGCTTGCTAGTTTTGGCAATTGTCGCTGCTGGCGTAATGTTTGTACAAAACCCAGCAGACACCCAGTGGTTGTACATCGCCATCGGCTTAGCGTTATTGTTTGGCATTATGGCGGTGCTACCTATTGGTGGTGCTGATATGCCAGTGGTTATTTCGCTACTTAACAGTTACTCAGGTCTAGCCGCTTGTGCGGCTGGTTTTGCAGTAGGTAATAACATTCTAATTGTTGCAGGCTCATTAGTTGGTGCTAGCGGTATAATCCTTACGCAGATTATGTGTAAAGCGATGAACCGTTCATTGTCTAACGTATTGTTCTCTGGTTTCGGCGCAGTTAAATCTAGCGACATGGTTATAGAGGGTGAAGTTAAACCTTTGACTCCAGAAGATGCTTACTATGTGTTAGAAGCGGCCTCAACAGTAGCAATTATTCCTGGATACGGCATGGCAGTTGCACAGGCACAGCACGTTGTTAAAGAGTTGCAAGAGCTGATGGAAAAAAATGGTACAGAGGTTGTGTACGGTATTCACCCAGTAGCAGGTCGTATGCCTGGCCACATGAATGTATTATTGGCTGAGGCTGATGTTTCTTATGACTTGTTACTAGAAATGGATGCGATTAACCCGCGTATGGAAATGGTTGATGTTGCTATCGTTATCGGTGCTAATGATGTTGTTAATCCGGCAGCGCGTGAAATGGAAGATAGCCCGATTTATGGTATGCCTGTTATAAATGTAGACATGGCGCGTACAGTATTTGTACTTAAGCGTTCGATGGCTTCCGGTTTTGCTGGTATTGATAATCCATTATTTTTTAAAGACAACACTCGGATGATTTTTGGTGATGCCAAGGCGTCTTTAAGTGCAATGATTAAAGCGTTTGGTTAAGCTCTTACTTGAACGAAAAAATGCCAGCAGCTGCTGGCATTTTTTATGAGCGTCTATTGATTTCTATTCGGGTTTTATAAAACCAAAACGATCCTGCACAAGTTTTAATTTCTCGTTACCAATAGCGCTCATCTCATAGGTACGCTCATAGCCGGTTTTTGATATAAGCCATTGTCCATTAATTTTTTTATATTCATCGTGATAGAACGCAGCGCCCTCTAACCGAAAGCTATTGTCGGCAGTGATAACAAAATCTTGTAAATACCAAATGCCAGTAGCATTGTCGCCGTTAATTTCTATTTCGGGATGATGCAACTGATGCAAGGTTACGATGTTAGCCATGCCTTCTTTCAGAAATTCCATTATCGCATCGCGGCTATCAAAGGCATATTTACCGCTGTCATAATAAGCGCTGGCATCTACTGTTAAGGTTGTTTCTAGCAGATCATAATCTTTGGTATCAACCGCTCTCATATATTTATATTTCAGCTGTTTTAATGCTTCTAATTGTTGTAGATCTATCACGATTTCTAGCTCCTAAGATATTAATACTGGTCATTATTGTCTCATAATCACACAAACAAGAATGAGACTGCCACTTGAATCGGTTACCATGTGTTAATTAGAAAAACTAACAAAATGGAATTAATAATGCGAATAATTACCGCCAACACCAATGGTATAAGAGCTGCCGCTAGAAAGGGGTTTTTTGACTGGCTACCTAAGCAAGATGCAGACGTTGTCTGTATCCAGGAAACCAAAGCGCAAATTGATCAGTTGAGTGATCCCATTTTCTGTCCAACAGCTCATAGTTACTATTTTGATGCTGAGAAGAAAGGGTATAGCGGTACCGCGCTCTACTGTAAACACGAGCCCGACAATGTTGCTTACGGTATGGGTTGGGAAGGCTGCGATAAAGAAGGTCGCTACCTTCGTGCAGACTACAAAAATACTAGTGTGGTTTCAATTTATATGCCATCAGGTACTAGCGGCGAGGAGCGACTGAAATTTAAATATGAAATGATGGACGTGATGTTCGAGCATTTCAAAGAACTAAAAGCTAGCGGTAGAGAAATTGTATTGTGTGCAGATTGGAATATTTGCCACAAAGAAATTGATTTAAAAAACTGGAAAGGCAATAAGAAGAATTCAGGTTTTTTGCCAGAAGAGCGCGCTTGGATAGAGCGATTGCTAACTGAAGAAAAATGGACAGATTCGTTCAGAGTTGTTAATCCCAATGAGGATCAGTTCACTTGGTGGTCTAATCGCGGGCAGGCAAGAGCGAATAACGTAGGCTGGCGGCTTGACTATCATTTGGTGACGCAAGGGTTAGCCGATAAGGTGTTATGTGATCAAATCTACAGAAAAGAGAGCTTTTCTGATCATGCACCGCTAATTATTGACTATACCTGGGATATATAGCTCAATTGGTAATGAAAAAATGTAGATAAGACCTCCAGTTTGTATTTATAAGAAGGTTAAAAATAGATTATGCGATATCCAATGCTTTCGATTTCACTGAGCGTCATTATGCCCATATATACTCAAGCTTAAGATCCATTTGTAAAGATGCTTAACGACTATGCGACTTGCGCCATAGAGTTTACTAAGGCTCAGGAAGACCAAGTATTTGTGGCTGAACAAGCGCGGGCTGGCTGTAAGCAGCAGGTCCAAATGATCAAGATGATGCTCAGCGCTGAGATGTCGCAGCCTATTTTGGCGAAAGTAGAAGTTGTCGAAAGACTGGTTCAGTAACCATTATCCCCGCTTCATATATTGCACCTATTGCTGACCTGCAGTAGGCTACGCCCGATTTTCAGCGTTCAGCTGTGTTTTATTAATTAGGAGCTATTAATGTCATTTTTTATTGCTAGCGCGCAAGCGCAAACTCAAGCCCAGGCCTCGCAACCTAATGAGTGGTTTTCACTTGGTTTTATGGCGGTTTTGTTCGCTATATTTTATTTCATCGCTATACGTCCGCAACGCAAACGCCAAAAAGAGCATACTGCCTTGGTGGCAAGCTTGAGCAAAGGTGATGAAGTTGTTACTAGTGCAGGCATGCTTGGTAAAGTTGTTGCCCTAGATGACAACTATGTGGTGTTAAAAGTTGCCGACAACACTCAACTTAAGTTTCAGCGTCTAGCTATTAGCGCAGTATTGCCCAAAGGAACGATCAAAGAGGTCGGCTAGTGGAGTTTCCCGCTAAGTTAGATCTAGCTCAGACACCGACGCCGCTGCAGCCGCTAGATAGGTTGTCAGCTCTTGTTGGTGGACCTCGCATATGGATTAAGCGTGATGATCTAACTGGAGCAATAGAAGGCGGTAATAAAATACGTAAACTTGAATACATCTTAGCCAAAGTTATCAGCGAAGGTTATGACACTGTGATCACTTGCGGTGGTATTCAATCTAATCATTGTCGGGCGACAGCAGCGCTCACCGCTAGGTTGGGTTTATCCTGCCATTTGATTTTACGTGGTGACCAGCCACCTCAAGCAGATAGTAATAATCTGCTGGATCAAATATTAGGCGCAACCATTGATTACTATTCAGCCAAACAGTATTTCTCTGAATTGGCCCAGCTGTTTGACGCTACAGTTGAAGATTATAAGCTTGCTGGTAAACGGGCTTATTGCATTCCTACCGGCGCCAGTGATGGCGTTGGCTTGTGGGGTTATATTGAGGCAAGTCGGGAGCTAAAAGACGATTTTGCCCAAAATTGCATTAATCCAGAGCATATCATCTGCGCAACTGGCTCAGGTGGTACTCAAGCCGGTTTAACCCTTGGTGTTGAGTTATTTGACCTAAATGCTAAAGTTTGGGCAGTTAATGTTTGCGATGACGAGCAATATTTTCACAACAAAGTCATAGACGATATAACCGACTGGAAGCAGCTTTATAACAATGATCTTAGCATCGATAGCATTATCCCAAGAACTCTCGACGGTTACGTAGGTGCTGGCTATGGCTTGGCCGGTGACGAGGTTCTAGATCTAATCAATCAGCTGGCTAGACTAGAAGGTATTGTACTTGACCCAGTATATACGGGTAAGGCTTTTTACGGCATGCTTGAAGAACTTAAGCATGGCAGGTTTTCAGGTAGTAAAGATATAGTTTTTATTCATACTGGTGGCGCTTTAGGGCTGTTTCCCTTCAAAGAGCGTTTGCAGGCAAGTGCGTCCTCATCAGTTAATTGATTTCAAATTTAGAGCTTGGTTATGGCAGTTAACTTTGAAAATAAATTGGTTATCGCAATCTCTTCCAGAGCGCTTTTTAATTTGGATGAAAGCCATCACGTCTACGAAAATCAGGGGCTAGAGGCTTATCGCCAATATCAAATAGAGCATGAAAACGACGTTTTGCAGCCAGGCGAAGGGTTTGATTTTGTTACCAAATTATTGAATATCAATCAGCTGCTAGGAAACGAAAAGGTAGAGGTTATTCTGTTGTCGCGTAATAGCGCAGATACTGGTCTTAGAGTATTTAACTCAATCTCCCATTATCAGCTTAATATAACGCGGGCTGCGTTTTGCGGTGGTACTAGTCCGTATCGCTATGTCAGTGCGTTTGGTAGTCATCTGTTTCTATCTACCCATAACGAAGATGTGCGCCATGCACTAGATAATGGTGTAGCGGCAGCCATATTACTGCCGTCGACAAAACCTAAAGATTCCAGCAACGAGCTGAGAATTGCGTTCGACGGTGATGCAGTATTATTTTCTGATGATTCAGAGAGAGTATTTCAATCAGAAGGCTTAGCTGCGTTCACTAAAGCTGAGAGGGCTGCGGCAGATCTGCCATTAGATGGCGGGCCGTTCAAATCGTTTCTTGCAGCCTTGGTGCAAATTCAAAACGAGTTTAGTGAAAGCGATTGCCCAATCAGAACAGCGCTGGTTACCGCTAGGTCTGCTCCAGCACACGAGCGTGTGATAAAAACCTTGCGCAGTTGGGGCATCCGTATTGACGAGTCACTATTTTTGGGTGGTCTTGATAAAGGAGAGTTTCTGCGCTCATTTGGTGCCGATGTGTTTTTTGATGATCAAAAAGGCCATTGCGAGTCAGCCAGTCTTCATGTGGCTACTGGTCACGTCCCTCACGGAATATCGAATTCTGAGTAGTAATTTGCTTAATCCTCTGCTCAAACTTGGCTATTTGCTTAGCTAGGCGTATGCTTTTAGATAGAATAGTAATAACTGGCATGCATTTAGCGCTAATTAGATCTTTAGCTTTAAAACTAATTATCTGGTTTCGCTGGCGGAGGCAGGATGAAATTACAGCAGTTGCGTTATATTTGGGAAGTTGCTCATCATGAATTGAATGTGTCGGCGACGGCGCAAAGCTTGTTCACTTCTCAGCCGGGCATTAGCAAACAAATTAGAATGTTGGAAGATGAGCTTGGTGTGGAAGTATTCGCTCGCAGCGGTAAGCATCTCACCCATGTAACACCGGCGGGCGAGGCGATTCTTAAAACTGCAGGCGAGATATTACGTAAAGCTGAAAGCATTAAGCAAATAGCCCAAGAGTTTACCGACGATAAATGCGGCAGCTTGTCGTTAGCTACTACGCATACACAAGCTCGTTATGCCTTGCCTGAGGTTATTAAAACGTTTATTGCTCAATACCCTGATGTTTCCCTGCATATGCATCAAGGTACGCCGATACAAATTGCTGAAAAAGCTGCCGACGGTACAGTAGACTTTGCCATCGCAACTGAAGCGATGGAACATTATTCAGATCTAGTGATGATGCCTTGCTACAGCTGGGATCGTTGCATTATTGTGCCTAAAGGCCATGCGCTAACCAAGTTAGATAAAATCTCACTGGCTGATGTTGCTGAACATCCGATAGTTACTTATGTGTTTGGTTTTACCGGTAGATCAAAACTTGATGAAGCGTTTATCGCCGAAGAGCTAGAGCCCAAGGTGGTTTTTACTGCGTCAGATGCAGATGTAATCAAAACTTATGTTCGACTAGGGCTGGGTATTGGCATTGTCGCTCATATGGCTCACGACAAGGAACTAGATGCTGATTTAGTTGCCATTGATGCGAGTCACTTATTTGAGTCTAGCGTAACCAAAATAGGATTTCGTCGCGGTACTTTCTTACGCGGCTTCATGTTCGATTTTATCGAAATGTTTGCACCGCATTTGACTCGAGAACTTGTGGAAGAGGCCTATCAATGCCATTCACACTATGAGCTAGAAGAATTATTTTCCGCCATAGATTTACCGCATTATTGAATTAAAAACCTTTTTCTGCGTTGCCTCTAAGTGCTTAGGGCGGTAAAGTGCCGCCTTTAATTTTTTAATCGATTGGAGTGTTCTGTAGTGGAAATTGCATGTTTGGATCTTGAAGGTGTTTTGGTTCCTGAAATTTGGATTGATTTTGCCGAGCGCACCGGAATTGATGAGCTTAAAGCGACCACCAGAGATATTCCTGATTATGATGTGTTAATGCAGCAGCGCTTGCGCCTGTTAAAAGAGCACAATTTAGGCTTGCCTGATATTCAGGCGGTAATTAGCGATATGAAACCTATTGATGGCGCTAGAGAATTTATCGACTGGCTGCGAGAACGTTTTCAAGTAATTATTCTATCTGATACCTTTTACCAATTTTCTCAGCCACTGATGCGTCAATTAGGCTTCCCAACCTTGTTCTGCCATCAGCTTGAGGTAAACGATACTGGTGCAGTGACAGGATACACACTGCGTCAAAAAGACCCTAAGCGTCAGTCTGTAATCGCTTTACATAGTTTATGTTATCGGGTGATTGCTGCTGGTGACTCATATAACGACATCACCATGTTGGACGAAGCCGATGCCGGAATTTTATTTAAATCCCCGGCTAATGTGATTGCTGAGTTTCCGCAATATCCTGCAGTACATGAGTATGAAGATTTAAAGCGTGAATTTATCAAAGCGAGTAATCGCGACTTGTCGTTATAGCTTTATTGCATTGTGTTTAAAGTGTCGAGTATTAGCTGAATCTTATTAAGAGATTCAGCGTATTCTTCTTTGGGCTCAGAGTCGGCAACAATTCCACCTCCGCCCCAGCAATACACTGAGTCACCATCAGCTAATACTGACCTAATGGTGATATTACTGTCTAATCTGCCATGATCACTGGCGTAAAATATACTACCGCAGTAAGCATTGCGGCCGCTTTGCTCTAATTCACTAATAATTTCCATTGCTCTTATTTTAGGAGCGCCGGTGATCGAGCCGCCGGGGAACGCATTTTTTAACGCTTCTATTGCCGTAATATTTGGCTTTAGATGACCGGTAACTTTACTAACTAAGTGATGAACGTTTTTGTAGCTCTCTAAGCCAAATAATTGTTCAACCCGAATTGAGCCATCCTCGCATGACCGTCCCAAGTCATTGCGCAGTAAATCTACAATCATTAAGTTCTCTGCTTTGTCCTTTGCGCTGTTGCATAATTCTTCGGCATATCGTTTATCTTGTTCTTCGTTGCTCCCGCGCGGTCGAGTTCCTTTTATTGGTCGAGTTTCAATTTTACTGTGTTCGGTTTGTAAAAAACGTTCCGGCGAAAAGCTTAGCAGTTCGCCATCACCCGTATTGACGTAACCAGAGAATGGCGATGGTAACGCTGTTCTAAGTTCTTTATATGCATGCCAGCTATCGCCTTGGTATCGGCTGCTGAAACACTGGGCTAGATTAACTTGATAACAGTCACCAGCCAGAATGTAGTTTTTTATTTTGTTAACTGCCTCTTGGTAACTTTCGTAATTAAAGTTACTAGCCAGCTCGCTGTTGAGCTGAAAGCTATCGGTCTCAGGATATGTTGAACTAAGCAATGTTTCTTTAATTGCTTGAGCTTGCTCAAACCCTTGCTCACAGCTAGCGACTAACCATGCTTTGTGTAGCACCCGATCTTGAATTAAGGCCCAGTCGTAGCGTCCTATATGGGCAAGTGGCAGAGAGCATTCACTTAGGCTTGGGTTGGCTAGTTTCTCCATCGATTGGTTTAAGTCATAGCCTAAATAGCCAATAACACCGCCAATAAACGGTAGAGAAGAGCTAGATAAATCGTCTGAATCTTGGAGCATGCCTGAAATGGCAGAAAATATGTCTGTTTCGGCAATTATTTTGCCATCCAGTTTAGGTTCTAATGCTCCTCTGTGTCCACTAACTGTCAAAACAGAGGCGGGGGAACAGCTTATAATGTCGTAGCGAGCTAGTTCGTGTTGATCGGTGCCGCTGTCGAGTAAAACTGCGCCTGGTTGGGCTGCGATAGTTGAAAATCTATCAATAATGTTACCAAAAGGTATTTCTTCAATTTTGCGGCTTGGCATAGACCAAATAGTCTCTTAGTACATTGTTTTGTAAATCGGGTTGCTGGTTATAATAACACCATTAATTTTAGTTTATTAACTGTTCGTAAGCGATTGATTTATTTGGGGTTTACATTGACATTTTACCTTTGAGGTTATATTGTTGGACTCCTTTTTAAGGCTGTAAACGTCACCAGTTCTGGCGGTAATGCAGTGAGTTGTATAAGTATTTTGGTAGTTGGTATGCACTGGCTAAATGATGAGATAGAGAACTAATATATGACCAAAAAGAACCAGATAATTCCAAGCTTAAAAAATCCGTTTAATCAGGATGCCGATGTGGAATTCAAAGTTCCGGGGCAAGTCGCATCGAAGCCCGGGATTTATGAGGATGCCTTGCGTAAAGGTTACGATTTAATACAGCGCCCGCATACCGCGGCTGGGGTTAAAAATATTCAGCGCCAGCATCTAAAAAATAGGATGACAGTATGGGAGCGGATTAAGGTTCTTAGCGATAAAGAGCCGACTATTTTATTTCAAAACTGGGGGCCTAACTTAGATGGTGCAGGGCTAGTCACTGCGATTATTGATATCGATGGGCAAGACATCGCTTTATATGGTCACGACTTCACAGTCAGAGCTGGCTCAATGGATGCCACTAACGGTAAAAAATTGGCCCAATTGTTTGAGTTAGCCGGCAAGCGTAAAATTCCTCTAATTGGTTTAAATGATTCTGCCGGCGCCTATGTACCGGCCGGTGTTGGCGGGCTTGATGGTTATGCCGAAGCCTTTACCGCGCTGCGTAAAATATCTGGTGTAGTGCCGTCCATCATGTGTATGTTTGGATTTAACGCGGGCGGTGGTTCGTATTTACCACGCCAAGGTAGCTTCGTTATTCAGCCTAAAAATACTTTTTTTGGTTTAACCGGCGCCGGTGTTGTTAAGTCGGTGTTGGGTGAAGACGTGACGCCTGATGAGTTAGGAGGACCCGCGGTCCACTCCCAGTCTGGCGTCACCGACTTTGTAGTAGAGGATGAAGTAGCCGCATTAGAGAAAGTAAAAGAAATACTGCGCTATATTCCCGGTAACAACGAGAATTTAGGCGCTTACCAGGAGACGTCTGATCCAGAAGATAGAAAAACCTGGGATATCGACATTCTGCTTAAAAAGACGTTTAACTCGCCAACTGGGTTTAATACCCCATTTGATATCAGTATTATGATTCAGCAAATGTGTGACCATGGCGATTTCATGGAAGTGCAAGCTGGGCGCGCCCGCAATACCATTACTGCCTTCGCTCGCATGGGCGGTAATGTAGTCGGTTTTGTCGCCAATAATTCCGCCGTCGCCTCTGGGCAAATTGATATAGCGGCAGCTTATAAAAATGCACGATTTATTCGCTTTTGTAACTTGTACAACATACCCGTTGTATTTATGGAAGATACCACTGGCTTTTTACCCGGCAGCGAGCAAGAGGCTGGTGGTATTGTGCAAGCTGGTAGAGCAATGCTTGATGCGATTATTGATTTACGTACGCCACGGTTTTTGGTGTTGGTTCGCAATGCTTTTGGTGGCGCTTATGCGTCATACAATAACTACCCAACCGGTGCTGATTTAGTTATCGCATTGCCCACTACTAGAGCTGCGGTAATGGGTCCTGCAGGGGTAGAGTTTGTATATAAAGAAGAGTTAAGAAATATTAGAGGCGGCATAAAAGCAAAAGCTGCTAAGGCGCTTGCAGATTACCAAACAAGCGGTTTGGATCAAACTGAAGCAGTTACTGCTGCCGATCAAGCGGTTGCTGATTGGGTTAAAAGTGAAGAAGCCTTGTTGGCACAGCGCTACGAGCGTGAACTGATGAACCCTAATGAAGCGCTAAGCCTTGGTTCTATTTCACAAATTGTAATGCCTAGCGACCTGCGCAAAGTTATTACAAAAAACATGTCATTCCATTTACGCCACTATCAGCCAGGACCGTTGCAACATGTGCAGCGAGAATTCCATTAATCGCAGTCGGATATAGATGGTTGCTTATAAATAGTTACGAGGGTTTTGAGAGTGAGTAATAATTGGTATTTGAATAATCCGATGGTCCATGCAGATCGTCGTTTGGTAAACAGTACGAGCCAGTGGGTACAGCAGTTTGCCTGCGCTGAGCTGCGTCCCTTAATTATCTGTCGTGGTCCCATTCGAAAAGAAGCGATGGATGTATTTGATGAAATGGGTATCGATAATTACGGTATTTTGTTATCTGAAAAAGATTCGATTACTTACACCAATGCGTTGGCGCCAGAACTACGTAAGCTGACTGATCCTAATCGTGTGCATCGCGTGCCAGACTATACTGGTGCTGATAAAGAAGAACGCGTACAGCGGATCAATCAGATTATAGCGATCGCCAAGGACAATGGTTATAACGCCATTTTTGCCGGCTATGGCTTTATGTCAGAAGACGAGGAAATGGTTCGCTCGATGGAACAAGCGGGGCTGAATTTTATCGGGCCGTGTTCAGGAACTCAGCGCGCAGCCGGTATGAAAGACGAAGCTAAGCGAACTGCGCTGGAAGTGGACGTGTCAGTAACGCCCGGTATAGACAATGTTAGTACTCAGGCTTTGTTGCATAAATATTCTGATGAAGCAGCGCTTATTGCTTTAGTTAAAGCAGAGGGTTTAGCGGTAGACGATGCTGTATTAAATGATGATGCGATTAGCTTACAATCAAAGGCCGGTATTGTGCTTGATGCTTCGTTCTCAAAAGGCATCGACATAATCTCAATCGAAGAGATGGGTGCAGAGCTTGAGCGTCAAGTTGTTGTGATGTACAAAAAGTATCCAGAAAACAGAATTCGTTTAAAAGCAATCTCTGGCGGTGGCGGTAAAGGCCAGCGTATTTTGGCTGCACCTACCAGTTATGAAGGCTCCTTAGAGCAGCGGATAAAAATTGCCGCGGCTGAAGCACCTGCACTAGGTCGCGAAATACTGGCTGAAGTTAAGTGTAACGGTGTGGGCGATAACAAAAACATATTAGCCGAGCTAAATATCGAAACGACCCGTCATCAAGAAATCCAAGTAGTTGGTAATGGCGACTGGTGCATCACCATGGGTGGGCGTGATTGTTCACTACAAATGCACGAGCAAAAATTATTAGAAGCCTCAGTAACAGTTGAAGAGCTAGCAATCGCCATAACTCAAGCTAAAGAAAACGGTGAAAAAGAAGCGGTTGTGTCATTGCAGCGCGATTTGAAAATATTGGAGAGTATGGAAGAAGAGGGCGCCCGTTTTGGTGAGGCCGTAGGTCTTGATTCATTGGGTACGTTCGAGTGTATTGTTGACGGCAATAATCATTTTTTCATGGAAATGAATACCCGTATTCAAGTAGAGCATCGGGTTACTGAGCTTTGCTACTCTTTGCAGTTTACCAATCCAGCTGATGACAATGACTTCTTTGTTGTTGATTCCCTTGTCGAAACTATGGCGTTACTGGCTCATCACGGTAAGGACCTGCCTAAACCAACTCGTATTCCACGTAAGGCAACCGCTCTAGAGGCCCGCTTAAATGCTACTAATCAAGCCTTACAACCACATGCCGGTGGCGTAATTAAAAAATGGTCTGATGCGGTAGAGGGTGAAACTCGCGATGACCAAGGCATTAGTCTACACAACCCAGATACAGATGTGTTTATGAGCTACCACCTGGCTGGTGCTTATGATTCAAACATTGCACTGTTGCTAACCACTGGTGCAGACCGTTTAGCAACTTACGAAGCGATGTCAGAGACCTTGCGTCAAACGAAAATTGATGGACCTAATTTGGCCACTAATTTAGAGTTTCATTATGGCTTAGTTAACTGGTTTATTGGCCAAGGTATAAACGCTAGACCGACAACGGGTTTTATTGTGCCGTACTTAACCTTGGTTGGGTTACTGAAGCAGGCGGCTAATAATATTGATCTTCAATATTCCTATAAACAACTAGCGGCATCTGCACTAGCGGACTATAGCAGCGATGCGTTAGCTAGCGCGAACAATGCGGTGGACCTGAAAACTACACTATTGCTGCGCCCATTAGAGACGTTACTTGCTGAACCGCATGTTTTAAGTGGTTGGCTTAGTACCAACAAAGATAATTTCCAGGTTAACGGTGGTGCGGTGACTTGGTTAGAAAACCCCATCAAAGTATTGGCTGATACATATCACTATCTTAATATGGATTATGACGAAACTGATCCCGCGCTATTCCAAATCTGGAGCCATGACAAAGATTTATTGTCAGATGCCTTGAGTTTCTATGCAGAAATTGAAGCCCGCTTAGATTGCTGTGATTGGACAGAATTAGGCGTGATGTTGGCCTCGCAGAAAACACAAAAAGGCTTTGATAGCGATACTTGGCAGCAAGTTCAAGCTGCACATATTGGTTTTCAGTTAGGAATGCCTGTGTTGTCATTGTTGCCATACCTAGCCGATGCGGTTGAGTATTTCTCATTGGCAATGAAGCCAGACCTAAGTATTGGTATTCCTAAAAAGTTACAACAGAAGGACTTGCAAGCGGCAATGGCTAAAGTGCTAGTGCCGCCGCCTGTGGCCAAATCTGATGAGATTGTTGCCTCCAGCGGCGGTATGTTCTATTCACGCGAAGCGCCGGGGATGGAGGCATTTGTGGTAGAAGGTACTCATTTTAATGAAGGTGACGCGCTATATATTGTTGAAGTCATGAAAATGTTTAACAAGGTGCATGCGCCATTTGCCGGAACCATTACAAAAGTATTGGTCGATACTGATGGTTTAATCATCAAAAAAGGAGACCCGTTATTCAAGGTTGAGCCGGATGAAGAAATTGTGGTTGAAGATCCTGCTGAGATTGCTAAACGCAAGCGAGCATCTACCGATAAGTTTTTAACAGCTAATAAATAACGGACAACAATTAACTATCAGTAGATAACAACAGGGAACACTATGATTACAGGTTTAGACCATATTGCTATCGCAGTGCCCGACATTGATCGGGCGATTTCGCGTTTTATGGATGATTTTGGTATCCAATACAATGGCCGCGAGGATGTTGCCAGCGCAAAAACCTCCACCGCTTTTTTCCCTATTAGTGGCACTCAAATAGAGTTAGTCCACCCGCTTAATGGTGAAGGGCCAATAGCCAAATTTTTGGAAAACAAAGGCGGTGGACTTCATCATCTTTGTTTTAGTACAGACGATATAGAAGCTGACGTTAAGCATCTTACCGAAAAGGGCTATCTGTTCTTGGGTGATAAACCGACTCTGGGTGCTCACGATTGTATGGTTATATTTATTCATCCGAAAAGTACCGACGGCGTATTGATCGAATTAAGTCAGCCACCGGCTGACCATTAAAATAATTATTGGAGAAACAACATGGCTGATAATTACAAGCCTGGGCAATACACCAGAAACGAGTGGACCGCTTTAGCTGAAAAGCAGTTAAGTAAGTCTAATAAGACATTAGCTGATTTGGTTTGGCACACGCCAGAAGGAATCGCGATTAAGCCGCTTTACACTAAAGAAGATGTCGATGGATTAGAGTTTGCTGACACTATGCCGGGCTTGGAGCCGTTTATTCGTGGCCCTCAGCCAACTATGTATGCAGGGCGGCCATGGACCATTCGGCAATACGCGGGCTTTTCTACCGCTGAGAAATCAAATGCTTTTTATCGCAAGGCGCTAGCCGCTGGCGGGCAAGGTGTTTCAGTGGCCTTCGATTTAGCGACTCACCGCGGTTATGATTCCGATCACCCACGGGTCACCGGAGATGTTGGTAAGGCGGGAGTAGCCATTGATTCTGTTGAAGATATGAAAATATTGTTCGACGAAATCCCGCTCGATAAAGTCTCTGTTTCGATGACGATGAATGGCGCAGTGCTGCCGGTTCTCGCTGGCTATGTGGTTGCCGCAGAAGAGCAAGGTGTAAGCCAAGATCAATTATCTGGCACCATTCAAAATGATATCTTGAAAGAATTTATGGTGCGAAATACTTATATTTTTCCACCCGCGCCATCAATGAAAATCATCGGCGATATTATTGCTTACGCTTCAACTAATATGCCTAAATACAATACAATTTCAATTTCGGGCTATCACATTCAAGAGGCGGGTGCTGATGCAGCACTTGAGCTGGCATATACGCTGGCAGACGGTAAAGAGTATATTCGTACCGCTATAGCAGCTGGTTTAGATATTGATAAATTTGCTGGCCGCTTGTCGTTCTTTTGGGGCGTTGGTATGAATTTCTATATGGAAATTGCCAAAATGCGTGCTGCCAGAATGTTATGGGCGAGAATAGTCAGTGAGTTTAATCCTAAGGATGAACGCTCAAAAATGTTGCGTACTCACAGTCAAACCTCTGGCTGGTCACTGACCGAACAAGACCCTTATAACAACGTCGTACGTACCACTATCGAGGCAATGGCTGCGGTATTTGGTGGGACCCAGTCTTTGCACACTAACGCATTGGATGAAGCTATAGCGCTACCTACCGAGTTTTCATCACGCATTGCCCGTAACACCCAGCTAATTATTCAAGAAGAAACGGGCATTACCAACGTAGTAGACCCATGGGGCGGCTCTTACATGATGGAGTCGTTGACTCAGGAGATGGCCGATAAAGCATGGGGGCTGATTGAAGAAATTGAAGAAAATGGTGGCATGGCAAAGGCCATTGAAACCGGTTTGCCGAAGCTTAAAATCGAAGAATCTGCAGCTAAGAAACAAGCGCGTATTGACCGCGGTGAAGATGTCATCGTAGGCGTTAATAAATACAAGCTAGATACTGAAGACGATGTTGATATTTTAGAGATTGATAATCATGCTGTGCGTGATACTCAGATAGCTCGGCTTAAAGAAATTAGAGCCAAGCGAGACAGTGCTGTTGTTGAAGCGGCATTGGCTGCGATAACCGAATGCGCTAAAGGCGGCGCTGGCAATTTGCTAGATCTTGCCATTAAAGCCACTCGAGCTCGTGCCACTGTGGGGGAGATATCTGACGCTATGGAAAAAGAATTCGGTCGCTTTAAAGCTCAGGCGCAAACGGTTGCTGGTGTTTATGGCGCGGCTTACAAAGATGATGCTCAATGGGAGAATTTGTCTGGTGTGATTAGTGACTTCTCAGATAAAAATGGTCGCCGCCCGCGGGTACTCATTTGTAAAATGGGTCAAGATGGCCATGACAGAGGAGCTAAAATTATTGCCACTGCCTTTGCCGACTTGGGTTTTGACGTAGATTTATCGCCAATGTTTTCTACCCCGGAGGAGGTTGCTCGTCAAGCGGTTGAGAATGATGTGCATGCAGTCGGTGTCTCTTCTTTAGCGGCTGGTCATAAGACATTGGTTCCCGAGCTAATAGCTGCCCTTAAAGAACAGGGCGCAGAAGAAATTATTGTCTTTGCTGGCGGTGTTATCCCGCGTCAAGACTATGATTATTTGTATGATGCCGGTGTCAAAGGCATTTTTGGCCCAGGCACGCCAGTTCCAGATGCAGCAAAAGGCGTAATAGACGCAATCAATAAAGCCAGAGGCTAGTTAATGACCGTCGATTTAGACTTGTTACGACAAGGCAACCGCCGCGCGCTGGCAAAGGCGATAACGGTTGTCGAGTCCACTTTAGAGTCAGATCGAGTTAAGTCCCAAAAAATCCTGGAGACTATATTGCCTGAGACAGGTAACAGTATCCGGGTCGGTATTAGTGGTGTTCCGGGCGTAGGTAAATCTACCTTTATCGAGGCGCTTGGCTTGTATCTAATCTCCCTCGGGAAAAAGGTTGCGGTGCTTGCGGTGGACCCAAGCTCTCCTATGGCGGGGGGAAGTATATTGGGTGACAAGACTCGGATGGAAGAGCTCTCACGGGCTGAGTATGCTTATATCCGTCCGTCGCCATCGTCGGGGGCTTTAGGTGGTGTGGCGCAAAAAACCCGTGAAAGTATGCTGCTATGCGAAGCTGCTGGTTATGACATTATTCTGGTAGAAACCGTTGGCGTAGGACAATCAGAATTTGAAGTTGCTGGAATGGTCGACTTTTTCCTGGTTTTAATGGTGCCCAACGCAGGTGATGAACTGCAGGGTATTAAAAAGGGGATTATGGAATTAGTGGATGGGCTGGTTATCAACAAAGCCGATGGCGAATCTATTAATTTAGCCAACCGCAGTATGAGTCATTACAAAAATGCCTTTTATTTATTAAAAAATAGCGGTTTTTGGTCACCTCAAGTGCTTAGTTGCTCCGCACTAGAAGAGACAAATTTAGATACGGTTTGGGCAATGATTGCACAGTATGCGACTGCGGCGATAGATAATGGCTTTTTTACTAGTAATCGAGAAAAACAAAATATCGCTTGGATGAATAAGCTCATTCATGAACTGTTAGAGCAGCGCTTATATGAAAATAAACTCATTGCTGAAATGATGCCCAGCTTAAAAGAGTCGGTGACTAAAGGTGCAATGACACCGTACAATGCTGCCAAGAAAGTAATGGGTTTAATTTAGCACCTTGCCGGTATAATAATTAACTGATGAAGTTTGTTGTTGGAATATATTTTCTGAGCCTTTTACTAATTTTGCCTAAGCTTGCGCTTGGGCAAAGTGCTGTTTGTGATCCATATAAAGATTATGACTGCTTACTGCAGAATGTTACTAAGGTGGCGAATAATTGGGCTAATGCCTGGGTTGAGCATGATATTGACCGCTATCTGGCTTCTTATGCCGCTAATATCTCACCGTTAGATAATGTGGATTACAGTCAGTGGGAAAAAAATCGAACAGTGAGAGTTGGTCAGCCAAAAACTATCAGAGTCGACATAACTATGCTTGAGGTTAAACCACTGAGCGAGAATAATATTATGGTAAAATTTATTCAGCAATATACGTCGCAAGGTTATAGCGATAATGTTGTTAAACAGCTAATAATTAATGCTGACTTTAAAATAGTGAAAGAGAGAATAGTATCGAAAATGTCTCCAGTTGAAGCCGCTGAGATGATAAATCGGATTAATAAAAACTAGACCTATGTGTGGTGTAATGGCCTTTTTAAGAAAATCACTATCAATTTTATTTTTGCTTTTCTTAAGCTCGCGTCTGTTGGCTCACGAGACCGGATTGCCCTCGGTAGTTGTGTTGTCTGATCATATTGTCAATGTGGTGGCGGTTGATTTAAACAAAGGGTTATTTAGCTTGCTTGAACATAAGGATGGCAAGTTGTCTTTAGTAAAAACTGTACCCACCAGTATTGGCAAGCAAGGCTTCGACAAGTTTTACGAGGGTGATAAGAAGACACCGATTGGTATTTATAAGATTGTTGATTATAAGCCTGACAATACCATTGGAGCAAAATACGGTATCGCCGCTTTTCCGTTAGATTATCCTAACATCTGGGATCAAAAACGCTTGCGCACCGGCTCAGGTATCTGGATTCATGGTATGTAAAAAGAAATGACATCTAGGCCCAAGCGCGATAGCGATGGTTGTATAGTATTAAATAACGATGATTTATACAGTATTTTTGATCAGTTATTAGATAAAAATACGCCGGTTATTTTAGCGGAAAATGCACCGCTGGAAGAATTGATTAGGACTAATAGCAACGACGGCTTTGTCGATGTTTTCGATAATTGGATTTCAACTTGGGAATCTCGAGATATAGATAAGTATTTAGATTTTTACTCAGCTGATTTTGATAATAAAGGGAAAAACTTTAGCCAGTGGGCTTCTCATAAACGCCGAGTAAATAGGCAAAAAACATTTATTGATGTCGATGTTAAGAAGCTCTCAGTATTCGATTATCCTAGTGAAGAAAATCTTCGTTTAGTTGAGTTTTATCAAGACTACCAAAGCAATAATTACAACAGTACCGCTTGGAAACGTCAGTTTTGGAGCCAAACCGATGGTAATTGGAAAATTGTTTATGAGGACACTTACAGGTGAGTTTTTGTATGAGAGTTGCTGGTGTTATAAGTTTGCTGATTTTACTCAATGCTTGCGGAGTATTAGAAACACAACAGCCGGCATCAGTAAATTCTGGGACTGAACCTCAGGCCGAGATCAAAACGCAGTCCGAGTCGACTCATCACGCTGTTACTCCGCAGCCAGCACTAGTTGACACGATTGATGAAATGGCGGCTAGTGCTGCTGCTCAATCGGTGGTGCAGCAAATAGCTATCGCTAAAGCCGCTAGTAAAAATGCGGCTAGTGTTGAAAGTTTATGTAAAGAAGTAGGTGACAGGCTAGGTAGTGTGTCGGTAGCGGATTGCTTAGCCGAAAAGTTTAGCGCAGCAAAGGTAGTTAGTGTTGAGGGGCGGGCAATTATTTATCAACGCTACTTACCGCTGGCTGACAAAGAGCCTAAAGCAAAAGTGTTATTGGTTGGTGGTATTCATGGAGATGAATATTCGTCGGTAAGCATCGTATTTAAATGGTTGCAAACGCTTGATGAATACCATTCTGGTTTGTTTGATTGGTATATTATTCCGCTATTAAATCCTGATGGTTTATTACAGCAAAAAGCGCAGCGACAAAATGCTAATGGTGTCGATTTAAATCGTAATTTCCCTACCCCTAATTGGGATATTGATGCTCCAAAATATTGGAAAAAAACCAGTAAAAACGTTCGCCGTTACCCTGGGCCAAGTGCCGGTAGCGAAGTAGAGTCGCAACTATTAATGAATGTAATCGACGAATTTGAGCCTGACGTGATTGTATCTGTACATGCCCCGCATAGTTTGGTTGACTATGACGGTCCACCAAAAGCGCCGAATAGAATAGGCGATTTACAACTGCGTTGTTTGGGTGTTTATCCAGGCTCATTAGGCAACTATGCCGGAGTTCATAAAGGGGTTCAGGTGATTACTATAGAGTTGTCCTCAGCCGGTATTATGCCAGAGGATACGGAGGTGAGTAGCATGTGGACAGACTTAATACGATATTTAGTTAGCAATGAAAAATTTCAGCAGCAACAGTCGGCAGCGGCAAGTAATGGCGATGCAGCGGCGGATGTTAACTAAGTGGCTCTCGAGATATCAATAGACGAGTTAATCGCTGCGTTAACTAATTTTGTTATCAATACGTTGGATCTTGCTGTTGCAATGGATATTGCGATTGAGAGTTATGATCGAACAACACTGGTGTTAAGTGCGCCCTTAGAGAAAAATATTAACGATAAAAATACTGCCTTTGGTGGCAGTCTATATGTGCTCAATGTAATGACTTGCTGGGGCATGGTGTATATGAAATGCCGCGAAGGGGGTATTGAAATACCAAATATAGTGGTCAGCCACGCAGAAATAGATTATCTAGCGCCGGTAGCCGATAAAAAAATTATTGCCAGTTGTACTATTAATGATGAGTTCGATGGCTTTATTGAGTACTACCAGGGCAATGGTCGTTCACGTGTAAGACTGCAATCTAGTGTAGTAACCGATGGCAAAGCCGCTGTATTGTTTAAGGGCAAATACGCCATCATTGAATAAGCTCTAATTCTTTCTGGCAATACCAGCTTTCGACATTATCTTTGCCGTAATTTCTTCAATAGAAAAGTGTGTTGTATCGACGTGCGGGATACCATTTCTTAGCAATAGTCGCTCTGCATCTCTTACTTCGTTCTCGCATTGGGTTAACGACGCGTATTTACTATCAGCGCGCCGTTCCTGCCTGATCGAGCAGAGGCGTTCAGGGTTTATAGTAAGACCAAATAATTTAGCCCGATTTGCTTTTAAAGCTTTTGGTAATTGCCCGCTATCCATATCTTCTTCAGTAAGCGGGTAGTTGGCGGCAAAAATACCGTATTGTAGAGCCATATAGAGGCAGGTTGGCGTTTTGCCACTTCGCGACACACCGATCAAAATAATGTCTGCGCGCTCGTAATGGTTTAGTTTTGCACCATCATCACTGTCTAAAGCATAGTGAACTGCTTCAATTCTGTCCTGATAAGCAGAATTTGTTGAAATTGCATGGGACTTTCCTACTGAGCTACTAGACACTGAATGTAGTTCTTTTTCCAACGGTTTCAAAAACGCGCCGAACACGTCAATGGTATATCCACTACTTTCCGCTATCAGCTGTCGTATGTCTTTGTTTACCACTGTATCGAATACGATTGGCGGCATACCATCGCGCTCAGCGGCAGCATCAATGCGGGATATAAGGTGTTGGGCTTTCTCTATGGTATCGACATATGACTCGGTAAATTTTTCAAACTGAATTTCTTCAAACTGGGTAAGTAAACTATTACCCAAGTTTTCGGCAGTGATTCCGGTAGAGTCGGATACAAAGAATGCGGTGCGTTTCATTTAAGGTTTGGCCTTTTGTAGTTTTATTCCAAAAATAGCGTTACAAATCAGTAGTTTTAAGGTTATTTGCGCATAGGCAACGGTGGTTTAACACTATACTATTGCGACCAATTATAGCGGGTGTTCGCTGCAAACGTGACTTACATTAGGAGATTAAAGTGTCTGATTTAGTTATTTGGTTCGATCAACTTGGGATGAACGACGTAGATCGAGTTGGTGGCAAAAATGCCTCGCTGGGTGAAATGATCAGTGGCTTAGCTAATCAAGGTGTATCTGTTCCCAACGGCTTTGCCACCACCGCTGATGCTTTCAGAGATTTTATTAGCAGCAATAATTTGGATAAGCGGATTAATGATGCCTTAAATACATTAGATGTCGAAGACGTCAAGGCCTTGGCAAAAACAGGTGCTGAGATTAGAAGCTGGGTGAATAACGCATCCTTTAGTCCTGAGCTTGAAGCCGCAGTAGCTAGCGCATTTGAAACACTGCAAAGTGGAAATACAGGGCTAGCAGTAGCGGTGCGTTCTTCGGCTACAGCAGAAGACCTACCTGATGCGTCATTTGCTGGCCAGCAAGAAACTTTTTTAAACATTCGCGGCATAGATAATGTACATGCAGCGATCAAAGAAGTATTTGCCTCCTTGTACAATGATCGGGCAATCTCATACCGAGTTCACCAAGGTTTTGAACATGCCGATGTAGCTTTGTCAGCCGGAATTCAGCGCATGGTACGCAGTGAAACAGGTGCTGCTGGGGTTATGTTCACGCTCGATACTGAGTCTGGTTTTGACGGCGTAGTCTTTATTACTTCATCCTATGGTTTAGGTGAAACCGTAGTGCAAGGCTCGGTTAATCCTGATGAGTTTTATGTCCATAAGACAAAACTGGCCGCTGGTAATCCTGCTGTTTTACGGCGTAATCTTGGCTCTAAAGCAGTCAAAATGATTTATGACGGCGATGGCAGTACTGCGCGCTCGGTAATAACCGTTGATGTGGATGAAGCAGAGCGCAATGCGTTTTCATTAACTGATGCTGATATTGAGTCGTTAGCTAAGCAAGCCATGATTATAGAAAAACACTATGGCCGTCCAATGGATATTGAGTGGGCCAAAGATGGCGATGATGAGGGTTTGTATATTGTACAAGCCAGACCAGAAACGGTGAAAAGCCGCGTCAATACCAATCAAATGGAGCGCTATTTACTTAAGGGTAAGAGCAAGGTGTTGATTGAAGGTCGCAGCATTGGTCACCGTATTGGTAATGGGCCGGTAAATATTATTAATGACATCAGTCAAATGGACCAAGTGAAAGAGGGTGATGTACTAGTAACTGATATGACCGACCCAGATTGGGAGCCGGTAATGAAAAGAGCTTCGGCCATTGTTACCAATCGTGGTGGCCGCACTTGTCATGCAGCGATTATTGCCCGTGAGCTAGGTATTCCTGCAGTGGTTGGTTGCAGCGATGCTACTAAAGTATTGCAGCAGGGCTCTACTGTCACTGTATCGTGCGCAGAAGGTGATACCGGCTTTATTTATGACGGCTTACTCGATTTCGATATTAGTACCAGTAATGTAGCAAAAATGCCTGATCTGCCGTTCAAAATAATGATGAATGTTGGTAATCCGGACCGCGCTTTTGATTTTCAATCTTATCCCAATGACGGAATTGGTTTAGCGCGGTTAGAATTTATTATTAACCGCATGATCGGTGTGCATCCCAAAGCGTTATTAGATTTAGATACTATCCCACGAGATGTGCAAGCCAGTGTAAAGCGTCGCATGGCCGGTTACGCGTCGCCTAAAGAGTTTTATGTACAGAAATTAGTAGAAGGTGTTTCAACTATTGCAGCTGCTTTCTCGCCGAAAAAAGTTATCGTGCGCTTGTCTGATTTTAAATCTAATGAGTATGCCCATTTAATTGGCGGGTCGTTATATGAGCCAGCCGAAGAAAATCCAATGCTGGGTTTTCGTGGTGCATCGCGTTATATCTCTCAGTCGTTTCGGGAGTGTTTCCAGATGGAATGTGATGCAATGAAAATTGTGCGCAATGAGATGGGTTTCACTAATGTGGAACTCATGGTGCCGTTTGTACGCACCGTCGATGAAGCTAGGCAAGTTATTGACCTATTAGCTGACAACGGTTTAGTACGTGGTGAAAATGGTTTACGTATTATTATGATGTGCGAACTGCCGGCGAATGCTTTGCTAGCAGAACAGTTTTTAGAATATTTTGATGGTTTCTCTATCGGCTCAAACGATTTGACTCAGTTGACTTTAGGTTTGGACAGAGATTCTGGTTTAATTGCGCACTTATTTGATGAGCGCAATGAAGCGATTAAAATGTTGTTATCGATGGCGATACAGGCCTGTAAGAAAGCGGATAAATACATTGGCATCTGTGGACAGGGGCCGTCAGATCATCCTGACTTTGCCCGTTGGTTGATGGAGCAGGGTATTGATACCGTCTCGTTGAACCCAGATTCAGTCATGGAAACCTGGCTGTATTTAGCAGATGAAAATAATCTCTGAGGTGATAGCGAAGTGTTATCGGCTGAGGTCGATGTCCTAAGGGGCATCGACCTTTTTTTGTTTTATGCTAGCCTTAGCTAAAAATAACATTAGACGTATAGGAGCTACTTTGTGACTAGGCATTATAAAAAAAATTTAGACCGTGTTGATGCCAATACACAAGCCTTATCACCGGTTAACTTTTTACAACACACATCCACTATTTATCCAGACAATATTGCTGTTATCCATGGCTTGGCAAAAACAAATTATCGACAATTACTGCACCGTTGTAGGCGACTTGCTAGCGCGTTTGGCAAGCGTGGGATTGCCAAGGGTTCTACCGTCTCTATTGTTGCTCCTAATATTCCTGCCCATCTTGAAGCGCACTTTGCAGTACCGATGACAGGAGCGGTACTAAACAGTATTAATATTCGCCTAAATGCGAAAACTATCGCATATATTTTTGATCATGGTGAAAGCGATATGGTGTTGGTTGACGGACAATTTGCAGACATTGTTAAGCAAGCTGTTGAGTTGTCAAAAGCGAAACCAACAATTGTAGATATAGACGATGTATTAGGGCCACAGAACGTGCGTGTGGGTGAGTTATGCTATGAAGACCTGATATTGGAAGGCGAAGAAAGTTTTTGCCCTGCGCCAATTACAGACGAATGGCAGTCGCTAGCGCTTAACTATACATCTGGCACCACCGGTAAGCCTAAGGGAGTGGTTTATCATCATCGCGGTGCTTACTTAAACGCGATAGGTAATTCCTTTGCTTGGGGAATGACACCTAAACCGGTTTATTTATGGACGCTACCAATGTTTCATTGCAATGGGTGGTGTTTTCCTTGGACGATAACTCTACTTGGGGGTACTCATGTTTGCCTGAGAGAAGTGGTTGTAAGTGATATTATCGATAGTATTGAACAACATAAAGTGACCCATATGTGCGGCGCGCCTATTGTTTTGTCAATGATAGCGTCGGCGCCAGAACAAGCATTGAAGCGAATACCCAAAGGATTAAAAGCTATGACAGCTGGGGCGGCGCCACCAGCCGCGGTAATAGCCACCATCGAAGGACTTGGCGCAGAAGTTACTCATACCTATGGGCTAACTGAAGTTTATGGTCCTTGTGTTTATTGCGCCTGGCATGAAGAGTGGAATGGATTGCCACTAGCCGATCGCGCTGCGCTCAAGGCCCGTCAAGGGGTGCCATATCCTGTGGTTGGTGGCTTAGAGGTGCTCGATCCAATCACTATGCAGCCGGTAGCAAATGATGGTGAAACCATAGGTGAGATTATGTTTAGCGGTAACGTGGTGATGAAAGGCTATCTTAAGAATTCTGCTGCTACCGAAGAGTCTTTTGTCGGTGGTTGGTTTCATTCTGGTGACTTAGCCGTTAAACATCCTGATGGCTATATTGAGATAAAAGATAGAAGCAAAGATATTATTATTTCAGGCGGCGAAAATATTTCATCGATAGAAGTAGAAAGTGCCTTATACAAACACCCCGCAGTGTTGGCGGCAGCGGTTGTTGCTAAGCCAGACGACAAGTGGGGCGAGACACCTTGTGCCTTTGTTGAATTGAAGCTGGATGTTGCAGAGGCGCCCAGCGCAGATGAGCTTATTACATTTTGTCGAGACCATCTTGCAGGATTTAAAATGCCAAAAACTATTGTGTTTGCCGATTTACCTAAAACATCTACCGGCAAAATCCAGAAATTTTTGCTAAGACAGCGTGCCAAAGAGATATAGTTTTCTAAGGGCTATACGAAGAGATTGCCAGGCTGAAATTAATAGGCGATCATAGGTTTTTATATTAAATTAACTAACAAGAGGTTTTTATGAAAAGGGTTTTTATCGCTCTATTTATGTCTGCACTGATGACTCCAGCCTATGCTATTGATTTTGGCGCGTTGGCTGAGTCGGTAGATCAAGACAAAGCTGTTGAGTCTGTGGATAAAGAAAAACTGATAGAAGCAGTGCAGGAAGATGAAATTGATTATGTTAAAGCAGCTGGGTCTGTAGACAAAACTAAGCTATCTGAATATGTCGATTATGGCAAGGCTGCCGGCGCGCTAGTAAAATAGTACTTCAGCCCAATACTTACTTAAGGCTTTAGCTAGCGCTGCTTAGTATTTTTTGGGCAATATTTTCCATAGCTTGTTCTGGTTTATGGTCTTGGTATGTTTTTGCAAAGTTAGTCGTTGCCTTAGTTATTTTGTCGTCGGTTAAACAATAATTTATAGCAGTCGCTAGCGTATTTGGGTCAGCCTGTTGATTTAGTTCCACCCCTAATTGTTGCCGGGCAAGACCTTTGCAGGTCATCTGTTGTTCGATATGGGAGGGGAATGTTAGTAGCGGTATACCTTGCAACAATGCAGCTGCAACAGTGTTACTGCCACCTTTGCAGACAATCAAATCGTATTTATCGGATATGTCACTAATATTGAATGGGCTAGATGAGAATTTGATGTGTTTACTGTTGATGGTGAAATTTAGTGGGATTTCATCAGTCTTTGCGTAACATAAAGTGTCGATGCTCAATTGATGTAGTACTGATAACAACTGCGGTAGCATCGGATCTGACGAATACAAATAGACGAATATCTCTTTAGCTGAATAGTTTGGCCAGACAGCTTTCTCCCTTCAATTTGATCATAGGGCATGCCATAGAAGTGTGTATTGCCGCGTTGGGCGTATTAGTCTAATTCTTTAAACGTACAAATATAGGTAGAGCCTCCATAAAATAGCTCCACTGCCCGGGCTACTCTTGGCAGGCCATATTGAGCTAACAAACGGTTAATGCAGTCAGTCAGCCGCACTTCGTCGAGGCTTATGCGTTCTAAATCAGGGTTTTCTATTAGTTGTAAAGTTTGTAGTAGCACAGTTAGAGGCGCTACAGTAAATCCGTTACCGATAGCATAACTAGGCGTATCAGCTATGTAGTCGTCTAGGCGAGCGCTGGGAGCATGATCGCAGACAACAGCGTCAGGTTTGATAATCGGTAAATATTTCCTGCCATTGCTCTATGCCGGATTTTAAATCGTAAGCCCTTATTAACAACATGTCCTCACAGTCATAGGCTGCGCCAGCGTTGGGTCCTCGAAGGCCTAACAGGAGCCTGATAAATAGTGTGGCGCCCAGTGTGATGATAGTGTTTTGCGGTATTTACATCACGCAGAGCATAAGCTACTTGGTAGCCGTTGGCAGTGAAATAATTAGTAAGAGCGGCCAACTAGGACATATGCCCCACGCCACCACCAAGCTAATAATAGCTTCATCGCGGTGGCTTACAGCAAGCTATGCTTTTAGTTTTGGGAACAATACTGGTGTGTTGTCACGGTATTTAATATAGTCCTGGTTATCACTCCAACGTGCGTCAGCACGCTGTTCTAATAGAGGAATTCCACTCACTTTAGTTAACAGTAAATAGACGAAGATGGGGGATATAAGCGTGACGTATTGCAGGCCGCTAAGGGTAGACAGAGAGGCTACGGCAATGCCTAGCCATAGAACCACTTCACCAAAGTAATTTGGATGGCGCGAATATGCCCATAAGCCGGTGGTAATAAATGGCGTTGCCTTGTCAGGGTTAGCTCTGAATTTTCGTTTCTGAGCGTCGGAAATAACTTCGATAGCAAAACCTAATGCCCAGATCGCTATACCGATAATACCAACAATGCCTAGCTCTATTTTACCGCTATTGCCCAGTGCGGTAAGTGCGCACACAGCGGTTAAAAATACCCATAGGCCCTGTAATGTCCAAGTGAGTAAAAAGCGGGAAAAAGACGGCTTGATCTTATCGAAGCGGCCATCGCCGCCATCTTGGAATACCCTTATGAACAAAAAGCTACCTAAGCGCAGCGCCCAAATACCAATGAGACTAGCAATAATAATAGAGCGTAAATCTAGTTGGTCGACGGTTAAAATACCGATAATAACTGCTGTTAAATAGGTTACGCTACCAGTCAGATCATAGAAATTTTCGGTTTGAAAAATAAACGATGGAATAAATGCTAGCCATTGAATTACAAAGATGATGATAGCCATTGCTATTAGGTTAGGCGTTCCTGCTATTAGTGCGCCTGGCTCACTAGCTAAATAGCCAATTAGCAGTGAAAACAGAAAGATCACGATCGTGATAATTAGATTTTTAATCATAAGAATTTATTCTTCTAGTTGTTTTAACAGTTAATAATAAGTTGTCCGCTAGTTACGGCGCAATATTGCATTTAGTTCAACTAGGATACCGAGCAATTGTGCGTCTTACAATTGACTTTTGAGTTATGAAAAACGGATGTTAATGGCAACCTTAGGGCAGGCTTTTGGCTTGTTATAGTCAATGTTAAAACTGCGATAATATAATAGACTGCAGCCAGTGATTACATTATTGCAATGTAGCTAGGTGTAGTACCGCGGTTTTTATAAAGAGTATTTATTAGTATGACTAAGCAAGTGATTATTATCGGCAGTGGCTTCGGCGGAATGTGTGCGGCAATTAACTTATTAAAAGATGGGGTTGATGACTTTTTGATTCTAGAGCGCCGCCCATTTATGGGAGGCACATGGTGTCAAAATACCTATCCAGGTGCTGCAGTTGATGTACCATCGCCATTATATTCAATTTTTTCTGAGCCCTACGATTGGTCACAGATGTTTGCCGAGAGAAGTGAGCTAGAGGCATATACCAAACATATTATTGAAAAATATAAGTTGGCTGATAAAGCGGTATTGAATGCCTGTGTAGAGCAATTACTTTGGCACGATGACAAACAGCAGTGGGAGATCAAAATTGGCGATGCGAAATCTTATTTCTGTCAATTTGTTATTAACGCAACCGGGCCCTTAAGTACACCGGTGACGCCTGAGTTCGACGGCAGGGAGTCGTTTCAGGGCAAAGCGTTTCATACCAATAATTGGGACCACAGCGTTGACCTAAAAGGTAAAAAGGTTGCAGTTATTGGCAGTGGTGCTAGTGGCGCCCAAGTAATACCAGCTATCGCGCCAGAAGTTGAACAGTTACATGTATTCCAACGCACCCCGCATTGGATTATGCCCAGACCAGACCGAGTCTTTTCTGAGCGGCAGCGGAGTTTACTGCGCAAACCGTGGGCTTATAATTTATTGCGTCGGTGGATCTACTGGACGTTTGAACTGCGCGTTATTGCCTTTAAATATTCTAAAAAAGCGCTAGATTTTGTAGGTAAAAATCAGGCAATAAAACATATTGATAGTCAAATAAGTGATCCTAAATTAAGAGCCAAGGTAACGCCTGATTACACTTTTGGTTGTAAGCGGGTGATTATGTCTAGCACTTTGTATCCAGCCCTCTGCAGAGAAAATGTAACGCTACAAGACCAAGGCATAAAAAGCATTACAGCAACTGGTATCGTCACTGGTGATGGTCAAGAAATCGATCTTGATGTAATTGTGTATTCAACTGGCTTTGATTTCATCGACGGATTAATTTCTTATCCCGTTATTGGTAAAGCTGGTAAAAAGCTACATGATTTTTGGCAGGCCTATCCACGAGCCTATCTAGGTACATCGGTGCCAGATTTCCCCAATCTATTTATGATTACTGGGCCTAATACAGGTATTGGACACACCTCGGCATTATTTGTCATTGAAGCGCAATTACTTTACATAATGAGTTGTCTTCGAGCTGTCAAAGCAGAACAGGCTAATAGTATTGACGTCAGTAGCGCTGCAGAAGCTGAATATACGGCTATGATTCACCGCGAAATGCAGCAAACAGTATGGCAAAGTGGTGGTTGTAAAAGTTGGTATAAAAGTGATTCAGGTTATGTAGTGGCAATGTTTCCTGGCTTTACTTTTAGCTTTAGACGCTTAGTAAATAAGTTTCGTCGCAAGCATCATGTCTTTTCACGATAGGTAAATTATATGAAAGTTTTTGATAATAAAGTTGTTGTAATAACGGGTGCAGCCTCTGGTATGGGCCGCGAGTATGCCTTGGCCTTTGCTAAGCTTAATAGTAAGTTGGCCTTATGTGATTTGGATGAAGCGGGGTTGAACGAAACTGTAGCATTGGTAAAAAAAATCGGTGATACCGAGGTTTATACAAAGCTATTTAGCGTTGCTGACGAAGCCGCTGTTTACGAATTTGCCGGCGAGGTCGCTAGTACCTTGGGTGATGCAAGTATAGTTATTAATAATGCCGGTATTGAAGGGACTGGGGGACCTGGGTGGATGACGCCATCTGATGGTTTTAAGCGTGTAATGGATGTAAATTTATATGGGGTGGTTTACTGCTCTCAGGCTTTTTTACCTCAACTAGCTAAAAATAAAGAGGCGGCGCTAGTAAATGTTTCTAGCGTGTTTGGAATGATTGGTTCGCCGGGCAGTGCTGATTACTGCGCCAGTAAGTTTGCTGTGCGTGGTTATACCGAAACCTTAATGGCAGAGCTTAATGACAGTCATGTTCAAGTTCACTTAGTACACCCCGGGGGTATTAAAACTAATATAGCTCGCAAAGAAGACACTCGGTTAGTGGCGGCGCCTTTTTTAACCACACCGCCGGCAGAGATTGTTATCTATGTTATAAAAGGCATTCGCAATAATAACCCTAGAATTGTATATGGTAATTTATCGACGGTTATTCGTTTGATGGTGCATTTGCTTCCGCTGAAATTGCGCTACAAGCTGCTCGCTAAAATGACTCCTGATACAGATGGAGCTGCGCCTAGCTTAGGTGGAAGCCAATAGCTATGTTCATGCTTGCTTTTATTGTCTTGGATATAACAGTCGCTTTGATCGTTATTTTTATTTTTTCGCAGCGCTTCAGAATAAGCTTACTTAATTTTTTAGCGCGCTTAGAGGCGAGAGCCTATGATTTAAAAGTAAAAAAGCATAGCCTAGATGAGTTGGATATATACTATTTAGACAGCGGCGATAGCGGTACTAATAAGCCTGTCATTGTGATGGTGCACGGCTTTACTGCAACTAAAGAATTGTGGGCAAGATTTGCTAAACATTTAGTTAAAGACTTTCGTATAATCGCGCCTGATTTGGCCGGTCATGGCCAGACTGAATACAACCCAAGCTTTGATTACAGTATTCCCGCTCAATGTGAACGGCTAAAAAAATTACTCGATGATTTAAATATCGAACAAGCGCATATCACTGGTAATTCTATGGGTGGCTTTATTGCTGCCAACTTTGCTAAAACATATCCTGCAGCAGTACTTAGTGTTGGTCTGCAAGACCCAGCTGGCGTAACTACGCCACAACAAAGCGAAATGGAAATTATGTTAGCTCAAGGGCGCAACCCATTTGAAGTACATAGTAAGGCTGAATTTAAGCAGTTTTATAAGATGACAACCGTCAAGCAGAATATTTTACCGCCATTTTTACTGCGGGTAATGGCTGAGATTTATATTCAGCGGCGTGAAGAATTTATGAACATTTTTTCTGATTTTTATAATAGAGATTTACTTGATAGCAGTTTGGCAGAAATAACCGTGCCTACCCAATTACAGTGGGGTGATAAAGATCAGCTGATAAATGTCAGTGGCGTTGATGCATGGCGCGCAGGAATCCCCACAATCGATGCAAAAGTATGGCCAGCAGTAGGGCATATGCCCTATGTTGAAATTCCAGCTGAATCAGCGAATTACTATAAAGAGTTTTTGATTGATATCGCAAACAAGTAAGCTATAAAAAATTAGTTATAATAATTGCTCGATAAATTTAGAGAGATACTATGCGTTTTGAGTCTGTCGAGCGTGCCGCCGACGCTATCATTGAACAAACCAATGACATTATTGTTTTGGGTATGCCGCTTGGTATGGGTAAGCCAAATCCATTGGTTAATATTTTATATGCTAAGGCAAAGGCGAATAGTGAGCTATCGTTGACTATAGTTACTGCCTTGTCACTGGCAAAACCGGCAGTCAGAGGTGTGTTACAGCAACGATTTTTGGCACCGTTTATTGAACGAGTTTATGCCGACTACGAAGAGCTTACCTATTTGCATGACACGAGAGCTGGGAAGCTCCCCGCTAATGTCACAGTGCATGAATTTTTCGTCCAACCCGCTAGCGAGCTAAACAACCCTTACACTCAACAAAATTATATTAATAGCAATTACACTCATGCGGCTCGTGACATGAATGCTCGCGGTATTAATGTGGTCGCGCAAACCATCTCTAAGCGAACTCATAATGGTAGTGAGCAGTTAAGCCTTAGTTGTAATCCTGAGGTAACTTTAGACCTAATGCCACGATTAGCTAAGCGAAAACAAGCTGGTGAAACAATATTAGTGGTAGGGCAAACCCATAAAGATTTGCCGTTTATGGAAAATAGCGCCATCGTACCAGCGTGCCTGTTTGATATAGTTATTGATGACCCTAGCTATGACAGCCGTTTAATAAGCACGCCTAATATGCCGGTTGGTATGATTGAACATTTTATTGGCCTCGCTGCTAGCGCTTTAATTAAAGACGGTGGCACGCTACAGATTGGTATTGGAGCACTAGGTGATGCTGTAGCCAATGCAGTTTTACAGCGCCATACAAATAATGACCGCTATCAAAATCTACTTAAAGCGGCAGAGTTCACTGCAGAGAAGTTTCCGCTATTAGCAGAAGACGGTGGCAATGGCTTATTTGCCCAAGGTTTATATGGTTGCAGTGAGATGTTTACCTATGGCTTATTCGAGATGTTTAAAGCCGGTGTTCTAAAGCGTCAAGTAGTTGACCAAAAAGGGCGTAGTATTGCTATGCATGGTGGTTTCTTTTTAGGGCCAAATGCTTTTTACAAAGGTCTGCGTGAGTTGTCAGAAGAAGAGCGATCACAGATCGATATGACTAATATTAGCTTTGTAAACTCACTCTATGGTGATGAGGACTTGAAACGAAGCCATCGAGTCGACGCAAGATTTATCAATACAGCTTTTTCAGTCACTTTAATGGGCGCTGGTATTGCTGATCAGTTAGAAGACTGTCGTGTACTTAGCGGAGTAGGCGGCCAGTATAATTTTGTCGCCCAAGCGCATGAGCTTGAAGGCGCTAGATCAATCTTGTTGGTGCGTGCTACGCGGGTTAAAGATGGTGAACTAAGTTCTAATATCCTGTGGAATTATGGTCATACAACTATCCCAAGACATCTGCGTGATGTTGTAGTAACCGAATATGGTGTTGCCGATCTGCGTGGTAAAACAGATAGCGAGACTATTGGGGCTATGTTGAATATTAGCGATTCACGCTTTCAAGGCGAGCTAATGGAAAAAGCCAAGGCTCTGGGTAAATTGCCAGTAGACTATGAAATACCTATTCAATACACCAATAATACTGCAGAGCGCTTAGGTAGTATTTATAAGCAATATGCTGATACTGAATACTTTAAAATGTTTCCACTAGGTAGTGACTTTACCGATGTCGAAGAAATGTTATTACCGGCCCTTGATTGGCTTAAAAAGAATATGAAATTATCCAGCGCATTAGAAATCGCTAAAGCTAGCTTTATTGATGATGAAACACAGAAACACTTTCAGCCACATTTAGAAAGAATGGGCTACGACAAAGCAGTAGCGGTAGAAGATAAACTTTACCGACAGTTGCTGTTAGTCGGTTTGATTAAAACAGCTAATAACTAGAATACCTAAACGTAAAAAGCAGTAGACGGCGAACCGTCTACTGCTTTGCTTGGTATTCGCTGTAGTTTAAACAGGAACTACTTTATTTGCACAAGGACCTTTTTGGCCTTGGCCAACTTCAAACTCAACGGCTTGACCGTCATTCAAAGTTGCAAATCCACCGCCTGCTTGGATTTCTGAATGGTGAACAAATAAATCTTTGCCGCCATCTTCAGGTGAAATAAAACCGAAGCCTTTATCGGCATTGAACCATTTAACTGTACCTTTACTCATCTTCTTTACTCATATTGTTGGTGAAATATAAAAAATATATCCGAATTCACCGGTTCGGATATAACGTGAAACATTGCGCCGCCGCCTAATACATAAGCTGCTTCGTGCGGTTAGGAGGCATTGTAAACATTCTGCGTCTATTTGCACCCTTTTAGTTGTTCATACTGCCAATATTCCAACGAAATATGGATGTCAGCCCTACTAAAAGCCTCTGAAACCCCTAAATTAGGTTACTTTGCGGCTTAAATTAGTATTGTTACCCGAATAAATAGTAAATTGCGTTTAGGCAGAACCCTGCTGATTTCGCCAAAAGTTGCTTATTTATCGCTCTTTTTCATCACCAGCATTGCGCCAAGAACAGTTAATGCCATTAGTAAGAATAAACCGACAAAGCCGACTATTTCGTTTATTGCTTTGAAAGGCGTCCATTGTAGGTAATGAATTTTATAGATTAGGTCGATCAGATCGGTGTCTTGACCGCGTTGACTAAGCTTTAGTCTATTCCAATCCAAAGTGATTTGTACGCCAGTATTAGTAGTCGCAATATTATCGTTGATTTGAATGATATTGCCGTATCGAGCTTGGTTAACTGAAATAGCGTCTTGAATCAGCGCGCTTAATTGATCTGATGGTGGCAGCTCTTTTGCTTGCAAGGTGTAAGGAGCTAGATGTTTAGTGTCACCGTCATCAGTTACCAATAAATGAGTACCCAATATTGTTTTTACTAGCCGAATATCTTGCCACTGCTGTTCTGGCTCGATGGTCCAGCTTTTATCTATAGCGTAGGTCTTTATTACCAGAGGCTGGTAAGCGTCGTCATAACCGGGTTTGATGAAAAAAACTACACCGGTTAGCGCCCAGCCCAATAATGGCAGCAACATAATGATGCCGAGAATTCGATGATATCGTTTAGTTGGCTGTGTCATCGCTAAGGTATAGGCAGTTTAAAGTGGCTAATTCTTTTACGCCCAGACTGACTTGGCTATTGCTAAAGTCTGGCTCGCTTATCCATCGATTTAAACAAATGTGCTCAACAAAAGCCTGCCATGCGCTCTCGGTTTGGCTGATAGTCTCGCCATTAACGAATAAGTGAGTGGCGTTACCTTCGAGTCTGTAGGCTAGACGGGTGTTCGGGTTAAAGTCTAAAGTTGAGCCTTGCTTTAGCAGCGTAACAACTTGTTCAGCTTGCTCATCATCTAAATAGCTTTGGCGTTCGTCTTTTGGTTCCGTGACATAGCGGCCAAACCACTCGGCTAGTAAATCATCGTTGTTAGCTAGCTGGTTAATAATGGTTTTTATTTCACTTAATGACTGCGCTGTTATCTCGCCAGGATTTTGCTAGCAGGCGCGGCCAATATCGCTATAACGCATACTTTCGTCTAGATGACTAATAACCTCATCGCTATAATTTACTAACAGTTCAGCTTGAGAGGGCGCACGAAAGCCCACCGAGTAAGTCATGCATGGCGTAACGGCCGTACCCCAATGAGCTAAGCCTGGCGGCACATACAACAAGTCGCCGGGGCTTAGAATCCAATCTTCGCTGGCTTTAAAATGCTTAAGTATTTTTACTTCATCATTAACGAGTAATTCAGTATTGCTGTCGCAGTTTTGCCCCAGCCGCCAGCGGCGTTGGCCAGCGCCTTGGATAAGAAACACATCGTATTGATCATAATGTGGTCCAACGCTGCCATTGGGTGCGGCAAAGCTAGTCATTACATCGTCCATACGCCAATCAGGAATGAATCTAAAAGGCTGCTTTAATTGCTCTACTTCAGGCACCCATTGGTCAGTTGCCTGTACCAATAGTGTCCAATCTTGTTCGCCTAATTTAGTGAAGCTATCATCTTCAAATGGACCGGCAATAACATTCCATTCGTTAGTTGCACGTGAGCCAGTAATAACCCTTGATTCTATATCTTGCTCACATGCCAAGCCTGCCAGTTCATCGGGTAGTAGCGGGTTTTCCCAATTGGGGAATGCATTGCGAACCAGTAGCGGCTTTTGTTGCCAGTACTCGCTAAGAAATTGCTGGGCGCTAATGCCGCCCAGAACTTCTAGTGGTGTGTTAGCTGATTTTACTGAGCTAGTCATCTGGTTTAGATATCTTTTGCTTGTTGCTCAGCGTTACCAATATAGTTGGCTGGCGTTAAACCTCGCATCAACTGTTTGGCTTCTTCTGGTACATCTAAGGCTTCCACAAAGTCGCTCATAACCTGCGCCGTTACATGTTGGCCACGGGTTAGCTCTTTGAGCTTTTCGTATGGGTTAGCGACATTGTAGCGGCGCATAATAGTTTGAATTGGCTCGGCCATTACTTCCCATGCGTTGTTTAAGTCTTCATCAAGGCGATCGCTGCGCAACTCTAATTTACCAAGACCTTTCAGCGTTGCTTCATAGGCGATAAGACTATAACCAAAGCCAACGCCCATATTACGTAAAACGGTGGAGTCGGTTAGGTCGCGTTGCCAGCGAGACACTGGCAGTTTGGCGGCTAAATGATTCATTACAGCATTGGCGATTCCAAGGTTACCCTCAGAGTTTTCAAAGTCGATTGGGTTTACTTTATGCGGCATTGTAGATGAGCCAATTTCACCAGCAACCAAACTCTGTTTAAAGTAACCCATAGAAATGTAACCCCAAATATCGCGATTCAAATCGATCAATATAGTGTTAAATCGGGCAATAGCATCGAATAGTTCGGCAATGTAATCATGCGGCTCTATTTGGGTGGTGTAAGGATTCCAAACTAAACCTAGGCTGGTAACAAATTTTTGTGCATTGGCTTGCCAATTAATATCCGGGTAAGCCGACAGATGTGCATTGTAATTGCCCACCGCACCATTGATTTTACCCATTAACGGCACTGCCGAGATCTGGTCTAGCTGACGCTCTAAGCGATGAACGACGTTAGCGAATTCTTTACCCAAAGTAGTAGGGCTGGCGGTTTGTCCATGGGTGCGTGACAACATCGGTTGGTCAGCAAAGTCATGGGCTTGTTCGCGTAACTTGGCGACTAAGCGTTTAGCTATTGGCAGCAAAACGTCTTGGCGGCCCTGTTGCAACATTAAGGCATGAGACAAGTTGTTTATATCTTCAGAGGTGCAAGCAAAATGCACAAACTCGTTAATAGCGTGCAGCTCTTCATTGTCGGCAAACTGTTCTTTAATAAAGTATTCAACCGCTTTTACATCATGATTGGTCGTCGCTTCAATTTCTTTAATGCGCAAGGCGTCTGTTTCACAAAAGTTGTCACTGATCTCATTTAAGCGGGCAACAGATTCTGCAGAGAAAGGGCCTACTTCAGTAATTTCAGACTTTTCAGCAAGGGCGAGTAACCATTTAACTTCAACATGTACACGGGCTTTGATAAGACCGTATTCACTAAATACTGGTCGTAGGCTAGCTGTTTTGCTGCCGTAGCGACCATCGATAGGTGATACGGCTGAAAGCGCTGATAAATCCATTGCAGTGAGGTCTCGACTGAGTTATTAAAAAGAGTCAGGATTATACATCACCGTGTGCCTATAGGGCAGGCGCTAGACTAGGTTTTTAGCCTTAATTTTCTAGCAATTGATTTATGGTTTGTTTGATGTTGGCGCGCTGAAATAACAAACGCCAGCGTTTGCCACCAACTTGCTTCCATAAAGTCGCTGCACGAATGCCGGTAAGTAGTAAGGCGCGTATTTGATCGGCGTTTTCTGTTTTTTGCAGCATGTCGGCATCGCCAATCACATTGATGCGAAAACCTAGGGTGCCGATAGTGTCTTGATAAATACTGGCAAGATTGGCGTTTAAGCTGTAGCTGTTCTCAGGCATTAACTCACTGCCGCGCTGGGCGTGTTTTAGGCGACTAGTAAGCACATCTAAAATACCCGGGTGTTTAGCAAGGCGAGCTTGAAGATTAAGTATATTCATCATGTAACGCAGCATAGTTTGAGTATGCCTATCGGGTGAGGCGCTAAATACCTCCCGCAATGCATCTAAGCCTGTCTCAAGCTCTTTCGCAGAGCCATAAATGCTTTCAGTGCTGGCGGAGTCAAAGGTGAATAAGCTGTTGATTAAAGTCGCTGTATCATCTTTGTTGGCAAAACCCTTGGTTGCAATGTTATGCACCAGTGCTGCGCTTTGTGCGATAGCCGCTAAGGCAATCGTTTGATCAGTAATACTATGAGCCAACGCGTTTCTCCATGGTCGGTAGGCCAATAGCTGAGGTATGGGTTGTCTCTATAATACCGCCGCCAATGCAGATGTCGTTTTGATAAAACACCACTGACTGGCCGGGTGTTACTGCCCGCTGGTTGGTAGTAAAGCCCACTTCAAAGCCGGTTTCAGTTTTGAGTAATACGCATTGCTGGTCGGCTTGGCGATAACGAGTTTTTGCCATCAAAGCCACAGGCGTCGATGGCGCGCAGCCAGCAACCCAATAGGTCTGTGAAAACTCAAGTTTATTAGTGAATAACGACTGATGATTATTGCCCTGAGTTACCACCAGTACATTGCGATCTAGGTCTTTCGCTGCCACATACCATGCCGCTTGCGCAGCTCCATTAACGCCGCCAATACCGAGGCCTTGGCGTTGCCCTAAGGTGTGGTACATCAGCCCTTGATGACTGCCAACTTCAGCGCCATCTATAGTTTCTATTATGCCCGGTTGAGCGGGCAGATATTGACATAAAAAGTCCTTAAAACGGCGCTCACCAATAAAACAAATACCGGTACTGTCTTTTTTGTTGTGCGTAATTAAGTCGTGCTTAGCGGCCAGTTCCCGCACCGCCGGCTTTTCCATTTCACCGATGGGGAATAACGTTTTTGCCAGTTCTTCATGACCAACAGCATGTAAAAAGTAGCTCTGATCTTTGTTAGTGTCTAAGCCTCGTAGCAACACCGCTTTACCATCAACTACTTTGGTACGGGCGTAATGGCCGGTGGCGATATAGTCAGCGCCCAGCGTTAAGGCATAATCTAAAAAGGCTTTAAATTTAATTTCGCGATTACATAAAACATCGGGATTCGGCGTGCGACCAGCTTTGTATTCGGCCAAAAAGTGTTCAAATACGTTATCCCAATACTCGGCAGCGAAATTAGCTTGGTGTAGCTGAATGCCTAGCTTGTCAGCCACTGCCTGCGCATCGGCTAGATCGGCAATAGCAGTGCAATATTCGCTACCATCGTCTTCGTCCCAGTTCTTCATGAACAGGCCTTCGACCTGATAGCCTTGTTGTTGCAGCAATAACGCAGTGACCGACGAATCAACGCCACCGGACATTCCTACGATTACTTTTGTGGTTGATTTATCTGTCATTACGGTGCTCTAAAAATAAGCTCAAGCGGGTAGCGTGCGCCTTTAATATATTGCTCAACAGTAGCGATTACCAATGGCGAGCGCATTCTATCACTAGCAGCACGCATTTCATCTAATGTTAACCAAACGGCTTGAATAATGCCTTTATCTAGCGCTTGATCTTCATTGTGCCGCACTGGGCTGGCAAAAAACGTGGTGCGGCTATAGGTGACGCCATTGCTTGGGGCAGTATACAAAGACAGGCCAACCACGCCTCTCAGGGCTATGTCCCAACCGGTCTCTTCGAGAGTTTCGCGAATAGCCGCTTGCTCTAATGATTCATTCGCGTCTAAATGTCCTGCGGGTTGGTTGTATACCGCTTTGCCGTCTGCCAGCTCTTCCACTAATAAAAACTTACCGCCATTTTCGATTACGGTCGCAACTGTTACATGAGGAATAAAATCGTTATATTTCAATTATTTATCTCGACTTAGTGATGTTGATTCTAGATTTAAATAATTCTGTTTAAGTAGCTTTGCCACGGTTGTTGTGTCTTTGCTTTATAGCCTTATATAGGCTCTTTGGGCTTTCTTCAAGCTTAGGTGATGCCACAGATAGCTCTTTATATTTACCGAGCGGGATGTCAGCAACACTCCAGTCGCCAATACTATGCCGCACTAGGCGCAGGGTAGGGAAGCCAACTGCGGCGGTCATTCGTCTAACCTGACGATTACGTCCCTCAGTTATAGTTAGCTCTAGCCATGATGTGGGTAAGCTTTTACGGTATCTAACCGGTGGTTCTCTATCCCATAACTTGGGCTCAACAATTGTCTTTGCCTGAGCCGGTTTGGTGATGCCGTCTTTTAATTTAACGCCTGCTATTAATTGGTTAATCGCGGCCGCGTTAATTTCACCATCAACTTGCACCCAGTATGTTTTCGGCTTATTAAATTTGGGGTTACTGATTTGGGCTTGCAGAGTTCCGTCATCGGTCAGCAGCACCAAACCTTCTGAATCCCGGTCTAGCCTTCCAGCCGGGTAAACCGCTTTAATCGTTATAAAATCAGCAAGCGTGCGGCGGTTATCGCCATCGGTAAATTGCGTCAGCACATCAAAGGGTTTGTTAAATAAGATGAGGCGGCTCATAGCAAACGGTTAACTCTGGTTATTTTGATTTCGATGATACCGATACAGCAAAAATTGTTATATTCTGATGGGCCACCGTCAAGTAGAAGGATTCATTATGGGCTATCAGCATATTAAGTTACCTGAGACAGGGTCAAAGATCACCGTTAATTCTGATTTTTCTCTCAATGTGCCTGCGCAACCTATTATTCCGTTTATTGAAGGCGACGGCATTGGCGTCGATATAACGCCAGTGATGTTAAAAGTTGTCGATGCTGCTGTTGAAAAAGCTTATGGCGGCGCGAAAAAAATCAGCTGGATGGAAATATATACTGGTGAGAAAGCTGCCGATCTCTATGATGGAGACTGGTTTCCGGCTGAAACCTTAGACGCGATTAAAGAATATGCTGTTGCGATTAAAGGCCCATTAACAACCCCTGTCGGTGGCGGATTTCGCTCATTAAATGTGGCGCTGCGCCAAGAGCTTGACTTATACGTTTGTCTGCGGCCAGTACGTTGGTTTGAAGGAGTGCCATCGCCAGTGCGCGAGCCACATAAAACCAACATGGTAATCTTTAGAGAGAACGCTGAAGACATTTACGCCGGTATTGAGTGGAAAGCCGGCAGTGTGGATGCAAAGCGTGTTATTGCATTTTTACAAGACGAAATGGGCGTAACCAAGATTCGTTTTGATCAAAACTGCGGCATCGGTGTTAAGCCGGTTTCAGAGGAAGGCACCAAGCGCCTAGTGCGCAATGCAATTCAATACACTATTGATCAAGACTTACCTTCAATCACTTTGGTGCATAAAGGTAATATTATGAAATTTACCGAAGGTGCGTTTAAAGACTGGGGTTACGAGCTCGCCATGCAAGAATTTGACGGCCAGCTAATTGACGGAGGCCCATGGGTTAGCATTAAAAATCCAATTACAGGCAAACAGATTGTTATTAAAGATGTAATTGCCGATGCGATGCTGCAGCAAGTACTGTTGCGCCCCGACGAATACAGCGTTATCGCCACGCTTAATCTAAACGGTGATTACTTGTCTGATGCCTTGGCTGCTCAAGTGGGTGGTATTGGCATAGCGCCAGGAGCCAACCTTAGTGACAATGTAGCTCTATTTGAGGCAACTCACGGCACCGCGCCAAAATATGCGGGCCAAGACAAGGTTAACCCTGGCTCGCTTATATTGTCAGCCGAGATGATGCTGCGGCATATAGGGTGGAATGAAGCAGCAGATTTAATCATTATCGGGATGAATGGCGCTATCGCGGCTAAAACAGTCACCTACGATTTTGAGCGCTTAATGGATGGAGCGAAACTGATGAAATGTTCAGAGTTTGGCGATGCAATGATTGCTAAGATGAACTAGTAGGCCATTAACGCCGTATATGGTCAAGTAACTCTGGCTTTTTTGTGCCGGCTAACCTTGCAATAAGAGAAAATGAGCCCAAATTAATGAACCAGTTTATTGAATAAGACAATTCATTGGCAATTATATGTCGTTGCATTAGTCTAACAGTATGCGCAAAGCCACATAACTGTATTAAAGATTAGGAAATATGTCAGAACAAGATCAGAATAATTTGCCAAATCATGATATTGGATTGGTGGTTGAAGAAGCAAAACCGAAGTTAAAGCGCCCGTCTATGTATCGGGTTGTGTTGCTCAATGACGACTACACGCCAATGGAATTTGTGGTGCATGTGCTACAGTCTTTTTTCACTTTGGAGTTGGAACAGGCGACACAAGTAATGCTAAAGGTACATACCGAAGGAAAAGGCGTATGCGGCGTTTATACCCGCGACGTGGCCGAGACCAAGGCCGAACAAGTGAATATGTACTCACGTGAGAATGAACATCCGCTGTTGTGTGATATTGAAATAGCAGAAGATGACGCTAGTTAATTAAATGGTAGAGGCAAACTATGTTAAGTAAAGAATTAGAAGGCACGCTAAATGACGCCTTTACCTATGCTCGCAATAGAAACCATGAGTTTCTTACCTTAGAGCACTTGTTGTTGGCTCTATTAGGAGAGCAGGCGGCTCAAGCTGCATTGCAAGCTTGTAACGGTAATGTAGATATTTTGCACGAAGATCTTGAAGAATATGTCGATGCGACAACACCGTTAATTCCTGAAGGTCAAGAAGATAGAGAAACCCAGCCAACTTTAGGCTTTCAGCGCGTGTTACAGCGAGCTGTGTTTCACGTTCAGTCTTCAGGCAAACAAGAAGTTAATGGCGCCAATGTATTGGTTGCTATCTTTAGTGAGCAAGAAAGCCAGGCAGTTTTTTTGTTACATCAGCAAAATATTGGCCGCTTAGATATTATTAATTATATTACTCACGGCATTTCTAAAGTCGAGGGTGAGAGTGAGCCAGACAGCGCCGCCAGTAAAGAAGGTGACAGCGTAGAAGAAGATGCTGGGCCGTTAGAGAGCTATGCTGAAAATCTAAATGCTCAAGCTATGGCAGGCAAAATTGATCCATTAATTGGCCGCAGTGAAGAATTAACTCGAGTGGCCCAAATTCTTACCCGCAGACGTAAAAATAATCCCCTGTTGGTTGGTGAAGCAGGCGTTGGCAAGACCGCTATAGCTGAAGGCTTAGCTAAACGTATTGTCGATGGCGAAGTGCCTGATGTGTTGAAAGACTCAGTTATTTATTCATTGGATATGGGTGCATTATTGGCAGGCACTAAATACCGCGGTGATTTTGAAAAACGTTTTAAAGGTCTGTTGGCTGAGCTTAAAAAAATACCTGGTTCAATTCTATTTATTGATGAAATTCATACTATTATAGGTGCCGGCGCTGCCTCCGGTGGGGTAATGGATGCATCCAACTTACTTAAACCATTATTGTCATCGGGTGAAATTCGCTGTTTCGGTTCAACCACTTTCCAAGAGTATCGTGGTATTTTTGAAAAAGACCGTGCGCTGTCGCGACGCTTTCAAAAAGTGGATGTACCAGAGCCTTCAGTTGAAGATACCTATTCAATACTTAAAGGCTTGAAGTCGCGTTATGAAGCGCATCATGATATCCGTTACACAGACAAAGGTTTACGTAGCGCGGCCGAGTTAGCAGGGCGCTATATTAATGATCGATTTTTACCAGACAAAGCGATTGATGTTATTGATGAGGCGGGCGCTTTTCAAAATTTGCAGCCCGCAAGTAAACGTAAGAAAAGTATTAACGTTGTTGATATTGAAAACATCGTCGCGCGAATGGCGAAGATTCCAGCGAAAAATGTTTCCAGTACCGATAAAGAGAGTTTGGCTAGGTTAGAGCAGAACTTGAAAATGGTTATCTTCGGTCAAGATGAGGGTGTTGAAACGCTTACTACGGCTATTAAATTGTCCCGTTCTGGCTTAGGTTCGCCAGATAAGCCTGTAGGCTCATTCTTATTTTCTGGACCAACTGGTGTTGGTAAGACAGAAGTATGCCGCCAGCTAGCCCGTATTATGGGTGTAGAGTTAGTGCGCTTTGATATGTCCGAGTATATGGAGCGTCACACGGTATCGCGCTTAATCGGTGCGCCGCCGGGCTATGTTGGTTTTGACCAAGGAGGCTTACTTACTGAGGCAGTTAACAAGACGCCATATTGCGTGTTGTTACTAGATGAAATTGAAAAGGCGCATCCTGAAGTCTTTAACTTGTTATTACAGGTAATGGATCACGGTACGTTAACTGATAACAACGGACGCAAAGCAGATTTCCGCAATGTGATATTGGTAATGACTACCAATGCCGGTGCAGAAAGCATGTCCCGTGCATCGATTGGGTTCGCTCAGCAAGACCATAGTAAAGATGGCGCTGAAGAACTTAAGAAAGTGTTTACGCCAGAGTTTCGTAACCGCTTAGATGGTGTTATTCAATTCTCTAGCTTACAGCGTGACGTTGTCTTAACCGTGGTTGATAAATTTTTGGTTGAGCTTCAGTCTCAGTTGGATGACAAACGTGTGTTGCTAGATGTATCTGATGAAGCGCGCGAGTGGTTGATGGACAAAGGATATGATCCATTGATGGGCGCAAGACCGTTGGCCAGGGTTATTCAAGACTACATTAAGAAGCCATTGGCTGAGATGGTATTATTTGGTGAGCTAGCTGATGGTGGTGGTGGTGAGGTCGATGTTGCGGTTAAAGATGGAGAGCTAGTGCTTGAGGTGAAAGACCATAAGCAGCTGGCAGAACCGGTCGCTAATTAGCTAGAATAGAAGTAGTTAAAAGGGGCAGCCTATCGCCTCTTTTTATGATCTTTACCTAGTTAAACTATTTGCATAGTCATCAAGTGCGGTTAACGATTCGTCGGTAAGTGAGCCAAGCGTCGAAATTAAGACATTCATTTCACTAGTGCTGGCAGTTATCGATGCCAGTTCAAGAGATTTTAGATGTTGGCCTAGTTGCTCTGCACCGAGACTTCGAGCGCCGCTTAATATTGCGTGACACGCTTTAGCTACGTCGTCGAAGTTTAGGTCATTGTACTCTGTGTTTATTGCTTTGATACCTTTACGACATTCTTGGGCGAACATTTCAGCGATATCTTGATAGGCTTCAATGCCGATATCGGCAACTAGTTTTTCAGCGGCGGTTATATCAATTAGCGCGACAAGTTTAGGCTTCAACATAGAGTCGCTTGTGGTTGTTTCTGGTTGTTGCGCACTCGACAGCCATTGCCCAAGTATTAGATTAAGTGCGCCACCATCAATGGGTTTGTTCATCACTGCATTCATGCCGGTAGCAAGAAATTCACCTGCTTGGTCTTGGCCAGCGTGGGCGGTCAGGGCGATAATGGGGAGGTTATCTAGGGCATGATTTTCACGCAAAATTTTAGTTGCTGTTACGCCATCCATTACTGGCATTGATATATCCATAAATATAAGATCGTATTCCACTTTAGCAATCTGGCTTATGGCCTCTTCACCGTTACCGACCACATCTACTTCGACGCCTCGCTTCTCTAATATTTTAGTCATCAACTGCTGATTAATTTCATTATCCTCAGCTAGTAATATTTTTCCGACGAATTGATTTTTATTGGTCGGTTGATAATCATATCTTCGATTCGGACTAGACTTACTTTTTTCGATAGGGACCCCAAAGCTAAAGCGTGTCCCTATATTCAGCTTTGAGCTGAAATCAATATGCCCGCCCATAATATCAACCATTCGGTGACATATATTCAAGCCTAGCCCAGTACCGCTCCCAATATCTGATTTATCTTGGTCAATAGTCCAGAAGGGTTTGAACACATGGGGCTTTATATGTGCAGGAATACCTGCACCGGTATCTTCTACTGCCAGTAATAGTTGCGAGTCATCAATGGATAATTTTGCCGACACTGTAATAGATCCTTGATTGGTAAACTTAATAGCGTTACTCAGTAAATTGATTAGCACCTGTCTTATTTTTGGCTCGTCGCCGACTAGCCTCAAGTCTTGCTCACAATCTATTTTTTTTATCAGCAAGACATTTTTCTGTGCAGCCTTGGCTTCAATAATGGTTAACGCTGCATCGACACATGCGTTTATGTCAAAAGCAATCACGTCATTGCTAAATCCGCCAGATTGCAGTTTTGAATAATCGAGCACACTGTTGATGACATTTTTTAGATTGTCAGAAGACTGAGTAGCAATGGAATGCATACGATTAGATTCGTCAGAAAGTTGGTCTTTATCAATCAACTCCAGGGCCATAGCGACACCATTAAGCGGTGTTCGCATTTCATGGCTCATTATGGCGAAAAAATCAGCTTGAGCTTGATAGGACAGTTTAGTTTTCTCATGAGCCTGTTTGATCTCGACCGTTAATTGCTCTAGATCTGCTAAGTTTTGGCGCTCTGTAGCCAATAAGACAAGTTGGTCTAACTGTGGATCGATAGCACTAAAATCGCGCAACTTCATTTTAATATCGGGCCTTTTTTTAGTCATCCAAGCAAGCCATGGCGAGCCTACGAAGCGACATTTTTTGCCGTCTATGTCGCCGATAAACTGTCCTCGAATTGCGAAGCTCTTGTCACAGGTTTCAAGTAAAGCCATCTTGCCATTGGTCGATATAAGGTCGTCAAAGGAGGATAAAGCATTGGGCCGTTGAATCCGAAATACACTCATCAAAGGTTGATCTTCGATATTCGGCATAAAGCGTCTTGATGTGTCGCTTATTGAACGTATTATTAAGTCGCGGTCAATAACAAAGTGTATTGAAAATGCTGAATTTATTAAGTGATCTGTTTCGCTTGTAATAGGCATACTAGGTTCTTTTATATTTACCACAGACTAAACTATACGCATAGTGACTACGCTAGTTTCCCCTTTATCCACAGCCCTTGCCACAACACTTTCGAATTCGACCTGTACTTCGAATCTATCCGCTAAGCCTTTTATTATTCCAATAAGAAATGGTCTCAAGCCTTCGCGCTTACTCTCATATACTAATTCCATCTTGTTGTTATCAGTAGTGGTAATGAAATGTGGTGGTATATAGTCAATAAATGTTGAGGTAATTCGATCGTGAAGGCTATTAACGTTATCTAAGAATTCAAACAAATTATCACCGGTACTTTGAAACAACATTTCGTAGGCACTTGGTGCCGTTACTGTTGCCCAATAGTGGCCAAATAATTCTAGACATGCAGCCGCTGGAGTTTCAAGTACCTCTGAGGTAGCACCGACTAGCGCGTAGGTTGTATCGTCATTATATTGCTCCATTGTGGTAAAGGAGTCCTCAGGCACCGCTGACTTCGTCAAAATACTATCCCATACCTCTTGTCCATGGCCATCTGTGATCATCGTTTTAAGCGCTTTGTTTATTAATCCGTACACGTCTCAGGCTCCTTTTAGCTAAACAGGTGAGCTCCATAGCTGGATTTTACGGTAAAGGGTTGATGGGGCTACTTCAAGTTTGCCAGCGGCCTTATTAATACTGCCGTGACACAGCTCAATAGCTCGCTCGATAATTGCTTTTTCTTCTAACCACAGCGGGCTTATGTGACTGCTGGCTTGGGCAGTTATGGGTTGGCCTGTATAACTGTTAACGCGCCAGTCATTATTCTTGTGCTCAACCTGCGATGGCTCTGTTAATTCATTGGTCATATCTCGCATCGGTAGCATATATGAATCAACAGTTTCACCGTCATGCAGCACGACGATATTTTGAATAGCATTCTCTAATTCGCGAACATTGCCGCGCCAGGGGTAGTTGAGCAATAGTTGCTGGGCTTGGCTACTAAAGCGTTTGAATCTTTTGCCGTCACGGCTAGAAAATTTAGCTAGAAACGCTTCGGCCAGCATAAGAATATCTTGCTCTCTTTGGCGCAGCGGTGGCATGTATACAGGTACTACATGCAGGCGATAGTAGAGATCCTCGCGAAAGCGGCCTTCTCGTACTTCTAACATTGGATCTCTATTAGTGGCGCAGACAAATCGAATATCGGCGGTTTCCATTTTGTTGCTGCCCACTTTTTGGTAGCTACCCGTCTGGACAAAGCGCAGTAATTTCTTCTGTAATTCTAAGTCCATTTCACATATTTCATCTAAGAATAAAGTGCCTCCATCAGCGATTGTCGCTGCACCTTCTCCGTCTGACGTGGCGCCGGTAAACGCGCCTTTGACATGTCCAAATAGCTCACTTTCCATTAATTCACTAGGAATGGCGGCACAATTTAGCGCATGGAAGTTTGCCGCTGCACGTCGGCTTTTTTGATGAACTGCTTCTGCCGCTAATTCCTTACCGGTACCGCTTTCACCAATGATAAAAGCGGTGGCACTACTGGCAGCCAGACTATCGATTGTTTTGTAAACCGCTTGCATCGGCAGTGATTTACCAATAAATCGACAGTAATGATCAATGTCAAAAGACGAGTAGTTGGCAACTTTACGGTGAAGGTCTTGATGCTTGGTTGCATTGTCCAAAGTAACTAATAGACGCGCGGCGTCAAAAGGCTTAGTTAAGAAATCGAAAGCACCATCTTCTATTGCCTGTACTGCCATTTGAGAGGAGCCATGTGCAGTCATTACAATAATCTCTATATCATCAAGCTGTGCATGAATCTCTTTCAATAGCGTCAGCCCACTGCCATCGGGTAGCTCTACATCTAGCAAGATAATATCGGGAGTTTCCCGCTCAATCTCGCTATAGGCTGTATTTAAGTCAGTGACCATTCTTACTTGGTAATTAGTGTCATTTAAGTAGGCTTTATAAATGGCGGCCATTGAAAGACTATCTTCTACCATTAATATCTTTTTCTGGGGCATGGTTGCTATCCAAGGTTACTCTTAGGTATCGTGTTGCAGTAAGCTTTGCAAATTGCATACCACTAATAAATCTATAAAAAACAACTGGTTAAAATTCACAATTTTATACGAAGGCAACTGCTGTTGCATTATGCATCTATTTTTGCAATTTGCATTACACAAAACAATAGTGAGATTCGCTATCCGTCTTGATAAGGCGATGGCGCAGTATTTACGATAGGCTAGACCAGTCTAAAGGGAAATATTTAGACTAAAAGCTTGAAAGGATATCAGTAGGGCCCGATCAAGAGTTTTGTCTCTGTTATCGCTCTAGATATTATTCAAAAGCGTTATTCTAAGCGCGATGGTGATTAGGTATCTAACCTAAAGATATTAAATTAATCCGACTACAACATATTTGCCAGTCTGGCCAATTATATCCAGGCCTGCTAAGAATAGCGCTTTGTCTCATAATGAGAAGTTAATAGCAAATAGTTGTTGTGTAATGCGATTACTGTCTCGATAAAGTATTGATTTATAAATAAAATATATATAAATCAAAGGGTTGAAAGCTGGTTCGATAGTTGCATTGATCCTGACAATATTTACTGTCAGAGGATTCAACATGACTGGACCGATACTAACACAAGACATAGCAAGTATTTCTTCGGCGATGAGTCGTCACGATCGAGTGGTCTATTTATTTTTTAAGAGAGTGGTGGATATAGTTGCCAGCCTCATAGCCATCGTATTATTGTCGCCTGTATTTATACTGGGAGCGCTATGCATATGCGCTGAGTCGAAAGGGCCTGTGTTTTATCGACAGCATAGAGTCGGGTTACAGGGCAAACTCTTCAGCATATGGAAATTCCGTTCTATGCAGCACACGTTGTCGCCTGCTGCTCAAGCTAGATTATTAGAGGCTCAGAGTAGGGCTGATGTGCGCTTCAAAATGGAAGATGATCCACGTATTACCAAAGTGGGAAAGTTCATCCGTAAGTATTCAGTTGATGAGTTACCTCAGCTGTTTAACGTGCTACTTGGCGATATGAGTTTGGTAGGGCCACGGCCCGCACTCCCTTCAGAGGCCGCCGAATACACCTCAAGGCAAAAGTTGCGGCTGCTGTCAATGCCAGGAATAACCTGTATTTGGCAGGTGTCGGGTAGGTCCGATATTCCCTTCGTCCAGCAAGTGGAAATGGATATTGATTATATGTGCAATGCGACTATTCTTTTGGATCTAACACTGCTGGTTAAGACAGTGCCAGCGGTTGTTTTTTGCAAGGGTGCCTGCTAGTAAGTATTGTCCGTAATAATATTATGGTCACACCCTGCTAGGCGCCTGATTATGAGCGCTGTGGACAGCTAGTTCGCGGTGTCAATAAATATGTCCATGGCATAAGCGAACATTTACTTGTTTGCTTACCTCATTGAAGGTATCACTAGAATGATCACCAAAGAGCCATTTTTGTCCTTTGGCTTACTCCGGTTCTCTATCCGAAAATCTATTGGTTATTGGGTAACACCGGTGTCACCGGGGGCTGGATTTCGCAGCAAGTTGTAAGCTCGCAGTGGCTTATCAATCCTAGGACGATGCGATTATTTACGCTGATGCCGACATGATGTTTATTGATGATTATGATGCCCACAGTTATTGGCAAGACGATGCCTTACGGCTGTTCGAAACGATTAGAGGGCCGACAATGCGAATAGATAGGCGCTATAAAAATTGGTATAAAAGCGCCAGTGACCTGATGTCGTTAGGGTCGCCAGATAAAATTAATGGTGCTTACATAGCTCAGCTTAATGCGGTTAGGCCAGGCTCTGTGAGGCAGATGTGCGAAAAGATTGAGCAAGTTATAGATCGAGATTGGCAGCGAGAGTTACTCGTAAGGTTAGACTTTTCTGAGTTTATTCTTTATGGCTCGTATGTTCGAAATTCAGATCACTTGTTAAGCCAGCATTTCATTACTGATGTTCAGCGCTGTGCCAGCTCGTGGTTTCACGACATTAAAACTGAGCGAGATGCTTTGGAGTTCATTTCTGAATCACGGCGTTCAAAGTGCGCCGTTCATTTACAGTCAAACCTAGGCTTTAGCCCTAATTTACTAAATGGCGAACTGTTTACTTCAGCTGGCTGAAAAACTGCCATATAAGTTCGCTGGATTCTAACTCAGCCGGGTTAGGTCCGCGAATTCGCTGAAACTTCACTTTTCTACTGGGTATTACATGGCCAGAATTGCTAAAGGTAAATAGGGCAACTTGCTGCGATACTTGAGCACTTGTCCAATGAGCTTTTATAACGCTATTGTCGGTCTCTTTAGTGAGTATAGTTTCACTGAATTGATCTAAGTTAGCGAGAGTTCGCCAGTAGTCGCCGTTGTCGATTGACGAAATTACATGGCCGCGGCTAGTGTCGCCGGAGATATCAACCAGCCCACCGTTGTATGGGTTTAAAGGATCTTCAGTGCCATTCAGTATCGCCATTGAAACGGGTTTACCAGAGGCAATACAGTCAAAGTTATCGGGGCTCGGCGGATTAGCTGCTATAGCGGCAAAACCGGCAAATCTTGTTGGCATTTCATGGGCCAAACGATAAACGAATTGCCCTCCATTAGATAATCCTAAGGCAAAAACTTGGTCGAGGTTGATTTTGTATTGGTTATCAAAGTACTCGATCATGGCAGTGATAAATGCCGGGTCGTTAATGTTGTTAGTGTTGGCAGAGTATTTTGCTGATGCGCGACAGTCATTCCAGCTACCCTCGAAACCGCTGGGATATACCGCAATAAAATTATTGTCGTTTCCTAAGTAGTCAAATTGATAAGCTGTTTGTTGTCTGATAGTTTCAGCGCTGGAGTGAGACCCATGAAATATAAATATCAATTTGGAGTTTGGTTCTAAATTTTCTGGCAGGTAGTAATTGAAACTACGCTTCAATGTATCGACAGTTATGTTATCAGTTTTATAGCTGCCTATCGTCGGCGGAGACGCCCAACTATGTAGTTTGAAATAGTCGACATATAAAGTCACAAGAGTGATGAAAAACATAACAAGGACGGCTGGTATTTTTTTCAGCATAATTCTAAATTTTGTATTTAACGATGACGAAAGTTTTCGATCAGATATCGTTAGTTATCAGAGATGTGAAGCTTTGGGAAATAATCAGGCGCGAAGAAATCGCGCCATATTACTATTATCTAGCCCGGTAGGTGATTCTACCTTTAGTTAAATCATAAGGTGTTAGTTCAACCTTAACTTTGTCGCCAGTTAAAATACGAATGTAGTTTTTACGCATTTTTCCAGAAATATGCGCAGTAACAACGTGATCGTTTTCTAGCTTCACTCGAAATGTTGTGTTCGGCAGAGTATCAATAACCTCTCCATCCATTTCAATTTGTTCTTCTTTTGCCATTCAAAAATTACCTACTGGGTGTCAATTTACTGGTACAAAGGCTTTGACCAGTCAAAACAAGGCGAGAATTTTGCACTAAAACCGTCTTATAAGCAAAGTATTACGGAGTGTAGGGCTGCCATTGCCCTTGCATTAGCACTTCTATAGGTCTGAACTTGGTTTTATAGGCCATTTTGGGACTTTGTTTGATCCAATAACCTAAATAGAGGTGAGGCCAGTTTTGTTGCTGGGCATGCTGTATTTGACTGAGAACGCAGAAAGTTCCAAGACTGCGGCTGGCCAGGGCAGGGTCGTAAAAGGTATATATAGCCGACATGGCATCCTGCAATAGATCAGTGACTGCAACTGCTATAAGCTTACCATTTAATCTAAAGGTCATATAAGTGCTGGTATCCCAGTGACAGTTTAAAAAACTGTCGTATTGTTCGCGATTTGCCGGATACATATCACCATCGCTATGTTGCTCGGTGATATAGCTGTGATAGAGCTGATAATGCTCATCGTCGTCAATAGCGTTGGTAAAACTAACAGCGACATCTTTGTTTTTTGCTAGCACGCGTTTTTGGCTTTTTGACGCCATAAAAGTTGCGCTTGGAATTCGGGTGGGCACACAGGCTTGGCAACTACCGCATTGTGGTTTATATACATGTTCACCGCTGCGCCTGAAGCCTAGTTCAGATAGACGAGAATATAACTCCTTAGTGATAGTCACATTAGGATCAATGAACAGCGTGGTTGCATCTCTGTCGCTGAGATAGCTACAGGTATGCGGCTGAGTGACAAAAACCTTTATTTGTTGCTGTGTACTCAATGCGACCTCAATGAAAACGACTGGTACTGATCTGATTATGACTGGGTCTTTTTGAATACACAATTACTGCAACATAACTGCGACTTCGGATCGTTAGTGCTTAAAATAATTTAATGGTGTTGTTTATAGATAATAAAATTAACTAAACTTACTTTTTGTTTCTTCATCGTTTAGGTTTTATACCAATAAATCTCTTACCAACATTGAGCTTTGATTCTTCCACGGGTGGCTTGCGGGAGCCTCAGCTACCAATGATTTTAAGCTTTGAATAAAGTCATTTCTAGTCATTAAAACTGCGCCCATGGTAAAAAGATGGTCGCTATCTACTTGGCAATCAATAAGTTTGTAGCCGCAGTCAGCCAAATGTTGACTGATAGCTAACATGGCCATTTTGGAGGTATTGGTTTGCAAGCTAAACATAGACTCACCAAAGAATACTTTACCTAACGCTACGCCGTATAAACCACCGACTAATTCTTGTTGATCCCATATCTCTATGGAATGTGCGAAGCCGTCATGGTGAAGCTGTGTGTAGGCATCACGCATTTCTTCGGTTATCCATGTGCCTTGGTCATGCTCTCGCACTGCTCCACATAGATTAATAACATCTGCGAATGCTTGGTCAAAAGTATAATTGAGAGCTGATTTACGGATGAATTTTTTAAGGCTTTTAGAGCAATGGAGCTGGCTAGGAATAATAACGGCGCGTGGATTGGGAGACCACCAAAGAATAGGTTGGTCGTCGTCATACCAAGGAAAAATGCCACTACTATAGGCAGTGACTAAACGCTTGCTTGATAAGTCACCGCCTGCAGCGAGCAGCCCATTGGGATCCTCTAGCGCATTGTCTACGCTAGGGAAATCGTCACTATCAGCTGTTAACCAAGAAATATTCAACAGGCAGTTACCAATGGTTGAATAATGCTTATTAAGCTTGCTTTAGATCATCCAGATATTTTTCAGCGTCTAATGCCGCCATACAGCCTGACGCTGCTGATGTAACCGCTTGGCGATAAATATGGTCGCCTACATCACCAGCGGCAAAAACCCCGGGGATACTAGTTGCGGTTGCATTGCCCTGAGTACCACTGTTAATCGTTAAATAACCGTCTTTCATGTCTAATTGGCCGGCGAAAATATCGGTATTTGGTTTGTGGCCAATGGCGATAAACACTCCTTGTAGGTCAATATCTTGGGTGGTGCCGTCTGCAGTGCTTTTAATACGCATGCCGGTAACGCCGCTGTCATCGCCTAGGACTTCGTCTAATGTATTGTTCCACGCTAGGGTTACGTTACCGTTCTTAGCTTTCTCAAAGAGCTTATCCTGCAATATTTTTTCTGCCCGTAAGCCTTCTCTGCGGTGGACTAATACCACTTCAGAGGCAATATTTGATAGATATAAGGCTTCTTCAACGGCAGTATTACCACCACCAATAACGGCAACCTTTTGATTGCGGTAGAAAAATCCGTCACAAGTTGCACAGGCGCTTACGCCTTTGCCTGCAAAGGCTTCTTCAGACGGTAAACCCAGATACTGAGCCGAAGCGCCAGTAGCAATAATTAGCGCATCGCAGGTATAGGTTGCTTGATCGCCAATAAGGGTAAATGGCCCATCTTCATTAAGCTTAGTGGTATGAATATGGTCGAAAATAATCTTAGTATCAAAGCGTTCAGCGTGTTTTTGCATACGCACCATTAGCTCTGGGCCTTGCACGCCATCGTTATCACCAGGCCAGTTATCTACATCAGTGGTGGTGGTTAATTGGCCACCTTGCTCCATACCAGTAATGAGTACGGGGTTTAAATTGGCACGAGCGGCATAAATGGCGGCGGTGTAGCCCGCTGGGCCAGAACCTAATATAAGTAGTGGATGGTGTTGAATGTCGCTCATTACTACAGTTTCCTTAATGTTTGTTGGTGGTGCTTATAAGCTATTGATGGGGTTTATTAATAGAAAAACAAGCGTGTTAGTTACTCGACAATAAATGATTTAGACCAGTGATTTGAACAAATCTAGTGCTGAAATGCCAGCTAATGTTAAGTCACTATTTAGGATTGACTAATGATTGATCAAATTAGCGCAGATAGTCCCGAAAGCGCTGATAAACATAGAATAGAGAGGGTTAATTCGTTAAGCTTAGTTAACTTTTTATATGGGCGTAGTGCTGGTTGTGGATAAGAATAAAACGAAGTTTGCCGAAGGCGAAGATGTGGTTAGTCATCGGTTGCGAGAAGGCGCGTTTATTGGTCTAGCGGCGGTTTGCATATACTTGTTTATCGCTTTAGTCAGTTATGATCCAGCCGATCCAGGTTGGTCTCACACCGGTACCAATGACATCGCAAAAAATGCTGTCGGTTTAACCGGTGCTTGGTTGGCTGATGTGATGTATTCGTTGTGTGGTTTTATGGCGTTTTTATTCCCAATTATGATTGCTTACCGCGCATGGCTTATTTTTCACGAACGTCTGCAAGCTAAAAACTTTGACTGGTTTGGCGTAGGTATGCGCTTTTTGGGTTTTATGTTAGTGATGATTGGCACTACTGGCCTAGCTGAGCTTAATTCTGTGGCCGCCAATGATTTACCAGCAGGCCCTGGCGGCATTTTGGGTGATATTGTTGGCACTAGCGCTCATGACGCGTTTAACGTTATTGGTGGTCGGCTTATTCTGATTGCAGTCTTGCTTTACGGCTTAACCATCTTCATTGATTTTTCTTGGCTGTCGGTGATGGATCAAACAGGCCGCGTTACGCTGCAGCTCATTGCAACTGCCAAACTTAAATGGAAGGCGCGAAGCGAAAAGCGAGTTGAAGAAAAAACTATAGAAGTAAAGAAAAAGGTCCGCCAAATTGCTATTAGGCAAAGCGTTGAGAAAGAGAAAAAACGCGTACCAGTGAAAATCGCCCAACTTCCTAAAAAGGCGGAACAAGGTAAGCGCGTTCTGCAAGAGAAACAAACCTCATTATTCGGTAGCGATGTTAGCCAAAGTCAGCTACCAAAATTAGATTTACTGTCGCAACCAACAGCTGACCACAAAAAAGGTTATTCAAAAGAAGCTCTAGAAGGTATGTCGCGTCTACTAGAGTTAAAGCTAAACGACTTTAATATTGAGGCAGAGGTTGTTGCAGTTTACCCCGGGCCGGTAATTACTCGGTTCGAAATTCAGCCAGCTCCGGGTATTAAAGTCAGTAAAATTACTGGTGTTGCCAAGGATATTGCACGTTCGTTGGCAGTTATCAGTGTCAGAGTGGTAGAGGTTATTCCGGGTAAGCCATACGTTGGTATTGAAATACCCAATGAAGACCGCGAGATGGTAATGCTGTCCCAAGTGCTGTCTTCTAAAGTATTTGAAGACGCTAAGTCACCGTTAACGCTAGTGTTGGGCCATGATATTGCGGGTCTACCGGTTGTGGCAGACCTGTCAAAAATGCCGCATTTATTGGTTGCTGGTACCACTGGTTCTGGTAAGTCTGTCGGTGTTAACGCCATGATCCTCAGTATGTTGTATAAAGCGGGGCCCGATGAGCTGCGATTGATTATGGTTGACCCAAAAATGTTGGAACTGGCCATTTATGATGGCATTCCGCATTTGTTAACGCCAGTAATTACCGACATGAAAGACGCTGCCAATGGTTTGCGATGGTGTGTTGGTGAAATGGAGCGGCGTTATAAGCTAATGGCGGCCATGGGCGTAAGAAACTTGGCTGGCTTTAATCGTAAAGTGCAAGACGCGATTGATGCAGGCGAGCCAATTAAAGACCCAATTTGGGTGCTGCCACAAGACGAAAGCTTATATGAAAATGGTGTGCCGGAAGCGCCCGACTTAGAAACTTTACCGTTTATTGTTGTCGTAATCGACGAGTTTGCCGACATGATGATGATTGTCGGTAAGAAAGTTGAAGAGCTGATTGCTCGTATTGCGCAAAAGGCTAGGGCAGCGGGTATTCATTTGATTTTAGCAACACAACGGCCGTCAGTTGATGTTATCACTGGTTTAATTAAAGCCAATGTACCTACTCGGATCGCGTTTCAGGTTTCATCTAAAATCGATTCACGGACTATTTTAGATCAAGGCGGCGCAGAGCAATTGTTAGGCCAAGGCGATATGTTGTATTTACCACCTGGAACAGGTCTGCCAGTAAGGGTACATGGGGCCTTTGTTGAAGATGACGAAGTGCATCGCGTGGTAGCCGCGTGGAAGGAACAAGGTGAGCCGCGTTATATTCAAGACTTAATAGACGATGGTGCCGCCGGAGTATTACCAGGAATAGCCTCTGAGCAAGGCGCAAATGGTGGTGACGATGAAAGTGACGCTTTATATGATGAAGCGGTAGCATTTGTCACTGAAACGCGTAAAGCCTCTATTTCATCGGTGCAACGTAAACTGCGAGTTGGTTACAACCGCGCTGCACGAATGATTGAAACTATGGAAGCGGCTGGAGTGGTATCTGAAATGGGCACCAATGGCCAGCGTGAAGTCTTAGCTCCACCGGCGCCAAGAGCATAATTATGTCTAACAAAATTTGTATATTGCTGTTAACTATTCTGGCATTGACTCAAGTTCCTAAGGTGCTCGCTGACGCTAGTAGTGATTTGGCAGAGTTGTTACTGGCAATGAATCAATTCTCTGCTGATTTCTCCCAACAAATTAGCACCCAAGACGGAGAGCTTATCCAGTCTGCTTCGGGCAACGTACATGCCCAGCGGCCATCAAAATTGCGCTGGGCAATCAATGAGCCAGATGAGCAGTTAGTAGTTGTTGATGGCGAGAAAATGTGGCGCTATGAAGCTGACTTAGAGCAAGTGACAGTAGAAAACTATACGGCTAGTGAACAAGCCGCGCCATCAATACTACTTAGCGGTGATGTAAAAGCGCTGAATGATAAATTTAATGTTAGTCAGTATAATGGCGGATTTATTTTATCGCCGAAAGACAGTTCGTCGTTATTTGTGCAAATTCATGTCAGGTTTGGCGACGGCTTAATCGCTCAATTACAAATTACTGATGGTTTCGAACAAATCACCGATATTTTGTTTTCCAATGTGGATATAACAACTGAGCATAGTTCAGACTTATACAGTTTTAGCCCACCTGAAGGCGTAGATATTCTTCGCAATGATTAATTCTCTATTCGATGATGAGCGTGATTATCAGCCTTTAGCCGCAAAAGTTCGTCCGAAAACCTTAACTGCATACATCGGCCAAGATCATATTTTGGCCGCGGGAATGCCCCTGCGTGAAGCTATTGAACGTGATCAATTGCATTCAATGATTCTGTGGGGGCCGCCTGGCACAGGCAAAACAACGCTGGCTAAGTTATTGGCAAATCTGGTCGATGCCCACTTTGAGACTTTATCTGCGGTGTTAAGTGGCGTTAAAGATATACGTCAGTCAGTTGAAATTGCTAAACAGCAGCGCGCGCAAAATGGTCGTAAAACCATATTGTTCGTTGATGAAGTACACCGATTTAATAAATCTCAGCAAGACGCCTTTTTGCCACATATAGAAGATGGCACTATTTTGTTTGTTGGCGCGACTACTGAAAATCCGTCATTCGAACTGAATAACGCGCTGTTGTCACGCTGCAGAGTTTACGTATTAAAAAGTTTATCTGAAACAGCGTTAGTCGAGATCTTACGCCAAGCGGCTGCAACCTTAATAGATATTAAACTAGACGAAAAATTATTACAGCGCATTGCGATCAGTGCAGATGGTGATGCCCGCCGTGGATTAAATCTGCTAGAAATCGGCATTGATTTAGGCCGCAGCAGCGATGGCAGTGTTGAGATTAGCGAGGCCACCATTGATCAGGTATTGCAGGGCGATGTACGCCGATTTGATAAAGGCGGCGATATTTTCTATGAGCAAATATCGGCGTTGCACAAAGCGGTGCGCGGTAGCTCTCCCGACGGGGCTCTATATTGGTTAGCCAGAATGCTAGACGGCGGCTGTGATCCTTTGTACATTGCCCGCCGCGTAGTTAGTATGGCTACTGAAGATATAGGTAATGCTGATCCTAGGGCGCTAAGCATTGCGTTAAATGCCTGGGATGTGCAGGCTCGTCTTGGCAGTCCTGAAGGTGAATTGGCCTTGGCACAAGCATTGGCGTATTTGGCTAGTGCGCCAAAAAGTAACGCCGTTTATAGCGCGTTTAATAGTATTATGGCTGCAGTCAAAGAACAGCCAGCGTATGACGTGCCGATGCATTTGCGTAACGCGCCAACTAATTTGATGAAAGATTTAGATTACGGCGGTGAATACCGCTACTCACACGACGAGCCGGAAGGTTATAGTGCTGGTGAATCCTATTTACCTGAAGAATTGGCTGATCAGAAATTTTATCAGCCGGTACCTCGAGGCTTGGAAATAAAGATTAGTGAGAAATTAAAATACTTAAAAGAGCTGGATAAAAAAAGTGCCAGTAAAAGATACCGTAACTGAACTAATATTTAACGAAGGTAAGTAATGATGACAGCGACATTGCCTACATTATTGGCCATAGCGCTGGGCGGAGCCCTAGGCGCATTGGCTCGATTTGCAGCCTCTAGTTATTTTAATCAAACCGTTCAAGTCCATCACACCCTACATATAGGTACGATGTTGGTAAACATTATTGGCTCGTTTGTGATGGGGCTCGTTTACGTTTATATCGTCGAGCAGGAGCTATTTCATCCCCATTGGAAAAGCGTTGTGATGGTTGGATTTTTAGGCGCGTTTACCACTTTTTCTAGTTACTCGCTTGAAGCTATTAACTTCTATGAACAAGGTTATCCAATGTTGGCGCTGGCTTATGTCGTCACTACCGTCGTTGCGTGCTTGTGCGCAGCTGGCGGCGCAATTTATATCGCAAGAACTTTAATGTAACGGACTCAATAGAAAATGTTAGATATTAAAAGAATACGTACAGACCTTGATGTAGTAGCTGAGCGTTTAGCTGTCAAAGGTTTTGATTTTGATAAAAGTTATTTCCTAGACTTAGATGCGCGCCGTAAACATGCTGACATTCAGTATCAAGACTTGTTGTCACAGCGTAAGCAAGCGTCAAAGAGAGTAGGCGAGCTAATACGTGAAGGGCTATCACCCGATGAAGCTAAGAAGTCTGTCGCAGAAACAATTGACAATATTTCTGCCCAAATAGACTCAATGACTGAAGAGCAGCGTCGCGTCCAGCAAGAGCTAGACGATTTTTTAATGGGTGTGCCTAATATTCCAGTAGCTGCAGTGCCTGCTGGTAAAACTGAAGATGACAATATTGAAATTGCCCTATGGGGTAAACCCAGAAAGTTAAAATTCAAAGCTAAAGACCACGTAGATATTGGTGGTGAGCTAGCTCTGTTAGATTTTGATGTTGCTGCAAAAATTACTGGTGCGCGCTTTGCGGTTATGAAAGGCAGTCTGGCGCGACTACACCGAGCGCTAATTCAGTACATGCTAGATATGCATACTCAGCATCACGGTTATGAAGAAGTGAATGTGCCTTATATTGTTAACACTGACTCGTTAAAAGGCACTGGCCAGCTACCTAAATTTGAAGAAGACTTATTTAAGCTAGAAGGTGATCAAGGTTATTACCTCATTCCTACCGCCGAAGTGCCGATAACTAATCTAATGCGAGATGAAATAGCCGCTGAGCTGCCAATTCGCTATGCCGCGCATACGCCGTGCTTTAGAAGCGAAGCGGGCAGTTATGGTCGCGATACTCGCGGCATGATTCGCCAGCATCAGTTTGAAAAAGTAGAATTAGTACAGTTTGTAAAACCCGAAGATTCCGAGCAGGCTTTGATCGATTTGACTGGCCATGCTGAAGCCATTCTGCAAGGCTTAGACCTGCCGTACAGAAAGGTTATGTTGTGCGGTGGTGATTTAGGTTTTTCTGCGCAACAAACCTTCGACTTGGAAGTCTGGTTGCCTGGCCAAGATAAATACCGCGAGATTAGTTCATGTAGCAGCTTTGGTGATTATCAAGCTCGCCGTATGAAAGCTCGCTGGCGTAATCCTGAAACCAACAAAACCGAATACATGCATACACTGAATGGTTCTGGCTTGGCTGTTGGTCGAACTCTGGTGGCAGTATTAGAAAATTATCAAGATGCTGACGGCAGTGTAAAAATTCCTATGGTTTTGCAGTCATATATGAACGACGCAAAAACTCTTTAGACTAGCTTGTGAGTGTTCTAAATGGATTATCTTCCGCTAAATTTTGATGTAAAAGACCGGCGAATACTAGTTGTCGGCGGTGGTGATCTTGCGTTGCGCAAGGCAAAGATACTAAACCGCAGTGGAGCAGTGCTTTATGTGGTTGCTCCAGAAATAATTGATGAGCTTAAAGCACTAGTTGTTAGCTCCTCCGGCCTGTCAATCGAGCGGTCATATCAGTTACAAGACCTTGAGGGTGTTTGTTTAGTGGTTGTAGCCACAGACGATATGGCAGTTAACGAAGCTGTGTCAAGCGATGCCAAAGCGGCTAATGTATGGGTTAATGTTGTTGATCAACCACACTTGTGCAACGTAATTTTCCCCGCGGTTATTGATCGCAGCCCAATTGTTATCTCACTCAGTAGTGGCGGTAGTTCGCCGATGATGTTACGTAAACTTAAGGCGCAGCTAGAAACTCAACTGCCCAGCAGTTTGGGTAGGCTAGCTGAATTCTTGGGCGCTAACAAAAATAAAGTAAAACAAGCTCTGACCGAGTCATCACGCCGCTTAAGATTTTGGGAACAAGCGATCGACGGTCTCGTAGCCGAAGATGTTTATGCGGGCAATGAAACCTTGGCGCAACAGCGCTTTGATGAATTACTAAACAATAGTTTGGCTGCACCTCAAGGCGAAGTTTATTTAATTGGCGCTGGCCCAGGTGACGCAGATTTACTCACCTTTAAAGCCTTGCGTTTAATGCAAAAAGCCGATGTTGTTCTGTATGACAGACTGGTCAGTGATCAAATATTGCGCTTATGCCGCGTTGATGCCGACATGGTTTATGTCGGTAAGGCGCGTTCTGATCATGCGGTTCCCCAAGGCGATATAAATCAGATGCTGGTAGATTTGGCACGGGAAGGTAAGCGAGTTGTTAGACTGAAAGGCGGTGATCCGTTTATATTCGGCCGTGGCGGTGAAGAAATAGCCCTGCTAGCCGAGCATAATATTCCATTTCAAGTTGTACCCGGTATTACGGCTGCCTCTGGTTGCGCTGCATATGCTGGTATTCCCTTAACTCATCGTGACTATGCTCAGTCAGTGAGATTTTTAACGGGGCACTTAAAAGCCGATACGCCTAATCTTAATTGGCTAGAAATGGTGCATCGCGATGAAACTTTAGTATTTTACATGGGTCTAGTAGGGCTGCCGCTTATTTGCGAGGGTTTGTTATCGGCAGGAAGGTCAGCCGATACGCCGATAGCCTTAATACATAATGGCACTAGGTCAGATCAAGTAGTGGTAACGGGTACCTTAAGTACCATGGTAGATGAAGTGGCGAAAGCAAATATTAAAGCGCCAACGTTAATTATTGTGGGTGAAGTAGTGAAGCTTCGTAAACAATTAAGTTGGTTTAAACAAGAGGATTAATAGTGTCAGAGTTTGATTACGATTTGGTTGTTATTGGTGCAGGTTCTGGTGGTGTAAGAGCCGCCAGAATGTCTGCTGGCATGGGTGCTAAGGTCGCTATAGTTGAAGACAGGTACTGGGGCGGCACCTGCGTCAATGTTGGTTGTGTACCTAAAAAGCTTTATTACTATGCCTCGCATTTTCCTGAGTATCAAAAAGATGCAACTAGTTTTGGTTGGGAAGCTAGCGCGCCAAAATTTGACTGGGATGTTCTAAAAGAAAATCGTCGTAATGAAATACTACGGTTGAATGGTATTTATCGCCATATACTTGGCGACGTTAATGTCGAGCAAATCGAAGCGCGCGCTACCGTGGTTGATGCTAATACTGTTGGCTTATCAACCGGTAAAAAAATAACCGCAGAGCGTATATTGATTGCAACCGGCGGCTGGCCGTTTATCCCTGATTTCCCTGGTAAAGAGTTGGTGGTCAGCTCTAATGAGATTTTCGATATATCACCGTTACCTAAGCGTATGGTTATCGTTGGCGCGGGTTACATCGCGGTAGAATTTGCCGGAATTTTTAATGGTCTTGGGGTTGAAACCCATTTGGTTTATCGAGGGCCTAAACTACTAAGAACCTTTGATGAAGAAGTTGCAGAGCATGTTTCCAAAGAACTAGCGTTGCATGGCATTAAAATTCACTTTAATACTAATATCACCCAAGTGGAAAAAACTGGTGATGAGTTGACCGTTCATTTTGACAGTGGTGATACCTTAACAGTAGGGCACGTGCTATACGCTACTGGCCGTAAACCTAATGTCGAAGGTTTAGGCTTAGAAGAAGTTGGCGTGACAAAAACCGCTAAAGGTTTTGTCGAAGTTGACGAATTTTATCAAACCAAATGCCCCAGTATTTATGCTGTCGGCGATATTATTGAAGGCCCTGAATTAACGCCTGTAGCCTTAGCCGAAGGTATGGTTTTAGCTAATCATCTCTTCGGTAAAGGAGCTGTGCCACTTGATTACGACTACATTGCTACCGCAGTATTCTGTCAGCCGAATATAGGCACTTGCGGCTTAACTGAACAACAAGCTCGCGCTCAGTACGGTGATGTAAAGATCTTTAAGTCTACTTTTAGACACTTAAAACATACTTTGGGTGACAATAAAACCAAAACCTTTATGAAGATGATTGTTGATAAAGCGTCAGATAAGGTGGTTGGCATACACATGGTTGGCGACGAGGCCGGTGAAATCATTCAAGGTTTGGCGGTTGCTATGAAGGCAGGGGTCACCAAAGCGCAAATGGACTCTACGATTGGTATTCATCCTACTGCCGCTGAAGAGTTTGTTACCATGCGTACTGAGGTTTCATAACCGTTTCGTCATACATTTACCGGCAAGTAAATACTGGTGCAGCTGATAATACGTTATTGATGGTAGTTTTTCATAATCACGTTAGTGCTCTGTTAAATCAGATGCTTACAGTTTTTCTTTGCAATCATTGCTATATTCTGATGATGCTGTTCGCTCGCAGTATCATCATTTATCTACCCAATACTTCAAATAATAAACTGGGAAAATATGAAATATTTCAAACCTTTACTACCATTTTTAATAGGCTGCGCTGTTTTACTTGCCAGTAATAACTTTTTTGAATTCACCTTAATGAATGGCGCATTACAGTTAGCGCTATTTATCTTAGTTGTGAATATTCCTGCCAAGTTAACCGGCAGAATGTCTTATGTGGATATTGGCTGGCCTTTGGGCTTAACCCTAATTGGCATTTTGGTATTGGTTTATGGGCAGGGCGCTGATTCTAAAAAGCTGCTGGCTGGTGTGTTGTTTTTGTTTATGGGTTTGCGGATGGGCTTGATGGCGCTGCTATATTTAACCAAGGGCGCGTTTAAGCGAGAGCTGCCCCGTTATCAATATCAAAAGCTGCGTTGGGAAAAGGAAGGCAAAGCCAATGTTACTTTAGCGATGCAGGTGGAGATTTTAGTTCAAGCCTTTGCCAATATGAGTTTTTTGGCAATGCCAGCATTATTGATAGCGTGGAATCCAAATTCTTCTTTTCACTGGTTGGAGATAGTAGGCCTTGTTCTTTGGGTACTAAGCTATTGCATGGAAAGTCTTGCCGATAAACAGAAAAATAACTTTATTGCCGAGAATGTGAAAGCAGGCAATAAGCGTGCTTTATGTAATGTGGGTTTGTGGCGTTACAGTAGACACCCCAACTATTTTTTCGAATGGATGGTTTGGAATTCATTGATTGTCATCGCGCTGCCATCATTAATGGCGCTATGGAGTTCAGAGTCTGTAGTTGTGATGGTCGCTTTGGTGGGCGTCCTATTTATGGCCTCTAGAATGATGTACACAACCCTAGTTCATTATACCGGTGCTAAGCCTGCCGAATATTATTCAGTACAAAAACGGCCTGAATACAAAGAATATCAGCGTACTACCAGTATGTTTTTTCCAAAAAAACCAATGCTTTAGCAAAAGATAACAAGCGTTAACTATTGAATAGCCGAATAACTGTGGCGACAATTGTTTGTTTTAAAATTAAGGCGGTGTGATTACTCGTGGTAAGCAATAATAGTTCTGTCGGTAGTCCAGCACACAGCTCTTTGAAGGCGTATTTTTTCCTAAGCTTCACTGCCATCTGTTTCGGCGCTAATACGACTTTAGCAAAACTTGCTGTGGGCCAAGTGTCGCCGATGATGGTGGTGACATTGCGTTGGCTTTTAGTGGTGGTATTGCTACTAGTGTTTAACCGGAAAAACTTGGTTCGTGATTGGCCAGTGTTAAAGCCGCGTCTGGGTTTTCTATTTTCCCTAGGTGCTTTGGGCTTTGCTGCTTTTAATGCCTTGTTCTACGTCGCGGCTTATGACACTACGGCAATTAATATGGGTATTATTTCCGGTATGTTACCGGTATTTATCTTAGTTGGTGCATTGGTAATGTATGGAACACCAGTGAGAAAGCTGCAATGGCTTGGGGTTGTTATAACCTTGTCGGGTGTTGCGGTAGTGGCGTCTGCCGGCGAGTTTTCCCGCTTGCTTGAGCTACGCCTCAATCGAGGTGATATCTTTGTGATTCTTGCGAGTCTGCTCTATGCAGGCTATACAATCGCGCTACAAAAGCGGCCAGTTTGTTCAGTTTTTAGTTTGTTCACAGTACTTGGGGTTTCGGCGCTTCTAGTTTCATTACCTATGGTGGCGGTGGAAGTTTGGATTGGTGAATTCCAAGCACCTACAGCTTACGGCTGGGTGGTCATCATATTAGTGGCGTTATTCCCGTCGCTTTTAGCGCAAACTGCTTTCATGCGCGGCGTCGAAATTATTGGTCCGGGGCGCGCTGGGATTTTCATTAACCTCGCGCCGGTTATTGGCACAATATTCGCAGTGCTGTACCTAGGAGAACAATTTCACGCTTATCATGGTGCGGCTCTAGTGCTGGTACTCGGTGGTATTTGGCTAGCTGAGCGTGGTTCGAAAATAGGCGCTGGGTCAAATGTTATTGAAACGTGAAACATTAGAAGGATCTAACTATAGTATCGTTAGTTGTAATGTGTAAAAGGCGAGCAGATAAATGAAGAAACTTAAAAATGAAAAAGAACTGGTAAAGAAGGCTATCGCTGAAGGAATGAAATATGGCGAGGAGAGAGGGGTGGTAGAGTTTGAAGCAACAGATTCCGCTGCTGAAAAAATAGAATATATCTATCGATTGCTGGTGCATGACAAAGTAATTCAGCCGGTACCAGAGGATCAAGTGTCAGCGGTTACGATGAAACACAAGCTGGCGATATGGGCCTCTAAGATGAAATGATCAACCTGTGTATTAGTAGAACCAGTTTTCATACTTTGTTGCTTGGCTGAGTGAAACTTTTAACTTCATCTCAAATGTCTGCGACCCCTGTCAAAAACTTAAAATTTCAGCAACAATGCAGACCTCTTGGGACAAAATCTATTGTTAATGTTAACTGTTAATGGCGTCGAGTCTCACTCTGACCTTTGCATGGTCAGTACGGCTTAATTGCAACTGTGTATAAAAAAAAGCAAGAAATAAACCTAAAACAACAATGATTGAACAAACTGTTGCGCCAAGTGCCTGTAAAGTGCTCTGACTCACGCTTCCAGGCATCCCATAACAAATATAAACATTGCTAAGCCAGCTAATGTTCCACTGAGCCCATGTACTTGGGTATAGAAAAAATAACAAAATTTACAAAGGCGGCGTCTTCTACCACGAACGGTATACTGCCAACCGAATATGACCATTTCTCCGTAGCTGAAAGTTTTTGTATAAGATTTCATTCTTAAATAACTTAGTGGAAATAGTCTAATTCAAAAAATCTACTTTATGGAGAGTCTTAATATTGCCAATGCTTGGAAGTATCAGTACCGATATAAATTATTATTCTCTGCCCCCAGCTTTAATTTACTGAGCAAACTGCTGGTATAGAATCTACTCGTAACTCTATCAACTAACAAGTTAGTAAGGACCTGCAGCTAGGCGTCAGCGTGCAACATACTGGTTTAATTAAATAGGTCTGCGTCTAATTCCCGGTGTTTATCGTTTGGTTGAGGAAAGTCTTTTATATGATGTAATCCGTTAACTTTTTGGTGAATTGCTGTCACTGCATCACCAGTGGTATAAAACTGCTTATACCAGTCACGCACTTTATTGAACGGGCCATCTTTTGGTAATTGAAGAATACGGATTGCAGCGCGCTTACTTTGCCAAATGCTAAAGTCAGCACCAAAAGCGACCAGCGCTCCTGCTTGTACTTCAGCAGCTATCGCTTCATCTTCAGCTGTTGCGCGTTGTTTGCCACTGTGATACAGCACGCCATGCCATACTTTTGAGATGCCATCGTCTACTGGGGTATTAGCGATAATTTCATAGACGGTAGTAAGGCCAAACTCTTGCAAGGACAATAAAACTCCAGGCCCTGTATACCAGGTAGCAGTAGTTAACATGCAGTCGTAGGCTTGGTGCCACCCACCTTGGCGCTGAATGATAATATGGTCTTTAAATTCGTTTTCGAAGTACTCGCATGGGGCGCCGTGGGTTGGGCCCAAATGTTGGCAATCGGCCATATTATCGAGTATTTCTTGCGGGTGAATTGCGATTTCACCAAGGTGATCGAGCTTCCAGTTTACCCATGCTGGGTCGTCCCACTGCGGTAATGAAGGGCATTCGTAGTCAGCTTCGCCACCTTCGGGGTCAAACCACATCATCACGCAACCCATAACTTCTTTAACGGTATATGAGTTTAGTTTCGCACTGCGAGGGATAGGACCGTCATGATAGGGAATGTCATCACATTGACCCTCGGCATTAAAACGCCAGCCATGATAGGGGCAGCGAATAGAGTCACCTTCAATTTGCTCACCGTTCTGAACAATAATTGCGGATTCACCAGCAGTAAGATGTGTCCCCATATGTGGGCAGTAGGCATCAAGCATAATGGCTTTGCCACTTTCACCACGGTAGATTGCGAAGTCTTGACCAAAAAAGCGCACTGCTAATGGTTTTTCATCAAGCTCACAGCTTTCCGCAACGATAAACCAACCGCGAGGATAAGTAGCAGGGCCCAGTGAATAATCGGCAGCTTTAGCCATTGATAGCTCCTTGTGTCTTTAGTCGTGCAAAAAATCTAAAGTAAAGGATAAACGCAGGGTTAGGCTAATACTATGCCCAGTATCAATTATGGAAAAAGCTTAATTTAGCGAATATAAATAGACAGTTAGTCATCGCAACTAGCTGCCTGTTTTTTGAAGACCTTCAGCGGTAGCAATATTAGCTGGAATTTGGAGTTTAACGCTGTCTAATAGTATTTGAGCAGCTTCAACTACGAATACATCATCGTCGCCTTCCTCGTCCTTATTTGCCTCGGTGTCGGCAATTTTGTTCAGCTTATCTGGATTTTCTGGTTCTTCAAACGACGTTAATAGCGCTAAACCTTTAACCGCGCGTCTTTTATTTTCAATACCAAGTAGAGTAGCTTTTGCTTCTTCTCTCTCTGTTTTACGCTGCACTTGATTCAAGGTTAGTTTTTTCTTATCACGATTTTTGCTAATAAAAGCATATTCTTCTTTGATGAATACAAAGTCAGGGTCGTCGCTAATACGTTTTTCGTGCAGCTTAACTAGCTCATCTTTAATTAGTGAAAAATCGTTATAAGTAGGATAGCCGGCCGCATCAATTAAGTCCCAAGGTAGGGCGCCTGTTAATGATCCTTCGCCAACTTCTTCAGGGTCATATTGGGCGGGATACAAGATGTCTGCTTCAACACCACGGTTTTGCGTTGACATACCTGATATGCGATAAAACTTAGATTCGGTCAATTTTAACTGGCCTGCATCTAACCCAATAAGAGTCTGAACAGTACCTTTACCGAACGAGGTAGTACCAACTATCAAACCGCGTTGGTAATCTTGAATTGCGCCAGCTACGATCTCTGAAGCTGATGCACTTAGGCGGTTGATCAATACTACTAGTGGTCCATCGTAGTAAGCGGTGCGCCTAAACTTTCCTTGGCGCTGCACGCGGTTATTGGCATGACGAATTTGAACTGTAGGGCCAGCTTCGATAAACAAACCAATTAATGAGTTAGCTTCCTGCAGTGAGCCGCCACCGTTATTGCGTAAATCAATCACAATACCTTCGACATTCTCTGCTTCTAGTTCTTTAAGTATTTTACTTACATCGCGCGTGGTACTGCGATAATTTGGGTCACGTCGGCTCATGGCCGCAAAGTCTATGTAGAAGTCAGGCACTTCAATAACGCCAACTTTGTGGGCTTCACCATCAAAATAGACCTCTTGAATCTTCTTTTTCACCAGCATATCTTCAAGCTCAACTTTGCCGCGCTTGATACTGATAAACTTACTGCCAGTGCTGGTTTTAGCAGGCAGCACTTCTAAGCGTACCCACGTATCTTTGTCCCCACGAATTAACTCAACCACTTCATCCAAGCGCCAGCCAACCACATTAATAACAGCGCCTTCGGTGCCCTGGCCAACACCAACGATGCGGTCAGACGCCTTTAGCCCACCTTGTTTAAAAGCCGGCCCCTCGGACACCAAGTTAACAATTTTTGTGTATTCGTAATCCTGACTTAATACAGCACCGATGCCCTCTAATGAGCGGCTCATATTAATACGGAAGTTATCCATCTGCTGAGGAGAGAAATAGCTAGTATGCGGATCGTATAGCTTAGTGTAGGTATCTATGTAATATGCATAAACATCGTCGGCATTTATTTGCTGGGTACGTTTTAGCTGATATTCATAGCGACGCAGTAGGGCGCCTAGTATGTCTTCCTCCTCATTGAGGCGCATGCTGAGTACATCGTTTTTAATCCGCTTACGCCAACGTTCGTCTAGCTCTCCTGCACTCGCAACCCATGGTAATTCCTTCGATTCTAGCGATATATATTCGTTTACAGTGAAGTCAAAATTGTTAATTAACGAAGGGAGTTTTTCTATAATCCAATCTAGACGGCTAATATTGCGCTCATGCAATTTGTTATAAATGGTATAGCCCGCCTCAACTGAACCTGCTTTTAATTGGTCATCTAAGGAAGCCTTATATTTTTCAAACTCTTTAATATCGCTAGCAACAAAGTAGAGCTTGCCGGGATCAACATATTTTAGGTAGCGCTCTAATAGCAACGCAGATAAATCATCATCTAGTGGCGGTGCGGCATAGTGTTGGCTGGATAGTTTACTAACAATATCTTTGGTAACCGATTCTAGATTTTCACTGGGGGAAAAGTATTCAACCTGAGTTGAATAAGCTGTAGATGCAAACACGGTGAAAATAATTAGTGCGGCAAAGCTCAATCTTGTATTCGGTTTCGTCATTACTCTTCCTATTAATATTACTAGCGATATCTATTAGTAGCTAACTGTCACATAAGTTCCTTTATGTATGCCAGTATTACGTTGTTTTCAATAAAATAGAAGTGGATGAGTTAATTCGCCAGCAATTAACTGATCTAGCTGCATACTTTCATCTTCTGGGAACAGAACGTTAACGGTTATATTTGGCTCTGAAATATAAGCGCTTGGCCCCATAGCGCCTACATTACTGCTCACGCTAAAAAAACGGGTTAGTACGCCATTGATATCCATTTGAACCCTGAAACTGGCCATAGGCTCAAGCTTGGCGGCCCGTTGCTCCCAGTCGGTGGGAAGATTTTGGTGTTGCGACAGGCGCTCTAAGTTGGCCAAGTCTAATTGATTGTTGGTAAACAAGGCCTGTTGCTTTAATGACATTAAGATCACCGATAAGGTGTTTTCCCAGTCACTGATAACAGTGCCTGCGCCTTCGCGACTAAACAAAAAGTCGTAATGATTGGTCACCTTATTAAGTACATCGCTAGGGATAGAGGTGTTAAATAAGCCTACCCAACCTTTATTGACCATCAGAATGTTGCTTGAAGCATCGATAATTGTCGCCGGAAAGGGATCAAGCGCTTTAAGCTTGCGGGTCATGGCGTTGCGCAGCCACTTATACTCTGGCTCATTGAAGTCGCCAGTACCGAGCTTGGCCATATAACCGGCTGATATTAATAGATGATTAGTGTCACGTTGCCCGAGCTTTAACACCTGGGCTATTTCTAATACTAAGCTTTCGCTGGGCCTGCTGCTGCCATTTTCGATGCGGCTCAAGTGTCGAGATGAGCTGTCAATACCGTAAGCCAGCTCTTCTTGGCTAATGTTATGCACGCCGCGCCAGTATTTTAGGAAGCGAGTAAAAGGGATGTCACTTGTGGTTTCAGGCATTCTTCAGATTTAGAAACTATGTATGGGGTTTCCAACAGGACATCACATGTCATGGTGGTCAAACATCAGAAATGCACAATAGCATCATATTCATCACTATGTTTGCCTTGAGGATAGAAAATGCCAGCACCAATTTTAGACCAACGAGAATTAGAATTCATGTTGTATGAGTTGTTTGACTCAGAGCAGCTATGCGAGCGTGAGCGTTATAGCGATCACAGCCGTGAAACCTTTGATGCCGCTATTGCGACCGGGAAGACTTTAGCCGAGAAGTACTTTCTACCCATGCAAAAGAAGGTAGACCGCAACGAGCCAACGTTTGATGGCAAAAAGATAACGATGATTCCTGAAATCAAAATTGCTGTAGATGCGGTGATTGAGTCAGGTATGGCTTCTAGCTCGGCAGATTTTGAGCTCGGTGGAATGCAATTGCCACCGCTTGTCGCCAGCGTAGCATCGGGTTATTTGTCAGCCGCTGGCAGCACCTCTATGGGTTACATCGGCTTAACTAATGCCAATGCTAACCTTATTGATGCTTGCGGCAGTGATGAACAAAAGAAGAAATGGGTTGAGCCCATGCGCTCAGGCCGTTTCGCTGGCACCATGGCGTTGACAGAACCTGGCGCTGGCTCTGGTTTAGCTGATTTAACCAGCAGTGCAGAACTCAATGCCGATGGTACTTATTCGGTTAAAGGCAATAAAATCTATATTTCAGGCGGTGACCACAACCTGAGTGAGAATATTATCCATTTGGTATTAGCGCGTATTAAGGGCGCGCCTAAGGGTGTTAAAGGGATATCGTTATTTATCGTACCGAAAATTCTGGTCAACGAAGACGGCAGTTTAGGTGAGCCCAATGACGTTGCACTAGCTGGTTTATTTCACAAAATGGGCGGTAAAGCGCAAACATCTTGTGCGATGAACTTTGGTGAGAACGGTGGCGCTGAGGGTTATCTGGTTGGTGAGGCGCATAAAGGCCTTACCTATATGTTCCATATGATGAATGAAGCCCGTATTTTGGTAGGCACTGGCGCAGCCTTAACCGCATTAACTGGTTATCAGTATTCCCTAGATTACGCCAAGAATCGCCCTCAAGGTCGTCTTCCATCGAATAAAGACCCCAGTGCTCCCATGGTCAACATTATTGAGCATGCTGATGTGCGGCGTATGTTGCTAGCGCAGAAAGCTTATGCTGAAGGTGCTTATGCCCTTTGTTTACTTGGCACTCAGTTGGCTGATGATGCCGCGACAGGCCTAGTCGAGCAAGAGCGTAAAGTCGCCTATACGTTGCTAGATTTTTTAACGCCGATTATTAAGACTTGGCCTTCTGAATATGGTCCTAAAGCTAATTATCTGGCTATTCAGGTACTGGGTGGTGCAGGCTATACCAACGAATATCCGGTGGAAATGTTTTACCGTGATAACCGTCTGAACCCGATTCACGAGGGAACTACTGGTATTCAGTCGTTAGATTTATTAGCGCGTAAGTTACCCCAGAACGGTTTGGCCGGTTATAACGCTTGCTTGACTGCTATGCAGGCGTCTATTGATATCGCCAGTCAAGACGATGTTCTGGCAGGCTTTGCAGCAGAATTAAGCGCTGCTATTGTGACCTTAAAGACTGTTACTGAAACATTACTTGGCGGCATGATGGAAAAGAACATCGACTTAGTACTGGCAAATTCAGTTGCTTATTTGGATTTATTTGGCAATGTAGTCGTTGCGTGGGTTTGGCTGAAGCAGGGCATAGCCGCTAGTAAAGGTCTGCGCGCTAACCCCCATGAGTCAGACGAGCATTTTTATCGTGGCAAAATACAAGCACTGCAATATTTCTATCGTTTTGAGCTGCCACAGATCGACGCATGGGCTAAACTGCTCACCGATTTTGACGATACTACTTATGAAATGAAAGCCGAGTGGTTCTAATCTACTTTAACTAAATTATATAAATTATTGATATATAAGGGAATAGATATGCCTAAAGTGATAAATAAAATTGAAATTGCTGACTATTGCGGCTATGTGGCTGAGCCGACAGAATGGTTTACAGTTGAACAAGATCAAGTTAATCAGTTTGCTGACTGTACTCACGACCACCAGTTTATCCATATTGATCCAGTAAAAGCAGCCGAGACGCCATTTGGTGGAACCATTGCCCACGGATTTTTAACCCTTTCAATGTTGTCCCATTTCTCTGAGCAATTCACTGTCGTTATTGATGGCGTATACATGGGCGTTAACTACGGTTTTGACAAGGTGCGTTTTATCTCTCCAGTCAGAGTAGGCAAGCGTATTAGAGCGCAAGCAACCGTTACCGATATTATTGAGAAAAAGCCTGGCCAGTTCCAAATGAAGACATTGGTTACCGTTGAAATTGAAGGCGAAGACAAACCTGCTCTTATTGCTGAGTGGATTGGCATGCAGATGGTTGCTTAAATATTAATCAAGGCGCCGTTACCAGAGAGGTAATGGCAGCCCCACATAAAACACTTTAAAAAGTGCGAAGTTAAATTTAGTAAAAACCGGTGTTAACCGAGGAAGCAAAAATGACAGTAAGTTTTGAAGGTAAAGTAGCAATCGTAACAGGCGCTGGTAACGGTTTAGGCCGCAGTCATGCAATCGAATTGGGCAAACGTGGCGCTAAAGTTGTAATTAATGACTTAGGTGGTTCTCGTGACGGCAGCGGAGCATCATCTGACGCAGCCCAAGAAGTGGTTGCGATCATTGAAGCCGCTGGCGGTGAAGCATTTGCCCATGGAGCAAATGTTGCAAAATTTGATGAAGTTACAGATATGGTTAAGCAAACCATGGATAAGTGGGGCCGTGTTGATATTTTGATCAATAATGCTGGTATCTTGCGTGATAAGTCATTTGCTAAAATGCCTATCGAAGACTTTCAGCTCGTTGTAGATGTTCACCTAATGGGCTCGGTTAACTGTACTAAAGCTGTTTGGGACATTATGCGTGAGCAAGGCTATGGCCGCATCATGATGACTACGTCTTCAAGTGGTATGTACGGTAACTTCGGTCAAGCTAACTATGGCGCGGCTAAAATGGCGGTACTTGGTTTTATGAATACCTTGGTGCTTGAAGGTGGTAAATACGATATTCGTGTTAATGCTTTAGCGCCTACCGCCGCTACTCGTATGACTGAAGATTTAATGCCTCCTGAAATTTTGGCGATGCTAGTGCCAGAAGCAGTAACCGCTGGCGCACTTTCACTTGTTCATGACGATGCGCCTAACCGCACTATTTTATGTGCCGGTGCGGGTGGTTATGCGACCACTCGTTTATTTGAAACTGCAGGAACATTTATCCCTGCGGCAGAGCAAAGCCCAGAAGCAGTTGTAGAAAACTGGGATGCTATCTGTGATTTAACTGGCCAGAACGAGCCGAAATCAGGTGCGGAGCAGGGTGGTAAGTTTTTAACCATGGCGATGGAACATCAAGCCGCTAATCAATAATTATTAGATCGAATTATAAATGCGCCTGCGGGCGCTAACAAAAAAACACTAGGAGAATATTATGTCTGATGCAGTAATAGTTTCGGCGGCACGTACGCCAATTGGTAAAGCATACCGCGGTGCATTCAACAATACTGAAGCCCCAACTCTTGCCGCTCACGCTATCAAAGCCGCTATCGCGCGCGCTGGTATTGAAGCGGGTGAAATTGATGATTTGTTAATGGGTGCGGCGCTACAGCAAGGCTCTCAGTCAATGAACCTAGGTCGTATGGCTGCTTTTGCCGCTGACTTGCCAGTGACAGTTTCTGGCATGACTATGGACCGTCAGTGTTCTTCTGGTCTTATGTCTATTGCTCACGGCGCTAAGCAAATCGTGATGGATAAATCTCCTATCGTTATTGCTGCCGGGTGTGAATCAATTAGCTTGTGTCAAAACGAGCACATGAACATGCACAAATTGGTTGATCCAAATGCGATCGCCAACCAGCCAAATGCTTATATTGCTATGCTTGATACTGCTGAAATTGTTGCTAACCGCTATAACATCAGCCGTGAAGCGCAAGACGCCTATGCTCTGTTGTCGCAGCAACGTACTGCCGCGGCACAAGAAGCTGGCTTGTTTGCTGACGAAGTTATCTCTGTAACCGCTACTAAGCTTGTTACTAACCGTGAAACTGGTGAAGTAAGCGAAGAAGAAGTCACTATCTCGCAAGACGAGGGCAATCGTCCTTCAACTAACATTGAAGGTTTGCAAGGTCTTAAAGCGGTTCGTGAGGGTGGATCTATTACCGGCGGTAACGCATCACAGCTTTCTGATGGTGCAGCTGCCGTTGTAATGATGGACAGTAAGCTAGCAGAGCAACGCAACATTGAGCCAATGGGTATTTACCGTGGTATGGCTGTTGCTGGCTGTGAGCCTGATGAAATGGGCATTGGTCCAATTTACGCTATTCCTAAGTTGTTAAAGCGCAATGGCTTAAAAATGGACGATATTGGTTTGTGGGAGCTTAATGAAGCATTCGCAGTACAGGTTATTTACTGTGCTGAGAAACTTGGCATTCCACATGATCGCTTAAACGTAAATGGTGGTGCTATCTCTATTGGTCACCCTTATGGCATGAGTGGTAACCGTATGGTTATGCACGCATTGATGGAAGGTAAGCGTCGCGGTGTTAAATACGTGGTTATTACCATGTGTGTAGGCGGTGGCATGGGTGCAGCAGGCTTGTTTGAAGTTTGCTAAGCGGCTAAGCTTATTGCAGTAATATTAATACCAACACCACCCTTCGGGGTGGTGTTTTGGTTAAGGTCGATAAAAATAATTTGAGGTATTTATGAAAGACTTATTTTCGTTAGATGGCAAAGTAGCCGTAATAACTGGTGGTTCACGTGGCATTGGCGCAATGGTTGCTAAAGGTTTTGTGGAGGCAGGGGTTAGAACATACATCACTGCGCGTAAAGAAGCTGAGCTCAATGCGACAGCCGCCGAGCTATCAAAATCAGGCAAGTGTATTGCTATTACCTCAGACCTTTCTACCCTAGAAGGCTTGACTGCATTCGCCGCTGAGATTAAATCACGCGAAGATAAAGTAGATATTTTATTTAACAACGCAGGCGCTACTTGGGGTGCACCAATTGACAATTTCCCAGAAGCGGGTTGGGATAAAGTAATGGACTTAAATGTTAAGTCGATATTTTTTCTAACTCAGCAATTGCTGCCAGCGCTTAGAGCGGCAGGCACTAAAGAAGATCCGTCACGGGTAATCAACATCTCGTCAATTAATGCTTTGGCAAACCCGAAGATGACTAACTATTCGTATTCAGCTAGTAAAGCAGCGGTGATACAAATGACGCGCCATTTGGCCGCAGATTTAGCCCATGACCATATCAACGTTAATGGCATTGCACCGGGCTTCTTCCCCAGCAAGATGACTGCCCACATGCTAGATGAAGCCGAAGCGTTAGTGGCCGAGGGTATTCCATTAGGCCGTATTGGCAGGCCAGAAGATGCTGCCGGCACGGCAATCTACTTATCGTCCAAAGCTTCGTCTTGGGTAACTGGGCAAACTATAGTGTTAGACGGCGGCTTAATAGCAAGCGCTGGGTAATACTGTAAGCAAGCAACTAAACTTAAATTGATAAAAGTAGGAGCAACTCATGTCAGTAGTCAGCTATGAAGTAATAGATAAAGTCGGTGTAATTAAAGTTAACTACCCACCGGTTAATGCTTTATCACAGCCAGTACGCGAGGGCATTTTAAGTGCCGTAACCAATGCCAAAAGCGATGGTACTGAGGCTTTAGTGCTTATCTGTGAAGGGCGTACCTTTATAGCCGGTGCTGACATTACGGAGTTTGGCGGCGAGATGGGTGGCCCATCGCTACATGATGTTGTTCATGCCATGGATCAGGCAGGTAAACCAGTGGTTGCTGCTATACATGGGACAGCCCTAGGTGGTGGCTTAGAAACCTCATTGGGGGCGCATTATCGTATCGCGTTAAATAGCGCCAAATTAGGCCTACCTGAAGTCAGTCTTGGCTTATTACCTGGCGGTGCGGGTACTCAGCGAGTGCCGCGTTTAGTTGGTCCTGTTGCTGCTTTAGATATGATGGTAACAGGCAAGCCGATTACCGCCGCCAAAGCGCTTGAAATTGGCTTGGTTGATAAAGTGGTCGTTGATGACCTGCAAGGCAACGCTGTTAGTTATGCCAAAGAGCTTGCGGCAAATAATGCAGAGCTTCGTATTGCTGGTGAGATGACGGTTGATCCTGCTAGTGTCCCCGAAGGCTTGTTCGAAGGTTATGAGCAAGTATTGGCGGTTAAAGCCAAAGGCCAGATTGCGCCCCAGAATATTGTTAAATGTATTAAAGCAGCGGTTGAGCTACCGATTGAACAAGGCTTAAAAATTGAGTGGGAATTGTTTTTAGAATGTATGGCCTCGCCACAATCTGCAGCACTGCGGCATATATTTTTCGCTGAGCGCATGGCAGCAAAAATTGCTGGCATTGATAAACAGACACCGCTTCGCGAGATTAAAAAAGTCGGTATTATCGGCGGCGGCACGATGGGTGGCGGCATAGCGATGAACTTCGCTAATGTTGGTATTCCAGTCACCATGCTTGAAATTAGCGACGAAGCACTTGAGCGCGGCTTAGGTATTGTTAAAAAGAACTACGACATTAGTGCCAGCAAAGGCCGTATGACTGCAGACAAAGCAGAGCAATTAACAGCCATGATCACCGGCACAACAAACTATGACGATTTAGCTGATGTTGACCTAGTTATTGAAGCGGTATTTGAAAACTTAGATATCAAAAAACAAGTATTTGAGAAGCTAGACAGCGTTTGTAAGCCCGGTGCTATTTTGGCCTCTAATACTTCTTTTCAAGACTTAAATGCCATCGCCGCTGCAACTAAACGTCCACAAGATGTAGTCGGTTTGCACTTCTTTAGTCCAGCTAACGTCATGAAGCTACTTGAAGTGGTGCGCGGCGCAGAGACTTCAGACGAGGTATTGGCTACAGCAATGAAACTTGCTAAAACGATAAGAAAGACACCAGCGCTTTCCGGCGTTTGTCACGGTTTTATCGGTAACCGCATGGTTGATTTCTACGGTCGCGAAGCAGCGCTTTGCCACATTGAAGGCGCCAAGGTTGAGCAGATCGATGCCGCTATGGAAAGCTTTGGTATGGCAATGGGTCCATTAGCCATGGCCGATTTAGCGGGCTTAGATATTGGCTACAAAGTACGTGAAGTCATGACTGCTGAACAAAAAGGTAATCCTGCGACTTATTGCATTGCTGACGCCTTAGTTGAACAAGGTCGTCTAGGGCAGAAGTCAGGCTCGGGCTATTACACTTATGATCCAAAAACGCGTAAACGCAGCACTGATGAAGCGGTAGAAAAACTGGCCGCCGAGAAAGCGGCTGAAAATGACATTGCTCGCGGTGCGATCAGCGACGAAGAAATTCAAAACCGTTGCATTTATGGCTTAATAAACGAAGGTGCAAACATCTTAAGTGAGGGCATTGCACAGCGCCCAAGCGATATCGATGTGGTGTATGTATTTGGTTACGGCTTTCCAGCTTACCAAGGAGGGCCAATGTTTTATGCCGACGCCGTTGGTGTTAAAAATATATACAACACCATTTGCGAATTCGCAGAAAAATACGGTGATGAGTACTGGCAACCAGCGCCGTTGTTAAAAGAGCTTGCTGAAAAAGACTCAAGCTTTGCGCAGTGGGCCATGGAAAGCGGAAAATAGGATTTAATTATGAGTTACAACACAATTTTATATTCTGTTGAGGAAGAAATTTTAACCTTAACGTTAAATCGTCCAGATCAGCTCAATTCATTCACCATTGAAATGGCTAATGAACTTATTGCTGCATTTAATCGCGCTAGTGATGACGATGAAGTGTCAGCAATTGTGGTAACTGGCAGCGGCAGAGGGTTTTGCGCGGGCATGGATTTAACCGCCGTCGGCAATGTGTTTGGTTTGGATGAAAGTGTTAACCCATCTCTTGCGGATATGGAAGAGAATCTTGAAAGCGAGACCTACATAAGCAGCGTGCGCGATACTGGCGGTCGAGTAGTGCTGGCAATATATGACTGTAAAAAGCCGGTTATCGCTGCCATTAACGGTGCGGCTGTAGGTATAGGTGCGACCATGGCCTGCGCGATGGATATTCGCCTAGCGTCTGAATATGCACGTATTGGCTTTGTGTTTAATAAAATAGGTATCACGCCAGAGGCTTGCTCAACCTGGTTTTTACCGCGCATTGTCGGTATGTCTAATGCACTAGAGTGGTCCTACACTGGTGAGATCTTAAAACCAGAACAAGCGCAGCAAGGCGGCTTTATTAAGGCGGTATATCCCGCTGACCAACTATTAGAAGAAGCGTATAAAATTGCACGAAGCATCGCCGGGAAGAGTCAGGTTTCTATCGCCTTAACCAGACAAATGATGTATCGAAACTCAGCCAAAGATCATCCGCTGGAAGCTCATAAGGTTGACTCACTAGCAATTTATTACGCCAGTAAAGACTCAGGTAAAGAGGGTGTGGCGTCGTTTTTAGAAAAACGTGACGCTAATTTTACCGACAAAGCCTCTACAGATATGCCGAGCTTTTATCCTTGGTGGGACTAGTTGTTCCTGAAGTTGGGATAGAGGTTTAACAATATTAGAAGCCATATTGATATTAAATGTCAGTTGGCTTCTAATAGAATTACAGCGTGTTTGCCATTAACAATTAAATATTTGCCAAGCGAGTCGTAGGCAGAGAGATGCCCGATACTCCGGTATTTACAATATTAGCGGAATATCGAAATTCCTTGGCGGTTTCAATTTAGCCTTTGCCATACTCAGCAATTTGTTGATAGTTAACGTAGATGTATTTTTCAGCGATATACAACGAGCTATGCTGCTGTTTACTATTGCAGTAGCACATGGAACTCAAATTTTTTTAATATGCGTTAATAGACGAAGAGGCAGAGTTTGGCAGATTAAAGGTACAGTGTTATTGATATTTTTTACTGATTTTATAATGATGTCATCTACTTTATAAAATAATAACTGTACGCAAAGTCATTTCCCTTTTTTGTTGATGCCGCGATATAAATCTGTCGCCGGTAAAAAAGGTATTGGAATAAGCTAATCCCCAATACCTCTATTTGACAACTATCTACCAACAACGCTACGCGCAATCACTTCACGCATTATCTCTGAAGTACCAGCATAAATAGTCTGTACACGGGCATCACGATACAAGCGTGAAATGGGGTATTCGTCGGTATAGCCATAGCCACCATGCAGTTGCAAGCATTCGTCAATTACTTTTAATGACATTTCGGTGGATGCTAGCTTGATGATTGAGGCGTGCTCGGTTGTCATTTCATCTTGCTTAAATAGTCCGATATATTTTTCTAATAGTGCGCGTGATAGCTCAATCTCGGTTTTACATGAGGCAAGCTTAAATCGAGTATTTTGAAATTGGCTAACGGACTGACCGAATGCTTTACGTTCAACCACATAATCTGCCGCCATTCTAAGTGCACAGTCAGCTAATCCGACCGCATGAGTGGCACAGCCAATACGTTCGCGTGGAAGTTCAGTCATTAAGTAAACAAAGCCTTTGCCTTCTTCGCCCAGTAAAGCAGCGGCAGGTAAGCGAATATCTTGGAAAAATAGTTCTGCAGTATCACTACAATGCTGTCCCATTTTTTCAATCTTTTTACCGCGTGAAAAACCGGTTAGAGAGGTATCAACCATAAATAGCGAGATACCCTTAGAGCCAGCATTCGGGTCTGTTTTCGCGCAAACGATTACCATATCGGCATGTACGCCGTTGGTAATAAAGGTTTTTGAACCATTAAGAACCCATTCATCCCCGTCTTTAACCGCATTTGAGCGCATTCCAGCCAAATCACTGCCAGCACCGGGCTCTGTCATCGCAATAGCCGTTACCACTTCTCCAGTAGTCATTTTAGGCAACCATTGGGCTTTTTGCTCGTCAGTGCCAATGTTATTGATATAAGGTGCAACGATATTGCTGTGGATGCCGTAGCCGCTAGCTAGCGATATATAGCCACGCTTACACATCTCATCTTGAATCATCACGCAAACATCAAAGCTGGCGCCGGCGGTGCCGTATTGTTCCGGCATATCAGTCAATAATAAGCCTGCATTACCCATAGTATGCCAAAATTCTCTTGGCATAAGATGCGCCTTTTCCCAGTCTTCATATACAGGGTCTACTTCCTGTTCAAGAAAACGCACAACCATATCGCGAAACAGATCTAGATCTTCATTGTTGTTAGTTGTCATGGGTGAATCCTTATTTTTTAAAAAGATGCCGAATTCTCCAAGCTTCTGGCTTGATTTGCAATGGTTTTGACCATTTCACGCTATTTAAAGTGCTGTTTGGGGCTGCCATTTATGGTGTAATAAATCAAATAATTATGCTAACGGAATGACATGCCTGGGTCAGAAAAACAGTTCGATATTACTGGTGTTATTACGGCGGCGCCATGGTTTCGTGAAGCCACAAATAGTGCGCTGCAAACCCTTATCGATGCTGCAAAAATTAGGCATATAAAGACCGACGAACATATATATTGCTTAGGGGACAAGTTAACTGAAGTGTATATGGTGTTAGCTGGGCGTGTACGGTTGAATATTACCAGCAGTCTTGGGCAAGAATTTGCCCTCATTGATATGGAAGATAACTATTGGTTCGGCGAAGCCGCGATTGCCGATGGTCAATCCAAAGCGTTGGAGGCTCAAGCCCAGGGACCAGCAACGATACTTGTTATACCGATGAAAGCATTTAACAAGGCGTGTGAGATAAGCCCGGTAATTTATAAAAACCTTTTTAAAGAAACTGTTCAACGCTATAGAGGCCTTAATACCTTGCTCGCCGGTTTAGCTTTTTATCCTTTGCGCGCACGGTTAGCCGGAAGACTGCTCTCATTAATTGAAGACCACGGCATTGAAACCGACAAAGGAGTATTAATAGATATTAAGTTGAGTCAAAATGATTTTGCTCGCTTAAGTCTTGGCTCGCGTCAGCGTATCAATAAGATATTTCGTGAATGGAATGAGCGAGAAATTGTTGTGCAAGAGTCAGACCACTACTGCATAAAAAATTTAGACGCTTTAACAGTTGAGACCGAACTTCGCGATATTGAGTAGCCCAGTCACCCAGGAGACACATCTCTCAGCTTTTATCTAGTAGCATTGTGTTAATTCTAATAATAATCAGAGAACTTTATGCGAGCGATCTCCAAAATTGGGTATGGCGTTGGGCAGCTGTCTGAAGGTGTTAAGCAAGCCGCGTTTAATACGTTTTTATTTTTTTACTACAATCAAGTTTTGGGATTGTCTGGCAGTTTAGCCGGCGCTGCTGCTCTGCTAGCCTTGGTGGTTGATGCATTTACTGACCCAATGATTGGGCAAATATCTGACCATTGGAAATCGAAATGGGGTCGGCGGCATCCGTTTATGCTGCTGGGCGCAATTCCCTTTGGCTTAGCCATCGTTGCTTTATTTAGCCCGCCGGAAGGCCTGGCGGATTTAGCATTGTTCAGCTGGATGCTTGGGTGGGCAATAGTTGTTCGCTTAGCCCTTACTTTCTTTTACGTACCACATTTGTCCTTAGGGGCAGAGCTAGTTAGCGACTACCATGAGCGCACCTCTTTAATTGGCTATCGAGTTTTTTTCTCCTTCTTAGGTATATTGCTGACTTCTGTAATCGGCTTTGCGGTTTTTTTCTCTCCCTCAGAAGCCTACAGTAATGGCCTGTTAAACCCACAAAGCTATCCAGCATTTGCCGTTTTTTGTGCGATACTGGGTAGTAGTGCGATGCTTATATCTACAGCGAGCACCGTGAGTGCTATTCCCCATTTAAATCAACCCCCAGTTGCTAAGAAAAACAACCATCCGGCACTGGCCTTTATTGAGATGTTTAAAACATTAAAGCAGCGTTCTTTTAGAGTGTTGTTTTCGGTAATTGTGTTGGTTGCCGCCTTACAGGGATCAATACAGGCGCTGTTAGTTTACATGGCAACATTTGTCTTCGGGTTTTCGCCAGAGCATTTAGCTGGTTTGTTTGGTGGCCTCATTATTGGCATTTTATTCTCGTCCGTCACAGCGCAGTATTTGTCAAAGCGCTTTGATAAAAGACGGTCGCTAACGGTTTGTATGACATTGGGTTGCTGCTTTACTTTTATCCCGGCATTTTTATATTTGGCCGGTGTACTGCATATGCTTGATATCGATATTCGATTTTTTCTAGTACTTATTACGAACGGCGTTTCTCAGATATTTTTTATCGCCTATACGATTTTATTGGATTCAATGCTGTCAGATACAATTGATGAACATGAGTTGACTACGTCAAAAAGGGAAGAGGGTTTATTTTTTGCTGCCCGCTCTTTTGCTGGCAAAGCTAGCTTTGGCTTGGGAACATTCTTTGCCGGCATTGGCTTAGATATGATTAAATTTCCGCAAGCTGCAACTCTAGAAAACATACCCCCGGAGGCAGTGACCAGTCTGGCTGTATTTGGTGGGCCAGTGCTATTTGTATTGTTTTTGTCGACCATATTAGTGTCACGTCGCTTCCCCTTAGATGAAGCTCAACATCAACAAATTCTGTTGCAGATAGCTAAGCGTAAGCAAGCTAATAGCTAGGCTATTTAAGGCAGTGATTCGCTTAGTCATTACTGTTAGCTAGCCGAAACGTTTTTAATAGAGCCTGATAGTTTTTATAGGCAGTGAATCTCTGGTCGTAAGCTAAAGAGTATAGCGCGCCAACACTGCAAAAAAACTTAACGTAAAATCAATAAAGTCAGTGTCGCGCGGGAGACATCGTGCGTCATTAAAACGTTGTAGTATATTTTTTATTACTGAATAGAAATACTAATAAAATCAACGGGGATCTAAAAAATGAATCCAGTTACTAAGAAATTTCTGCCGAGTATATTGTCTGTTGCTGTGGCTTCCATCTTGGCAACTAGCACTGTATTCTCACAAGGCATTTTGTTAGAAGAAGTTATCGTAACTGCTCAGAAACGTGAAGAAAACCTACAAGATACAGCCATAGCGATTACCGCATTTACCAGTGAGACGCTTGACCAGTTAAATATTTCTACTGCTTCTGACTATGAAGCGCTAGTGCCGTCACTGTCATTTAGAAATCAGCCCTCACGTCTTTCTATACGTGGTATAGGTCGTACTTCCAATAGCTTGGGGCTTGATCCGGGCGTAGCAGTTTATCGTGATGGTGTTTATAACGCTGAAACAGGTATTTTAGGTAGAGCAACTTCGCTAACAACCGAGCGAATAGAAATACTACGTGGACCTCAGGGTACTCTATTTGGCCGCAACGCTACCGGTGGAGCGGTAAGTATAACGAGTAAACGTCCTACTGATGAATTTGAACATCATGTGCGTGCCGAAGTCGGCAGCTACAACCAATTTGACTACGGTGCTTCATCATCTGGTCCGATTACTGATGATTTGCGTTATTTTGTAGCGGGTGAGCAAACTAGCCGCGACGGCTATATAGAAAATGTTAATGGTGGCGAACTTTGGGAAGATAACGACTGGGCGGCTCAAGTGCAACTAAGCTGGGACGTTACAGAGTATTTCAATGTATGGGTTCAATATTTTTCTGAAGGTAGGGACATCAATAGTGCGTCGGGCTATGGTTTGTCTGGGCACTTACTAACCCCTTACGACACTGCGACAAGATCACCCGATGGTTTAGTTGAGAGTCCAGCATTTAATTGGACCGAATCTAACCCAACTGCAAGTGACCCTTATAAGGTAGATTACAATACGATAGGAACGTTCAAGACTGAAGCAACTGATAATATCACCGCGCATCTTACCTACGATTTTGACAATCTAACAATTAAATACATAGGCGCGTCCCATGAGTTAAAAAGTGGAGGTTCTGGCGGTGACCGCGACTATACCTCGAACGCGGACCACTCTATTACGGTCGGAGGAAATCAAAACTCCAGCAAAGATAGTCATGAAATCCAGTTTATTTCAACTAGTGATATTAAGTTACAATGGGTTGCGGGACTTTTTTACTTTAGTGAAGACACTGAACAGCCTTATAGAATTAAAAATATTACCAATGATGGTATCTCACAAATAATGCCACCTGGTGTATTTAGCTATGATCCTGCTTTAGCTATCGCTAATCCAGACTACATCCTTTATAGCCAATTAGGTGAGCTAGAAACAACGTCTAAAGCGGTATATCTGGACGGTAGCTACCAAATTAACGATAACTTTAAGCTAATTGTCGGTGCGCGGTATTCTGAAGATGAAAAAATCGGCTATGAGAATCAGTTTACTTATGCCGATGGAAACCTCTATGGACTTTTCGCTAATGACGAAGGTTGTTGTGCGTTAGATTCCTCAGAAGAGATAAATGAGCGCACACACAAAGGGGATTGGAGCGATACATCTGGTCGTATAGTCTTAGACTACACTCCCGATGATAATCAATTAATTTACGGTAGTATTTCAACCGGTTATAAGTCAGGAGGCTTCCGTCTAGGAGAAGTGCAAGAGGATCCAATCTTTGACCCAGAAGATATCACTTCTTATGAGATAGGTTACAAAGCGACCTTTAATGACACGATTTTGATTAATGCCGCCGTGTATCACTACGATTACAAAGACATGCAAGTATCAGCGGGGTTTCTTAATAATCAAGGGCTTAGCTTAGTAAAAGTAATCAATGCTGATGAAGCAGAAATAGATGGTTTAGAACTTGAGACTACTTGGATTGCAACAGAAAACCTCCGATTAATGCTTGCTTATAGCTATATAGATGGTGAATATACCGATTTCTGCTGTGTTATAGATACAGTTGCTAACCCTGGTGTGGAGCAAGATTTATCTGGTACAGATTTAGTACAAGCGCCAAAAAATAAGGTCTCGCTAAATGCCAACTACACATGGTTTACAGACACCATGGGTGATTTCAGTATTTCGGGTAATTATTCCTTTGTCGATGAAAGATCATATTCCATATTTGAGTCACCCCGGACAACCGCTGATTCCTATTACCGCGCGGATATGGCTTTGACATGGTATAGCTCTGACAGCGATATTCGTGTAGTTGTGGCAGGAAAGAACATCACTGATGAGCAAACATTTACGTCGCTAACTCTTGGACAAAATGATGCGGTAACAGGCATGCCAAATGAGCCACGCGTTTACAGTCTCGAAGTACAGTACGACTTCTAAGGTCTACGGTCTTATCTGCAACCCCTAAGCAGAACCTTTGCAGACATAGTTTGGTGTGTCTGCTTTTTTATGCATACCGATTGCTTATGGACCAATAAAAAAGGAATGAATAATGCCAAATTCTGATTTTGCTCGACAAAAGCTTGCTGAGCTAAATACTGAAAACTATACAAGCCTGATTAATAATTTTGATTTTGCATGTAAAAAATATGCTGACAAAGTTGCGTTTAGCTGTGTCGGTCAAGAAATCACCTATGCTGATATCGATAAGCATAGCCGAAATTTTGCTTCGTATTTACTAAATGAGGCGGGTTTGGAGAAGGGTGACAGAATAGCGATTCAGCTGCCTAACCTTATTCAATATCCAATAGTTGCCTGGGGCATTTTGCGGGCTAATCTGACTATTGTTAATACCAACCCCATGTATACCGAGCGTGAGTTGATTCATCAATTTAACGACTCTGGGGCGAAAGTCTTAGTGGTACTGGCTGATTTGTTACCAGTGGTAGAAAAAGTGTTGCCACAAACAGGTATCAGCCAAGTTGTGGTTACTAATGTGTTTGACATGATCGAGGCGCAGCCGCTGCCTGATTCAGGTTTAGATTGCCTAACTTCGCTGCCTGATGCTTTAGCTAAAGGCGCAAGCGGTGAATTGCCGCCTTCAATGACAACGATGAATAGTATTGCCATTTTACAATATACTGGCGGCACCACAGGCGTTGCTAAAGGGGCGGTGTTAAGCCAAGGCAATTTGTTTGCTAGTGCCGCGCAGTCGGCTAAAGCGTCAGAAGAGATGCTAACGCCGCAAGATATTGCGCAAGGCGTTGAAGAAATTGTTATTGCTCCTATGCCGATGTATCACGTCTACGGCTTTACCCTGAGCGTAATAACTGTGTTTTTAAATGGCGGTTTGTCGGTGCTCATTCCCGATCCAAGAAATATTGATAGTTTAATAGAGGCAATTAAAGCCTATCGGTTTACCGGTATGGCTGGGGTAAATACACTGTTCGTCGGTATGATGGCTCATCCAGATTTTGACCAAGTTGACTATAGCAATGTAAAAGGAGTGATTGCCGGCGGCGCTGCGTTAGTAAAAGAAATAGGTGAAGAATGGAAGGGGCGCACAGGATCTGACATCTTTGAGGGCTACGGTCTGTCCGAAACGGCGGCGACATTAACCGTCAATAGAACGAATAAGCGCAAACTAGGCACTGTTGGTATTCCAATGGCCTGCATGGAAGTTCAGTTTCGCAATACTGCAGGCATTGAAGTTGGTGTTGACGAAGAAGGCGAAATTTGTGTGCGTGGCCCGCAAGTAATGGAGGGGTACTGGCAACGAGCAGAGGCGACCGCTGAAGTATTGGATAAAGAAGGTTGGTTTAGAACCGGTGATATAGCCATCTTGCAACATGATGGATTCATTAAAATCGTAGACCGATTAAAGGATATGATATTAGTGTCAGGCTTTAATGTTTACCCCAGTGAGATTGAAGATGTTGTCTACGGCCACCCGGATATATTTGAATGTGCGGCGGTGGGTGTAAAAGATGCTAAAAGTGGCGAAGCTGTTAAGCT
>JBKEHH010000002.1:0-342612 GCA_046710535.1 Pseudomonadales bacterium
CTTAGCTTTAAGTGTAACGCCTTGCCAGCGCATACCACCTTGGGTACGAGGCGTACCAAAGCTATTACTAATGCGGCCAAGCACTGGCCACTTCATTTGGCCTTTGCGCTCGGCAAAGTCTTTATAGTCGGCCGGTAGTTTTAAATTAGCGACTGCTTCTTCAACCGCTTTTAATAGGTTTTCTAGGCGGGTACGCTCTTTTTCAGCATCGCTAAGTTGCGCGCCTTTAGTTGTAATAGTGGCATTAATCGCAGCAACAGCGTCTTCACGTATTGAACGTTCTTGTTCTAGGCTAGCGTATTGTTTGTCTAAATCACCTTGACTATCTTCAAGCCGAGATTTTTCTTCAATAATTGTTGGCTCAAGGCTATTCAGTTCAGTGATGGTTGCGGCAAACTCGGTCATCAGTGAAATGCGCGCTTTGTTAAAATAATCTAAATATGTAATTGCCCGATTAACTTTGGCAGGATCTTCTTGGTTAAGAATAACTTTAATTTTTTTCTGCCGGCCTAATTGATAGGCTATGCGAATTTGTTGAGCAATAAGTGTTTGCTGCTTGTTACTCTCTTGTTGTAATTTATTTTGGCGTTGCTTTAAGTTTTCAAGCAGTTTTTGTTGGCGGGCGATTTGGCCTTTAATAGCCGAAATTTTTCGACCAATTTGGCCGATGGCAAGCTCGCTACGCTTTAGTGCCTTTTTAAATTGCGCGCGTTGACCTTTGTATTCTTCTAGTGAAGATTTTAGTAACGAAATATCTTTTTGCAGTTTGGCTAAATCAGCGGGGCTCGCTTCTTTAGCAAATATTGGACTGCTAAAAACTAACACTGTCACTACACAAAGCAAATATTGCATTAAGATTTTTTTAATAGCGATTACGTGCATCGACTACTTTAACCGCAGCAGTGACTGGCCGGTCATCTCGGTGGGCTGGGCTAAGCCCAGTAGCATTAACATGGTTGGCGCGACGTCGCAGAGGCGGCCGCTAGTGGCTTGCATGCTAACACTGCGGTTACCTACGTAAATAAAAGGCACATGTTCGGTAGTGTGCTGAGTATGTTTTTCTTGGTTGCCATCAATCATCTGCTCGCAGTTACCGTGGTCGGCAGTGACTAAGCATTCTCCGTCGGCGGCTAACACTGCCTCGCTAACGCGGCGCACACTTTCGTCTATTGCTTCGGCGGCTTTCATGGCCGCGGCAAAATTGCCAGTGTGGCCAACCATATCGCCGTTGGCATAGTTACAAATAATGACGTCATAGCGTTTATTGGTAATGGCATTGACCAGATTGTCGGTAACTTCTGGCGCGCTCATTTCTGGCTGCAAGTCGTAGGTGGCCACGTCAGGGGAGTTAATTAAGATCCGCTCTTCACCGTTAAATAGTTCTTCGCGCCCGCCACTAAAAAAGAAAGTCACATGAGCATATTTTTCGGTTTCAGAAATTCTTAACTGACTTAGATTTTGGCTTTCTAAATATTCGCCCAACACATTACTTAAATGAACGGTGGGGTAGGCGATGATTGATTTAATATTGGCAGCGTATTCGGTAATGCTGACAAAATCTGCCAATGCAGGAACGGCTTTGCGTTCAAAACCGTCAAAGTTTGGCTCAATAAAGGCGCGAGTTAACTCACGGGCACGGTCTGAACGGAAGTTTAAAAACAGCACCGCATCACCGTCTTTAATAACAGCGCTGTCTTGACCGTCAGCTTGGATTACGGTGGGCTCGACAAATTCGTCGTCTTCATTGCGCGCGTAGGCGTTGGCCAAAGCATCGCTAGCATTGGCAGCACTATACGGAGCTTCGTTTAGGGTAAGCATGTCGTAGGCGCGCTGTACTCGGTTCCAGCGGTTGTCTCGGTCCATGGCGTAATAGCGACCAACTATTGTCGCGGTGCGGCCGCATTGGTGTTTGGCAAATGCTTCGTCGGCCGCTTGCAGTGACGCCAGGGCACTGCGTGGTGGGGTATCGCGGCCATCTAGAAAGGCATGTAAATAGACTTTTTTGCAGCCACGTTTAACGGCAAGTTCAATGGCCGCAATAATATGGCGCTCATGGCTGTGTACACCGCCGGGCGACATTAGGCCAAATAAATGTACTGCGCTGTCGTTGGCTACAGCTTTATCTACCGTACCAGTCAATGCTGGGTTTTGGTAAAAACCGCCATCGCTAATATCTTTGTCGATACGGGAAATGTTCTGATAAATAATGCGACCAGCACCAAGGCTCATGTGGCCAACTTCTGAATTGCCCATTTGGCCGGCGGGTAAACCGACGTCTAGCCCCGATGCGGAGATAGTGGTTTGCGGGGCATTAGCACGTAAGCTGTCCCAATAAGGAGTGTTGGCATGAAAAATCGCGTTGTGTTCTGGTTCGTCGCGCTGTCCCCAGCCATCTAAAATTAGCAGAACCAGTGGTTTTTTGCGGTTTGAGCTTGTCATGGGTACTCACATCATTGATTTGGGGTGGTTTATTGGCAAACAAGGCGCAGATTTTACCCTTTGGCGCTGTTTATGGCTATTAGGTTGGCTAAAAACTGGGCAAAAGGTTTAGCCTAGGTTGGCAGCCGTGTATACTTGCCACGCTTTTTTTTGGCCACGCATATTGGTGGCTTTAGTTTTGGAGTCTTCATGGAACTGTTTTTACAATTTGTTAGCTATAACTGGTATTGGTTTGGCTTAATCGCGTTGCTAATAAGTGGCTTAATGCACTATGAGGGTAAAAAGGCTGGCCCACAAATCACCACTAACGAGCTAACTACGCTGGTGAATAAACAAGAGGGGGTGGTGTTAGACGTGCGCCCAGCGGCAGAATTTAAGACTGGCCATATAGTTGATGCGATTAATATCCCGTCGACGGCCATCGCTACCCGTAAGGCAGAGCTTGAAAACAAGAAAGAGACCCCCATTATTATTGTCTGTAAAATGGGCCAACACTCTGCCACTGTAGGTAGAACCTTGCGCGCAGATGGTTTTACTCAGGTTTATCGCTTGTCGGGTGGTATTAGCGAGTGGGTAGCTTCGCAGTTGCCACTGGTTAAAAGTAAATAAATAAACGAAGAACAATAGACACTAGGTTTGTCATGTCAGCAGTAATTATGTACACCACACCCTATTGCCCATATTGCATGCGCGCTAAAGACTTGCTCGATAGTAAGGGTATTGCATATGAAGATATTGATGTGGAGGCGCAGCCTCAATTAAGAAGTGAGATGATGGAGCGCAGCGGTCAGCGCACGGTTCCACAAATTTGGATTAACGAGCAACATGTTGGCGGGTTTACCGACTTATATGCCTTGGATGTGCAAGGCAAATTAGATGGTTTTCTGGCTGGACAAGTTGATTAAAACTAGAACTATAAAACTGAAATAGTAAAACCGAGGAAGTCAAAATGGCTGAAGAAACACCAAATGCAGCAGTAGCCGCAGAAGCACCAACCGATGAAAGACAATTTGCTTTGCAGCGTATATTCATCAAAGACGTTTCTTTTGAAAACCCTCGTGGCGTAGCCGCTTTTAAAGGCGAGTGGAAACCAGAAGTAAATCTAGATCTAAATATGGCTAGAAACCCAATTGACGAACGCAACTGGGAAGTTCTTTTAAGCTTAACCATTACTGTTAAAAACGCTGATGAAACAGCCTTTTTGGTTGAAGTGCACCAAGGCGGCGTATTCCTGTGTAATGGCCTAGACGAAGATCAAACTCGTCAGGTGCTAAATACAGTAGCGGCGAATATTTTATTCCCTTATGCTCGTGAAGCGGTAGATAACTTGGTAGTTAAGGGTGGTTTCCCGCCACTGCAAGTAGCGCCAATTAACTTTGATGCTTTGTATCAGCAAGCGCTAACGCAAAAGCAAGCAAAAGAAGCTGAAGAGCAAACTCACTAATTTTTAGCGAGTTTTTTTAAAAAGCCGAGACTATTATCTCGGCTTTTTTGTGAGTGAAATTTCAGTTTGGTCGCTAGTGAAGGTTTGGCTAAAAAGTTGCATTTCCATAAGCAGTGGCTGATGCTGTAACTGTCGATCCCCGCAGCAAAGAAAGATAAAGTTACACTATCAATAATAATAATTTATTAGTCTAAATATTTTATAAGGTAGCTGTTATCAAAAAACTAAGTTTAGTCGACATCGGGTTTTTGGCTGGAGAGAGCCGTGATACGCCAATGCATGTGGGGGGTGTTAGCTTATATACCTTGCCCGATGGAGTGGATGAACAAGAGTTTTTACATGGTCTTACTGAGATGCTTCGCACTGTCGATATGTTCCAGCCGCCATTTGGTGACAAGCTAAAAACTGGGCCGTTGGGTTTAGCCGGTCCAACTTATTGGGAGCGTGATAGAGCCGTCGATGTTGACTATCACATTCGTCATTCTGCGCTGCCTAAACCTGGCCGTTACCGCGAGTTATTTGGTTTGGTGTCGCGCTTACACGGAACTTTGTTGGATAGAAGCAGGCCGTTGTGGGAAATGAATTTAATCGAAGGTTTGCCTGGCAGGCAGTTTGCGGTATGCACCAAAACTCATCATGCAGCAGTAGATGGCGCCACTTCAATTCATATTGCTCGCAGTATGCTATACAGTGATCCTGCCGATCGTCTGAAAGATTCACCGTTGTCGTTAGCTGCAGGCGAGCGTTATCGTGCCGCCTTGAGGCGTCAGCACCCTAAAACATATAGTGAGCTAGAACTGCGCAATGTTGCCGACCGATTAAAGTCGAGCTTAGATAGTAGCGCACAAATTTTTGGCGCGTTGAAGCGAACTGCCGCTGCTTGGCAAGGTAAAGAGGGGGCGTTAATGTTGCCTTTTATGGACGTGCCTCGCAGTGCGATTAATACTAAAGTAGAAGGTGCGCGCCGTTTTGTTGCACAGTCATGGTCGTTTGCGTGTATCCGTGCCGTGGGCAAGGCTTTTGATGCAACTTTTAATGATGCGATAATGGCAATGTGTGCAGGTGGTTTACGCCAGTACATGCAAAAGCATGCAGAGCTTCCCGAACAATCGTTAAAAGCCATGGTGCCGGTGTCGCTTCGCAAGCCAGGCGATATGGATTCGGGCAATGCGGTGGGGTCTATCAGCGTAGATTTAGCCACTAATATCGCCGACCCAGTAAAACGGATGATTGCGATTAGAGATTCTGCTAGCGCAGGCAAAGAATTCTTCTTTGAAATGTCGTCAAATGAAGCACAGCTTTATAGTATGTTGATGCAGGCTCCCGGCATGTTGTTAGTGCCGCTTGGCTTGATGAGTAAAATGCCGCCGTTTAATACCGTTATTTCTAATGTACCGGGTATTTTGCAGCCCATGTATTGGAATGGTGCGCGCATGGAAGGCTCTTATCCCGCGTCGATTATTATGGATGGAGTGGCCGTCAATATCACCATGGTGACTTATGACAAAAATGTCGATTTTGGCATTATGGCTTGTCGGCGTTCACTGCCACAAATACAGCGCCTTATAGATTATATGGAGTTGGCGCTGGTTGAGTTAGAAGAGGCCGCTGGTATTACTACCTACATAGCAGAAGCGAAGCCGCTGTCAGGTAAAATCGCTGCTGCGAAGAAAAAGGCAGCGCCTAAAAAGAAAGTAACAGCTAGCAAGAAAGCTGCGGTGAAAAAGAAAGTTGCCGTAAAGAAAGTTGCGGCTAAAAACCCTGTGGTAAAGAAAACTGCCTTTAAAAAAGCGATAGTAATGAAAACCATAGCTAAGAAAGTTGTAGCTAAAAAACCGACAGCTAAAAAACCGGGAGCCAAGAAAATCGTAGTCATGAAAAAATAAGCGTTATTGCAGTGCTAGCTATAAGTGATGGAGATGCTTCTCTGTTAAGTTGCCCTGTTTTGGGTGCGCTAGGTTAGGCATTATGACGGAGATTTTTGTCGGGCAGAGCTTGTTTTAGGCTTATTATATTTAGATCGACAACTTCCTCATAATGATACCAATGCAACTATTCGCAATGGTGAAAGTAACCTCCTGCCACTAGATGACGAGGTGTTTGCACTGTAATATAGTGTAAATAATAACTTATTCCGCGATGTAATAACGCCGGCGTTAAGCCTAGGAACAGCATGCTTATTAATACCAAACGCAGTTTGACTAAAGCCATAAATAAAGCACAAAGTTTTGACGAATGGAAAGACGCTGCTGCCAACTATGATAGGAGTAATGGTTTAGATCGCTGGCGCCGCTTAGATGAAACTAGCCAATATGATTATGTGTCGATTCGCCGCCGCCTGGATACACTGCGCAGCTTAAAAGCGCGTCGAGATATTCGTGGGTTATTGTTTAATCTCAATGAAGGTATTCATGGCAATCTGGGCGGTATGGGCAGCGCTGGTTTATATGGCCACGCTAAGTCTGGTACCAAACATCTGATCGAAAACTATATTGACGAAGTTGTTAACACCTTAGAGATGTTGGCCGAGGATGAAAGCGGCGATATTACTTTTGAAGAAAAAGTCGATTTCTTCCGTCGTGCTAGCCATTGTTTTGGACGCTCTGCGTTTATGATGAGCGGTTCAGGCTCGCTACTTTATTTTCATATTGGTGTGGCGAAAGCCTTAACCGAAGCAGATTTATTGCCGACTATTATTTCAGGCTCTAGCGGTGGCTCTCTAGTGGGTAGTGTTATCGCCACACATACCGATGCCGAACTGATTGATATATTTAAACCGGAATATTTCACCAGCCGCCTACCTACCGATAGTGGGCAAGAGCCAATGTCTCGGATAGAGACTTTGGAGTATGGTCTGGAGCAGTTTATCCCAGACATGACATTCCAGGAGGCGTTTGAGAAAACAGGCCGAGCGATAAACGTTTCGATAGCGCCAGTGGAGACTCATCAAACTTCACGCTTACTTAATGCCATCACTTCACCGGCAGTGCTAATACGCAGCGCGGTTAAGGCATCCTGTGCAGTGCCGGGTATTTTTCCGCCGGTTACCTTGCAAACTAAAGACATATATGGCCATCCGATGGCCTATTTACCTTCGCGACAGTGGGTAGATGGCTCAGTTAGTGACGACTTGCCAGCTAAGCGCTTAGCACGCCTGTATGGGGTGAATCACTATGTGGTTAGCCAAACTAACCCTCATGTATTGCCATTTGTTAGTGACGGCTTGCGTAAAAAATCTACTTTAGGCTTGCTAACTAACGCTACCACTCGCTCTGCCAGAGAATGGATAAACGCCTTGTCTAGTATCGCTGATAAAGTTGACACCAAAGGCCATGCTATTTCGCGTGCAACTAACATGTTGCGCTCGATAATTAATCAAGATTATGTCGGTGACATTAATATTTTGCCTGACTATAAAGTATCTAATCCGTTTGGCTTATTGTCTCAGCCTACTGAAGAGAGAATGCTTAAGCTTATTAACACTGGCGAGCGCTGTACTTGGCCTAAGCTGGAAATGATTCGCCGGCAAACAATGATAAGCCGTAAGCTAGACGAGTTGCTGTCTCAGTTTGATAGTTGATTGAATTGAGTGATGTAACAAGCCGAGCATGCCTCGGCTTTTTTATGGGTTACTTATTCTTAAGTCTAAAATCCCCAGGGCTATTGTCGGTCCATCCCTTAAATGATCGTGTAAAGGCACTTTGGTCTGAATACCCAAGTAATAGAGCTAATTCTGCTAATGACAAATTTGTGCGGGTTAAATATCGCCGGGCTAGTTGTTCGCGCACGCTGTTGAGTAATGTTTGATAAGACAAATTGTAACTGGCTAGTTTGCGTTGTACCGAGCGCACTGAACTGTTTAATTCGACGGCTACATGGGGCAGTGTGGCTTTGCCTTCAGGCAGCAGTTTGAGCAGTACTTGTTGCAAGCGATGTAAAAATGGGTCGCTTATTTTTATGGCTTTTGAAAACGCTTGCTGTTGAGCAAGGCGCATTGTTTGAAAGCCGATAGGTAACTGTTGTTGCAGTGGAGTGTGGACGCTGCTGGCGTCAAAAGTAATGCCGGGCTTGGTGGAATTAAAACTAACTGGGCAAGCGAAAAATTGTTCGATGGGTGTAATGTTGTCCGGCGCATCACCGGTGAAACTCACTGCTAGCAATGAGCAAGCCCCCGGAAAGCGATGACGAATAAATGTAACCAGCGCGCTAAATGCTACTTGGACAAATAATGCGTTGTCGTTGCCAAGGTGGTCGGGCCAAGCAAGTGTCCATTGTTTTTCACCGCAGTGTAATTGGCCAAAGTTCAGGCTGTAAAAATGTCGTTCGCATAGCATATAGGTTTCTAACGCGTCGGCGATGGTCTCGCTGTTGAGTATTAAATAACCTAAAACTCCGGCGTGTTGTATTTCTACTTCGGCCCCTATTTGTATGCCCGCGGCTTGGTTGGGAGTAAGGCTGACGGCATGCGCTAATAATTGACGCCATTGGGTTTGAGCAATAGTTTCTTGGTTGGCAATTAGGTCTAGTTTGCTGCTTAGCTCTTGGTTCTCAATGTTGTGGCGGTTCATCCAGGCGCGAATGATTTGCGCGAAGCTGCCAGATATTCTTATCATAGGGTGGTGGCCATAAGTTAACGTGGCATACTTTGTATAAAGATTGGCATAGGTTGTCAATATAAAAAATACGAATAATCCTAGTATTACACTATTATGATCACAGCGTTTAATGCGGAGTAGCAGTTTATGGGTATTCAAGTAACGCCAACAGAGCAGGCTTGTGGCGCAGAAATACATGGCGTCGATTTAACGGCGCCGTTAGATTCAGCTACTATTAAAGAAATCAAAACAGCGTGGCATGAGCACCATGTGTTGATTTTTCCTGAGCAAAAAATGAGTGATGATGATTTAGAGCGTTTTACTTATAGCTTTGGCGCGGTGGCAGAAGACCCCTTCATTCAACCTATTGCCGGGCGCGAGCATATTATTGCGGTGCAGCGTAGGGCTGACGAGACCACCAGTATTTTTGCCGACGTGTGGCATACCGATTGGAGCTTCCAGCAAAATCCGCCTATAGGAACATGTTTGTACGGCATTACTATTCCTCCTATTGGTGGAAATACAGATTTTGCTAATCAGAAGTTGGCCTATGCGAATATGCCTGTCGCGCTAAGACAAAAGCTTGCCGGAAAAATTGCTATTCATTCTGCCACAGGCGGTTATTCGCCCGATGGTTTGTATAGTGATGCAGACACAGAAGCTGACCGTAGTATGAAAATAGTGGTGTCAGATGATGCGCGCAAAACGCAGAATCATCCGCTGGTGCAGGCTCATCCTGAGTCGGGTAAAGAAGGGGTATACGGCTGCTTAGGTTACATTGTGGGCATTGAAGGGCTTGATCAAACCGATACCTTTAATCTTTTAATGGAGTTACATGAGTGGCAAACCAGGCAAGAATTTGTGTACTCGCACCCATGGCAAGAAAACATGCTGGTGATGTGGGATAACCGCTCGGTGTTACACAAGGCCAATGGTGGTTATGAGGGCTATGATAGGTTGTTGCACCGAACAACTGTTGGCGCCTAGGCCGGTATTTTTCTATGTTAAATAGAATGTGTGTAAATCATTAAAGTTTACGGGGTATTAAATTTACAGTGCCTGCATTCTGTATTAGATTGAGCCCTCTTTATAACTTAACTCACGGTGCCTAATGCAAAAGCTATTGATCAATCGCATAACTAAGCTTGTCTTTGTTACTTTTTTTACGGTAGCTTTAGTGGGCTGTTTCGATGGCAACTCTAAGTCAAACTCGTCGCTGCCGCCAGTTAGCGCGGTGTATTCTGCGGCTGAAGGTATTGAAGGGTTGCCCTTCCCAAATGCGATATATAGTAATGCCGCTGGTAGGCTTTCACTGCCGTTAGCAGCAGGCGTAAGTGCTAGCGACTTAAGTAAAGCGTCAGTTGCGATGAACACTCTTGATGGATTTTCGACAATTGCACCGATAAGACAGCAGTTTACTAGTGACATTGATGGTGATTCGATTGAAGGTGGGGTTAATGTCAGGCTGTTTGAAGTCACGGCAGATGCGCAACAAAACCCTACGGGGATTATTCAAGAGCTTAGCAGTGGGCTAGATTATCAGGCAGTTTTGTCAGCAGTTGATGCATCTGTGGTGCTGGTGAAACCGTTAATACCGTTAACCGCTTCATCGCACTATATGGTGGCATACACTAACGACTTGAGAGGAGCTAGCGGTGAGGAGACTATCCAGTCTGACGACTATGCCGATTTACTTGATGGTACTAGCATTAATGGCGATGGGATTGACGGCGCTCGCTTAGCTTTATTAGTTGAGGCGCAAGCAGACTTATTGGCAACTGTAGATATAGAAGCAGCTTCACTGCTGTCTAGTGTTAGTTTCGCTACCCATTCAACTTCAAATGTGCTCGATACCATTAATGAAGCAGCTACTGCGCAGACAATTTCTTTACTGCGCCCAACCATGACTATCAGTGGAGTTACCTCTGGGCTTACATCAGAGCCTTTAAGTGCCTTGCTTACTACATTTGGTTTAACACCTGGCGGCCAGTCTGATATTTTTACCGGCCTTATAGCGCTGCCTTATTATATGACTATCCCCGCATCGCCAACTGACAGTAGCGGGCGCGATGGTTTTCTCCAAGATGCAGTTGGCGCGGCTATATTGGGTAATAATGTGCCTCAGTCCCAATCTCTGACAGTGCCAGTTATGGTGACAATTCCAAACCCCTCGCTTGATGCGACTTTGATAAAACCAGCGACTGGCTGGCCGGTAGCTATTTATCATCATGGTATTACAGGTAACCGCGCTAATGTTCTACTTATCGCCGATGCACTATCTGCGCGAGGCGTAGCCATGATTGCTATCGATCAATCAGTACACGGGGTTGTTCCAATTGATGCCACTGAGCTGCCATTAAGTATTTTTGCCGATGCTGGTGTGAGCTTTTATGACGCAGCTAACGAGCGTCATTTTAACTTTGATCTGGACGGAGACGGCATAATTGATCGTGCCGGAGCTAATTTCTCTAGCCCTAATAATTTATTAACTAGCAGAGATAATTTACGGCAGTCGGTTTCTGACTTAATTTATCTGGCCAAAACGATACCGACAATTACTTTGCCAGGGGATGTTAGTTTGGCTTTTGATAGCGATAAAATACATTACGTATCTTTGTCGTTAGGCTCGATAGTGGGCAGTATGCTAGCGGCAGTGAACACAGATATTAAGGCATTTAGTTTGTCTGCGCCTGGCGCTGGAGGCGTTAAGTTTAGTGAAGGTGCTCCTAATGGTAATGCTGGGGTTATAGCCGCATTAGCTGATTTGGGTTTGACCCAAGGCAGTCAGGCTTATGAGAATCACTTAACGTTGCTAACAACGATTCAAGGCTCCGGCGACCCAATAAACTACGGTATTAGCGCTAGTAACAAACATCCTATTCATCTAACAGAAATTATTGGCGATGGCACAATTGATAACCTGCCAGATCAAACCATAGCCAATGAAGTATTAAATAATGGGCAGTATGCAGGGCTCGTAGCAGAAACAGCGCCCCTGGCAGGCACCGAGCCTTTGGTAAGAGCAATGCGCTTAACTGATGTGTTCAGCACAGTAAGCAACGGCGGCGGCTTACGCGCAATCGTGCGCCTGCTTCAAGGAGATCATCAATCACAGGTGAACCCAATACCGGCGCCACAAATCACTCGCGAGATTCATTTGCAAACGGCTAGCTTTATTGCCAGCGGCGGCACAGATATTGAAGTAGGTGATGCGAGTTTACTTGAAGATAATTATTTCCCGGCTCAACCTTAATTTTTACTGCGCGCCTTCAAAACCTTGTTGGCGCCATGCTTCATAAACAAAAATAGACACACTGTTAGATAAATTCATACTGCGACTGTTGGGCTGCATGGGTATGCGCAGTACGTTTTCATGGGGCAGACTTTTTAAAAAGTCGTCGGGCAGGCCGCGAGTTTCAGGACCAAAAATTATAGCGTCGTCGGGTTCAAATTTTGCTTCGGTAAAAAATGTCGTGCCTTTGGTGCTGGCAGCAAGCATTCGGGCAGGTTTAACTGTATTGATGAATTCGTCCAAACTATCGTGTTGAATAATACTGGAAAACTCATCGTAATCTAAGCCCGCTCGGCGCAGACGTTTGTCGTCTAGCTCGAAACCAAGGGGGTGAATAACGTGCAGCTTTGCTCCAGTATTTGCGCAAAGACGAATGATGTTGCCAGTGTTCGGCGGAATTTCGGGCTGGTATAAGACGATGTGAAACATGAGGAGTGTTAACTGCCGCTAGTGTTGAGAATACGCCAAGTATAAAGATGGCGCCGTCGCAACACTAGCGAGATTTATGGTTTAACTTTCTGGCGCAACATCAGTCATGCTGAGTTCTTTAATTTTTCGAGTAATAGTGTTTCTGCCCCAACCTAATAGCTCGGCAGCGTCACGACGGCGACCTTCGGTATGTTTTAGGGCCGCGTCAATCATTATGCGTTCAAACATCGGTGCTGCTTTATCTAGTAGACGCTCGGTGCCCATGGCAATTTCACGGTCAGCCCATTGGCCTAGTAGTGTTTCCCAATGGCCATCACTGGCGACATTTTCTTTTTCTTGGCTTAGTTCAGGCGGTAAATCTTCTAACTGAACTTCACGCCCTGCGGCCATAACAGTTAGCCAGCGGCAAGTATTTTCTAGCTGACGAACATTGCCGGGCCAGTTTAATTGACTTAAATAATTGGCGGCTTCAGGGCTGAGTTGTTTGCTTTCAACTTCTAGCTCTTTAGCTGCTGTGGTTAAAAAATGTTTCGCCAGTTGCACAATATCTTCGCGTCGATCAGCCAGTTTTGGCAGGTGCACACGAATAACATTTAGACGGTGAAATAAATCTTCTCGAAAGCGGCTTTCTGCTACCAGTTGTTCCATATTTTGGTGGGTGGCAGCAATAATGCGCACATCTACTTTTACCGAGGTATGGCCACCGACGCGGTAAAATTCGCCATCCGCTAAAACACGTAACAAGCGGGTTTGGGTATCGGCAGGCATGTCACCAATTTCATCTAAAAATAGGGTGCCGCCGTCGGCTTGTTCAAAGCGACCACGGCGCTGAGAGTTGGCGCCGGTAAAGGCACCTTTTTCGTGGCCGAATAGTTCTGACTCCATCAGCTCTTTTGGAATAGCTGCCATATTCAGTGCAATGAAAGGGTTGCTAGCGCGCGGACTATGGGTATGCAGCGCTTTAGCAACAAGCTCTTTACCCGTACCTGATTCGCCATTGATAAGGACCGTTATGTTTGAATGAGAGAGGCGGCCGATGGCGCGAAATACTTCTTGCATGGCAGGTGCTTCGCCAATAATTTCAGCGTTGGCTTCTTCCTCTTCAATAACGACAGTAGCATTTTTGGTGCTGGCTAGTTCTTCACTATGAGTAATGGCGCGCTTTACTACGGCGACCACTTCGTCTATATCAAACGGTTTAGGTAGGTACTCAAAGGCACCGCCTTGGTAGGAGGCAACGGCGCTGTCGAGGTCTGAATGGGCGGTGGTGATAATGACAGGTAAATCTGGATACTTTTCAACTATACGCTTTAACAGCTTTAAGCCGTCAATCCCTGGCATACGGATGTCGCTAATAATTGCCGTCGGGCGGCTTTGTTCTAAGCGGTTTAATACGCTGTCGCCTTCGGCAAAAGATTCAGTAGTAATTGCTTCGGCGTTCAATGCTTTTTCAACCACCCAGCGGATGGATTTGTCGTCGTCGACAACCCAAACTGTCGTGTTAGTTTTGCTCATTTACGGGCTCCAGTGGAATGTAAAGTGAAAATCGTGTGTTACCAGGTTTGCTTTCGCATTCGATTAAACCTTGATGATGGTTGATTACTGATTGGGATATAGATAGTCCCAAACCAGTGCCTTCAGCGCGACCGCTAACCATGGGCATAAAAACTGTCTCGAGTAATTGCTCGGGTACGCCCGGGCCAGCGTCACAAATGTCAATTTTAATGACGTGACGGTGGTGATATTTGCCGATCGTGAACTGACGTAAAATGCGGGTAACTATAGTGATGGTTTGGCTGCAGTCTGGATTGCTTTGCAATGACTGCATAGCGTTGCGGGTGATATTTAACACCGCTTGGATAAGCTGTTCATTGTCGCCCAAAACATCTGGGATACTGGGGTCGTAATCACGCTCAAATTCAATCTTGCCCGAAGTTTCTGCGCTGATAAGCGTGATGACTCGCTCCAGAATTTCGTGCAGATTAGTATACTGATAGGTTTGTGGTTTATGAGACCCAAGTAGCTTGTCTACTAAGTTACTTAAGCGATCGGCTTCTTCAATGATAACGTCGGTATAGTCTGTAAGCTCAGCATCGGGTAATTCTCTGGCCAGTAATTGTGCAGCCCCGCGCAAGCCACCTAGGGGGTTTTTAATTTCATGGGCCAAGCCGCGAATCATGGTACGGGTGGTTTCCTGATTTGAAATTATGCCTTCTTCGCGACTTATTTTGAGGATTCGATCTAGCGGTTGTAGTTCTAGCAGAAGCGACAAGACGCCGCTTTCAGCAATCGGAGTTGCTGAGCAATCTACCGTAACTTCGCTGCCATTATGCAGTGTTAGCAAGGTTTGTCGTTTGGTAAATGGTGAGCCGCTATGAATAGCATTTAGCATTTCTTTGGTGCTAATTTCGCAGCTAGGAAATAGCGAGCCAAATGGATTGCCCACAACCCGATTGGCGCTTACTTTCAGCGTTATTTCGGCACCGGTATTTAAATAGGTGATATTGAGGTCACTATCTAACAGTAAGACCGCGGTGGCTAGATTGTCTAGCAGTCGGCGATGTAGGTTGTCTGAATTCATGATGAGTTTTCTTTAAGGCAGTGAACAGACTAATGCAAAAACCAAACCAACTTTTCGATCTAGAAAGATTAATTTTGGTGGCTATTATCTGGGTTTAAGGCCCTTCAAGCCTTTTAACTACTAAAGGTTAACATTGAGCGCACTATATTAGTGCGGATGTGAGGAGTCAATAAAAACAGCCAGTTGAGAGTGCATAACCGGCAGGCAAAAAAAATCCCACTTGATTCGCATCAAGTGGGATTTTAGCCGTGCTAATTAATTAGCAATAGCTATTAACAGCTATAGTACATTTCAAACTCAACTGGGTGAGTAGACATGTTCAGGCGCTCTACTTCTTCAGACTTAAGTGCAATGTATGCGTCGATCATATCGTCATTCATTACGCCGCCAGCAGTCAAGAATTCACGGTCTGCGTCGAGTGCAGCTAGTGCTTGCTCTAGGCTAGAACATACCGTTGGAATCTGTGCCGCTTCTTCAGCTGGAAGATCGTAAAGATCTTTGTCAGCTGCATCGCCAGGGTGAATCTTGTTTTTGATGCCGTCAAGACCAGCCATCATCAAGGCAGTAAATGCCAAGTATGGGTTGGCTGTAGGGTCTGGGAAACGAACTTCTACACGTGAAGCCTTAGGGTTTTGTACATAAGGAATACGGATAGAAGCGCTGCGGTTACGCGCTGAGTAAGCAAGCATAACTGGCGCTTCAAAGCCCGGTACTAAACGTTTGTAAGAGTTAGTAGACGCGTTAGTGAACGCATTTACTGCACGGGCGTGTTTGATAATCCCACCGATGTAGAAAAGTGCAGTTTCACTTAGGCCAGCGTAGCTGTCGCCTTGGAATACATTCTTACCATCTTTGCTGATAGACATGTGAACGTGCATACCGCTGCCGTTGTCTCCAACTAATGGCTTAGGCATAAATGTCGCTGTTTTGCCATAAGCGTGAGCAACATTGTGTGTGCAGTATTTGAAAATCTGAATTTCATCAGCTTTTAGCGTTAGGCTGTTAGCACCAACACCAATCTCACATTGGCCTGCTGTGCCAACTTCATGGTGATGAACTTCGATTTTTAAGCCCATTGCTTCCATTGCGCCACACATTGCGCCGCGCAGGTCATGAAGAGAATCAACTGGAGGAACTGGGAAGTAACCACCTTTTACAACTGGGCGATGGCCAGTATTGCCACCATCAAAAGACTTATTTGAAGACCATGCTGCTTCTTCAGAGTTGATTTCGTAGCTAGCACCACTCATTTGGTTCTGCCATTTCACATCGTCAAACACGAAGAATTCTGGCTCTGGGCCAAACAAGCAGCCGTCACCGATACCGGTAGACTTTAAGTACTCTTCAGCTCGCTGTGCGATAGAACGTGGGTCGCGGTCATAGCCTTGACCGGTAGCTGGCTCAACAATGCCGCAGCGAACAATTACAGTGTTCTCGTCGGTAAATGGGTCAAGTATTGATGCGTCGTCGTCAGGCATCAGAATCATGTCAGACTCGTTAATACTTTTCCAGCCAGCGATAGATGAGCCATCAAACATTTTTCCGTCTTCGAAAAAGGCGGCATCAACCTCAGAAGCAGGGATAGAAACATGCTGCTCTTTGCCTTTGGTGTCGGTGAAGCGCAGGTCTACCCAAGTAGATTCGCTTTCTTTAATGAGATTAAGGGTTTTCTCAGACATTTGATGTCCTCCATCTTTTAAGTTCAATAAGCTATTAAGCTGTGTGATAACAGCTTGCCAGCACGGCTAAAAATTATTTGTTATGTCACTATTGTTGCTCGCACTAAAATAAAGCAATTTATGTGCCAGTTCATAAAACCTAGGACTGGCGAGCTTTTACAGGCATTACAGGGACATTTTATGTAGCGAAGCAAGTTTTTACGCACTAAATTAGCGCTTATGCATCATAATAATGCATGCAGTGTTGCTAGCAGGCTACACAGTAGTGGTATCAAAGCTAACAGGCAAGTGCTTTGCCTCATTAATAAACGAATAAAGAGTGCCTTGCACCGTAAAAATTCAAATAGCTCTAAACAAGGGCATAATGAGCTAGCATCTTTAGTGAGGTCAGTATTACTGACAATATTGACTCTTTTAATGCACCATATTGCCAGGCATTTCTATGCAAGCTTTATTGAAAGCAGGGCTGTACGAGCAGGGTTTGGTAAGCGCGGTGTCGGCAAACATAATAATTGATCGGCAAGCGCCCAAATTAGTAGTAATTAAAGTGGCTAGTTTGGTTGGTAAGCAAACTCTGGGGCTGTCGCTATATGAGTGGCATAATCATTTTGCAACCTTAGACAAAAATACTGTCTATGTGCTGTACTGGGGCAAAGGTGAGTCGATTGCCTGTCGCGTATTGAAAAACAAGGATTAGATAATGTCATTGTGGATTAACACTTTATTTAGCAATACTATTGGCCGGAGTGTGTGCTTACTTCTAAGTAGTTTGTTGCTACTGTCCGTGCCGGCTGCTGCGGGTATTGTTGATAGAAGTAAAGAAGTGGGCCAGTACACCACGCTTATAGCGTCTAAGAGTGAAACGGTGCGTTTTGCGGCGCTTAAAGAGTTAGCGTGGGTTGGATTGTCAGACCAGGCCTTGTTTGAGCTGGTGGCCGAGCAGCTGCAAAAGAAGCTGACGGCCAAAATATTAGAAAATGGTTTACTGGAAACTGAGTTGTTGATGGCAGCGTTAAGTGGCTCGGGGCTGGATCAGTTTGATCTACTGATTAGCCAAGTTGGCGAGCAAGCTAAACCCCAGCAGTTAATAGCTGCCAGTGAATTGGCCAGAGAAGCTTTAGTGCGTTCGGCGCAATTAAATCCTATCAAAAGCAGCGATCAATACGTCAGTCCACAAGTGCCGTTTTCAGTAGCCGTGTTTTTAAACTTTATTTACGCCGATGATTTGGCGATGAAGCGCCAAGCGCTAAAAATAATTGGTGCTAATAGGATGACTAATCATCATATATTAAAAGCATTGGAAACCAATATTGGTAATAATTACCTGTTGGAAAACGAGACTGATGAATGGGCTGAGACTTATTTACAAATGTGCGACGTGTTGGTCTACGCCGGTGGGGTTGGTTACGCGCCACTGATAACAGATGTGGCGCGTAATGCTGCTAATGCTAGGTTGCGAAGTGGCGCAATGAGTTTAATGCGCAAATACGAACTGCATCAGAAGAAAAGGTTGTAAACAAATACCACTAAAACCAATGTGGGAGTGATGAAACGGATAACAAACTTCCACAGTTCATACGTCGTTTCGCTAAACTGTAGTTCGTCTTTTGAGTATTCTGCTTTCATAAACCAGCCGCAAAATATCGCAATACCAAGGCCGCCAAGTGGCAGCATTATATTAGTGGTTATGTGGTCGAAAAAGTCGAAAAAGGTTAGGTTAAGTAGCCACCATGGCTTAAATTCGGCAAGGTCACTGAATGAATAAATACACAAAATACCGATTGCCCAAGCGGTAAAGCCTACTAACCATGCGCTAGCTTTACGGTTCAATTTCTGGGTGTCGACAACGCGCTCTACTGATGGTTCCAGTACTGATATAGCAGACGACCATGCCGCAAACAGTAATAAGAAGAAAAATAGGATAGCTAATGCGTAGCCGCCAAAAATGTTACTAAAGGCGATTGGAAGGGTGACGAAAATAAGTCCTGGACCAGCAGCAGCCTCTAAGTTGTTGCTGAATACAATAGAGAAAATTGCAATGCCTGCGCCGAGTGCGACGAAGGTGTCGACAAGAGCGACTTTAATAGCAGCATTGCCGATTGAAATGTCTTTAGGTAAATGAGACCCATAAGCCAGCATAATGGCTAAACCTAAACTGAGTGAAAAGAAGGCTTGTCCAAGAGCGTTGAGAACAGAGTCGGTACTTAGTTTTGATAAGTCTGGTGCAAACAAAAATTTGAATGCATCGCCAAAACCGGTTGTAGTAGTGGCATAAAGAATTAGCCCAACCAAAATGATAAATAACGCAGGCATTAATATCGTTACGGTTTTTTCAATGCCTTTACTAACCCCCTTGGCAACCACCACTACAACCATAAAACTAAAAATAGAATGCCAAAAAAGCATTGTTATTGGGTCAGATAATAAATCATTAAAATGTGCCTCACTGCTGACAGCGGTAATATCACCAAAGCCTTCAGTGATTGCAAAGTGCAAATAAGACAATGACCAGCCACCAATTACGTTATAAAAGGCTAGTACTAAAAACGAGGCCAAAACACCTATTGCACCGGCTAACCCCCAATAAGGGCTTTTGCCACTTTCTTCGGCACACGCTTTAATGCTTAAGCTCGGACTTTTGCCGCCACGACGGCCGAGGCTAATCTCTGATACCAGTAATGGTAGGCCAATTAATGCAACACAAATAACGTAGACCAATACAAACGCACCGCCGCCGCCTTGGCCTGCTTCATAGGGGAATTTCCACATATTGCCTAGGCCAACCGCTGAGCCAGATGCTGCCAAAATGAAACCCAGCTTAGAAGACCATAAGTTATTATTTGATGGATCTGACACGTTGTACTCACTATGATTATTTTTATTTAGTTTATAGCATAAATTGCATTAGTGTAGCTAAGGCGGGAGGTGAAACCTTGAAAACAAAGTTGGCGCTATGGAGCCCTAATGCCTATTGGGCTATTTGGCGAAAAAAAGACGGTGGTTTGCCGGTCCAGTCTTTGAACGCGCGGTGAAAATTTGAGATGTCACTAAAACCTAATTCTGCTGCAATATCACATATCGTCATTTCTTGATTTTTAATATAAGTGAGCGCCTTACAGCACCATACTTTATTAAGTACTTTTTTTTGAAACATAGTTCCGCCATGGGCTAGTTTTTTACCCAATGTGCGGGGAGCAATATTAAGTAACGGTGTCATCAACGGTGGATGATATATTGTTAGTTGTCATTATTACGTCGGCTACTCAGCCAGAAATGGATTCTAGCGGTTACAGTTTTTCCAGCTCTTCGCTGCAGGCTTTGATTAATAACCTTTTGGAGTATTTGCTACTGCTGCTTAGCTTTATGCTGTTATAGCTATCGTCATATGCTACTTCGTTACAGTCGGCGTTAAATCCTATTTGTTTAACTAGAATGTCGTTATAAAAGGTAGAGTGTTTTGGTTTAGGGTAGGTCACTTTAATAGTCGCAAAATGGAAGTCGGTGCCGAGCATGAATTGGCTATGGGGTAGCCATGATGTTATCCATGATTCAATCAAAAATCGTTGTATTTTATGGTCTGCCGGAAATCGATTGACCAAACGGATGTGATTTAGGTCATTGCTTAACTGTGACTCAAAATCGAAAACAATACCGCTAAGGCGAAAATACTTTTGGGCATAAAAGGCGGCTTCACTAAAAGTGTCGCAACAAAGCGCCAGTGAGGCCATTTGGCCGGTAGCGGTGACATCAATCAAGCGGCCATGAAGCTCGCCCAAGCCTGGTGACTTTGTCGCCTGCATAGTTTGTTCAATTAGCGCTATATATTGTCTGGCAGAAATACGTGCAGTGCTGCTAGTGATAGTGTGCTTACTAATGCCTGCTAGGGTGAACAGCCCATTTATATCTAGCGACATGGGAGTGTTGCTTGGGGCAAAGAAGGGGTCTTTGAGTACCCAGAAAATGTAGGTAGTTGGTAAACACGACCTCTTTTCAGCAGCAGGGGTTGGTTATAATACGTAACATAATAAAATAAAAATAATTGCTTCTAAACTTAGCTGGCAGATAGATTAACTGCTTATGAAATACAAATGGGGTGTACTTAATTGTCTGCGCGCACTAAATTTATTGCTGCTGTTTTATTGCTGGGTGTTGCTGGCCTAATCTACGGGTTTGTAAACTCTGATGATGAGCTAGATTTTTCGCTCAGTTAAAAATCTCCATTGGTAGTGACGCCGATCGAGTTCCGCTCGCTATCAGTGCCGGCTAAACCAGCGTTAAAGGCCCCTTCTGTTGGGACACAAGAGATCAACATTTACGAAAATGAGAAAATTAAAACTCAATTTATGGAAGTTGCGCAAGCCTATTCCGAAACGGCTAAATACCCCCATTTCTCTCAGCCAATTACTAATCCTGATCAGGTAGCTGTTCCTGAGCCGTTTGATTTCACTGAAGTTGATACGCCGTTTCCGGTCGACAGCCAAGAGCAGCCGCTGCAGTTGTCTTTAGCGACTGATAAAAGTCAGTACTTTTTAGGCGACATTATTATTGCTGGTTTGATCCTACGCAATGCGCCAGAAAATGCGGACGTTGAGGTCAGTGCGATATTAGTCTCTTTGATATCCGGAGATACTAGCGTAGAGGTTGAATTTAGCTTAGTTGAAGGTTCGGCCAATGAGTATCGGGCCAATATTGATCCTAGTGTGGTGGCTGCTGAAGAAGTTGGCGCTGAGCTGGTAGTAAAAGTTGGCGTTAAGGTTAACGACGACGGGTTAGCTAGCACCATTGGTATTCGCTACGACTCGGTGGCAGCTAGGTTGACCAATATCTCTTATGCGCGGGTTCAAGGCGAATATTTGGATGTTCAGTTACATTATTCGGTGCAAGTAAATGGATATTTTTTCACTAATGCTGTGTTGCAAGACGCTGTTAGCGGTAAGCCCTTACTGCGTCTTCAGGCAGAGGGTGCGATGACCGAAAGTAATAATTTCATGATTATGCGCGCTCATATTCAAGCATTAAAAGCGTCCGGTTCTGAGGGTCCCTATTTGTTAACCAATATTACTGGCTATCGTGGTGCTGAAAGAGGTGAGAGTTTGGGCACGCCAATATCTAGCACTCAGCAAAACTATCGGATTCAAGGGTATCGCTTTGATCTTTATGATGATATAGAGTTTGAAGATGACTTGGCTAAAGAAAGAATTGAGCTTTTAACAAAGCTAGACGCAGTAGATAGCGCTGAGGTTAATTAGGCAATAAAACAATAAAACAATAAAACAATAAAACAATAAAACAATAAAACAATAAAACAATAAAACAATAAAACAATAAAGAGGGGAATATGAAAAATAAACTATTAATTGTTCTTTTATTACTAATAGCCAGCGTTGGTGCGCAAGCTACGCTAGCTGGTAAAAATGTCGTACTAGTCCATGGGTCTTAATCCATTAGATATTCTTGAGCGTCCTGCGGAAAGCTTATTGTAAGCAAGAGCCGATAATTATTGGAAGGAACATTGGCTGGCTAAGGCTGATGCAAATCTTTACTGATCGGGTGCTGAACGTATTACTGGTGGTATTAAGGACGATATGCAGGATCAGTTTCAAGCTCTAGCTGCCAGCGGTATCGGCCAAGCGGGTTGTGTATTTGTGACTCACTCTACGGGTGATTTGGCACTGCGTTACGCATTGTCAAAACTTGGCCAATGAGGCATTAGCTCTAATCAGGTTAAAGTATTGGCGATGCTGGATTTTGCGGGTGCTGGCGGAGGTGCTGAGTTGGCTGGTATCGCAGTATCGGTATCACAAGGGTTCGGTCTCATTAACGCAGCGCAGCAAGCAGCCATTAACAATGTATTTGGTTTAAGTGGCGATGAGACATTATTAGGTGTGTTGTTTGACTCGCGTCCGGCGACAGCTAGATCGACTGCAACAGCCAACAATAGTGTACCTCGCTCGCGCTTTGTCGGTGCAGGCTCTGAATTCTTTGGTATTAGTAAGCCATTTATTTTAGGTACAGACGATGCTGTGGTGCCAATGCATAGTGCCTTTGGCGCCCGCTCCAAAGGTTCTTATGACTCTTGCAGCCGTTCGGTTAAAAATAATGGCGTCATCACTTATGTGTCAAAAGCGCCTTCAAGTTTGCTCTATAACAACTATGCGTTGTTAATGGGCGAGTATAGTAATCATTTTGACGCGATTAGTAATGACATCAGTGGCGACTTTACCACCGTCACGAACAAGACAATTCGTGGTGTAAATATTGATTTTGCGACTAAAACTGGCCGTAAATGGTGGAGTTGGGGTAAAAAAGTACGCTTAGTTAAAGATGGCGATCGTAAAAGTATGTCTGCTAACGTTGTTGACACATTAAATAACTAAACAACGCTTAGTTATAGTTTTGAGGGGAGCATATAGCAATACATACTCTCCTTTTTAGTTATGCTTAAGTTGACAGCTGATTTGCGAAGGCTAGAACCAGTTCTCCATGATGTACTGAATAGTTATAAATGCTTGTAAAGTATCTTATTGCACTGCCTTCTATCAAAATAAAAATTAGCCAGCCGATAAAAAATAAATTGGCGCCGGGTAAAAAGCACCAGCAAAAAAATAGTCCCACTTTGCTTAGATCTGGTTGCTTAGTGTTGGTTTCGGTTAGCGTTGAGACGAGATGAAAGCTCACCACAAAACCAAGCAGCAGCATAAATAAGTCGCGCTGCAATAGCGGAAAGTAAAAGTGCGCAAGCAGCAGTAAAATAACAAAGGTAGGGAAAAAATACGGCGCAATAGTGATCAGCCAATTGCCAGGGCCACCTATATATTGCACATGACCGCCTTTTTCGTAAGAAGTATGAAAGTCGGTAACTTTGTGCAACGTTATTAAAGCGAACAGTGTGTGAGTTAGTTCGTGCTCAAAGGTGGGCAGCCATGAACCCCAGAGCCGGCGAGTGAACAATAGTTTCCATAAGATAAAATAAGTGGCTGCGCCTAGCGTAAATGGAATAAGTATGTTGCCAGAAAGCTTGGTTATTTCCTCGCCTATGGCTAGGGCAATAGCGGGCGTTGAAAATAACGCCAGCAATGCCATTGGCCATTTTAATAGATTGATTGAGTGATCAACTAGTCGCGTGAGCATGGCTGTTTCAACAATAGGTAGCTCGATAAGTTATAGGTTGGTCAAAGATTAGCGTATTTGGGTAACTACAAACAACGGTAATAAATAATTTCACTATGCATCTGAGCTCTAAATACCCACGTATAAAATAGGAATTTAGCTAAACCCCGTTGGCACCATTTACTATAGAGTGATTATTAATGTTGTTTGATGATGTTGTAACTTCCCCAAATCCTAGCCGTCCACCTAGCAAGTTTATGATGCTGGGCGAGTCTCGGGTTGTTTTAAATGTGGCCGGAATGGCGAAAACCTTAATGGCTGGGGCATTTAAATCGTCAAAACCCAGCAATGGTAGAACAATAATTATGTTACCTGGGTTTGGTTCAGATGACCGATATATGGAGCCATTGGCAAAGTTTTTACGTAAAAATGGCTATGCTGCAGAGGGTTGGGGCTTAGGCTTAAATATGGCGGGTGCTGACTTGGAGCATACGTTAGACGACTTGTCGCCAGCCTGGAATGTAGAGCCTATGCCGGACTACGACCCAGCAACTTACAAAGGTGAAGGTGGCGTACCGTATTTATGCGACCTAGCCATAGCTAGCATTAAAGCTAGGGCAGAGCAGCTTGGCACCAAGGTCACTTTGGTGGGGTGGAGCTTGGGCGGTTATATCGCCCGCGAAGTTGCTAGAGATTTACCCGACTATGTCGACCAAGTGGTAACCATGGGTAGCCCAGTAATTGGTGGGCCAAAGTACACCGCGGCAGTCATGTTTTTTGATCGCAAAGGCCATGACCTAGAGTGGGTTGAGCGCGAGGCAGGTAAAAGAGACTTACGGCCAATTCAGCAGCCAATCACCGCAATTTACAGTAAGTCCGATGGGATAGTTGACTGGCGCGCAGCCATCGACAAAATCAGCGCCAATGTTGACCATATAAAAGTCAGTGCGCCCCATTTGGGAATGGGTTTTAACTCAGAAATATGGAATTTGGTGTTAGCGGCAGTTGACGAGCGCAATTAAACAGAAATCCCAACCGCTTCGCTAATATAAGCATCGGGTTTTGCTCTCGCTTAGTGTATAATCGCGCGCCTGTAAAAAGGGACTGGTATTTGCCAGCGCATTACTGCCATATTTGAGCTGTTTGCGCAGTATTCTTCTCGTCTGTTTTGTTAGCTAACCTATTGAAAGTAATCAAAAAAATGACTGATCATATCCGCAATATTGCAATTATTGCCCACGTTGACCATGGTAAAACCACTCTTGTAGATAAGCTGCTTAGCCAGTCTGGTACCTTAGAGCGCCGCGACGAAGGCGTTGAGCGCGTGATGGATTCTAACGACCAAGAGCGTGAGCGCGGTATTACCATTTTGGCCAAAAACACAGCGGTTAAATGGGGTGATTATCACATTAATATCGTAGATACCCCAGGACACGCCGACTTTGGTGGTGAAGTAGAGCGGGTATTGTCGATGGTTGACTGCGTGTTGCTATTGGTAGATGCGGTTGATGGTCCAATGCCTCAGACCCGGTTTGTTACCCAAAAAGCGTTTGATAAAGGTTTGAACCCAATTGTTGTTATCAATAAGGTTGACCGGCCTGGCGCACGTCCTGATTGGGTAATGGATCAAGTATTTGATTTGTTTGACCGCTTAGGTGCAACTGACGAGCAGCTAGATTTCCCCGTTATGTTTGCCTCTGCGTTAAACGGCATTGCTGGTTTAGATTACGAAGACATGGCCGAAGATATGACGCCATTGTTAGAGATGATTGTTGACCGGGTTAAGCCACCTGAAGTAAATCTTGAAGGGGGGCTGCAAATGCAAATTAGTGCATTAGATTACGACAGCTACGTTGGTGTAATAGGCGTTGGTCGCATTACTCGTGGCACATTAAAGCCTAATCAGCAGGTTGTGGTTAAGTCTGCCGATGGCGGTGAGCGCAAGGGTAAAGTGCTAAACGTAAAAGGTTATATGGGTCTTGATCGTATTGATACTGATCTAGCCTCTGCTGGTGATATTGTTTGTATTAACGGGATAGAAGGTTTGAGTATTTCCGATACATTATGTGACCCTGAAAACATTGAAGCTCTGCCGCCGTTGTCGGTTGATGAGCCAACTGTGAGCATGACCTTTTTGGTTAACAACTCGCCGTTTGCGGGTAAAGAAGGTAAATACGTTACTTCACGAAACTTGAAAGAGCGTTTGGCCCAAGAGCTTATACACAACGTTGCATTGCGCGTAGAGCAAGGTGAGACCCCAGACAAATTTAAAGTATCTGGTCGTGGTGAATTACACCTTTCTGTGTTGATTGAAAATATGCGCCGTGAAGGTTACGAAATGGGCGTCTCTCGCCCTGAAGTGGTTAAGAAGGAAGTTGACGGCAAAATTCATGAACCATACGAAAACGTAGTTATCGACGTTGAGTCTGAGCATCAAGGTTCAATTATGGAAGAGATTGGTTTGCGTAAAGGCGAGCTAATCAACATGGAGCCAGATGGAAAAGGCCGTATTAAATTAGAATTTATTGTGCCCGCTCGTGGTCTTATCGGCTTCCGAGGATTATTTCTAACCTTAACTTCTGGTTCAGGGATTATGACCAGTATTTTCGATCACTACGGTGAGGTGAAAGAGGGCGAGGTAGGTAAGCGTCAAAGCGGCGTATTAGTGAGCATGGTTAATGGTAAAACGGCGGCGTTCGCCCTGTTTAACCTACAGAGCCGTGGACGCTTGTTCTTAGGCCATGCGGTAGAAATTTATGAAGGACAAATTGTTGGTATTCACTCGCGCGATAATGACTTAACGGTTAACCCCATTAAAGGTAAGCAGTTAACTAACGTGCGTGCTTCTGGTACTGATGAGGCTTTAACACTGTCGCCACCAATTACGCATACGCTTGAGCAAGCACTTGAGTTTATCGAAGACGATGAGTTGGTAGAAGTAACACCAGTATCGATTCGTCTGCGTAAAAAATTATTGAAAGAAAGTGACCGTCGTCGCTTTGAACGCGGTGCATAAAGCTTGCGAGCACTAATTCAGCGGGTTAGTGAAGCACACGTAACTGTTGACGGTAACGTGGTAGGAGAAATTGGCCAAGGCCTGCTAGTGCTGTTGGGTGTTCAAAGAGGCGATGATGTCGCCTTAGCTGACAAGCTTATGGATAAGCTGTTGGCTTATCGCGTATTTAATGATGATGCAGGAAAAATGAACCTCAGTGTTAATGACCTTAACGCTGGGGTTTTATTGGTTTCACAGTTCACTTTAGCTGCGGATACCAAAAAAGGACTAAGGCCGGGGTTTTCAACTGCAGCGGCGCCCGCTGATGCAGAAGTACTTTATGATTACATGAAAGAGGCGCTAGCGCCCAGATGTAAAACGTTCGGTACCGGCATTTTTGGTGGCGATATGAAAGTGGCATTGGTTAATGACGGGCCAGTGACGTTTTTGTTAGAAGTCTGAGTCCATCAGCCAAATCTATATAATATATTCCCCCAAATAATTCGTTGCTATGGTTATGCTCTGTTAGGGTAAGTTTTTTATCAGAGGGCATAGCAATGGAATATCTTAGAACTCCCGACAACTGCTTCGAAAATTTACCCGGCTATTTATTTGCGGCCAATTATATTTCTGTTGCCGACGGCGAAGGTGGTGAGCTTAGAGTTCATTATTTGGATGAAGGTCCTAGCGACGCTGCCCCAGTTTTATTGATGCATGGCGAACCGTCTTGGAGCTATCTATATCGCAAGATGATTCCTATATTGGTGGCGGCTGGGCACCGCGTTATTGCGCCAGACTTAATTGGTATTGGTAAGTCAGATAAGCCAACTAAGCGCGATGACTATACCTATCAACGCCATGTTGATTGGATGACATCAATATTAACTCAGTTAGATTTGAAAAATACGACGCTGGTTTGCCAAGATTAGGGCGGTCTAATTGGGTTGCGCTTATTGGCGGAAAATAATGACCGATTTGCTAGGGTTGTGGTGGCGAATACTATGTTGCCAACGGGCGATGAGCCAGCTGGAGAAGCATTTTTGAATTGGTTGAAGTTCTCACAGGAAGTTCCTACCTTTCCAGTTGGGCAAATTATCAAAGGCGCTAATGTGACTGAGATACCGTAAAATGTATTAGCCGCCTACGATGCACCGTACCCTGATGAAAGCTATAAGGAAGGCGCACGGCAATTCCCGATCTTGTTACCGATTACTCCTGACAATCCAGCTGTAGGCAAGAACAAGGCGGCCTGGGAGAATTTAAAGCAATGGACTAAACCAATGCTAACTGCATTTAGCGACAGCGACCCTATTATGGCCGGTGGCGATAAAATATTTCAAAAGTTAGTGCCGGGCACTGAAGGTCAAGACCATACAACCATTGTTAATGCTGGGCATTTCTTGCAAGAAGACCAAGGCGAAGATTTAGCCAATGTAGTGGCGACATTTATTGCTGCTAATAGTTGACAGCTAAACTATTGTTTAGGCTGCTACTAATGGCTGCGTAAGTGCACTTCTGAGCCAGAAATAAGCCAGTACACCGGTTATGGCATTTGCTGCTGTCATGCCAATAAACAAGCCCGGCAAGCCCCAAAAGTGTTGCGCCACCAATGCCAGCGGTAAGTAAATTACTAAGGCCCGCAATATTGAAATAGCCATGGCAGGGAAAGGCTTACCCAAACCATTAAAGCTAGCGTTAACTGACATGACCAAACCATATAGTCCATAACTGACTGGGGTAATAGTTAAGTAAATAGCAGCGACCTCGATAACCTCGGGTGAATCAGTAAACCAGCCGACGACAGTATCTTTAGCTAGCCATAGTATAACTGCCATTGCCGCGCCAAATAATAAGCAAAATTTTACAATACTATTTAGTGCTTGTAGCTGGCGATGACGATATTCGCCCGCCATATTTTGCCCCATAAATGGACCGACCACGCCCGATAGTGCAAAAAATGTAATTAACATAATAGGTTCAATTCGGATCGCCACCCCAAACCCAGCGACAGCATCAACTCCGTGTGTCGCGATTAGCGCAACGCTTATGCCACTGGCTAATGGAATAATCATATTAGTGCCCATGGCGGGCAGGGCAATGTGAAGAACGCCTTTCCAGGCATTGGTCAAAGCTGACCACTTAACATGCGGCCAAGAAATTAAGCGATAGGTTTTACTGGCCAGATATAAGCCAGCAAAAGTCATCACGCCTCGAGTAATAAATGTTGCCCAGGCGGCGCCAGCAATTTCCATACGAGGAAATATTCCCCAGCCAAAAATTAATAGCGGATCTAATATGGCATTAAATATTGCTGAAACAAACATCAGGGTGCCAGCGATACCGTTATTGCCGGTTGAGCGAAAGGTTGCTGATAGAGCCATTGATGCGATAACAAAAGGGGTGTTCAAATACCATACCGACATATAGTCATTAATTAGCGGCAGTAGTTCTGGTTTAGCGCCCAGCAATAGAAATAGCGGGTCGATAGTGAGTAGGCCTAAAATCATCATGGAGAAAGACAAAGCCAGTGAAAGTAAAATCGCATCGCCTGCCATTTGTCTGGCTTCGCCGATTTTAGATTGGCCTAGCAGCCTCGCCATCAGTGATGAAGTCCCGGCGCCCATGCCTATCGCCATGCTGGTGACTACCATAACCACCGGGAAGGTAAAGCTCATGGCGGCCAGTTGGTCGCCGCCAAGTTGAGCCACAAAGTAAGTATCTACCGCATTGAATGACATAGTAGCCAGTAGCCCCCATACCATTGGCAAAGCCATACGGTATAAAGTGTTGGCGGGGTCGCCACTGGTAAAAGATACGCTTTGTTTCACTGAGAGCTCAATAATTAAGAGATATTTTTGACCTGCGTATTAAAGCATATTTAGCGCTGTCGCTCATGGGGTATTAATACAGCGCGACCAGGTATTTTACTGAATCAGAAAGCTAGCCAAAATTGAGTAACTGCATCTTCGTTATGGATATCAAACACGCTCAAATGGGTGCCAGCTTCAGTAATATTTAACTCGATAAAACCCTCTTGCGCGAGAGCAAAGCGGGTGTTTTCTGAATGCCATACGCCGGTCACCTTGCTGCTATTGCCGGCACCGCTAACGATAGTGTATTCAGGTCCGTAGTCGTGCGGGCGCCGAAATACTTGCAGGTTGTGGTCATGGCCAGCGGCAAAAATAACGTGGTCGTAAGCAGAGGTAATTTCGTTGATTCCGTCTATCATCGACGCATAATCTGGGTGAAATATGTCTTGTTCGGTAACATCATAAAATAAGTCAATAATGTTAATAACAAACCAATAACCGAAGCTAGTGATATAGCCACTATGTGGGCCGTTGGTTTCTAATGGATGGTGGGCGGTAATCAGCGTTAAGCTGTTAGGCTGCTCAAATTTTATTTTTGCCAAAATAGTATCGAGCGCTGTAAAAGCATCTTTTCTGTCGGTGTTGTTTGCTTCGCGCAGCCATTCGGAATCTAAAAACACTATACTCACGCCATCTAAGTCAATGCTTTGCGGCATCGGCTCACGTCCTTTGCGGTATGGTTTGAATGATGTGTCGACGTTGTTTTTTACCGAGTAGTCATGAATATGCTGCGACTGGCTGTCTACTTCGGTGGCATACCAGTCATGGTTACCCGGCACAAAAAACATCTTGGCGCCGGACTGTTTTGCCGCTTCTAATTGGGCATCTAAAAAAGAAATACTTTCGAGTTGGCCTTGATTAAATTCGGTTTGCTCACCCTCCAGTCGGGGGTAGCCTGCCATATAAATATTATCGCCTAAGGCTATGATTGTTGTTTTTTCTGGAATAATTTTGGCGCGGTCAATAATTTTGTTAATACTAGGCTGAAGCGGGTCTAATGCAGAATGCCCTGCATCGCCAAGTAAAATAATACGCTGTAATACTTCATCACCAGTTGGCGCTGGCGCTACTTTTTCATTAACCAACGCCAGATAAGGTTCGTCATGAGACGGAGCTATAGTTGGGTTGATAAACACCGCTAGGGTAAGCAGTAAAATGACTACAACTAGGCCAAGACCAATGTTTTTCATTATTATTGCTCTAATAATTCTATAGGCATGTTATATACCGGTCGCCGTTAGATGTGTACTTACTGTTTTGTTATTGGGAAGCCTAATTATCAAATTTTCCGTTTAAGTCCCAAGAATACTTATTGTGCTCAATTTCATAATCACCTTTGCGCAGCTCAGTGGCTAAGGTTTTATCATCAATATGGTCGGCAACAAAGCTAGCTACTGAGCTACCATCTAATTCAAAATCTTCACTAAACCATTGAAATATTTTTGATAGATAAGCAGTGTTCTCTGCGCGATCAAAGTGATTTCTATCAGTGTTATTAATGAATTGACGAGTTACTGTGTCGAATTGTTGTTTAAGGTCTGATGCGGTATATATTGTGTTGAGTAATTTTGGACAAGATAGGGCTGCGCATACTAGCGCAAAGTGAATTCGAGGTTCGTTTAGAGGGCGAATTATTTTATGCTCTAAATCGCTAAGGTTAACATTCTGCCCTGCGACATTGTATTGTGGCCCTTTAAAAAAACCTATGCGGCTGAACACATTGCTAGGTGACTTACCGGTTAAAATCGTTTTAATGACTAAAGCATTGTAGCTGTTGATATAGAAAACTAGTTGTTCGGTTGTTGAGTTTAAAGATTGTGGGTCAGTATTAGCGATAACTTCAATGATGGTGTCAATTTGGTCTGTTGCGGCGATAGCATCGTAATTAACAAAGCCATTGTCGGTTACTGTTGCTTGCAGTATTTTATCCCACGCTTCCCAGCTAGCTGCGTCGGCGCGAGCAAAACTTGCTGCGAGTAAGGTGAAAGCTATCACGATAGTGAAGTTAATGTTTTTTGATAATGTCACATTTGTAAGCCTGAGTGAGCGTAAAATAACTAGATAGTAAAGCAGCCTATTAAGTGACAACAAAAATCAAAAATAGTTGAATAATTGAGCAGCAATCAGGAGTTAAGTGTCAGGAGAATATTGGCGGCTGCTTAGTCAGTCAGAAAAGGCAGCAAAAAAGCGTAAACTATTAGCTTCCCCAGTTGCCAATAAACGTCGCGATGCCTTCCTCTTTGATGGCACTACGACCTTCTGCTAGCGCATCGCCACTACTTGCAAATGGGTCTTCCCAAACGGTGTTGTTGCCATCTTTATCTACCAGCTGTAACCACCACTTATCATCTTGGTCGCTAGACACCTGTAGCTCTATAGATTGATCGTCTTGGGTAATCGTCTCGCTAATAGTCTGCTCGTCACTCACGATGCTTCTCCAGATTTATTTTCAGCCTCACTTGCAGGCGTCTTTTTTGTTATCAGCCGACTAGCAATAATGCCAATTTCAAATAATAGCCATACAGGAACTGCCAGTAAGGTTTGGCTGATAATGTCTGGCGGGGTTAGTAGCATACCAACAACAAAGCAGCCAATAATTACATAAGGCCGCTTAGCAGCTAACGAGTCAGGAGTAGACATGCCTGTAGAAACTATTAATATTGTAGCAATAGGTATTTCGAAAGCGATACCAAACGCAAAAAATAATTTAAGGATAAAATCTAAGTAGCTATTAATGTCCGTCATTATGGTGACGCCTTCAGGCGCAACGCTGGTAAAGAAACCGAATACTAATGGGAAGACTACGTAATAGGCGAATAAAATTCCTGCATAAAATAACAATATGCTTGAAGCTAAAATTGGAATCGCTAGGCGCTTTTCATGACGGTACATGCCAGGAGCTATAAATGACCAGACTTGATGCAATAAAAATGGAATGGCTAAAAATATGGATACAAATAGCGTCAGCTTAAATGGGGTTAAAAAAGGTGATGCAACTTCAGTTGCAATCATTGATGTGCCTTCAGGTAAAAACTGGCGCAATGGCTCTGAGGCAATAGTGTAAATTTCGTTAGCAAAAGAAAACAAGCATAAGAAAATAATCAACACTGCTAAAATTCCGCGCAACAGACGGTCACGTAGTTCAGTTAAATGCGCAACTAGTGGCTGGCTTACATCTTCGGGTTTAAGGTTGTCGTCTGTCATTGCTAGTTAGCTTGCGAGCTCTTGTCGCTGCTGTTTTTTTCACTGCGGTCACTGTCGTCGATAGTTGTATTGTTAATGTCATATTCTAAGTCGGTAAGACTAGAGCGCACTTCATCTAAATCTTCTTTTAGCTCTTTGCCGCCTTCTTCTAACTGTTTCATTATTGAGCTGTTGTGTGCATCTTGGCGCAGTTCTTCAATGTTAACTTCTTTGGCCAGCTCTTCTTTTAAACTATTAAATGAGCGTTTTAGCTGGCTAAGTTTTCGACTACCCGAAGTTATGGCTCCAGGCAAACGCTCTGGCCCAAGTACCAGTAATGCAATCACTGCAATAACCAGCAATTCTGTAAAACCGATATCAAACATTAAGCGCTTTTGTTCTCGTCACTTTTTTCAACAGCAGCGTCAGATTCATCTTTTTTATCATCTTGATCTTTGACTGATTTTTTAAAACCCTTAATAGCCGAACCTAAGTCGCTACCTATGCTGCCTAAACGTTTAGTGCCAAATAATAGAACTACTATAGCCAATACAATTAATAGCTGCCAAATACTAATGCCGCCTAAACCCATGATATTCTCCTAGTTGCTAGTTTGTGTGTTATTTGAACGAGAAGCTTTTTCTTCTAGCCCGGGTAAATCAAATCGTTTCTCTAGCTCTTTTAAAACAGCAGAAGAATCTTCACCTAAGTTAGACAGCATCACTAAGGTGTGAAACCATAAATCTGCTGTTTCACCAATTAACTCTTTAGTATTACCACTAGTGGCTGCATCTTTTGCTGCCAAAATAGTCTCAGTCGCTTCTTCACCAATTTTTTCTAAAATTTTATTCAAGCCTTTATGATGCAAACTTGCCACATAAGAACTGTTGGGATCAGCATCTGCTTTACGCTGATTCAGTACTTTAGTTAATTGCGTCAGTACATCACTCATATCATTTTCCGTAAATCTCAATTGGGTCTTTGATTACATCGCTGACGGTTTCCCATGCACCATTTTTCCACTGGCGATAAAAACAGCTGCGTCTACCAGTGTGGCAGGCGATATCGCCAAGTTGCTCTATCTTAAGTACCACCACATCTGCATCGCAATCTAGGGCGATACTTTTAACAATCTGTACGTGGCCAGAGCTTTCGCCTTTGTGCCAAAGCTGCTGGCGTGAGCGTGACCAATATACCGCTCGGTTCAGTTCAGCGGTTAAGCTTAAAGCGTCACTATTCATCCAGGCCATCATCAATATTTCGCCGGTTTGCCAGTCTTGGGCAATGGCAGGTATTAGACCGTCGTCGGTCCACTTTATAGAATCTAGTAATGCGCTCACTCGAGTGCTCCGTAATTAGGGACTTATTATTGCACAACTAGTGGCTAAGAGTTAACCGCTGAACGTTAAGTTATAGGCGCAATAATACTATTGCAGCAACAACAAATAAACCAATGCTTAATGGTGGCAGGGCTGCAATGCTTGCCAATATTTGGGGCTGCGCAACCACCACGCCTGCTGCGATGGTTATGATACCCGTTAATAGGCGTTTGCTGCGCTTGTGTTCGGTTTTCAGCTCGGCGCGGACTTTGTTTAGTTGGGTTTGTTGGCCGCTAACTAAGTCGTTTAAGTTGCTACCTTGATTTAAGCTTTCAAACACCATGTCGGGGACCTGTGGCAGTTGTTCTAGCCATTGTGGCGCATATTGGCGCAGTTGTTCGATAATATTTTTTGGCATAAAACGGTCTTGATGCCACTTTTCTAAATAGGGTTTAGCGGTATCCCATAGTGATAGATCGGGATATAGCTCGCGTCCTAGACCTTCGATGTTAAGCAATGTTTTTTGCAGCAGTACCAATGAAGGTTGGATTTCCATATCGAAGCGGCGCGCAGTTTGGAATAGATATAGCAAAATTTGTCCAAACGAGATTTCGCCTAAAGGTTTTTCAAAAATCGGTTCACAGGCAGAGCGAATCGCGGTTTCAAATTCCGACACCTTTGTCGTTGGCGGCACCCAACCACATTCCACATGCAGTTTGGCCACGGTGTGGTAGTCACGGTCAAAAATCGCCATTAGGTTGCGGCCTAAATAGTAGCGCTCAAAATCAGACAGACTTCCGATAATCGCGCAGTCTATGCCAATGTATTGAGGGTTTTTAGGATCACGACGGGAGATAAAAATATTGCCTGGATGCATGTCGGCATGAAAAAAGTTGTCACGAAATACTTGAGTGAAAAATATTTCTACACCACGTTCGGCTAACAGTTTCATGTCAGTGCCTTGGGCTTTTAAGGCTTCAATATCTGACACAGGGATGCCTTCAATGCGCTCAACCACTAATACATTTTTACGGCAATAGTCGAAATGTACCTCAGGTACATACAGCAGGTCAGAGTCAATAAAGTTACGTCGTAGTTGTGAGGTGTTGCCCGCTTCGCGCTGCAAATCTAGCTCATCTAATATGGTCAGCTTGTAGTCGTTAACTACTTCTACTGGATGCAGGCGTTTGCCGTCGGGTATATATTTTTCTACTAGCTTAGCCAATGAATTCATTAAGGCTAAGTCTTGGTTAATTATTGACTCGATATTTGGACGTACTACTTTTACTACAACTTCACAGCCGCTATTTAATGTGGCTGCATGAACTTGAGCGATAGATGCCGATGCTAGCGGCGTCTCGTCAAAGTGTTTAAACATGGTGGCAGTATCTTCGCCTAATGCTTTTTCAATAATTGCTTTTGATAGCTTGGCGTCAAATGGTGGCACGCTATCTTGCAGCTTAGCGAGTTCTATTGCGACGTCTGGGGCTAATAAATCGGGACGGGTTGACAGTGCTTGGCCAAATTTAATAAAAATGGGGCCTAAGTTTTCTAGTGTTAATCGCAGCCGCTCGGCGCGTGCTATTTTTGGCTCTGGTAATAAGCGCAGTGGCGAAACAGCAAATAAAATACGCAATGCAAGTGGCAGTTGTTGCTTGTCTATCAGTACATCAAGGCGGTATTTGGCCGTGATTCTGACGATAGTAATAAGGCGTCTTAGTTGGCCCACAAATACTCCGTGTTAATTAGGTTTACTGGGGCTTGCTAGTGTGCGGCTGAGCTTGGCAATTTTTGCTGCCAGCCGGTTACTGTCATCAGTTAGTTTGCTAACATCAGCAAAAAAATCGTCTATCTCAGCTCGAGGCGGCAGCAGACGACCTTCCTCGTGGATATATTCTTCAACTTGGCGCATTAAACTGTTGTGGGTTTGTTTACCCCATTGCAATCCAGTACGCACGGCCTTACCTATTTGGTGGGCAGGAATATCTCCAATCACTTCGGCTAACTCTGCTTCCCAGTCTAAGTCTAGATTATGCAAAATTGCTTGCAGCTCTAATAACGACGCGCTGTCACCTTTTAAGGTTATGTTGCCATTGATCAGTGCAGAGCCTGCATCATTGGCGGTTAGCAATTCGACAAAGTCAGACGGATAGCCGCGAACTTGAGTAGTGGCGGCGCCCTCATAATGCCCCATTAGCATTAATGTGCTCTCACTTGGCAGAATAAAGAATTGTAAATCTGGACCATCTAAATCGATGCAAAATATCTTGCCATCTAATGCTCTCAGTTTTTTGTAGCTGGCGGAATCGAGCTTTAGCGCCTGGTTAATCGCTTTTTCAAGGGTCCCTATTGCCGCGGTATGTAAAGCGGGATTGCGGGTTATCAAGGCTTAATGCCTTTGTGCAGTGCCACCACACCTTGGGTCAAATTAAAGTATTCGGTTTGGCTGAAACCAGCGTCTTTCATCATCTGCTTTAAGGTGTTTTGGTCTGGATGCATGCGAATGCTTTCTGCCAAGTAGCGGTAGCTTTCGGCGTCATTTGTTACCAGCTTACCCATGGCAGGCAGGACCGCGAAAGAATAAGTATCGTATAGCTTTTCCATAACTGGGTTAGTCGGCTTAGAAAATTCTAGTATTAATAAACGTCCGCCAGGTTTTAGAACTCGTAGCATTGAGCGTAACGCTTCATCTTTGTCGGTGACGTTACGCAGGCCAAAAGCGATTGATATGCAGTCAAAAGTATTGTCTGCAAAAGGCAGGCATTCAGCATTGGCTTGGGCATATTCGATGTTGTCGCACAGCCCCATATCAGTAAGTTTATCGCGACCAACGGCTAGCATTGAATCGTTAATGTCAGCCAGTATCACTTGGCCGTCTGCGCCTACTAATTTAGAAAACTTAGCGGCTAAGTCACCAGTGCCTCCGGCAATGTCTAGTACGGTGTCACCACGACGCACTCCGCTGACTTCAATAGTAAACCGTTTCCAGACGCGATGAACTCCGGCTGACATTAAGTCATTCATTACGTCGTATTTAGCTGCCACTGAGTGGAACACACCAGCAACTAAGCTGACTTTCTCGTCGTTAGCTACGGTTTTATAGCCAAAATGTGTGGTGTCTTTATCACCCATAATTATCGTCGCTTTATATTCTATAAAGGCGCTATTGTAGCCATTTTTTGCGCGCTACGCAGCGATTATGTTGGCGGTGTAATCTGCTGCGCAATTGGGGTCAATATCTTCTGCCATTGAGCAGCTCGCCCAGCCATGTGGATCTTACCAAGTGTTTGTAGCTAAGTAAGCAGAGATAGCAAGTACCTGTTGTCACGACTAAAACCTTTATCTCTGCAGGCCAATTTAAATCAGCCATCGGAATAGCGAGCGCGACTAGAAATATTAAATGCGATCAGAATACCCAGTATGCGCTGTCAGAGAGATAACGTTTGGTTTCGCTAAATTCGCCCAAGTAACGTTAAAATATTCCAATAAATGCGGCGATGAACAAGGTAATAGACACTCCGTTCATAATCACTGGTAAATTATGATAGGTATAATAATGCTCAGCACCAAGCCGTCCTTGTAGCGCAAAGCCCGCAATACCGGCTATTAAGCTTATCCAAGCGGCCAGCATAAGCTTCCAGCAATAATTATTGAATGTTGTGATCACCCTTGGGCGTAATATAAAGCCCAGCCAAAGGCAAAAAATACGCCAAAGTAAAGGTAAACCAGTAGGTCTGGTTTAAATGCCAAGCTTGCGCTAATCCGTCCAGAGTCGGAGCCATAACCAATTGTCGGCAGTAATAGTGACATTGTGGCCATGACTAACACTAGCTGCCAATTATTGGTTTTAATAAAGAAAGGTGTTTTAGGCGGACAAATCAGCTTTTTCCATATTACGACAAACGCGGCTAACGATAAAAAGTGCATGGTTAGATAGTATAAAAACCACAAATTATGAGTCTTATCGACCAATTTCAGCGGATTATCAATAACACTTAGGTCAAACCTTACAGTTTTGAATTCTAGCCAGTTTGGGCCGAGTATTTTTAAGGCCCCCATAATTACCGCTAGTGGCAGCAGCAGGACAACAAAAGGTAGGCTGATAGGCTTTAGCCAGTTGCTTAACATGCCTTCTAGCTCGCGTTTATCTATAAGTAAGGCGATAAAAAAACCAGAAAGGAAAAAGAATATAGGCATGCGAAAGGTGTTAATAATGATTAGTATCGCATCCATTGATAATGACCCCATGGGAGCTATGTAGTAATCGACGATAGCGATTTCTGCCAAGTACATCTGAGCTCCGTGTAATGCAATGCCTAGGAGCATCATAGTGGCGCGAAGAAAATCTAAGCTGTGATAGCGTTATTGCATTATTTGACGTTGCGTCACTAGTTATTGTTGGCAGATGGTAGCGAAATAAAAACTATAACTCTGACGTATTTTGAAATTAGTTATACTTAATTAGAAATATGACACCTAAACTAGCCTAGCTAAAAGTTATATGCCTGTTTTCGATGTATCGTAAGTTGCGCGCGACTTCCTCGCTGCTACCTTTAAATTGTGTTGCCTAACCGAGAGATAATCATTAGATGGAAATACCTAGTTTATTATTGTTAAGCCTAATTGGTTTGTTGGGTTTGTTATGCCAATGGGCTGCTTGGCGAGTGAAGCTGCCGGCTATTTTGTTTTTATTACTGACCGGTATTTTATTAGGTCCAGTAACGGGTTTGCTTGATCCAGATGCGCTATTTGGCGATTTATTATTTTCTTTTATTTCTCTATCTGTAGCCATTATTCTATTTGAGGGTAGTCTCACGCTAAAACGCTCAGAGTTGAGTGAAGTTGGCAGCGTAGTAAAAAATTTAGTGACCTATGGCGCCTTGCTTAATGCGGTTATTGTCACCGTCTGCACACATTATTTAACCGGTATTAGCTGGTCTTTGTCGGCTTTGTTTGGAGCCATTATGGTGGTCACCGGCCCTACGGTGATTATGCCAATGTTGCGAACAGTAAGGCCCAATGCAGTGCTGGCTAGAACTCTGCGTTGGGAGGGTATTGTGATCGACCCGCTAGGCGCATTACTAGCGGTGTTGGTATTTGAGTGGATTGTCGCGCATCAAATTGGCACTAATTTACTCCATGTATTTTCGATCTTCGGCCAGACTATTGCGGTGGGTTCGATCCTAGGCGCAGGGGTTGCTTACAGTTATGGCTTACTATTACGGCACCGATTCATCCCGCTTTATTTACATAATTTTTCCTCCATAGTGGTGGTTACTAGCACTTTTGCGGTGGCCAATATATTGATGCATGAGTCAGGCTTGTTAGCAGTGACAATTATGGGAATCTGGCTGGCAAATATGCGCGGCGTGCATACCCGAGATATTCTGAACTTTAAAGAAAATTTGACCTTAATGTTGGTGTCAACATTGTTTATTGTACTGTCTGCCAGGCTTGAGTTTGACGGTCTGATTACGTTGGGCTGGGGCGCACTTGGCGTGCTGCTAGTTATGCAATTTATTGCCAGGCCTGCCAAAGTATTTCTGTCCACAATAAATTCAACCCTTAGCCGTAATGAGCGGCTGCTACTGGCCTGGGTGGGGCCGCGTGGAATTGTAGCTGCGGCGATTACTGCAGTGTTTGCCTTAAAGCTAGAGTTGATGAATATATCCCATGCAGAATTATTAGTGCCGTTAGCTTTTAGTGTGATTATTGGCACGGTGGTGATTCAGAGCGCTACCGCTAGATATCTGACGGTAAAGTTGGGGGTGAATGCACCAGATGTTAAGGGTTACTTAGTTATTGGTAGTAACCCCGTAGCAATTGCTATTGGCAAGGCCTTGCAAGAGGCGAAAATAGAAGCTGTTATATGTGATTCTGATTGGACCAATATTAGTACGGCCAGAATGGCGGGCCTAAAAACATATTATGGCAATGCATTATCGGATCATGCTGAAATGCATTTGGATATGACTACCATAGGTGGGATGATTGGCCTGTCGCGTAACCATGCAATTAATTCGGCAGCGGCGCTACCCTTTCGTGAAGACTTTGGGCCGAGAAAAATATTTGTATTGCCAGAGCTGCACCATCAAAAGGAACATAGTAAACACCATGCTGGAGAGCTGTATTCTGGGCGCGTGCTATTAGGTAACGACTGTAACTATCGTAAGCTCTATCGGTTAGTTAATGGACATGAAACACTGACTAAAAGCACGCTACTGACTGAGGAGTATTTATATTCTCAGTGGCTAGAGAATAACGATATAGATACTACCGTGCCATTATTTGCCCTTGATGAAAGTGGTAATTTATTTTGGTTTACTAGCGATGAAAAATTGCAACCAAAGCCTGGCTGGAAATTGTTTTCGCTGATGGCGCCAGTTGAAGAAGCTGTTGTGGGTTAGTATTACTTAATAGAAGAAATTGTCAGCAGTTTTATTAACTTTGATGATGTGTTTTCAGGGACAAATAGATTGCTATTAACTCGCTTACAGCAGTCTGCTAAAGCTTTAATATCTGCATGTTAATATCTCGCGCTAAGCCAGCGTCACTAAGTCTGGTTAAATAGTCTTGCCAGTTTTTATCAAAGTTATATGCTAGCTCAAACAGATAATTCCAAGAATAAATACCGCTGTCATGACCATCGTCAAAGGTTGGCTGAATGGCGTAGTTGCCGACGGCTGTAAGAGAGATAATGGCCACATCTTTTTTGCCAAACTGCAAAACTGACGGCCCTTGACCATGACCGCGTACTTCTGCTGAGGGTGAAAATACTCGTAAATATTCGCAACTTAACTGGTAAGTTGTATCACCATAGCAAAGCTCAAGTAACTTGGATCTCTTATGTAGCTTTACTTTGCTAGGGACTTTTAAATTACGCATTACTTTTGCCTGGTTACCTTGCGTTTATAAAATAAAACGACTTAAGTCTTCGTCTTTGCTTAGTTCGCCTAAGTTGTTATCGACAAAGGTTTTATCGATAACAATCGCTTCGCCTTTAGCGGCAAGGTCTGCTGCGTCAAATGAGACCGTCTCAAGCAAGCGTTCTAACACTGTGTGTAAGCGACGCGCGCCGATATTTTCAGTGCGCTCATTCACCTCCCACGCCACTTCGGCAATGCGCTCGATGCCATCATCACTGAAACTAATCGTTAAGCCTTCGGTGGCTAACAGTTCAATATATTGGGTTGTTAAACAAGCCTTTGGCTCAGTAAGTATGCGCTTAAAGTCATTTGTCGACAGGGCTTGTAGCTCTACTCTAATTGGTAGGCGGCCTTGTAGTTCTGGTATTAGGTCAGATGGCTTACATAGGTGGAATGCACCAGAGGCGATAAATAATATATGGTCAGTTTTTACCGAGCCATGCTTGGTAGTAAGGGTGCAGCCTTCGATAAGTGGCAGTAAATCTCGTTGCACACCTTCACGTGAAACATCGCCGCCAGTACTTTCTTGGCGCTTGGCAACTTTGTCTATTTCGTCTAAAAATACGATACCGTTTTGCTCGGCAGCTTCTACTGCTTTACTTTTGATGTCTTCTTCGTTGACTAGTTTAGCGGCTTCTTCATCGCGCAGTTGTTTAAAGGCTGCTTTGACAGTTAAGCGTTTATTGGTTTTTTTGCCGCTAGCCATATTAGAAAACATAGACTGTAATTGATTGGTCATGTCTTCCATGCCTGGAGGGCTCATTATTTCTACGCCGACTTGTGATGCGGCTATCTCAATATCTATTTCTTTATCATCTAGCTCACCTTGGCGCAGTTTTTTCCTAAAAACTTGACGAGCCGTAGATTCACTGTTGCCTTCATCGCCGCGGGCAGAAGGTAGTAATACGTCTAAAATTCTTTCTTCGGCGGCACCTTCAGCGCGGTGGTGTTGTTTTTCTATTTGTTGTTCACGTAACTGTTTAACCGAGACATCAACTAAGTCACGAATAATTGATTCTACGTCGCGACCAACATAGCCGACTTCAGTAAATTTTGTCGCTTCTACTTTTATAAAAGGAGCATTAGCCAGCTTAGCAAGACGCCGGGCGATTTCAGTTTTACCAACCCCAGTTGGGCCAATCATTAAAATATTTTTGGGTGAGATCTCTGCCCGCAATTCTTCATTTAACTGCATTCGGCGCCAGCGGTTGCGCAGGGCAATGGCCACAGCGCGTTTAGCGTCACCTTGGCCTACTATGTGTTTGTCTAATTCGTGAGCTATTTCGCGTGGGGTCATATTCGACATCAGTTACTGTATTCCTATTCTGTGTTCTAGCTAGCCTTAGATATTGCTATCTAATTCTTCAATAGTGAGATGTTCATTAGTATAAATACAAATACTGGCAGCAATCCCCAGACTTTTGGTAACAATTTCTTTAGCGCTTAAATCAGTGTTTTCTGCTAAGGCGCGAGCAGCGGATTGTGCGAACGGGCCTCCAGAGCCAATGGCGATTAAGCTATTCTCTGGTTCGATAACGTCGCCATTACCAGTGATAATTAACGACGTTTCAGCATCGGCTACAGCCAGTAACGCATCGAGCTGGCGCAAGGAGCGCTCGGTACGCCAAGCTTTTGCCAATTCTACGGCGGCACGGGTAAGTTGCCCTTGATATTTTTCCAACTGAGCTTCAAATAGCTCGAATAATGTAAAGGCATCAGCGGTGCCACCGGCAAAGCCAGCTACAACATTGTCGTTATAAAGCCTGCGTACTTTGCGGGCATTACCTTTCATTACGGTGTTGCCCATGGATACTTGACCATCGCCGCCGATGACGACTTTGCCGTTGCGCCGGTAAGATAAAATTGTGGTGCCGCGATATTGCTCCAAGCTGTTCTCCTTGGCTAAAACTTAAATGATTAAGGGTAGTAAAGTTGGGTTTGGTGAAAGAATTTCAAGGTGCGGCTCGAAATCAGCCAGCCGGTTAATTAACTTTGCGTTTAATGACCATTGTGTCGATCCCTTCTTGTATTAGCTGATTTCTTGCTGATGAAAGTTTAGAGCGATTAGCAAGTGGGCCCATTTGTACTCGGTGCCAGGTGTTACCTTTGTTACTGAATTTTTCAATATTGGCTTCGAATCCGAGTAAGCCTAGTTCAGCACGGCGTTGTTCGGCGTCGCCAGCTTTTACGAACGAGCCGGCTTGTAAGTAATAAACATATTGAGTCTCATCAGCTTGAGTAGCGCTACTTCGGTCTACAATAACTTCGTTTTCAGGCAATAGAGTATAAAAATCAAAGCGCGTGTCTGATGCATCTGCAGTTGTATGCTTCGGTACAGATTTTTCAACTACGCTGACGCCAGGCGTGGGCAGTGTTGCTAAATGGTACAAAAATGCAATAAGTAAACCCAAAGCTAGGCCGGTAAAAAGCCAAACCCACGCTGGCGGCGAGTTGCTTTGTTTTGGTGCAGCCTTCGCCTGACGACTATTTTTCTTGGTAGCGGGCGTTTTAGGCGCTTGTTTTTTTGCGTAATCAATTGTCATGGTTAATTCTGTAGTTTTGGCGTCGATTTTAGCCAATTGTGGCAAGGATTTGTGAATGGCCGCTTTATGCGAGGGACTATAACTGCAGCGCAGTGCCCTGAGCAAGTGACGGCTGACTTGCATTGTAAATTTGTGGCACTACAATCGCCGTTCCTTACTAAGTGAGCATGTAATGAACATTAAAACCCTACTTTCAGACCGTATAAGCATGGCAATGGTTGCCGCTGGGATTGATTCTGCCTGTGAGCCAATGGTGACGCTGAGTACGCGTGCTGAATTTGGCGATTTTCAAGCTAACGGTGTGTTGGGCGCGGCAAAGCGCATGAAGACTAATCCTAGAGCGCTGGCCGAGCAAGTGATGGCTGAATTGGACCTAGACGGCATTGCCAGTAAGCTTGAATTGGCAGGGCCGGGGTTTATCAATATTCACTTGGCTGATGAATTTGTCGCTAGTCAGGTATCTAGCCAGGCCCAGCATGCGCGGTTGGGCATAGATGAAGCTAGACAGGTGCAAACGGTGGTAGTGGATTACTCAGCGCCTAACCTTGCTAAAGAAATGCATGTGGGTCATTTACGTAGCACCATCATTGGCGATTCTATTGTTAAGGTATTAGAGTTTTTGGGTTTTGATGTAGTGCGTCAAAATCACATGGGTGATTGGGGTACCCAGTTTGGTATGTTAATTGCTGAACTTGAGGAGCAGTTAGGCAAGGACGAATCGCCAGTAATTGCTTTGCATGATTTAGAAGTGTTTTATCAGCAAGCTAAAAAGCATTTTGACGAAGATGAGGCTTTTGCTCAAACTGCTCGCGACTATGTGGTCAAGTTGCAAGGCGGGAATCTCCACTGTCGTAAACTTTGGCAGCAATTTATTGACATATCGGTTGCTCACAGTGAAGAGTTGTACCAGCAATTAAACGTTAGTTTAACGGCTGGAGATGTGCGTGCTGAAAGCTCCTATAACGACGACTTGGCAGGCGTTGTTGCAGAACTAGAGCGACAAAATATTACCGTCGATAGTGAAGGTGCCAAACTAGTCTTTTTACAAGAGCTGGCAGATAAAAATGGCAATCCAAGTCCGGTCATCGTGCAAAAGTCTGGTGGTGGGTTTTTATATTCCACCAGTGACTTAGCCGCAGTACAGTATCGCGCCAATCAGTTAAAAGCTGATCGGGTGATGTACTTTATTGACGCCCGCCAATCACTTCATATGAAACAAATATTCTTGATTGCAAAGAAAGCGGGCTTTGCACCAGAGGCCATGCAGTTAGAACATCATCCGTTTGGCACTATGATGGGCAAAGACGGTAAACCGTTTAAAACTAGAGCTGGCGGCACCGTTAAATTAGCTAATTTATTAGTAGAAGCGATAAGTCGAGCAACAGATCTTGTGCGCGATAAAAACCCAGGCTTGCCGGCTGATGAAATTGCTGAAATTGGCCGCAAGGTTGGTATTGGCGCGGTTAAATATGCAGATTTGAGCAAAACCCGCACTAACGATTATATTTTTGACTGGGACTCAATGCTGAGCTTTGAGGGTAATACCGCACCATATTTGCAGTATGCCGATACCCGTATTCGGAGTATCTTTAGAAAAGCGAATATCGATAAAGACAGCTATGCTGCCGATATTATTATTACGCTAAATCAAGAAAAACAATTAGCCTTAAAGCTGTTACAGTTTGAAGAAGTATTACAACAAGTAGCTAGTGATGCGTATCCGCATACCTTATGTAATTACGTGTATGACGTGGCCAGTTTGTTTATGTCGTTTTATGAGCATTGCCCAATATTAAAAGAAGGTGTGAGCGAGCAAAGTAAAAGTAGTCGTCTGATGTTAGCTAAACTGAGTTCTGATATTTTATCAACAGGGCTTGATTTGTTGGGCATTGAAACGATGGAGCAAATGTAGTTAGTTAAGCGCTAGCCCATTTCCTGGGGGTCTACATCGATAGACCAGCGGATGTGACCAATACGTTTTTTATTGACTAACCGTTCTTCGGCAAGCTTAAGAGCGTAGTGTAGAACTCTGCGTTCACTCGATTGGACAATCAGTTGCGCTCTAAACCTGCCGGCGCGCCGGATCATCGGTGCGGGCAGTGGGCCAGTAATATGGGCGCCGCAATTAGCTGCATTCTTTACTTCTAGTAATAGCTCATCTAGCTGATTGGGTTGAGTGCCTTCGGCGCGGATCATAGCCATATAGCCAAATGGGGGTAAGTTTAGCAGCTTGCGCTCGGCGACTAGGTCTTGGGCAAATTGTTGGTAGCCGTTGGCTAACAAATTACCCAGTTGCGGATTGTCGGGGTAATGAGTTTGCAGCATTACTAAGCCTTGCTTGTCTTCCCGTCCTGCGCGACCGGCTACCTGCATTAATAGTTGGGCGGTTTTTTCTGGGCCTCTAAAATCTGCGCTAAAAAATCCGCCGTCCGCATTGACCACAACCACTAAAGCAAGTTTAGAAAAGTGATGGCCTTTGGCAAGCATTTGCGTGCCAACCATTATACAGGGTTCTCCGGCGTGTACTGGCGTAAGCAGTTTGTTGAGAGCGTCTTTGCCGGTGGTGGTACCACTGTCGATTCTGATAACTGAATACTGAGGAAAGCTGTTGTTTAAACTCTGCTCGATTTGCTCAGTGCCTTCGCCTTTGGTGATGAGTTGGGCGTCGTTACAGTTGGGGCAGGTTCGCGGCAGTGGCCGCATAGTATCGCAGTGATGACAGTGCAGCTTACGTTGGCTTAAATGCAGAGTCATGCGTGCGTCGCAGCGATTACACTCGGCTAGCCAGCCGCATTGATGGCACAGCAAGGAGGGTGCAAAACCACGGCGATTTAAAAACACCAGGGCTTGTTCCCCTTTGCTAAGTGTTTGCTGTAGTTGTTGCATACATTGTTGAGAGATGCCGGCTTGTAAGGGCTGGTTTTTAATATCGATTATTTTAAATTGTGGTAGTTGGGAGTCACCTGCGCGCTGGGTGAGTTTGAGTTTTATTGACCTACCGCTAGCTGCATTATGTAAACTTTCTAATGACGGAGTGGCGCTGCCCAGCACAATAGGAATATTGTTGTCGCGGGCGCGAATAATGGCAGCGTCGCGAGCAGAAAAGCGAAAACCATCTTGTTGCTTTAGCGATATATCGTGTTCTTCATCAATAATGATGACGCCTAAGTTTTTAAATGGTGTAAATAGTGCCGAACGAGTGCCGATAACAATCGCCGCTTGACCGCTTTTGGCACTGAGCCATGCATCTAATCGCTGGCGCTCGTTTAGGCCAGAGTGTAAAACTAGCACCGGACGTTTAAAACGCTCGGCAAAGCGCTGTTGAGTTTGCGGGGTCAGTCCAATCTCGGGGACTAACACTAGTGCTTGCTTACCTTGGTCTAAAATATGACTGATAAACTGCAGGTAAACCTCGGTTTTACCGCTGCCGGTAACACCTTCAAGTAAAAAACTTTGATAATTTTCACTGTGTTCTAACAAGGCTGTTAGCGCGACTGTTTGTTCTGGGTTTAGTGTTAATGGTGGTTTTGTCTCATCAATAGCACTAAGAATGGGCTCTGCAATAAGTTCGATTTCTTCTGCTAAACCTTTATCAATTAGGGCCTTGGCCGCCGTGAGATTGATGCCGGCGTTAGTTAAGTCGTTGCGGCTTACTGCAATATCTTGGCGCAGCAGAGTAAGCAGTGTTTGTTGGCTGCGGGCATTGCTAAGTGCATTTTCAGCCAAACCCTTACCGTGGGTTGTTAGTTGCCAAGCCCGCTGTGGCTTGTAGGTAGCGGCTAAGCCATCGCGCAGTAATGCTGGCAGGGCATGTTGTAACACGTTGCCTAGCGAATGGTGGTAGTAGTCAGCGGCCCACTTACAGAGAGAGAATATATCTGGGCTAAACACTGGCTCTAGGTCGATAACAGAGAGTGCAGGTTTGAGTTTGTCTCGGGGGTAGTCGCTAGTGTGCTTTACTGCTAATAAAAATCCCACCAGTGTTCTTGGCCCAAAGGATACGCTGATTCTTATCCCTGGAGTTAGCGCAGCGACGTCTGAGTCTGAGCATCCAGCTGGGAGCAAATAGTCGAACCCGCCAAGGAGTGGCGTTGGTACGGCTATTGATAGGATTATAGCAGGCATTAAGGCTCGAAGGTTTGATTGAAAGCAGCCGAATAGTCTAGCACGATGCGAGCCAAGCATGCTTGCCTAGGCGGTTGATAGTGCGTATGATGCTCGATCTTTCTAAACGGGTAGTTTTATTTCCCTGAGAGAAGCTCTGATTAGATGCAATACGGTGCCTAACGAGGTTAGGTGGCGGTGTTGCCAAACACAGGAATTAGTACGATGAGAAACGATATTCACCCAAAATATGCAGCTATTTCTGCAACTTGCAGTTGTGGCAACGTGGTTGAAACTGCTTCAACTCTAGGCAAAGACATTCATGTTGAGATTTGTTCTGCTTGTCACCCGTTTTATACTGGTAAGCAAAAGCAAGCAGAGGTCGGCGGACGTATTGATAAGTTTAAGAAACGTTTTGGTGGCAGAACCGTACGCAGCTAAACGCTGGGTTAAGTTTTTGTGCGGGAGCAAAGCTGTTAGTACAGTGATGCGAAAAAAAGCGCTAATAACTTTGGTTATTGGCGCTTTTTTATTGCCGCTAGAAAAGATAGCTGCAAGTTGCGAGTATTCTGGCGCGCTAGAAAATGTCGTTATTAGGTCAATTACCGACGGCGACACCTTGGCGTTGGACGATGGCCGCAAAGTAAGGCTGTTGGGAGTAAATACGCCAGAATTGGCTTTTGGTGGTCAGCTAAGTGAGCCATATGCGCTTGCGGCTAAAGATTATGTCGAAAGCTTATGGAAAAGTGAGCGACGCGCAAAAATTGGTATTGGACGGCAAGGTAAAGATAAATATGGCAGAGTTTTGGCCTATGTATTTATTGGCGAGGTAAATGTCGTAGAGCACTTGCTAGCCAAGGGCTGGGGTTTTTCTAATGTCAGGCCGCCTGATCTGGAGTTGGCAGATTGTTATGCAGATATTGCCGCTAAGGCGCGACAAGCTAATTTAGCTGTTTGGGCTAATGGTGACTTTTACTCGGATAGTCGGGGTGATTTAGTCGGAGGTTTTACCATATTAACCGGTAAGTTAGTCGACGTAAATGTTGCTGGAGGCAGTTGGTGGTTGAGGCTTGATGGCGATGTGGTGCTATTAATTAATAAAGCTAGTCAGGCATATTTTTCGAAGCGCGAATTGCACGATATGCTGGGTAAAAAAATAACCGTACAAGGTTGGTTGGCGCCACGACGTGGCCAATCTAATGCAGAGTATGCTAATTGGATACTGTCGGTACATCACCCGTTTGCCATATTAGAGGTAGCTAAATAAGCAGTTTTTATAGTAATTATAATTTTGTAGTTAAGCTACGCAGCTTGTAGAGCTAGCCCTATTTCTATATCATTCGTGCCCCTAAATTTCAGATTCAATATCGGTAATTCATTATGTCAGATGCTAAGCAAGCAGCGCTCGATTATCACGCTAAGCCGTCGCCTGGGAAAATCAGCATTGAGTTAACTACCTCGGCCGAAACCCAGGCAGATTTGGCCTTGGCTTATAGCCCAGGTGTGGCAGAGCCAGTGCGTGAGATAGCGCGAGATCCTGAGTTGGCCTATAAATACACAATTAAAGGTAATTTGGTGGCGGTAATTTCTGATGGCTCGGCTATTTTGGGCTTGGGTAATTTGGGTCCGCTGGCAAGTAAGCCGGTTATGGAAGGTAAGGCTTTGTTATTTAAGCGCTTTGCGAACATTGACTCCATTGATATTGAAGTTGACGTTGAAGACTACAAAGCATTTATTGCTACAGTTAAAAGTATTGCGAATACCTTTGGTGGGATAAACCTCGAAGATATAAAGGCTCCTGAATGTTTTTATATTGAGAAAGAACTGATCGAACAGTGTGACATTCCGATTTTTCATGATGATCAGCATGGTACGGCGATTGTTACTGCCGCCGGCATGATTAACGCTTTGGAAGTGCAGGGTAAAGATATTGCTAAGGCAAAAATAGTCTGCTTGGGAGCGGGTGCGGCAGCTATTGCCTGTATGCGTTTGTTGTTATCGGTTGGCGTCAAGCGCGAGAATATATTTATGCTGGATCGAACTGGTGTTATTTACACTGGTCGCAGCGGGGTGAACGAGTTTAAAGCTGAATTTGCTAACGACACTGCCGCGCGCAGTTTGGCTGATGCCTGTGTAGATGCCGATGTGTTTATTGGTTTGTCGGGGCCTAATTTGTTGTCGGCAGAATTATTGAAAACCATGGCGCCAAATCCAGTGGTGTTTGCTTGCTCAAATCCAGATCCAGAAATTACCCCAGCGCTAGCGCTTGCTACTCGTGATGATTTGATTATAGCTACCGGCCGCAGTGACTATCCCAATCAGGTAAATAACGTGTTGGGCTTTCCGTTTATTTTCCGCGGGGCTTTAGATGTGCGCGCTACTGAAATAAACGAAGCGATGAAAGTGGCGGCAGTAAAAGCTTTGTGTGAGCTAGCGAAGTTGCCGGTAACGCAAGAAGTATTGGATGCCTGCAACGAGGAATCTTTAGTGTTTGGGCGTGATTATATTATTCCTAAACCAGTAGATAGTCGCTTGTTGGGGCTGGTTAGCGCCGCTGTTGCTAAAGCAGCCGTTGATTCTGGCGTAGCAAAGCTGCCATATCCGGCGCATTACCCGCTTAACTAATTAGTGTTGGGACGGTTCAGAATAGACCGCCTTCGTCTATTTGATTATAGCTATTAGAACCGCCATCCGACGGCTCGGGTGATTTACTTTCCTCTGGCATATTCTCTTCTAAGAAAACTTCGAATATAGCGTTTTCCTGATCTGGGCTGGCCAGTGCGCCAGTTTTTGGGTCTATTCTTACTGAGACTAAACCGTTTGGTCTTGGTCTGGGCAAGTCAGGCTTTCCGGCAAGCGCTCTACGCATATAATCAATCCATATCGGCAATGCTGCGCTGCCACCATACTCTCGCTTACCTAGCATTTCGTATTGATCAAATCCTACCCAGGTAGTAGTCACTATGTCTGGATTGTAGCCAGAAAACCAAGCATCAGTGGGGCCGTTGGTGGTGCCTGTTTTACCTGCTATATCCTTTCTTTCTAAAACCAGGGCTTTTCTTGCGGTACCTTTTTTAACGACGTCCATTAACATCGAGTCAATCAAGTAGATTGTTCTTGGATCTGCAATTTGGGGCGCGATATTAATAGCCTTGCCAATAGTTGCGGCAGGTTCTTCGGTTCGCGGTAAGTCCAGTGGTTCTTCATTTGCTAGTAGTTCGTCCAGTATCTCGTCTGCCAATGGATTGGGTTGATTGCAGTTGCGACAAGCAACTGCGGGGTTGGCTTCAAATAACATCTCATTATCGATACTTTCTATTTTTTCGATAAGATAGGGCGATATTTTGAAACCACCATTTGCAAGACTGGCATATGCTGTTACCACTTCAATAGGGGTGCTGGCTTGGGTGCCTAATGCTAGTGATAGGTTGCGAGGTAATTCTCTGCTATCGAAGCCGAAATTTTCGGCATAGTTAATGACTTTGTCTACGCCAAGAGATCGCAGTAGCCTAATAGATACCAGATTACGGCTCTGATATAAGGCTCTTCTAAGTGTTGTTGGGCCATAGAATTTGCCAGAGGAATTCTCGGGTCGCCAAGTGTTTTCAAGTCCAGTGTCTTCAAACACTACCGGCGCATCGTTGATAATACTGGCGGGGGTGAAACCGTTTTCAAGTGCTGCGGCATAGAGAAATGGCTTGAAGTTTGAGCCTGGTTGGCGCTTGGCTTGAGTGGCTCGGTTAAAGTTACTACGACTGAAATTAAAACCACCGACAAGTGCTTTTATAGCTCCAGATTGCGGTTCAAGTGATACTAGCGCAGCTTGTGCTTTCGGTATCTGTGCTAGTTGCCATATATCATTGATTTTTTGCACTCTGACAATATCGCCAATGCTAAATACATCTTCTACTGTTTTTGGCGGCGTGCCCATGCGGTTTTCACTGATGTATGCTCGCGCGTTGTCTATACCTTGCTTCCATCCCAGTATTACTTCTGATTGATCCGCCAACAATAGCTGGACTTGCTGTTCTGCTAGGCTTACTACTAGCGCAGGATATAGTTCGGCTATCGGTTTTATCTTTTTTAACGCTTTAATCAGTTGCTCTTGATCAGAAGTTTTGCCGATAGTTATAGTTGATTCTGGGCCTCTGTAACCGTGACGCTTGTCGTAAGCAATTAAGCCGTCCTCTACTGCTTTGTTTGCCTGAGACTGGAGCGCGCCGTCAATAGTGGTGTAAGCTATATAGCCATCGGTATAAGCTTTTAAGCCATATCGACCGATCATTTCTTGTCGCGCCATCTCGGCGACATGTGGCGCATAAAGCTCTACTGGTGTGCCGTGATAAGTGGCAGTGATTGGTTCAGGTATGGCGTTTTGTTTTTCTTCCTCGGTTATATAACCAAGTTTTTCCATTCGCCCGATAATCCAGTCACGGCGCAGTAATGCCCTCTCTGGTCTGACAATCGGGTTATATTTTGATGGTGCTATCGGCAGGCCAGCGATCATTGCATGTTGAGCAAGGGTGAGCTCATCAATCGATTTGCCATAATAAACTTGAGCGGCCGCTTGAGCGCCATAAGCGCGTTTGCCGAGAAATATTTTATTTAGGTAGAGCTCTAGGATTTGTTCTTTTGACAGTTCGCGCTCTAATTGCAGTGATAATAGAATTTCAATAAATTTTCGGGTGAAAGTTCTTTCGTGAGTAAGAAAATAATTTTTGGCAACTTGCATCGTAATAGTTGAGCCGCCCGACTTAATAGACCCGGTGGTTACAAGGTCTACCGCCGCTCTAATGAGGCCAATAATTGATACGCCCTCATGTTCAAAAAATCTATCGTCTTCGGCGGCCAATATAGCTTGGATGAATTGTTGGGGAATTTCTTCATAACTAAGAGGAGTGCGTTTTTTCTCCCCGAATTCCCCTATTAAAAGGTTGTCTGCCGAATAGACTCGCAACGGGACTTGCAGGCGAATATCTTTTATTTGATCGATATCCGGCAGTCTAGGCTGTAGATATAAAACAATAGCTGCGCTGACAGTAAGTCCGCTAAATACTCCAAATAGAGCTAAGTAGGCAAAAATTGCTAATTTGCTTGCAGATTTGGACATATATTCCTTTTAGGTGTCATTTTTCGCACAATTTTACGTAAAAAGGTATTGGGGTTACATTATAAGCTTTTTTTTAGGTTTATTATATTTGCGATTTTACTTAAGTTGAACTTTAATGTATTGCTGTACATATAAGAGCTAAGTATCGGTAACTGGCGAGAAAAATTATAGTGCTAGGATTATTTGGAAAGAAAAAAAATACAATAATGTTGGGCTTGGACATAAGCTCATCGACGATCAAGCTATTGGAGTTGGGCCAAGACGATAATGGTTATGTTGTGGAGTCCTACGCCGTTGTTCCTCTGCCGCCGAATGCGGTGGTCGAGAAAAATATCCAAGAAGTGGGTGTGGTTGGCGATGTACTGCAGCAAGCCTTGGATAAATCTAAGACAAAAGTGAAGTTTGCAGCAGTAGCAGTCTCCGGTGCGGCCGTAATTACCAAAGTTATCGAGATTGATGGCGGTTTAAGTGACTCTGAGCTAGAGCTTGAGATTGAACAAGAGGCCGACCAGTACATTCCCTATCCGCTAGACGAGGTTGCCATAGACTTTGCCTTGCTGGGTCAGTCTGAGCGAGATGAAGAGCAGGACCAGGTTTTGCTTGCAGCTTGTCGTAGAGAAAATATAGAAGCGCGTACTGATGCTCTGGATATTGTATCGCTTACGCCAAAGATTGTGGATATTGAGGCTTATGCGCTGCAACGAGTTGTAGAGATGATGCTGCCTCAGTTAGAGCTTGACCATGAGAAGGTAGTGGCAGTTGTAGATATTGGCAATACCACGATGACGCTAAGTATCTTCAGTGAAGGTGAAACAAAATATACCAGAGAGCAAAGCTTCGGTGGCAGTCAATTAGTTGAAGAAATTCAACGTAGATTTGGTTTGTCGCAAGAAGAGGCCTCTTCGGCCTTGCGCAGCGGTGGACTTCCAGAGGGTTATGACGAAGAAGTTCTGCACCCTTTTAAAGATTCAATCGTTCAACAAATTACCCGTTCACTGCAATTCTTTTTTTCGTCAAGTGCTTACAGTGATGTTGATTATATATTGTTGGCTGGTGGCGTTTCCGTTATTCCAGATTTAGATAGCTTGGTGAGTGAACAGCTTGGCAGTGCCTGTTCAGTGCTTAACCCATTTGAAAATATGAAGGTTGCAAAGCGTGTAGATGCAGACGCTTTAGAAAGTGATGCTCCAGCAATGGTAATTGCCTGTGGATTGGCAATGAGGAGTTTCAGCTGATGCCAAATATTAATTTACTGCCGTGGCGAGAAGAACTTAGAGAAGAGCTGAAAAAGCAGTTTATTATTATAACTGCTGTTGTTGTTGTTGTTGCTGCGACCTTTGTTGGCTTAGCGTGGCTTGTCATGCAATCGAATATTGACTACCAGCTACTTCGTAATAATTACGTGCAAACAGAAATCAATCGGGTGTCTTCTCAAGTAACAGAGATAAAAGAATTAAAGGCAAAGCGTAAGCAGATGCTCGAGAGGATGCGAGTTATTCAAAGCTTGCAAGGTAATAGGCCTGTTATTGTCAATTTGGTTGATGAGCTAGTTAGAATTATTCCTGACGGAGTGTTTTTGACTAAAATTTCGGCTGTGGGCAACAGAATCAGTATTATAGGTACTGCTGAATCAAATAACCGGGTAGCTAGTCTGATGAGAAATGTGGACCGATCAGAGTGGTTTAGAGCGCCTAGCTTAACTGAAGTTACCGCTAACAAAGCGTTTGGTCCCAGAGCTAATGATTTTTCGATGTCTATGGTTCTTTTTCCTCCAGAGCTAGCTTCGCAAGCGGATAAGGAGGAGCGCTAGATATGGCGATTGAAAATATTATAAAAAGTCTGCAGGAAATAGAGCTAAGCGAGCTTACTGCTGACAATATCGGTTCATGGCCAATTGTGGTTAAAGCAGCGGCTTGGACCTTGGTCTTTGTGCTTATCTCTGTTGGCGGCTATTACGGCGTTATACAGTCAGTGGAGGCTGCGTTAGAAAAGTCTCAGGCCCAAGAGCAGTCATTAAAATTAAGCTATAAAAATAAGGCTCATGAGGCAGCGAACTTAGAGGCCTATCGTCAACAGATGCTTGATATTGAAGAAAATTTTGGGGCGCTGCTGAGTCAGTTACCCAGTGATACCGAAGTTCCCGGACTGTTGGATGATATTTCTAATGCGGGGGTTAGTAATGGTTTGCAGTTTAATAAAATTGGTTTGCTCCCAGAAAAGAAGAAAGAATTTTATATAGAGCTCCCAATGGCTATCTCTGTTGAAGGAACTTATCACGACATAGGTGCTTTTGTTAGCTCAGTGGCTGCGTTGCCGCGAATAGTGACATTGCATGACTTTACTGTGGACAGAGGCAAGGCTGGTGGCAATTTGGTGATGAAAATTGAAGCTAAGACTTATCGGTACAAGGAGTAATGAACTTGTTTGATATAGTTAAAAGACTGGTATTAGCGAGTGTATTTATAGCGCTTGCTGCGTGTGCTGGCGATAACGTTGATGACTTACGTGATTTTGTTGCAGAGGTTAAGGCTAAGCCTGGTAAAAAGATAGATCCGATACCTACCTATCCGCCTTACCGATCATATACGTATCAAGTGATGACTATGCGGGCGCCGTTTACTGTTCCGGTGAAGGTGAAGCCCGTTTCAAGAGAGCAAATGGCGGCCACTGATGTTAAGCCTGATCAAAATCGCGCGAAAGAGTTTTTGGAGGGATTTCAGCTAGAGTCTCTAAAAATGGTGGGTACTCTCTCGATCAAGGGTGTTATGACGGGATTAATGAGTGATAACAGCGGTGCAGTGCACCCGATTTCTTTTGGCAATTTTGTTGGTAAAAATCATGGGCGTGTTGTTGAGATCTATGATAATCAAGTTGACATAGTTGAAATAATTCCCAATGGAGCAGGTTCTTGGGTGGAGCGGCCTAGAGTAATAAAGTTGAGAGAATCGCAATAATGAATAGGTTGATGAAAAGTATAGATATTGGAGTTAGTTTTGATATTTCGATTAGCAAATGGGTGGGGCATATGTGTCGATTAAATATAGGTGTTTTACTTGGCCTATTACTGTGTGCGCAAGCTGTTCAAGCCTCGACCATTCAGGCTATAGATTTTAATTCTCTCCCTGGTGGGGTTCTGGAAGTTCGTTTAGATATGGACGGTACACCGCCTGAACCTAAGGGTTATACGATTGATAAGCCGGCGCGTATAGCGTTGGATTTGCCGAATGTAAAAAGTGCGCTGATAGAAAAAAAGCATACCGTTGATTTTGGTAGTGCTGATAGTGTGATGGTACTAGAGAGCGGCGACAGGACTCGGGTAATTATTAACTTAGTAGAGTTAACAGAGTATTCCACCAGAATCGAAGACAATAGTTTATATATACTTGTAGGCCGTGGCGGTAAGCAGGATTTTCTAAAACGCGGTGAATCTAAGCTGGCCTCACAATTTGGGACTGCCGACGATGTTGACTCTATTTTGGGCTTGGATTTTAAGCGCGGTGAAGAAGGCGAAGGCAAATTACTCATTAAGCTTTCTAGCTCTAATGTAGCTGCGGATATATCAAAAGAAGGTCGTGTTATTACGCTTAAACTTCCCGGTGTTGGGATGGGAGAAGAACTCAGAAGGAACTACGATGTAGTCGATTTCGCTACCCCTGTTACCATGTTTTCAGCTGATTATCGTTCAGGCAATAGCATAATAGAGATCAATCCAGTTGGTGATTTTGATTATTTGGCCTATCAGACAGATGATGTTTATGTTGTTAGTGTTAGGCCTTTATCCGCTCAGGATATTGAAAACAAGAAAAAAGACTTTCTATTTTCCGGGGAAAAATTATCGCTTAATTTCCAAAGTATAGAGGTCAGAGCTGTACTGCAGTTAATAGCAGATTTCACTGATTTGAACCTTGTTGCCAGTGATAGTGTTGCCGGTAATATTACTTTGCGGCTAGAGAATGTTCCTTGGGATCAAGCTTTAGATTTAGTGTTATCTACCAAGGGCTTAGACAAGCGTCAAATCGGCAACGTGTTGATGGTTGCTCCAGCTGAAGAAATTGCCGCTAGAGAGCGTCAAGAAATAGAGTCATCTAAGCAATTGGGTGAGATATTGCCGCTTCAGACTGAGCACATAAAAGTACTGTATGCGGAAGCTTCAGATTTGGTTGGCTTGCTACAGGGCGGCGACGACAATGGTTTGGTTTCCGAGCGTGGCAGTGTGTTAGTTGATACGCGCACTAACTCGCTGTTGATTACCGAAACTGCTGCAACCTTGGAAGAAATTAGAAGGGTTATTAAACTGGTTGATATTCCGGTTAGACAAGTGCTAATTGAAGCGCGTATTGTCATCGCAAATTCTGATTTTTCTAGAGATCTAGGTATTCGTTGGGGTGGTTTAAAAATTGATTTGGGGTCTTCAACTCGTGCTCTTGCGGGTAATTTGGAGTCAGCGACTAGCGCGATTGCTAATGGCGGAGTTGCTGCGATAAATGTGCCGGGCTCATTGGCCGTTGACTTAGGTGTAGAAGGGTCCAGTGCAAGTAGACTGGCGCTAGGTTATCAGAGCAGTGACATTTCTCTGGCGGCGGAATTGTCGGCATTAGAGAGTAATGGTCAGGGTGAGGTAGTATCCCAGCCTAAGATTATTACCGGAGATAAGCAGAAAGCGGTAATTAAGTCTGGGCAACAAATCCCCTATCTTGAAGCCGCTGCTAATGGAGGCACTACAGTTAATTTTGAAGAAGCCGTGCTCAAGTTAGAGGTAACGCCAAATATTACCCCTGATGATAGAATCTTGATGGATCTTGTGATTAATCAAGATTCTCTAGGTGATTTTATCAATGGTCAATTTAACTCGCAGATTCCCATTATCGATACCACTGAACTCATCACCCAAGTTCTAGTGAAGAATGGTGAAACCATTGTTTTAGGTGGTGTATTTCAAATCTCCGATGTAACTGAGACAACTCAGACGCCATTTTTAGGAGATATTCCTTATTTGGGTCGGTTGTTTAAACGCACAACTGTGCGTAAAGATAAAATTGAAACCTTGATATTTATTACACCACGTATACTATCCGACGACTTATTGGATTGAGTGGGTTGTGTATGGCTAAGGCAGACAATATATTCCTGATTGGTCCCATGGGGGCTGGTAAATCGACAATCGGCCGCCTTTTGGCGGCCGAATTACATTTGCCGTTTTGCGATACTGATAAAGCAATAGAAGACCGCTGTGGAGCTGATATTCCTTGGATTTTTGACGTCGAGGGCGAGGATGGCTTTCGAACTCGAGAATCATTAATGTTAACTGAGTTATCTGAGGATAATGGGTTAGTGTTGGCCACCGGCGGCGGAATTATCTTATTAGCAGAAAATCGCAAAATGCTCCGAAGTCGTGGTTTTGTTGTTTATCTCCGCGCTAGTGTTGATCAACAAGCTGCGCGAACGGCTAAAGATAAGAATCGGCCTCTGCTGCAGTCGGGAGAGCCAAGAGAAGTTTTGGAACAGCTGATGTTGGTACGAGACCCGCTGTATAACGAAGTTGCCGATATGATGATAGACACCGACTCTCGCTCGCCAAAAGATGTAGCAAAAGATATCGCTAAAAGGTTAAGAGAAGAGCAGGTCAGGGGCATTCAGTAAATTGATATGGATACGTTAACCGTAGATTTAGGCCACAGAAGTTACCCTATATATATTGGCGAAAAAGTGTTTTTAGATGGAGACCTTTTAGCAAAACATATACAAGGCAAACAGGTAATGGTTGTTACCAATACCACCATTGCTGCGCTATATCTTGATCAGATAATCGCAGTGTTAGCTAATTTTTCAGTAGTGTCTTGTGTGTTGCCAGACGGAGAGCAGTATAAAACCTTAACTGTGCTGAACCAAATTTTTGACAGTTTGTTGGAAGCTAAGTATGACCGCACGGCAACGTTAATAGCGCTCGGCGGTGGTGTGGTTGGAGACATGACTGGGTTTGCCGCTGCTAGTTATCAGCGAGGCGTCAATTTTATTCAGATTCCGACGACGGTTCTATCGCAAGTTGACTCATCCGTTGGCGGCAAAACCGGGGTTAACCATGCTCTGGGAAAAAATATGATTGGCGCTTTTTATCAGCCACAAGCAGTTTTTGCTGATATCTCTGTTTTATCTACATTGCCAGCTCGTGAGCTTTCCGCAGGGATAGCTGAAATCATTAAGTATGGACTGATACAAGATGAGTCGTTTTTAGCTTGGCTAGAGCATAATATGGCAGCCCTATTAGCACTTGACCCCTTGGCAGTAACTTATGCGGTTAAGCGCTCTTGCGAGTGCAAGGCTGAAGTTGTTGCTCAAGATGAACATGAAGGTGGAATCCGCGCGATTCTTAACCTTGGGCATACCTTCGGCCATGCTATTGAAACTGACCAAGGTTACGGTAATTGGCTTCATGGTGAGGCAGTGGCAGCTGGCATTATAGTGGCTAGCGCTTTGTCTGAGCAGCTTGGCTGGATTTCTAGCACTGATTTAATGAGAGTTAAGGCTGTTATTAAAGCGGCTAATTTACCGACCACATTGCCAGCAAATATTACTCCTGAGCGCTTTTTGGAGCTAATGTCGGTTGATAAAAAAGTTGTAGACGATCAATTACGCTTCGTTTTACTTAAAAGCCTAGGTGAGGCGGTAGTTACCAGCGAAGTTGACTGGAAATACGTTGTTGAAGCCATAAAATCCTGCCAACAATAGCGCTAAATTAACGCCAAGCTTGGGCTAGTCATTTAGTCCCAAAGTCCCATTTGTTTACATCGAATCTTACGTGTAGAATGATCATCTTTTTCGCGGGCTGAGAACTTTTTTGTTCTTCAATCAGCCGCTAACTGTTTGATATTAATTGTTTTTTTAGTGAGTTTCTTATGAAAACAGGTCTTTACAGTCCTGATGAATTTAAGGATAACGACGGCTTTGGATTGATCGCCCATGCTGCTTGTCAGATAAGCCATAAAGTATTGAAAACTGCTATAGAGTCGTTAATGTGTATGACCTATTGTGGAGGCATAGCTGGCGACATGGTGTGTGAGAGCGATCTGTGGAATGGCTATTAGTGAAGGCCGCCAAGCTGCTGAAGGTGTTTTGAACCAATTTGAAGTTTAATGTTAACTGTATAAGTAACTGTAGCGGACTGATTGATGAGTGAATTAAAGAACGACCGATTTTTAAAAGCATTATTACGCCAAGACGTAGATGTGACCCCAGTTTGGATGATGCGCCAAGCGGGCCGTTACTTGCCTGAATATCGCGAGTCGAGAAGTAGGGCTGGTGATTTCATGGCGTTGTGCAGTAACCCAGAGCTAGCCTGTGAAGTTACCATGCAACCGCTTGCGCGCTATCCGCTTGACGCCGCTATTTTATTTTCGGATATTTTAACGATTCCAGATGCTATGGGCTTAGGTTTATATTTTGAGACTGGCGAAGGGCCTCGTTTTAAAAAGACGGTTCGTACTGCTGCTGATGTTGATGCGCTGCCAATAACTGATGCTAAGAAAGATCTGCCTTATGTGCTAGATGCTGTTAGCACTATTCGCCGCGAGCTAAATGGCAGTGTGCCACTAATTGGTTTTTCTGGCAGCCCGTGGACTTTAGCCACCTATATGGTTGAAGGTGGCTCTTCTAAAGATTTTCTGCGCGCTAAAGCGATGGCTTTTGATCAGCCTGAAGTTATGCACCTGTTGTTAGAGAAGTTGGCCTTGTCGGTTATTGATTATTTAAATGGTCAGATTTTAGCTGGCGCCCAAGTCGTACAGATCTTTGATACTTGGGGCGGCGCCTTAAGCCCTTGGGCCTATAAAGAATTTTCCCTCGATTATATGCAAAAAATAGTTGATGGTTTGATTCGTGAGCATGATGGTCGTGAAGTCCCTGTAATTTTGTTTACTAAAAACGGTGGGCAATGGCTAGAACAGATGGCAGCTACAGGTGCCAGCGCTTTGGGGCTAGATTGGACAACTGACATCGGCAATGCACGGTCTCGAGTTGGCGACCGTGTTACATTGCAAGGCAATATGGATCCAACCATGTTATATGCAAAACCTGCGGCAATCCGCGCTGAAGTTGAACGTATATTGAAAAGTTTTGGCAGTGGTAATGGTCATGTATTTAATTTGGGGCATGGTATTACTCCAGAAGTATCGCCAGAAAACGCAGGTGTTTTTATTGAAGCAGTACATGAATTTTCAGCTCAGTACCATCAGTAGCTTTTACTAAGTGGATATTAAATAGTGTCAATTCGGTTTATAGAGTCAGCAGCATTACCAACCCCATGGGCGGTGTTTATTATGCACGGCTTTGAAGAAGAGAGCAGTGGCAAGGAGCATGTTGTGCTAACCCTAGGTGACGTGTCGACTGATGAGCCGGTTTTGACAAGAGTTCATTCAGAATGTTTAACCGGCGATGCGCTGTTTAGTTTGCGCTGTGATTGCGGCGCGCAGTTAGAAGCGGCTATGCAAGCTGTTGCCAAGGAAGGGTGTGGTGCTATCTTGTATTTGCGCCAAGAAGGTCGTGGTATCGGTTTGCTAAATAAAATTAAAGCTTACAGATTACAGGATGCCGGTGCTGACACTGTTGAAGCAAACGAGCAGCTAGGTTTTGGCGCAGACATGCGCGATTATAGTATTTGTCGAAAAATGCTTAGTCATCTGTCTATTACTCAAATTCGCTTAATGACTAACAACCCGCGTAAAGTTTCCGCTTTGGAAGGAATGGGAATAAACGTAGTAGAGCGTATAGCGCTGAGAAGTGGACAGAATCCACATAATGAGGATTACTTGAAAACTAAAGCAGGCAAGCTCGGTCATTTAATGAATGACGAGTAAGCCTCTAGGTTATTTAGCTAGTGCTTGAGTGTTACTTTTCTCTAACCAATCCATTCTTTTAGCAATCGAATTATAAATGCCGTCGCTGTCTAAGCCTGATTGCGCTAGTAATTCTTTATGGGTGCCATGATTCAAAAATTCATCGTGCAAGCCTAAATTTAGCGTGGGGAATACGATTTCCTTAGCGGCTAAGTATTCGTTAACACCGCTGCCAGCACCGCCAGCGGTAGTGTTTTCTTCTACCGTAACAATCAAGTCATGGCTTTCTGCCAGTTGCGCAATTAATTCTTCGTCAATTGGCTTAACGAAGCGCATGTCGACAACGGTGGCATTTAATTTGTCGCCAGCAGCGATGCTTTCACTAAGAAGGCTACCGAAATTAAGGATGGCAATACGTGTCCCATCGCGGCGAATAATACCCTTGCCAAGAGGTAGAGCGACCATTGCTGACATCGTCTCAATGCCTGGGCCGGTACCTCGCGGATAGCGCACTGCAGTTGGCCCTTGATGTAGGTAGCCGGTGTATAGCAGTTGCCGACATTCATTCTCGTCGCTAGGTGCAATCACCACCATATTAGGAATGCAGCGTAAATAGGTTAAGTCAAAAGCCCCCGCATGGGTGGCGCCATCTTCGCCAACAAGGCCAGCTCTATCTATCGCAAATAGTACATCTAGATTCTGCAGCGCTACGTCATGCACTAGTTGATCATAGCCGCGCTGTAAAAATGTCGAGTATATCGCTACTACCGGCTTTAATTCATCACATGCCATCCCCGCTGCTAAGGTTATGGCATGCTGCTCGGCAATTGCTACGTCAAAGTAGCGTTCAGGGAAACGCTTGGCAAACTCCACCATGCCAGAGCCTTCGCACATAGCCGGAGTAATGCCTACTAGCTTACTGTCTTGCTCAGCCATATCACACAACCACTGACCAAAAATATCTTGGTATTTTTGTGTTGGAGCACTGGCATTTTTAGGCTTTACTTCAATTTTATTGATTGCATGATAGCCAACAGGATCTTTTTCTGCCGGCGCAAAGCCCTTGCCTTTAGTCGTCATAATATGGAGTAGCTGCGGGCCTTTAAGGTCTCGCATGTTTTTTAGTGTATAAATCAGGGTATTAATATCATGGCCATCGATTGGGCCAATATAATTAAAGCCCAATTCCTCAAACATCATCCCCGGTGCAACTAGGCCTTTAACATGTTCTTCCGCTTTTTGGACAAGATCTAAGGCTGACGGAATTTTGGCTAAAACTTTCTTACTACCTTCTCTAAACTGAGTGTAAGGCTTGCTGGCCCAAATACGGCTAAAGTAAGTATTAAGTCCGCCTTTGTTATGTCCAATAGACATCTGATTATCGTTCAGCACAACAAGCATGTCAGCATCAGTGTGGGCAGCGTGATTCAAGGCTTCAAAGGCCATGCCAGCGGTCATTGCGCCGTCGCCAATTACCGCAGCCACTTTTCTGCCGCTGTTGTTATGTTTTGCGGCCAAGGCCATACCTAATGCGGCGCTTATACTAGTGCTTGAATGGCCAACGCCAAAAGTATCGTATTTACTTTCACTACGTTTTGGGAAGCCAGAAAGGCCGTCTTTTTGGCGAATTGAGAGCATTTCCTCGCGCCGGCCAGTTAGTATTTTATGAGGGTAGGTCTGATGTCCGACATCCCAAACAATGCGATCATCAGGCGTGTTGTACACATAATGTAATGCGATTGTTAGTTCAACAACGCCTAGTCCAGCGCCAAAGTGACCACCTGTTTGGCCGGTGCTATAGAGTAAATATTCGCGTAATTCGTCGCATACTTGATCAAGTTGATCTTCTGATAGCTCGCGAAGCTGCTTAGTATCATCCACCGTGTCTAGCAAAGGTGTTGCTGGACGAGAAGCGGGAATAGTTTCAAACAGTTTACTCATAAGATCTCAAAATGCGCTGGCTACCTAGCTAAATACTTGCAAGAATCTAATTTTACCCCATGTATGGGTGAAGTGCGCCTAAAAATTTCGTTTAATAATATAGTCGGCCGACTGTCTCAGCCCATTGGCGCTAGCACCAAAGCTCGCTAAAGCCGCGATTGCTTGTCGATGCAAATATGCCGCTTCTGCTTTGGTTTTTTCAAGTCCCATTAATGAAGGGAAAGTTGATTTATTTTGCTCGATATCTGCGCCTTGTTGCTTGCCCAGTTGCTCAGTGGAGGACTCAATATCCAAAATGTCGTCTACCACCTGAAAGGCCAAGCCAATGGCATTAGCATAGTCATCTAATGCTTTTAACTGAGTATCGCTAGCACCTGCAGCGGTCGCTCCCAGTGCCACTGCTGCGCGAATAAGCGCGCCTGTTTTTAGCTGATGCATGCTGCGAAGATGGTCGGTAGTGATAACTTGGTCGGCTGCCTGTAAATCAATATACTGGCCTGCCACCATGCCGCGCACACCAGCGGCAGAGCTCAGTATTTTTATTAATTCTATTTTAGTCTGAGCAGTGCTGGTTTCCAGGTTCGCTAGTATTTCGAATGCAGCAGTATTGAGTGCGTCGCCGGCTAAAATAGCTGTCGCTTCATCAAATTTAATATGATTTGTTGACTGACCGCGACGTAAGTTGTCATCGTCCATGGCGGGTAAGTCATCATGGATTAGTGAGTAGCAGTGAATACATTCAATTGCTGCCGCTATATTATCAATATCATCGATTAAATTTGTTCCTGCAATGGCTTCAGCCGCAGCATAAACTAATAGCGGGCGTACTCTTTTACCGCCTGACAATAGGCTGTAATTGATGGCCTCGTTAAGAACTACGGTTAACTCAGGCATTTCTAAACTGCAATACAAAGAGCTGCTGTTATCAAATAATGAACGTAGTTTCGTTTCAATACGATTTGAGTATTGCGCTTGATAGTCTGAAAAAGACTGAGACATATATTAGTCTTCGTCAGATTCGGTAAAAGGTTTTAATTCAATATTGGCTTGTTTTTCTATTAGAGTCTGAATTTTTTGCTCGGCTTTATTAAGCGATTCTTGGCAGGTCTTAGTCAGATTTACCCCATGTTCGAACGCTTTTAGTGATTCTTCTAGCGACAAATCACCTACTTCTAACTGCTGCACAATTGCCTCAAGTTCGCTTAATGTATCTTCGAAATTGGCATTAGATTTTACTTTGATCATTTACTGTTCTCTTTTAACTACTAGTGCGTTAGATGGTAAGTTTAACAGGGTTTCTGTGTTTTTAGCTGGGTGGAAATTTGCTAAGAATTTTCGTCACCACTGATGACAGTGCTGCGCTTTTCTCATCTGGGTCACTACCCTCACCAAGCTTAAAAGTGTCTTGTGCTTGCCAAACTAATTGACCAGTAAGCGTCGTTATTGATATTTTTAGTGCATAAGTGATTTTGTTGCTGCCGACGGGGAAGCTGACTCCAACGCCTAATCTGGGCTTCCAGCTGCCAGTTGAGGCTCCAACCGATACGCTGGGCTTTTCTTTCGCTTGGCGCATGCCGTCAGATAAGGCATGGGTTACCCGAAAGTCCGCGCTCTGATAATCGCGACTGAAGTTTTTTGTTGTTAGATCATTAGTTATAAGAGAGTCCAATCGTTTGTCCATTAAATCTTCGCTTGGCCTAGCGGCGCTGACAGTAAATGATTGTAGTTGAGCGAAGACATATTCGGCGTCGTAGTCGTAAGATACTTTTGAGGCACAGGCGCTAATTAGACTTATTAATCCGACTAAAACTATATGTTTAGGTAGCAATGTCATTGGCTATCTCTCTTTTGACGATTAGTTGTTTGGTAATGCCTTTCATTTCCCCCAGCGCGGGCTGGAAGGTATAATAATCGCCTTTATATTCACAGTAAGAAATTTTAATGAGAGATAGTCTCATAAAAAGCATTAGAGGAAAATTAATGCGCAGTATTTTATTGCTAGGGTTATTCACAATAAGTGGTTGCGCAAGTCTTATTTCGTCCCAAGTGGGTGGACTAGCCAACAACCTATCTGCAGCCATTTATAACAATAACGATCTGGAGTCAGTTGGCCAAGCTATCCCCACGTTTCTGATCTTAATAGACGGTTTAATAGAGTCTAGCCCTGATAGTGAAACAATGCTTAGGGCTGGCGCACAACTTAATGATGCTTATGCTGGCGGATTTGTCAGTGATGTTGAGCGTAAAAAGAAACTGACAGACAAGTCGCTGGCTTATGCAAAATCAGCTTTATGTGCAAATGAAGACGATTTTTGTGAGTTAGCTGAACGGCCATATCAAGAGTTTTTAGAGCAACTAGCTGCGAGTGACGAAGGTAATGTCGACTATATTTACACCTTAGGTGTTAGCTGGTTAAGCTGGATTCAAGCACATAGCGATGACTGGTCGGCAATTACTGGGTTGGCAAAAGTTGAAGCCTTATTAAAGCGAGTGGTAGAGCTAGATGATAGTTATGAAGATGGCAGTGCTCATTTATTTCTAGGCGGTATTGCCACCTTGTTACCACAAGCTCTAGGCGGCAAGCCTGAAGAAGGCAGAAAGCACTTTGACAAAGCCGTAGAGTATTCTGATGGTAATAATTTAATGGCGAAAGTTGTTTATGCGCAAATGTATGCTCGTCTAGTGTTTGATCAAGAGCTGCATGACCGCTTATTAAACGAAGTGTTGTCAGCCGATCCTAATGTGAGAAATTTTGTATTAATGAATACATTGGCCCAGCGAGATGCTAAAAAGCTGCTGGCCAGCTCGCCCGATTATTTTTAAGGAACATGGCATGAAAGTAAGGTCAATTGCTTGTAGTTTTATCGCTGGTACGCTAATGACGGTGGCGGTGAACTCATCGGCGGCAGTGTTTAAGATAGCGACAGTGTCGCCAGACGGAACTAGTTGGATGAAGTCGATGCGCTCAGCAGCAGCTGATATTACTGTGCAGACTGATGGCCGGGTTAAGTTTAAGTTTTACCCTGGCGGCGTTATGGGTAATGACAAAGCGGTGATGCGAAAAATACGTATTGGTCAATTGCAAGGGGCAGCAGTACCCGGTGGTGCGATGGCTGGCGTCGCGCCAGATTCACTAATTTATACTTTGCCATTAAAATTCAAAAGCTTTGCTGAAATCGACTATGTTCGTCAGCGCATGGATAGTCGGATTGTTGCCGATGTAGAGAGAGGTGGCTTTGTGAACTTCGGCTTGGCTGAAGGGGGTTTTGCTTATGTAATGGCTAAGCGACCAATTGCTAGCGTTGAAGAATTGAAAAAAGGTAAGGTTTGGATTCCTAGCGGCGATAAAGCTGCGTTAGATGCCGTACAAAGCTTTGGTGTTTCACCAGTGCCGTTATCACTGGCTGATGTATTAGCAGGTTTGCAAACAGGGCTTATTGATACTGTGGCTACATCGCCTATTGGCGCGATTGCATTGCAATGGCATACACAAATTAGCCATATGACTGACTTGCCAATCATGTATTTTTACGCTTTGTTAGCGATTGATAAGAAGGTGTTTATGCGCTTGCCCGCCGATGATCAAAAGATTGTTCGCACAGTAATGTCGCAGGCTTATAAAACAATTGATGCGCAGAACAGGAAAGATAACGAGTCTGCTTATAATGCACTGTTGCAACAAGGTATTGAGCTTGTAGAGCCATCTGCTGAAGAGATTAGCGAGTGGTATAGCAAAGCGGTAATTGCGCAACAGCAAGCTGTTACAGAACGTTTCTTTTCACCAGCTATTGCTGATGAATTAGATCGATATCTGCAAGACTATCGTCAGCAGAATCTAGCGCAAGAGTAAGCTTGTGAATCACTTAGTTGTGTTGTTGCACAAACTTGAAAATACGTTGCTTTATAGTCTAGTTACCGGCTTAGTGTCGATTTCACTGCTGCAGATATTGCTGCGTAATTTTCACGATAGTGGCATTTACTGGGGTGACTCAGCGCTGCGAGTGCTGGTTTTTTGGTTGGCCATGGTCGGCGCAATGGTCGCTAGTCGTGAAATTGGGCATATCTCTATTGATGCGTTGACACACTACCTGTCGCCTTTATGGCGCAGAATAACGGCTATAAGTGCTAGTGTCTTTAGTGCGTCGGTATGTTTTATCGCTGCATGGCATTGTTATCTCTTTGTCCAAGACGAACGCCAATTTGGCGATATCGCCTTTGCCAATATTCCGGTGTGGTGGTGTGAAGCGATTATGCCACTGTCTCTATTTGTTATCGGCTTGCGTTTCTTAATACAAATATTCTCGCCTCTTTCTCAAACGTCTGAGCAGGACACTTGATGGAAACTTATTTTGCTATAGCCGCCATCTTGTTGTTGGCTGTCATGGGCGCGCCTATATTTGTGGTACTGCTGTCGTTGGCTATGTTTGGTTTTTACATCTCTGATGTGCCGTTAATGATTGTGGCGGTAGAGCTTTACCGTATTAGTGATACGCCGCTGTTATTGGCTTTGCCCCTATTTACACTGGCTGGCTACCTGTTGGCTGAAAGTCAAAGCTCCACTCGCTTAGTGAATGTAACGCAGGCGCTAATTGGTTGGTTGCCGGGTGGCTTGTCGATTATTGCATTTGTAACTTGCGCTCTATTTACCGCCTTTACCGGCGCGTCGGGTGTCACTATTGTTGCCGTCGGTGCCTTGTTATATCCCGCCTTAAAACAAGTTGGTTATAGCGAGCGTTATAGTTTGGGTTTGGTGACAACCTCGGGCAGTTTGGGATTATTGTTAGCACCCTCATTACCGTTAATTTTATATGGAATTATTGCTCAGCAAATGGGCGTTGGGCCATCATTTACTATCCAGCAATTATTTGTCGCGGGATTAATGCCAGCAGCATTAATGTTGATTATGTTATCAGTGTGGAGTTGGTGGATTCATCGCGGTAAAAATATTGCGATGCAAAAATTTACTACCCAAGAATTAAAAGCTGCCTTATGGGCTGCCCGCTGGGAAATTCCTTTGCCGGCATTAGTTATCGGCGGTATTTACGGTGGTTTTTTTGCGGTATCAGAAACCGCTGCGGTTATTTTACTGTATGTTTTTGTTGTCGAAGTTTTTATTTACAAAGAAATAAGTTTGGCACAACTGCCGATTGTTATTCGTCAAGCGGTAGCGATGGTGGGTGGTATTATTCTAATTTTGGGAGTGTCGCTGGCATTAACCAATGTGTTGATTGATGCTGAAATTCCTTCCAAAGCATTTGACTTAGTCCAGTCGAATATAGAAAGTAAGTGGGCTTTTCTAATCTTTCTCACTTTGTTCTTGCTGGTGTTAGGGGCAATATTAGACATTTTTTCTGCCATAGTAATTATGGTGCCAATCTTGCTGCCAATTGCAGTGGCTTACGGTATCCACCCTGTTCATTTGGGCATAATTTTCTTGGCGAATATGCAAATAGGTTATTTTACCCCGCCTGTAGGCATGAATTTATTTATTGCGAGTTATCGATTTGGTAAACCAATAACTGAATTATACCGCGCCGCATTGCCATTTATGGGGGTATTAATCGTAGCGTTGTTGTTGATCACTTACATTCCTTGGTTGAGTTTAGGTCTGATCTAAATACTTTGCCTAAGCCCCAGTTATAAAAAAGGCCCGCAATGCGGGCCTTTTTTATAACTTTTGAATTACCATTTAAATATTAATTCAGCGCCATACATTTTTGGTGGGTTGAAAACTATACCGCCAACTCCCGATGTGTCAGCAAGTGCAGTGCCGCCAATAATGTAGTCTTCATTGGTTAAGTTGGTGCCATAAAAAGCAACCATCCACTGCTCGTCAGGAATCCATGTTAAGCGTGCATCAACATTGTATTGCTTGTCTGCATACCACAAGTCACTGGCGCAGCTACCGGCATCAAAACAATATTCCACCCCGTATTTCCAGCTTGCTTGTAGCCTAGGGATAATTGCTCCTATAGGTGTGATGATTTGATATTGTGCCGCTAGGAATACGGATTTATCCGGTAAGCGCACCATATTTTCACCGCCTCTATCAATGGTGCATGCATTAACTGCTACTATACCGCCGACACTGTTCTGCGCGCAGCCTGTTGGCACCACTCCGGCAGTGCCGGAGGTCAGCTGAGTGTCGGTAAACTTATCGAATTTACCATCATTAATGGAAGCATTTAATGTTAGCTCTAAATTTTCTATCGGTAAAAATGTAGTCTCTAATTCAATACCTTGAATTGTCGATTCATCAACATTGATGGTGGCACCTGAAGGGCTACCGGTATTGGGGTTAATAACAACGGTAGTGAATTGTTGGTCTTGATAAGACATATGAAACGCTGCGACGTTAAAGCGTAAGCGGTTCTCCCACATATCTAGTTTTAGGCCTAGCTCAAGATTCGTTACAGTCTCTGGATCAAACTCTTCGATGTCACCGGTAGCTGCTTCTGATAAACCGCCCGAGCGGAAACCTTCACTATAGGTAAAATAGGTACTACCACTATTGATAAAGCCCTCACCATCGAAAATATATTGAATACTAGCTTTGGGAGTGAAATCAGTATTCGAGACATCGCCTTCAATAGTGCCGCCTCGCGTCCAGTTGTAATCAGGACTGAATGAGAAGTCAGTCCCTTTAATCCATAAGCCTGCTCCAAGCTGAACTTCTGTAACCGGATCAGAGCCTGTCGATAAAGTAGCGCCGTCGACTAAAAGTGCTATTTCTTTGTACTCTCTAGTTTCCCAAGTGTATCTGGCACCAAGAGTTAAGCGCCATGACTCAGCAAACTCCCAATCTATTTCGGTATAAATCGCTGCCGATTTATTGTCGGTGGACGCTATGTTTGAATCACCACGAAAGCCAAATAAACCAGCTATCGCATTATCGTATGGTCCGATATAAGAAACTGTGCTGGAAGCATTGGTTTGCTCTTCAAAATAATAGAGTCCGCTAACATATTGCACGCTGCCATCGAGTGCTTCGCCGGTTAGTTGGAACTCTTGGCTAAACTGACCTGTATCACGACCGCCCCTGCTAGGGTGAACATTTTGCGTGCGGTGTAAGAAGGGAGCGGCGGTGTGATCAAGTTCATCATCTTGAGCCGCCTCAGTATTACGCCATGCGGTTATGCTTTTCAATGACGTCTCATCATTCAGTTCCCAGTCGGCGGTAAAGCTTAGCCCTTTGGTTTCGGCGTTATAGTCACCGCCAATGTCACTTTGAATAACTCGAGGGTCACCTTTACCTGCATTTTCACTATCACGGCAAAAGTCCACGTAAGTTCTGCCCGTATCAGGTGTGATATATAGCGTGTCAAAAAGCTGCGATTGCCAGCCACCGGCTGGGTTTAACACTTTACATTTTTGCGGTCGCGCTTTTTGAGCCGTCTTAGACCAATTAGCATTTAAATCTAACGTTAACTCGTCAGACGGCAACCAGCGCAGCTGCCAAATCGCACTTAGTCTATCGGCATCTACATAGTCTTCGCCGTCTATTTCGTTTTTAATATAACCGTCGCTTTTCTTCGATACCATCGATAAACGAGTCATCCATTGGTCATTGATGGGGATGTTAACTGCTAGGTTGGCGTCTTGTGTGCCGTAGTTCCCCACCTTAACGCCTGCGCTGCCCTCAACTACTTCAGAAGGTCGGTTGGTGTTAAATACTAGCGCGCCTCCAGTAGTGTTCTTACCAAATAATGTTCCTTGTGGCCCTCGTAATACCTGCACGCTTTGTAAATCGTTTACATCTAATAGGGCGCCGTCGGCGCGAGAGAGATATACGCCGTCAATATAAATACCTACCCCAGAGTCTAAGTTTGGTTCAGTGTTGCGCTGACCAACGCCGCGAATATAAATATTAGCGACGCCGCCGGAACCGTTACCGTTTTGCACCTCAATATTAGGGACAAGTTGGTTTAAATCTGCAAGAGTGGATGCCCCCGCCGCAGCGAGTTTGGCTGCTGAAAACGCACTAACCGCTACCGGTGATTCTTGTAGGCTTTCGGCTCGCTTTCTTGCGGTAACAATAACTTCTTCTAGTACTATTTGGGATTGAGCCAGAGCTGGGATGGATATAGTTGAAGCGATCGCCAGCGGGATTGCCGTTAGCTGAGGGATAAGTTTTCGAGTAAAATTAGTGCGCAGCCGTTTCTTCATAGCAAACCTCATTATTATAATTGTTACTTACGCCCTGTTACTTATAGTAAGAGAGAGATAGCACAGTCTATAAACTCGCTAGGTTTGCCTTAATATATACAGGCGATTACTGAGTTAAAACTAGCGAGCTATTACTATTTTTATTTTTCGTCTAGTCACTGCTAATCAATAGTAGCTCTATCGCTACCAGAAACAATGTACTGCCTGGCGAGAAGATTGCGTTCACCCATTTGGGTTATAAATTACTTATCAATACATAGCGATTATTTGGCGTCGAGACCTGCGCCAATAAAAGCCACCAGCTGCCTTGCCTGGGAGGTTAATGCTGTTTCATCAATTGGCCAGTCACAGGCGCTTTGCAGAAGTGTGTGGCTGGCAAAATTGATGCGCAGCGATAATTGTTCGGCGGATAACTGCTCGCAGCTGCTTTCTAGTAGGTGATGCAATCGGTTAAGTACATGATCACGGTAGCGCTGAGTAACGTCAATAAGGATTTGAGAGTTAGCACTGTGTAATCTGGCTATAAGCCTTACATACGATAAACCGTTTAGTTTGTTATTAATGACAAAGCGGGCCAATGGAGTGACTAATATGGCTGCAATATCGTTTGTTGTCGGGGTAGTGTTAGTGCTTAGATTATTAATCATGGTGTATCGATATTCCATAATTTCATCCATGCGCCGGGCAACTATAGCTTCGAGCAAGGTGTCTTTATTGCCAAAATGATAGTGCAGAATACCGGGGCTCAATTGTGCGGTCGCATTAATAGAACGAATAGATACGCTATCGACCCCTTTATCGGCAAACAGCTGCTCGGCAACATCGAGCAGTCGATCTCTAGTGCTCAAACCTTCAATCCTGTCAGTCATGCAATCTGCCTTTCATAATTCTAACGTCGCTAACTAGCATTCTATTCGAACAGTTGATTAAATCAACTGTTCGAATTTAATAAATGGTTATTTAGTGGTTTAGCTATGTTGGAAGCAATAGTGATTGCGGCGGTGTTTACAGTCTTAGGGTTGTTATTAGGGCGCACAGATATTGGGTCTGATGCTGGTCAGCAATTGGTTCAAATTGGTAACAGTGCTAAAGCGGCAATATTAGACTCTGCTATTGATAATCAGATTGTGTCGGCCAGGGACATGCTATTTATCGAATATCCTGAGTTGCTGCCTGCGATTGCCAAAGGCGGTGCTTTTGGCGGTGACTTTTCACGCTTGGCAGCTCAAAGTATGTTTGGCCGTTTTCCCGATGCTATTAAAAATGTGAAAAGTAAAACCACAATTGATAACATTGCGTCGCGTACTCGGCTAATAAAAATGCCTATTGTAAATGCGGTATTGTTTGAAACTGACGCAGGGCTAATATTGATTGATACCGGAATGGCCCCAGTTGAACCTGCTATTGTCGAATAAATCAAAAAATTAGTGATAAACTTCTGCATACGGTTATTTATACTCATGGTCATTTTGATCACGATTGCGGTACATGGACGCTGCTAGAAGCTGGGTATACGCCTGAAATAATTCCTCACCAAGCAATCAACGCTCGCTTTGATCGATACTTACTATTGCCAGGCTCCTTAGCTAAGTACATGAGCCAGCCAGTGGCGCTGCAACCACGGCAGGACAGTCAAATAGTCAGACCGACAAGAACGGGTAGCGACAGGCTTGAAATTGTCGTGGGCGGAGAGACGTTTGCGTTGCAGCACCATAAAGGTGAAACCGATGACCAGCTGTATGTTTGGGCGCAAGAGCGCAAAGTGCTAGCAGTAGCCGATTATTACCAAGGTTTTTTGCCTAATGCTGGCAATGGCAATCGAGCACAGCGATATGTCAAAGAGTGGGCGGTTGGCTTACGAGAAGTGGCTGAACTAAAGGCTGCATTTTTAACGCCAGCCCATGGCGATGCCATTGCAGGCTCGGCAGCAATACACAAAGAGCTTAGTATTCTTGCGGAGGCATTGGAGTCGATCTGCAACCAAACTATTATGGGCCTTTATAAAGGTATTCGTAAAGATTTACTCGTAGTTTCAATAGCATTGCCTGACCGTCTAGCCAATCAGTATTCGCTGCGTGAGCAATATGTTACGACAAAAGATATATCTAAGATGATAATTAAGCGCTATACCGGTTGGTGGGGCGATATTCCTTCACACTGGTCGCCGGCGCCAATAGCAAGTCACAGTAAGTTAATTACCGTGTTAGCCGGAGGCACTCAAGCCTTGGTTGACAGTACTAGAGAAGTATTAGTAACTGACCTGGTGCTCGCTAGCCATATGCCAGAGCGGGCCTATCTTGCCAATCCTTACAATCCTCTCAGCCAGCAGTTAATTATCGATGTATATTGAAAACGGATGCTGTCGCTTGAAGTCAATACTCAAGAAATGCTGACCTATTTAGATATTATGTCGCAAGCGCGAGCGCAGCAATTGGAATCAAGATAAAATTATAGCCGCTGCCTAGCTTGGGTTTTTATCAACGTATTTCGCTAAGTTGTTTGCCATGGCTTGCACCTGCCTTGCCATTATTGGCTTTAGCAGTCCAAGCATTATTTTACTAAACCCTTTTGGCTCCATGGCCATTATCCAAGTAAGTGCACAGCGATTATTGCCTAGGTCTTCAACTTTGTAGTCTTCGCCAAAAGCTTGCATATTGTCTTTGTTGGAGCCGATAAATTTAAACGCAATGTGCTGCCTATATCCTAGGCAATGAATTTTTCATAGCCTTCAAGGCTGCCTTGCATAAATACTGTACGGGTGGTGCCAATACCGAACGGTTTAGGTGACGTCCATTCGACCTTTTGTATCGGTCCTGCCCATACTGGCCATGCCTGCTTATCTTCAAAGATCTCGAATAGCCGTTCTGGGTTCCAGTTCAGCTCCATTTTGGCGATGAACCGAAATTTCGCCTTAATAAAAAAAGCGTCGTTTATATCTAGCATTGGGTACATGGCAAATACTTCATCATTTATTAGCAGCATGCTTATGAACTTTGCATGGCGCTAGTGCGCTGAATACTACAGAAAGTTAATCACCTAATGAATTGGTTTAATGTAGTGTTTTAATCATTGCCTGTTTAATTGTTGGAGTTGTTATGAAAGTTGGTATTTGTCTGCCTTACATGAAAGAAAACTTGGATAGGGCTACGATGATTCAGTGGTGTCAGCGTATTGACGAGGGACCATTTCACAGTTTGTCTTGCGGCGAGCGAATTACCGGGCCAACGCTAGAAATGCGTGCAGTGTTAGCAATGGCAGCGGCGCTAACAGAGCGCGTGAGGATTAACGCATCACTCTATGTTTTGCCGATGCATGATGCGGTTTGGGCAGCAAAGGAGATAGCAACTTTAGATGTGTTGTCCGGCGGTAGAATGGATATAACCGTTGGGGTAGGCGGTAGAGAGCTGGACTATAAAGCTGTTGGCGCTAGCTTCGCCAAGCGTCATCAGCGGATGGATGAACAAATAGCGGTAATGAAGAGTATTTGGGCTGGCAATCCTCCGTTTGAGGGTATCGACCCCGTTGGCCCTGTGCCATTACAATCTGGCGGACCACCGATTCTAGCTGGTGCCATGGGACCTAAGAGCATGGCGCGATGTGCGCAGTGGGCCGATGGTGTTTATGCGTTTTCAATGAATGGAGAGCGAGAAGAAATGCAGCGGCTGCTAGCGCTAGCTGATACTGCTTGGAACGATGCGGGCAGGGAAAAACCTCCTTATAAGCTGGGCGGTTGTTGGTATACGCTAGCTCCAGAAAATGCACAGCAAAAAATGACAGACTATGTATATAGCTATCTAAAAATTATGGGTGATGATATTGCCAAAATGGTGGCTGACTCTATGACTCGATTTACTCCCGATGGAGTAAATCAAGCCTTAGATATAATGGAAGAATTGGGCTGCGAAGAAGCATTTATGGTGCCAGCTACCGCCGAGATAGCGGAGGTAGATGGTTTAGCCGAGTTGCTAGCAAAACGCTTGTAACAGCTATTTATAGCTAGAAATTATAATAAATAGTCATAAGTTTTCTTCTGCAAACACTGCTAAGCGTGAGCGTTCGATGCCGCTGATATGAATAACACCAGAATGCTTAAAGGTTTTACTTTGCTCAACCAAATAAGTTAACCCTGATGTAAGCGGTGTAATATATTTGTTGTCTATCTGCGCAAGGTTACCTAACACCACTATTTTGGAGTTCTCACCGACGCGGCTAATAATTGATTTTAATTGAAACTGGGTTAAACCTTGGCACTCGTCAATAATAATATAAGCATTGTTGAATGAGCGGCCGCGCATAAAGTTAAGCGATTTAAACTGAATATTGGCGCGTTCTTTTACATATTCCATGCTGCCAAAAGGCGATTCGTCGCGGCCATGAAGTATCTCTAAATTGTCATCAAAGGCAGCTAACCAGGGCGCCATTTTTTCTTCTTCGGTGCCAGGTAAAAAACCAATATCTTCAGCAATAGGAGGCGTATTGCGGGCGACAATCAATTTGTCGTAGCGGTGATCTTCTAATATTGCATGCAGGCCATGAGCAAGTGCCATTAAGGTTTTGCCAGAGCCTGCTGGGCCAGTCAGTATGGTCATGTCGATATCATCATTAGCAAGTATATTAAGTGCTATTGCTTGCTCTAAATTACGCGGCGTTAAGCCCCACACAGTTTTCTTCATTAATGAATCAGTGTTTAAATCAGCAATATAAATATCTTCTTCATCGACATGTTTTACATAACCCAAAAACCCGTCGTCGTCAGCGACAAACATATTGACGTAAGCATTAGGTAAAATGTCGCGGCTAGTGACATGTACAGTGGTTGAGTCCACCATCCGTGTTTGCACTCTTTCAACATTACTCCATAAACTACCTTCAATTTTAGTAAAGCCGCTGGCAAGTAGGGCAATATCCTCAAGTACTCTGTCACGGCGGTAGTCTTCAACATTCACTAAGCCAGAGCCCTTGGCTTTAAGCCGCATATTGATATCTTTGGTGACTAGGCAAACATAAGCGTTAGGGTTTTGTTTTTGTAAAGTCAGCGCCACATTAATAATGCGATTATCGTTATCGTGTTGATTACTGGTACTTAGAAACGGAATGTCTGCGTTGTCAATAACCAGTTGTTGGTCAGGATAAATTGCCAGCTTGCCTAGCCTAGGTTGATTCTCCCGAGCGCTGGGTATGTCGACGCCATTTTGAATGTCATTGCTGCTGGCATTGGCGAGAATTTTATCTATTACACCGATGGCAATACGTGCCTCGCGGCTTACATCTTTGTCTTTACGATCTTTTATATTGTCTAGTTCTTCTAGCACTGTCATTGGAATGACTATTTTGTGCTCGTTAAACACCATCACGGCGTTTGGGTCGTGGAGCAATACATTGGTGTCTAGTACGTAAACTTTCTCCATATAACTATTATCAGTTGGGATTGCTGGAGCGAGAGTATCTGACTTGCGGGTAACGTCGTACATAGGTATTGGCCTCTTTAAAAGACAGAAAAAAAGGTTAAATATAGATTGTTGGTGCGGGTAAAGCTTGTGCGAGAGATTGTTCTCGCCGAGAGGAGGGTTTGGGTTTCGATTAGTGCGTAAACTAGGTTGTGCAATATACCGCCTTTAAAAAGTGGGTTGCGTGTTTAAGCTCGAACATACTTTAGTGTCTAATGGGATGCTAGTTTTGTCAAATATTTAGTTAATGGTTGTTAAAACTTTATGCGCGAATTAGATCTATCTAGTTTGCTAGGTTTTGTCGAACACAATAGTGACTCCATCAGTTAGGTCTAGCGCGGCTTGTTAGTGGCCTGGAGGATATTGACACGCATCTGCGGAATAAAGGGATGCATAACTTCAGTCACTTTAGCGACGCCAAGAATAAAATCTTAGTTTGGTTTTTGGTTAGATGCTAACAGGAAAGGGTATTTGATCTGCTCAGAAGTTAGGTGTGTCTTTTGTCGTCCGACTTACTTTGATACTTGTCGTGGGTAAATTTTCTAACTGACGGTATTAATGGCAATTTCACTGACCTGACATTTAGTTAGCACTTACGAGTTCGGGAAAAATATCTGTTTAAGTCTTTAGAGCAATTGCAAAGTCAGAAGGCAGCTGAGTTATAGAGCTTACTGATAATTCAGCTTGTTAGTAGCAGTTTAGTGCAGCAAAGTATTGCTATAGGCTTAATAGTAACATCTACCTATAATAATTATGCTGGTTGGAAGTCCAAGAATGGGTTTACTACGCTACGCCAACCCTTAAAGTGTATAGGCGCTTCTACTGCAGTTAAGCAAATGCATTCCATATCTTGGGTGGCCATTGGCTGATGCTCATCGTCTGTATTACATAACGAAAAATCACCAGCTGTGTAGACACCGTATTTGTCAGACAAAGCACCTTTAAGCACTACTGTCATTTCTAAACCTCTATGAGTATGCTGGTTTATCGTGCCACCGGCCTGCATTCTAATTAACGATACTTCGTATTTGTCTTCGCCAACGCTTAGGCGACAGGTTTCTAAATCCTTACCATATTTTTTCCATGGCAGAACTTCGAAGCCGTTAGGTACAAGCTTGCTGATTGCTTTAGGAATTTCGCTGGAATAAGGTAGTACTTGAGGAGCCGCTTTTTGTTCGGTATCTAGATTAGCTAATACTTTTTCAAACACACTGGCGCTTACATTAGCAGGGTCTAAATCTTCGATCATTGCCGCACCATAGCTATTTAAGCCATGCACCTGTTGCTTGCATTCGGCGCAATATTCAATATGCGCGGCTACACAAATAGACAGGCCGATAGATAAGCTACCAGCGGCATATTCTACTAAGTACTGCGTGTCAGGGTGAAAACTTGTCATTGCTATTACCTTTCTAAAACTAATTTTAACTTGCCCATAGCAAGTCTGACTCTTGATTTGACTGTACCAAGTGGTAGGTCAAGCTCTGCCGAAACCTCGCTGTGAGATTTTCCTTCCAGATAAACTTTTGCTAGTACTTGAGCTTGATCAACGGGAAGTTGACTAATCGCTTCTCTTACCAGCTGTTGCGTTCTTTTTTGTTCAAATTCTTTGTCTAAATCTGCATTTTCATCTTCTAGCCATACATCATCTGCATCCAACTGATTGGCATGACGATTGTTACGGCGCAATAAATCGATTCGCGCATTACGAGCAATAGTGAATATCCAGGTAGACACGCCAGCTTTGATTGGATCAAACTGATGCGCTCGGTTCCACACTTTGATCATTACCTCTTGTACTAGGTCGTCAGAGAATTGCTGCAAACTGACACCAGAGGTAACCGTTGATAGTCCATAAGCTTTAAGTTGCGGTGCAAAATGGTTAAACAGTTTTTCAAAGGCTTCGCGGTCGCTATCGCTGGCTATTGCCTTCAATAGGATTGTCCACTGATCCTTATCTCTAGCTGTAATTTTTTCCATATAGTTGGGTGCTTTCGTTATGCAGGTAATATTATGTGCTCCCAATTGTAACGGATTTTTACTCATCGTCTTCACTAAGTCATTTAATATGAATTTATAACATGTGAAGACCTATACGGAGGCAGCAGAGTGGTTGGATCACTAGCGTTGATTACTGGTACTAGAAGTGACAGCTTAAGTAGCTAATTAATGTCACAGTTTGGAGTTTATGGACTAACACCATGGTATTTAAGGCAAGCTTTTACTTCATCGGCTGAGCCAAGGATGACGGGCACGCGTTGGTGGATTGCGGTCGGCACAATGTCCATAATGCGTTCGTGGTCAGTCCAAGCTAAGCCTCCAGCCTGTTCAACTAAAAAGGCCATCGGGTTAGCTTCGTACATTAGACGCAGTTTACCGGCTTTTTCTGGTTCGCGTTGATCCCATGGGTACGTGAATATGCCGCCACGACATAATACGCGATGCACATCGCCCACCATGGCGGCTAGCCAGCGCATATTGAAATTCTTCTCTCTGCTGCCGCTACTGCCGGCCAATAAATCGGCTATATAGCTTTGCATTGGCTCTGTCCAGTGGCGTTGGTTTGACATGTTAATCGAAAATTCACTAGTGGCTGGCTCAATTTTTACCTCAGCATCGGTTAACACAAACTCTGAGCTGGCTGGCTCTAAAGTAAACATGTTAACGCCGTTGCCAGTGGTTAATACCAGTATTGCAGAAGGACCGTAGAGCACATAGCCCGCAGCGATTTGTTGGGTGCCGGGCATAAGTAAGTCTGCCTCAGTCAAGTTGCTTATTGACGGGGCTTGATAAATAGAAAATATAGTTCCCACTGGAGCATTGATGTCGATATTCGATGAGCCATCTAATGGGTCAAAATGCACGATATGCTGTCCATCAGGGTTGCCATCGACAAACTCATCCTCTTCTTCTGAAGTTAATGCGCGCACAGAGACAGTGGCTAAGAGTTTTTCTTTGAGGATGTCGTTAGAAATAACATCGAGTTTTTTCTGGGTTTCACCTTGTATATTGGTATGTTCTGCAGAACCTAAAATACCGGCTAGTGCACCATTATGTAATTGAGCGCAGATACTTTGGCAAGCATTGCTGATGGTATTAAGTGTGGTAACTAATGCTAGATCGGTGTTGTTATCACTTAATACGGTATTCAAATTGCTCATGGAAATGGCTCTGGTTAATAGGTAGATAATTTTAAGGCGGCGATTATCGCATTCAAGGGGATTAATGTCAGTAGCAAATATGTGTAAGTCAGCCAAGAAATGGTAGGGTAGAGACATAATAATAGTGGCGAACACTTGGTAAGCGAGATTTATTTTGATTAATACAATGGTCGACGTAGTAAATAATATTCTTTGGGGTGAGGGGCGGGTTTTAATCTATCTGCTGGTAATTGCCGGTATATGGTTTTCGGTAAAGCTGCGTTTCGTTCAATTTCGTCACTTTACCCATATGTTCTCGATTATGCGGGGCAGCACGCAGAGTAACGAATCGGGTATTAGTTCTTTTCAGGCATTATGTACCAGTTTATCGGCTCGGGTTGGCACCGGCAATTTGGCTGGCGTAGCAGTTGCTATATCCCTTGGTGGTGCTGGTGCGGTCTTTTGGATGTGGGTTATCGCCTTTTTGGGCATGGCTACGGGGTTTGCCGAAAGTGTTTTAGGGCAGCTATATAAGGTACGTGACGACAATAAGGAATTTCGTGGTGGGCCAGCTTATTATATTAAGCAGGGCTTGGGCCAGCATTGGTTGGCCGTTTTATTCTCGTTAAGCTTGTTTTTGGGCTATGGCTTAATGTTTGGCTCAGTGCAGGCCAATACCATTACCGATGCTATAAACCATGCTTATGCTATCCCTACTAATTACTCCGGCATTGTCATTGTTGTTCTAGCTGCCATGGTTATTGTTGGTGGCATTCGTGCTATTGCAAATTTTGCCGAGTGGGTTGTGCCAATTATGGCCGGTGCTTACTTGCTCGTCGTTGTAGTAATTACCTTGATGAATATTACTGCTGTGCCTGGAGTGCTAGCTGATATTGTCAATTCAGCGTTTGGCTTAGGCGAGGCTGGCGCAGGTGCCATGGGCGCCGCAATTAAACATGGTATCCAGCGAGGCCTTTATTCTAATGAAGCTGGCTCAGGTAGCGCGCCACATGCCGCAGCATGTGCAGCCCCGCAACCTAATCACCCAGTTAGTCAGGGTTATGTGCAAATGCTGGGAGTATTTGTCGATACCATTGTGCTATGCACTTGTACCGCCACTGTTATTTTACTGGCGGGTGTTGGCGGTGGTGAAGAGATGGAAGGTATTCGTTTAACGCAAGATGCCATGACTTCGCATTTGGGAGTAGCCGGCACTCATTTTGTTACAGTGGCGGTAACTTTATTCGCCTTTACCTCCGTAGTTGCTAACTATGCTTACGGTGAGAATAATCTACATATGTTTAAGTTAGATCATAAAATTGGTCGTGGTTGTTATATGGTAGTTTATTTGGCAATGGTGATGTGGGGTAGTGTGGCGTCACTTAAAAGCGCTTGGGCAATGGCCGATATGGCACTGGGCTTGATGACACTGATCAACATTGTCGCCATCATTTGGTTAACACCAACCATTGTTGCCATTAGTAGTGATTACTTTAATAAGCATGAAGCTGGTGAAGATATGGAATATAAAACTGGTGACTGTGAAATACAGGGTGAAAGTGAAAAAGATGTGTGGGGCTAGCTTGACCTCTGTATAAAAAAGCCTCGCTTAGCGAGGCTTTTTTATTTGCATCTTAGAAAGCTATAAACAGATTTTAGCGTCGTCCGCGCATACCGCCGCCACTGAAATTGCCGCGACTGCGAGCGTTGAACTGTCTGTTCATGCTGTTGTGATTAAAGTTGCTGCGGTTGACGCTGTTAGCTCTATTCTGGACTTTTGAGCGATCAATGCTGCTAGCTCTATTCTGAATGCTTGTACGATCGACACTGCTGTTGTTAATCCTATCGCGGCTATTTTGATTGTCTCTGCTAAAGTCAGTTGCGCGATCTTTAATTTGATCTCTAGAGGCATCATTATTTTTAATGTCCTGCCATTTTCCGCCGCTCATCGACTGCCATTTATCGTTGTCTTTACGGACCACGTTACCATCACGGTCAGCTAAAACATTATTAGCTTTGCCGGCAGCAGTAGACGCCTTAATATCTCTGTTTTTCAGATTTTGGCTAGCAGAAATCTTGTCTTTCACTCGGCCATCTTTGTAAACATTGTTTGCTCGATCACTTTTTATATTGTTAACACGGCTTTTATCAATGTTGACGTTGTTGCCAATATTTATATTGCCGGTATTGTTAATCACAATGTTGTTGCGATTATGGTAGCCGCCATAATAACCGTGGTTGTAGTGACCGCCCCAGCTGACGCCAACTCTAAAGAACGGGCTGCCCCATGAGACGCCGTAATGCCAGCCGCCGCCAGAGCTATAACCTACGTGCATGCCCCATGTACGGGGATATGGGTAGTAATAATATGGGCTGTAATAAGGTGGGTAATACCAGCCAGTGCCGTAAACAGGCACGCCATAATATGGATATGACCAGTAGTATCCTGGGGTATAACCGACGTATACCACTTCTTTCGTCGAACCGTAAATATTTACAAAGGTAGTGTTATACGCAGGTGAGCTAGAGGGGATTTTAGCAATTTCATTTGCCGGTACTTGTTCGGCTACCCCCCAAGGGCCAGTGGCCTTATTTGATTCATACCAGATGGCATCTTCTACTGCATAGTATCTCTCGTTGATCATTAATACTTGCGATGAAGTATTCACTGCATAGGAAACTTCAGTACCTTTGATGGCTTCAAATTTTGGTTCGCCATCATAGTCGACGGTGATCGTCGTTCCATGACGTTTTACTGCCGCGGTTTGTGGAATTTGCGTATCCATAACCGCTTCATTGGCTTCGTCTGTGCCTGCAATGGAAGTACGTAGTCCGCCTAGAGCAGATTCAGGGGGGATATCACTAAAGTTTTTTGGCAATTTGTCAGGGCGAACAAATTTCCATGGGCCAGCTTGGGCATTGCTACTAAACCAGCGCCCCGATAACAAAATATACATATCACCGGTGGCAATTTCGCGTAGCCATGGCGTCTCTGTATTTTCTACATACATAAGCTGGCCGCCAACTAGACTTTTCCATTGGGGCGCGCCATCGGTAGAAACTAATTCACTTACCTCGGTGGTGGTAATAATAATAGGCGTTTTGGTGTTTTTACTGTCTTCTTGCGTAACTAATTTTGCTAAGTCGCTTGGTACGTCTTTAGTTATTTCCCATGGACCCATAGCATTATTGGCTGCATACCAGCCGTTACCGCTACTTAAGTAAAATTCGGTTTCTTTTTTATTAGCGGCAACTGCTAATGGAGTATTAACCGCACGTAGATAGTCTGATTTCTCTATTGCCTGGAATTTCGGTTTGCCGTCATAACTTAGTAGTACTGCCAATTTATCTGAAAATAGTATATCCGGTGCTTCGTGTTTTAAATTTGCCAAACTTTTTTGCGATTTATCAGAGGCAGCTAAAGTCGCCTTAAGCTGAGAAATAGTGGTGGTGAACACACTGTATTCTAGTTCCTTTTCAACAAATGCTGAAAAACGTTCTTCGCCAGCATCTTTAGAGTCAGACCAGCGAACTTCTTTAACTTTAAGATTAGAAATAGTTGCGGAGTCATCGCTGCGATCTGTTTCAATATCACCTTCAAACCAAAATACTCCCCAGATTGGATCTTTTTGGTTAGTCAGCTTTATCGACATAGCTGCGCGGCCAGATAGTGTTTTACCATTTAGTTTCTCTGGCTGTGGTTGATATACGGTTACTGTGCCGTCTTTACCCTCAATAAATTGAGGCCACTGGGCGGTGTCAGTCGCGTTGGAGGAAACTGAAAATAAACTAAGAGTTATGCTGATAGCAAGAAACTCAACTACCGCAATAGATTTTTTTAACATTGGCATCCAGTGTATTCTGTTCGATTTTTTATATCATTAAAAGCATGCAGTATAACGATTTACGCCGCAGAGTCATCAGCCTCATAGTCAAGCTAGCAGCGGCGTAAGTAGGCAGCTTAGAGAGTGCTAAGGGGGCTAGTGAGCTCGAATTGTTGCTTTAATAATAAGCGATCTTCTTCGAACACCAAAAAGGTCCAGGTTCCTGGCACTTGCTCAAAGGCCTCGGTTATCTCAAAAGCCATTACATGGTCAGATAAGCTGCGGTCTAGCACATGTAGTATTTCATATTTATCATGGCGATTGCCTTTGTCGTCAACAACACCCGGGGTCAGGTACAGCATTTGAATCCTGCCTTGGTCGCGGCTTTTGCCACCAAGGTTAAACCTTACGCCAAACTTTGTGCCTATTTCGGCGGGTATTTTTTCTGTTTGATTGACGGTTTCAGCAGTGCTGCCATAAAAAACTTTATCGCCTTCTTCGCCTTCAATCTTACTTGCGTGGGTAAATACCCCCGCCTCGACGGCCGTAACACGCAGCTCCATCTTAATCACTTCGGTTTCAATTTGGTGGATTTTGGCAGGTGCAGCCCAAAGACTTGATGCTAAACCTGCAATAATTAGTGCGGTGACTAGTTTTGTTATTTTCATTAGCGGCCAATCTAGGTATGTCAGCGGGTATGTTACGATGTTTTTACAGACTCTAATGGCTTATTATGACAGTTTGATGTGAGTCGCGTAAACCTTGAATTTTACTGTCAGATGATGAATTAGCTAGCCAAATTAGCCGTACCATAAGGCCGAGTATTAACTCCAATCAGTGTAACTGCTCTTTGTTTAACGATGAAATCTCGATTAATCACTTTATTTGCTAGGTGATTTAGGTATGTTAGTAGGCCTAGTTAACTCCATCGTTAGCAACATGATGCCTGGTTCCGCTGGGGTAACGACCGGTCGGTTATTGGTTAGTAACTTTGGAATAGTTAACAATTATTATAATTCGCTCTACAAATGTTTTAATTACTCTGGAAACCCCATTGTTATTAGCAATAGTCGGGATTTAAGGCGTAAGCAATTTGATGTTTACTTATTGTCGTTAAAGGGAATTTTTCTATATGAAGTTTATTTTGTATTCTGTATTGATCGTGACTCTTTGCTTTAGCCTTCGGTTAGCCGCCGAAGAAAATGGTATGAAAACCTCAGTTAACGCTGAGTCAGATCAAAGCTGGCGGCCACCTGTGTCAATGTTAGAAAAATATGACTGGTTAAAGTTGACCTCTGACGAGTGGTTGAAAGGCGAGTTGGTAGCTATGTATGACCGCGAGTTTGAGTTCGACTCCGACGAGCTAGGAATGCTAGCGCTTGACGATGAGGATGTGGCTGAAGTAATAACCTATAAAGAGCATAGCCTGAGATTGCTTGATCGACGTATTGTTCGCGGCAAAATTGAGATAGACGGCAAGTCTGTAAAAGTAATTAGGGGTGACAGGGCTGAAATAATACAGCGCTATATGGTTGTTTCTCTTGCCGCCACCAGCGGCCTAAAAGAAATTAATTATTGGTCGGGTAATGCGTCTTTTGGTATGACTTTACGCGAGGGTAATACCAATCAAAAGGATGTGCTGATTGATATTGAGGCCCAGCGTCGAACCGCTCAGTCACGTCTAATAAATAGCTATATTGGAAATTTTACCGAGCAGTCTGGATTTGAAACAACAAATAACCATCGTTTCAATAGTGGCTTCGATTGGTTTTTAAGCCATCGCTTGTTTTGGCGTGTTGCTACTGTTGAGTATTTTCGTGATCAATTTCAAAACACTGATTCACGTATTACTCTATCAACTGAAATAGGTTACCTCCTATTTGATGACTCGAACTTCTCTTGGGAAATCGCAGGTGGCCCTGGTTATCAATCAACAAAGTTTGAAAGCGTAGAAGTGGGTGAGGATGACAAAGAAACAACAGTTATCGGTACCGGCAGCACAGAGCTTAGCTGGGATATCACTAACGATATCGAATATAATTTTAGTTACGATGTTCAAATTGTTAGTAGTCGCGCCGGCGGTTTGATTCATCACCTTAAAACAGGGTTAGAAATTGAGCTAATTAAAGACTTTGATATTGAGCTAATGTACTACTGGGATAGGGTTGAAGAACCTGTGGCCGATAACGTAGGGATCCTTCCTAATAAAGATGATAAGCGTTTTGTTGTCAGCATCGGTTATGAATTCTAGGTGTAAGGATAAGAGTTTTCTTGCGTTTCCATAAAGGGATTCACAATGGAAATAATAGCAAACTGCTCTTGCGAGCAGCTGACAATAACTGTAAAAAATGATGCGAAATTTGTTATTGCCTGTAGTTGTCTAAATGTCAAAAACGAACGGGATCTATGTTAGGTGTAGTGGCATACTTTGCTGATACCAACGTGATAGCGAAAACAGATGTGGTTAAAAATTTTGAGAAAATGTCGGATAAAGGCACTACAACCATCCGTCACTTTTGCCCCGAATGCGGTACCTCGGTTTATTGGCAATCGGAATTTTTGCCTCATCATATGGGTGTTGGCGTGGGCTCTCCTGACGCTACGTTCCCAACACCACAAATGAGCGCCTGGGAAGAGTACAAACATCCATGGTTATCACTGTCTTATGCAATACCCTGCGCGCAAACTCAAGACTTTAACTAAGCCACAGCCTTTGACTGCATGTCCATACCGTGAAGGCATCACCATATGATGCGTCGTCTATCAATAAATCGACAAAAAGATTCTGATAGGAAAAAGAAAGTGGCATGCGAGCAGTATTAATGATGGCTTAATCGCATTCATCGACTGTGACCGCATCGGGCTAAGTGAGTAATTAGCTGCGGCCGGCTCAGCTATGCGCATCTGAATACCATGCAGTGCTATGCCTAAGCGCACCTATAGGCATGTGAAATATCTAAATTATGGTAGCGTTGTTGTTCCGTCTGCTTAGTTATTCTTGTGGTGATAAAAATGATGGTTATTGGCTATATCTCCTTCTTAAATACGACGCTTTAGACATCCGTCAGCTTTATTCAAAAACGGTTATATCTAAAGCTGTCAGCGGCTACAGGCATTGCTAAACATAAGGTATGATGCTTGTCTTGATTTCGAGGGTGTAGTGATGAGTAAAATTATATTCATAGGTTACTGTCTTTTAGTGACAGTATTGCTTTCATTTAATACAGTTTCTGCGAACACTAAAGTTGACGACTTTGTCTTGCTTGACCAACGTGGTGAAGCACAAGCGTTATTCTATGACAAAGAGGCCAAAGCTATTGTGGTGATGATTCATGGCAACGGTTGCCAAATTGTACGGTCTATTTTGCCGGACTATAAAGCCTTACGCGACGAGTATGAATCCAAAGGCGTGCGCTTTTTAATGCTTAATGCCAATCTACAAGACACTCGCGCCACTATTGCTAGTGAAGCAGCAGAGTGGGGCATTGACATGCCTATTTTGATTGATAGTGCACAAATTATCGCTCCAAGTTTGAATGTGACCCGCACCGGAGAAGTGTTGATAATTAACCCTGTTAGCCGTGAAATTAGCTATCGCGGCGCAATTAACGATCGAGTCCATTTTGAACGGCAGAAGAAAGAAGCCAGTCAGCATTATGTTAAGAACGCTATAGATGCATTGCTAGCAGGCGAGACAGTAACGGTACCTAAAGTAGAGTCGGTCGGCTGTATTGTGAACTTGCCAAAGCCAGAGCAAGTAATTACCTATAGCGAAACCATAGCGCCAATGCTGTTAGATAAATGTGTAGCTTGCCATCAAGAAGGAGGCATAGCGCCTTGGGCGATGAGTGAATACCGAATGATTCAAGGCTTTGCGCCAATGATTCGTGAAGTAGTGCGTACCAAGCGTATGCCACCGTGGCATGCCGATCCGGAGATTGGGCAGTGGCAACATGATGCGGGATTAAGTGTTGAAGAAACCAAGACACTTATTAGCTGGATTGAAGCGGGCGTAAAACGTGGTGAAGGTGATGATCCATTAACAGCGTTTAAGCCAAATGAAGAGCAATGGCCGCTTGGTGAGCCTGACCTAATTGTTGAAGTGCCCGCATTTGATGTGCCAGCAAGCGGTATTGTTGATTATCAATTTCCGGTAGTACAAAACACCTTAGATAAAGATGCATGGGTAGTGGCGGCAACCGTTTTACCGGGTGATACACAAGCAGTGCATCATGTGTTACTCGGCTCAGCCGATCAATCGCCAGGAGTAGATGATTTAGAAAACGTTTTTCAAAATTACATTATGGGTTATGCGCCAGGTAACGAGTCGGCGCATATGCCTGAAGGCACTGGCGTATTTGTTCCTAAAGGTGGAGTGTATTTATTGCAAATACACTACACGCCTTATGGTAAAAAGAGTACAGACATAACCAAGGTTGGTTTGTACTTTGCTGATAAACCACCGCAGAATTTTTTGCGTAACCATGTGATAGCTAATTCGCAGTTAAGTATTCCACCTTATGCGGCGCGTCATGAAGAAAAAGCCTATTTTGAATTTTGGGATGATGCCGTTATTTATGGCTTAGTGCCGCATGCTCATTATCGCGGGCGTAGTTCTAGCTTTGATTTGGTCTATCCTAATGGTCGCAGTGAAGTGATTTTGTCGGTGCCAAATTACGATTTTAATTGGCAGCGTACTTACGCTTTTACTGAGCCTAAATCTGTACCGGCTGGAACCAAAATTATTCATCGTACCATTTATGATAATTCGGTAAATAACCCCGGTAATCCAGACCCCAGCCGTCAAGTACCTTGGGGTTTGCAGTCTGAAGATGAAATGCTCTATGGCTCGGTTAGTTATTCTTGGGTAGATGAAACATCAAGCAAGCCTATACACAGTTATTTAACTAGCGAGACGGCTCAGTGGATGGGCGTGATTGATAAAGATATGGATGGTTTAATCAGTGAGGCTGAAATGCCAAAACGGTTGCGCGATTCAATCGGTTGGAAGTGGAAGCTGCTTGATCAAGATGACGATGGGCAGTTGAACTTAGCTGAAATGGAAGTATTAATGGCTAGGATGATGGAAAGAAAGAAACAACAAAAAACTGCTAATAAATAGCTATACCGAGAAGTAAAAAATGCCGCTAATGTGGCATTTTTTTATCATTTAGGTGATAACTATAAATAAGCCATATACCACCAGCAAAGGATAGCTGTGCGGCGATACTTGTAACTTGTCCAATCCATGGAGTATTAACAAATAAGGTCAACGCTTGTATTAATGGCAGGGTAGCTAGATTCAAGCCCAGGCTAATAATCAGTAAACTTGCAGCAAGATAAAGTTTTTGCTTAATGCCATGGCCAATAAAAATAATTACTAAAGCACTGAAAAATATTATCGCCGCAGCCAATAATATGAAAAAGCTCAGTTGATTTTCAGGGTTAGAATCGTCCAGGCCTAAGGCACTACCCAATACAATTGCTGCCATTACAATAGGCAGAGCTTTTGGTGCTTTATGGCTTGCATGCAGTGACCACTGTAAAGCGGCTGCGAAGACTAAAGTAAAGCCTGGTCCTTTCAATAACCACAATAGTTCGCTAAGAAGATGATGCTCGCTATTATTTAGCATGCTCAACAGTTGCGATGTTGCATTGCATAGGCCGCCAGCAATAATCAAAAGTGCACCAAACGCTGCTGTTTGACCTGCTGAGTTACTGTCTTGATAAATAATTCTGACAATGAAATATAGCCCTATACCAGATAAGATTACGATTAAATATTCGATTAAAATCAAGTTGATGGTAAAGCCTTCATACATAGTGTGAGCCACTCAAATATTTTGTTAGTAATGAAAGGCCAATATTTTACGCTATTTCTAGGTTTTTTCCTGCAAGCTAAGCACTTTTTCTGAACTATTATTCCGACTACAGTATGTATCACTATAGTCGGGTTCTATTGATTTCAGCTATCGTAATTAATCAACCTGGGGCGTTGGCCACGTCTTGACGTAAAGTTTTTGCTGCTAGAAAAAAGCAACACGCCGATAAAAATACCGCTGCAGGTATTACCGATAGCATGGCATAACGCAAGGATTCAACACCAAGGCTTGGTTGTAAAAAATCACTTATGATGCCGACTGACGATGGTCCTAAGCCCAGACCAATGATATTCAAAATCAAGAATAAAATCGCCGATGCAGTAGCGCGCATGCGCGCGCCAACTAAGCTATGAGTCGTCGCAATGGTGGTGCCTAAGTAGACATTAAACAGTAGGCCTGGAATTATCGTTAGCGTTAGTAACAAATAAACGTCATCAACTAAAAAAGAAGCGATTAGAAACGGTACACAAATAAACCCAGCAATGGTTGGCAGCCATACATACCAACGTTTGTCTGTCAGCGCTAATTTATCGGCTAAAACTGCACCGCCAAATACCCCAATAGCGCCGGCCAGCCCCATGGTTAATGCCAGCCAAGTACCCAGTTCACCAGTTGACATGTTGTAACTGCGAATAACAAAAGACGCCATCCAGTTAGATGATGCATATGAAGCAAAAGCTTGTAAACTAGCGCCTAAAGCCAAAAATCTAAAGCAACGACTTTGCGACAATAAGCCAATAACGTCTTTGAATGAGGAGTGCTCAATTTCTTTTTTCTTAGCATCAGCCATGCCTCTAATCGGTTCTGGCAAAGTAAACCAAACTAACAGCGCCAGTATAACTCCCGGTGCGCCTACTACTATAAAGGCTACCCGCCAGCCAAAATATTCGTTTAGCCAGCCACCTAATAAAAAGCCAAATAAAATCCCAATATTGACCCCTGTCGAGTAAAAGCCCATCGCACTGGCTCTTTTTTCCGGTGGGAAAATATCAGAGATTATTGAATGCGACGGAGGGCTGCCGCCTGCTTCACCGACACCGACACCAATGCGAGCTAACAATAAATGCCAGTAGTTTTGAGCGAAACCACTAACCGCAGTCATAAAACTCCAAGTAAACAACGACGCCGCGACAATATTGCTGCGGTTGCCTCGGTCGGCCCAGCGAGCGATTGGTAAACCAGCCGTCACATAAAAAACCGCAAAAGCAAATCCGGTTAATAAGCCCAATTGACCATCAGACAAGCCTAAATCTGCCTTTATCGATTCCTGCAAAATAGCGAGCAGTTGTCTGTCGATAAAATTGAACGAATAAATAATGGTAAGTAAAACAAGGGCGTAATAACGGCTGTTAGCCGTAGCGTAAGGGTTGTTGTCGTGGGGCACTTGTGTGTCTCCGATTTTATCTTTTATTGTGAAGGCAATATGGCTTAATTTGGTGTTGGTAGCAATATAGAAAGGTATTGTTTGTAGTTATGATGGTTCATATATCCATAGTTTCGAATATTCATTGCTTAGTTTTGGTTAGGCATTAACGTAACTGGTCTTCTTTCTTTAGTACATTGTTGTTAGATTAGTAGTTATTTATAATCGCTTAGTATCATTTTTTTCTATGAGTATTTTTGAATGCCTATATTTCCAGTCTCATATGCAGGCTTTGCCAGTAAGATTCTGTTGTCTTCACTTATAATGGGAAGTAGTTTTTTAGGCTTAGCTATTAGTACTAACGCAGCTGTTTTGTCAGAGTAGTTTTTTGACCCCGTAGATGGAAGCTTTGATGCATCTCAGTACTTAACTGAAAATGCTTATGGTTTTTTTACCAGTGCCTGTTGTTATTACTGAGCCTGCAGTTGAAGGCGGTTTAGGTCTAATGGGCTTTTTTTCCATGAAGATGAAGCGGCAGTTGCGCGCAGAAAAGAGGGCATGCAAAGTGACAATGCTGCCAAGTACTTAATTCCTCCAAGCGTATCTGTTGTTGGTATGGCCTATACAGGCAACGGCTCTTATGCCGCAGCGATTGGCCATTTAGGGTTTTTCAATGAGGGTAAAATACGTTATTCAGGGGGCGCTATCTATTCTGATATAGACCTAGATTATTATAATTTGGGTGCCATAGATTTGACTCGACCGCTGTCAATTTCTACCAAAGGTTATAGCATATTTCAGGCTATTAAATTTAAAACGGGGGGCTTGCTATTATATGTCGGGCCAATACAGCGTTACATAAGTGCTGATTTGGCGGTTAATTCTGTTTTTGCTGATAGTGTGGTTAATCCTGTCGCTCAAAATACCATTGCTGAGCTAAACGATTTTTTAACGAGCGAGGTGACAACTTCTGGCCTCGGTATAGGCATTGATTATGACACCAGAGATAATATTTTTACTCCAACCAGTGGTGCGCTTTATGATCTGTCTTATGTTGCCTACCGAGATTCTATCGGTAGTGATATTGAATATGATTGGTACCGATTAGATGGTCAAAACTACTTTCAGCTCAGTTCGGATTAGCGTATGGGTATCCATGTCGTGGCTGAGATAGCCGATACTGATGAACGCTTACCTCCCTTTGCTACGCCTGGTATTAATATGCGTGGAATTCCAGCAGCACGGTACCAAGGTTCGCATGTGGCTACGGTAGAAGGCGAAATTACATGGCAGGCAAATTATCGCTGGAGTCTATTGGGTTTTGCTGGCGCAGGGCGAGCAGCAAACTCAACTGCTGATTTTTCTGATGAAAGCTCACAGGTTAGTAAAGGGGTTGGATTTCGCTATTTAGTTGCTAAACAATATGGATTCAATATGGATTCAATATGGGATTGGATGTGGCAAGAGGGCCTGAAGACACCGTCTGGTACATTCAGGCAGGTTCAGCTTGGTAGAAAAGGTTTAGCCCAATGACTATTGTTTTCCGCCCAGCGCTTATCGATGATGAAGAGGTCGGCGTGCCGCTGATTTTTGCCTCTGGCCCGGCTGCTTTCCGCTATGTTTTTTCAGTCGATTATGAAGATCAAGCCTTAGATTTCCTAGCCTATTCGTTTAAGCGCGGTAGCGGTGAGTTCGGTTGTGATAACCATATTGTGATGGAACATGATGGCGAAGTAGTAGCGATTGGCGCTTGGTGGCATAACGGTAATAATTCGGCGTTTATGCTGTCAGCTATTTGTCATATTGTCGCTTTTTACGGGCTGCGTAGGGCGGCTGGAGTGATGATAAGAGGTTTGAAAATCGAATCTGTCATTAAACCGCCCCGCAAGGATGTGGTCTGTATTGGGCATATTGGCGTATTGCCAAGCATGCGTGGGCAAAGTTTAGGCGCTAGGTTGATGAATCATTTAGTTAATTTGGTTAAAGACGCTGGTTTTACTGTCGCCAGTTTAGATGTTGCTGAAACTAACCCAGCAGCACACCAGTTATATGAGCGCTTAGGTTATATCGAAGTTGCGTTTAATGAGAAAGATTTGCGCAGCAAATTTGGACAAATATGCGGGCATAGCTATATGGAGTTGAAATTGACATAGCCGCCCCAACAATGAGTAGGCGTGATTGTATTGGCGCGGTATGATTACCGTTTGGTTTTGGTAGTCATTGCGTAATAAAAACCCTGCGCTTGGCGGGGGTTTTAAAGTGATGGAAAATAATTATTAATTGAGGAGATTTAAAATGGGAGTTTTAGTTGGTAAGCCAGCACCAGATTTTACCTGTGCAGCAGTATTAGCAAATGGTGAAATTGTTGACGAATATACACGTTCAGAAGCGATGAAAGGCAAATATGGTTTAGTGTTTTTCTACCCACTAGATTTTACTTTTGTCTGCCCGTCAGAGCTAATTGCTCTTGATCATCGTATGGATAAATTTAATGCGTTAGGTGTTGAGGTGGTAGGCGTTTCTATTGACTCTCACTTTACTCACAACGCTTGGCGTAACACTGATGTTAATAATGGCGGTATCGGCGCTCTTAATTACACGTTGGCAGCGGATATAAACCATGACATCTGTCGTGGCTATGATGTTGAGTCTGAAGGCGGTATGGCTTTCCGTGGTGCGTTTATTATTGATAAAGAAGGCAATGTACGTTCACAAACTGTTAATGACTTGCCGTTAGGTCGTAACATCGATGAATTAGTGCGTCTTATTGAAGCATTGCAGTTCCACGAAGAGCATGGTGAAGTTTGCCCAGCAGGTTGGACTAAAGGCGACAAGGGTATGGTTGATTCACCAGAAGGTGTTGCTTCATACTTAGCTGAGAACGCAGACAAGCTATAAGTCAGTCTGAATGTTGCAGTAAAAAATGTGGGCTTGCCCGCATTTTTTTTACTCTAATAAGAGGTTTATTTGGTTTCTAGTTTTTTAAAATTTGCTCAAGTAATGCGCACAGCGATGAATATTGTAATTTTATCGTGGATGGCTGTTTCGTCTTTATTAGCCAATGCTCAGTCCATTGACTCATCACAGTTGTTTAGCAAATTACACGACAGCGTATTTCAAATCCGTATTATCGACATTGCCTCTAATCAAAAGTCATCCACCGGCACCGGTTTTGTGGTCGATGACGGCGACACTGTGGCGACAAATTATCATGTGGTGTCTAACTATATAGAGCGGCCAGAAAAGTTTCGCATCGAATATGAAACTGATAGCGGTAGACAGGGCGTGCTAGCGCTAGTTGATGTGGATATAGTGAACGATTTAGCGCTGCTTGTAGGCGAAGATCTAGCAAGTCAGCCATTTGTTTTGGCAGAGAATATGCCTGCTAAAGGCCAGCCAATTTATTCGATGGGATATCCGCTGGATTTAGGTATTACTGTTATACCCGGCACCTACAACGGTATTCCTCCCGCGAGTATTGATCGTGTTCACTTTTCTGGCTCGCTTAACTCTGGTATGAGCGGTGGCCCTTCAATGAATGCGGATGGCCATGTGGTGGGCAGTAATGTGGCTACGGCAGGTAATCAAGTAAGTTTTTTAGTGCCGGTAACAGCGCTGAAAAGTTTGTTAGCGCATTATTATACAAACAATGCAGCCACTGATTTTGACCAACGTATGACTGAGCAATTAACCATGCAGCAGTCGCTATTAATTAATAATATGTTAGAGCAAGAATGGCTAGCTAGCGCTATTGGCGAAGCCACGGCCATTGGCGAGATACCGCCTTTTATAAAATGCTGGGGTTACACTGATGATGATAAAAAGAATTTATTTGATTCGGTTTCTAGGCGTTGCGAGACCGAGCAAGATATATACGTGGCCCGTGACTTTAGAACCGGTAAAGTAGAGCTAGAGTTTTTTTGGTTAGAGTCTGCCAAGTTAGATATCTGGCGCTTTAGTCACGAATATGAAAGAATTTTTTCTTCTTTTATGCCTGGTAATCGCGCCACTAGTGATGATGTCGGCAATTTTTCTTGTCAGCAAAAATTAATATCAGGCAGTGACAATAGAGCTGGCAGTAAGGCAGTGTTTTGCACCCGAGCGTATAAACATTTTGACGGTTTATATGATGTATTGTTTGTGCAGGGATCACTTGCCAATAACACCAAGGCTTTTGTTAGTCATTTTACTTTGTCGGGTGTCGGCATGGATGAGGCGACTCAGTTTATGCGCCAGTTTATGAAGGTAGCACGATGGGACCAGTAGTCGAAGTACACTCAAGAGCGGGTCGTCTGTTATCGCGCCAGCGAATGCCGAGTGATAGTTTTACGGTAGGGCGTGGTTACAATAACGACTTACTGCTAGATGATGCTTATGTTAAAGCTGAGCATGCTCATATAAAAGCCAATGAAAACGGCGACTGGCGTATCGTCGATGCTGATAATCCTTATAAAGAGGCAGTTGTTAAATCAGGTGAAGAGTTGGTTGTTGGCAAAACGCGGTTAAAGATATTCGACGCGACCTATTCAGTGCCGGCAGCCAGAAATGTGAACGATTTCGAATCAAGTTTAATCAGTAGCGGGCGGTTAGCTGTTTGCGTGGGCTTAATGCTGCTGGCGATGGTGTTGCAGGCGGCTGAGGCTTATGTGTCATCTGCCAGTGAGGTGCGCTGGACCATTGTGGTTAGCGAGGCACTTGTCGCTGGTGCTAGTTTTATGTTTATTGCTGGATTTTGGGCTTTGTTGTCTAGATTACTACTCCATGAAGAGCGTTTTTTACCACTATTAACTGTGTTGTTAAAAGTCAGTGTGTTGATGTGGCTAGTTGATCTTGTCATTAGCCTGTTAGGATTTAATTTAAATGATCCTGAGTTGATTTTCATCATCGGTGCATTATTAGCTGGCCTCGTAACGGCTTACTACTTTTATGCGTGTTTGGTGTTGGTTACTGCACTGAGCCGGCGAGTTCAGTTAATAGTATCTTTAGTTGTGGGAGTTATGGTGACTTTGTTAATCAGTGCCGATCTGGTGATTGGGGTAGATAAATTTAGTGACGGGGTTAACTATTCTGGATCAATGTATCCATCAGTCGTTATTGCGGCAAATGGTATTAGTGCAGAAGATTTTATTAGCGCCACAGCAGATGTATTTGCTAAAGCCGATCAGAATAAATTAGATCAGGACTAAATAATACTGTCGCGCCAGCCACCCAAGTCTTTCCAGCGATTAATGATTAGGCAAAATAAGTCTGCGGTCTTTTCTGCGTCGTAGTCGGCTGAATGTGCTTGTTTGTTATCAAATTCTAAGCCGGCGGTTTCACAACTTTTAGCAAGAACGGTTTGGCCGTAAGCAAGTGCTGCTAGGCTTACCGTGTCAAAATTTGAAAACGGATGAAACGGGTTGCGCTTGATTAATTGTCGCTCAGCTGCAGCGTTTAAAAAGCTTTGATCAAAGTGTGCATTGTGGCCGACTAAAATAGCACGCGTACAACCGTGTTTTTTAATTGCAGTGCGCACATGGCCAAACATTTCCTTTAGAGCTAAATCTTCCGCCATGGCTTTACGGCTAGGGGCAAAAGGATCAATGCCGGTGAATTGTAGCGCGGCCTGTTCAAGGTTTGCGCCCTCGAACGGTTTTACTTGGTAGAAAAAACTTTGTTCTCTAATTAATTTCCCGCTAGCATCCATGTCCACCATGCTCATGCCTATTTGCAATAGCGCATCTGTTTTGCTGTTAAAGCCTGCTGTTTCTAAATCAACTATTACGGGTAAAAAGCCCCGAAATCTTCGGCCCAGTTTAGTTTTTTTTGTGTCACTTTCAAATTCGTTAGACATTAAGGTTTCCGTTAAATAAGTTCGGCTTGCCAGGAAATAGTTTGGCCGCCAAGTAAAGGTACTAGTTCTTCGCCAGCAAAATCTAAGCTAGCAGGAACAACTTGTGATTTGCGGCTAAGTTTTACTTTAGCGGTATTGCGCGGCAGGTCATAAAAATCTGGGCCATTAAAACTGGCGAAGGCCTCTAGCTTATCCAGCGCACCCGCCTCGTCAAATATTTGCGCATATAGTTCTAAGGCAGTATTTGATGTGTAGCAGCCAGCACAGCCACAAGCGGCTTCTTTGGTGTTTTTTGTGTGCGGCGCTGAGTCAGTGCCTAAAAAGAACTTTCGATTCCCGCTAGTTGCAGCCGCTATTAAGGCTTGCTGGTGAATATTGCGCTTTAATATCGGTAAGCAAAAATAATGGGGACGAATACCACTAGCCAACATGTCATTGCGGTTGTATAACAAATGTTGTGGAGTAATGGTGGCGCCAACACTAGCCGGTGCAGTGAGAACAAAATCTACCGCATCTTTGGTAGTAATGTGCTCAAACACGATTTTCAACTTTGGGTAGCGGTCAACAATATCGCCCAATATAGTTTCTATAAAAACTCTTTCTCGATCATATATATCAATATGATTATCGGTAACCTCGCCGTGTATCAATAGCTTGATTCCATATTCTTCCATGGCGGCAAGTGCTGGGTAAATTTTCTTTACATCGGTCACACCATTGTCTGAGTTGGTAGTAGCACCGGCGGGATAAAGCTTGGCAGCATGAATATATGGGCTCGCTGCCGCTTCTCTAATGTCATATGTGCTGGTGTTGTCAGTCAAATACAGCACCATTAAAGGTTCAAAGCTGCGGCCGCAGGGTAAGGCGGCAAGTATACGATCGCGGTAGCTCATTACCGCGGCTGCCTTAGCGGCTGGTGGGCTAAGGTTTGGCATGACTATAGTGCGAGCAAATATTCTGCTAACGTCGTCAACAGTGCGGGTGAGAGCATCGCCATCGCGCAGGTGAATGTGCCAGTCGTCAGGTTGGGTGATTATTAATTCTTGCATGCTGAGCTCGTTTAGCTATGTTGCGCGTATTCTATCGTATCAGGGCTATTGGCAACAGGCTTGAGCGTTGATCTGGGTGGGAAAACGCCACTAAAGAGTATAGAATACGCGCCTTTTTGGGTATAAGCGTTAAGCTGGCCTTGTTTAATCAATGGAGTAGAGCATGTCGGATATCAATAAAGTTGTTTTAGCCTATTCAGGAGGCTTGGACACTTCGGTGATTGTTCGTTGGTTGCAAGATACCTATCAGTGTGAAGTAGTCACATTTACCGCTGATATCGGTCAGGGTGAGGAAGTTGCGCCCGCTCGGGCTAAGGCTGAAGCCTTGGGTGTTAAAGAGATTTATATCGATGACTTGCGTGAAGAATATGTGCGTGATTTTGTCTTTCCAATGTTTCGCGCTAATACCATCTATGAAGGCGAGTATTTATTAGGAACTTCTATAGCCCGTCCGCTGATAGCTAAGCGCTTAATCGAAATTGCTAACGAAACCAATGCCGATGCAATTTCACATGGAGCGACTGGTAAAGGTAATGACCAAGTGCGATTCGAGCTAGGCGCTTATGCGCTTAAACCTGGGATTGAAGTAATAGCCCCTTGGCGTGAATGGGACTTAACTTCGCGTGAGACCCTAATGCAGTATTGTGCAGATCGAGATATTCCTGTTGATTACGCTGGTGGTAACAAGAAAAAGTCGCCTTATTCAATGGACGCGAATTTACTGCATATCTCTTATGAGGGAGGCAATCTAGAAGATCCATTCTGGGAGCCAGAAGAAGATATGTGGCGCTGGTCGGTTGCGCCAGAAGCGGCACCAGACACGGCAACCTACATAGAGCTAACCTATCGACAAGGTGACATTGTAGCTATCGATGGCACAGCCATGAGCCCTGCAACTGTACTTGAATATTTAAATACCGTTGGCGGAGCAAACGGTATTGGCCGTCTAGATTTGGTTGAAAACCGTTATGTGGGCATGAAATCGCGTGGTTGTTACGAAACACCAGGCGGCACCATTATGATGAAAGGCCATCGCGCGATTGAGTCAATCACCTTAGACCGTGAAGTAGCCCATTTGAAAGATGAGCTTATGCCACGCTATGCCAAAATTATTTATAATGGTTATTGGTGGAGCCCAGAGCGCGCCATGCTGCAAGCTGCTATAGATGACTCACAGCAGTTTGTTAATGGCGTGGTTCGCCTTAAATTATACAAAGGTAATGTGGCTGTGGTTGGCCGTAAGTCTGAGCACTCACTATTTGATGCAAATATTGCGACTTTTGAAGATGACGCTGGTGCATATGACCAAAAAGACGCCGAAGGCTTTATCAAACTTAATGCGTTGAGGTTGCGTATAGCCGCAAATAAAGGACGTTCAATGCTGTAAACGGCAGCTTTGCTGCCACCGCCTGAAAGCCTGCATTGCAGGCTTTTTTGTATCTGAATGTAATATTGTAGACTGGTTCCTTTATTGCAGTTCTAGTCATATATTGGGTACTGACAAGTTAATCCGCGATAATTCATAATGCTTGGATTAAAAACTCATCCAGTATGTACAAGCATCACAGGTTTCCACTCGAGATTATTCAGTATGCCGTTAGGCTATACCTTCGTTTTAATTTAAGCATTAGAGATGTCGAAGATTTACTTGCCCATCGCGGAGTTATCGTTAGCTAAGAAGCGATTAGGCTTTGGGTTAATAAGTTTGGGCCGAAATATGCCGAGAAGCTTAAAAGAAAACATGGAAGTTTTGGCGATACATTTTCCATTGATGAAGTCTTCATAAAAATCGATGGTAGGCTGCATTACTTGTGGAGAGCGGTCGATCAAGAGAGTCTGCCACGTGAGCGAAGCGAGTGCTTTGGGTATGGTGAGGTTGTTGATGTATTCTTGCAGAGTAGGAGAAACGCTAAAGCTGCTAGAATTCTTCAAACGGCTTTTAAAATCAAACAAAGGCGAGCCGAGAGAAATCGTTACTGATAAATTAAGAAGTTATAACGTTGCTCATCGGGAGTTAATTCCAAATGTTGATTATAGCTCAAGATAGTATGCGAATAACAAAGCTGAGCTTTCGCGTCAAGTCACTAGGGGTCGTGAAAGAGGCATGCGAAAGTTTAAGTCAGTAACGCAGGAAAACCGGTTTATGTCAGCTCACAAAGAGGCCTATATTTGTTCAATTTGGGACGTAATTTAATTTCGGCAGGACATTTTCGGGATTTAAGAGAGTGCGCTTTTGTGTCTTGGAGTCGAGTGGTTTCGGTATGATGGTGTAGATCGGTTGAGTGTGTTGCGAAATTCAAAAATAACTTGTCAGTACCTTAAATAGTAATAAAATTGATAATTGTATGATTTGGAGAATAACTAGTGGAAAAAGATACGCATTCAGTAACCATGGGCTACTTGTTGTGGATATTTGGCTTCTTGGGCGCTCATCGTTTTTATTATGGCAAGCAAATCACCGGTGTTATTTGGTTTTTTACCTTCGGTCTATTTTTTTTGGGCTGGATTATCGATTTGTTTCTAATTCCGGCAATGGATAGAGAGGCTGATAACCGCTTTGCTGAAGGCGCGATTGATTACAATTTAGCTTGGATATTCTTAACATTTTTAGGTGTTTTTGGTATTCATCGTTTTTATCAGGGAAAAATCATTTCTGGCATATTGTATTTATTTACAGGTGGACTATTTTTGTTCGGAGTTCTGTACGACTTATTTACGCTGAACGAGCAAGTGTCGGCAATAAATAGTAATCAAGCTTAATTGGATCAAAGCCGCCTAAAGATCCACTTATATCTCCCTGTCTGCGCAATTAGTTAGATAACGATGACATCTGTATTGGCTGTCAGGTGTCGTTAGATGAGGTGAAAAGTTGGCGTTTGGATGGACTTAAACGACGTAAAGAAATTTTAGCTAATTGTTATATACGAAGAGAAAAGCAGCCAGCTAGAAAGGCCAAGTATGAATGAAATACTGCTATTTACTCTGCTGGCACAAAAAGGCCTCTTGAATAAGAGGCCTGATTTATTTTAAGAGGTTTGTTTTGCTGCTTCTACTTCATCACTAATCGATTTTTTACTCAGCCTAAATATTACCGGGCTAAGCAGTAGTAAGGCTATTAAGTTTGGTATGGCCATTAGCGCATTGAAAGTGTCGGCTAGTAGCCAAATAAAACCTAGCTGGGCGGCTGCGCCAAACGGAATTGCGCCAATCCATAATACTCTAAAAGGTAAAATAGCCCGAGTGCCGAAGATGTAAACCACGCAGCGTTCGCCATAAAAGCTCCAGCCTAAAATAGTGGTGAAGGCAAAAAAGCATAAGCCTATTGAAATCATAACGTCGCCATAGGGTATTTGTGATGCAAATGCCGCGGCTGTTAACGAGGCGCCGCCTTCACCGCTAGTCCACACGCCAGTTATAACTATAACTAAGCCAGTTATAGTACAGACGATTAAGGTGTCGATGAATGTGCCTAACATGGCGATAGTGCCCTGTTTGACCGGGTCGTTAGTTTGCGCTGCTGCATGAGCAATCGGTGCACTACCAAGTCCTGCTTCGTTTGAGAACACGCCGCGGGCAACACCAAACTGAATGGCAAGCATTATGCCTGCGCCAACAAAGCCGCCGGTAGCTGCAGTGCCATTAAATGCACTGTCGATAATGAGTGCAAAAGCAGCGGGAATGTCACTGAGGTTAAGCGCTAATACAGTAAGACCTAAGGCTAAATAGCTGACTGCCATTAGCGGCACTAATACTCCGGCAACGGTGGCAATACGTTTAACGCCGCCCAGTAATACCATGCCAACCAAGATAACCATTACGGCGCTAGATATTATCGGATCGATATCGAAGGTGCTTTGCATGGCGTCGGCAACAGAATTGGCTTGTACCGTATTGCCCATGCCAAAACCGGCGAATATGGCGAAGAATGAAAACGCCCACGCTAACCAGCGCCAATTATCACCAAGGCCATTTTTAATATAATACATCGGGCCGCCAGAATAATTGCCCTGTTCATCAACTTCACGATACTCAACGGCCAGCACTGCCTCGCCATATTTTGTTGCCATGCCAACTAATGCTGTACACCACATCCAAAACAATGCGCCGGGGCCACCGATACTGATCGCGGTTGCAACGCCGGCAATATTACCGGTGCCAATGGTGGCAGAAAGCGAAGTCATTAATGCATTAAATGGCGATATTTGGCCTTCTCCACCGTCACTTTTACGCCCATCTATTAATAACTTAAAGGCTTTGGGTATATTCCTAAGTGGTGCAAACTTTAGTCCCGCCATTAAATAAAAGCCGGTGCCTAAAATAAGAATCAGCATTAACGGCCCCCAGACAATGCCGTTAATAGACGTGACCATATTGGATATTTGTTCCATTTAAAACTCCGCTTTCGCTGATGTCATTCGGGTGTTATTTTTTTATAAATAGCATTTTTAAGCTGGTTGAAAGAATGCTCAATATATTTTTTGAAAATAGTATAGCAGTAGGCGCTAGCGCTAAGTAGTCGAATTTAAATAGGCTGCGAAGCTAATTACTTAGATAGTTAGCGATATCTTAAGCAAGTTGACTGGTATCAGTCATACCTTAAAACAATATTGATAGCTTAGACGAGATGTTTTGTGGACATGTCACAAAGATAGTGTATTCACGACAATAGGCTGTTTCTGCACCAGATTATTACTGTTTGATGGCCCAGAATAAATCCACTTAGAACTAAGCTTTATACCAGCTAATGGTTTGTTAAAAGTCCCGGTAAACCGCTTAACTTAGCTTTGCTTGCTATAGAAGTCAGCTTTTAGTGTTTCGTATAAATCGATCAAGCTTTGTGCGGTGTCTTTGTCATATTCGCGCAAGCCGCTGAGTACCAGTTTTTTATAGCCTTGGCCGATCTCTTGGCCATTTTCTTTGACCACAAAGTGCAGCTTTACATCGCCGCGTTTGCCGTTGACTTTTAATTCCGATCCATTTAGACCCAGTGTTGGATTAGTCAAATTGGAGGTTTCTAAAGCTAAGGTCATGCTTTCATAGATAACTAACGGCCTTGCCGGGTTAATAATGACATTATGTTTTTCCATTAATGGCATTAAAATGTGCGGGAAATTTTGACCAGAAAATGCCACATATTCTCGAATCAGTTGCTCAATCATCATTGAATTAGTATTTGGCTCGCCGCTGCGAGTGACAGACATAAAGGATTTACCGGCTGGATTAGTGATTGAAAATTTACTGCCAGGATTGTCTGGATAGATTAGCGTCGCGTCTTTTCCGACCATGCCTTCAAAATCAAAGTGCATATCAGTGCTTAAGCCATACTTGCCTAAAACCATCGCGAATAATAAGTCGCCTGGTACGCAGAAGCGTTTTGAGTCTGGATCATGGATAACATTAAAATCCCCCGCAACAGTTTTTGCGAATAGGCTGCTTTGTTCAGCGCTAAATGCGATTCCTTCCGCTGTTTGTGTATGAAACTGATCTAAAAACATATTTATTCCATTGGCTTTTAGTGGCTTTATAATGAGTTATCTGCGGGCACTATTATCGAAATTGTGAGCCAACATGCAAGCGCAGAACAGACAGTTGTTATAAGGATGCGGACTCAGTCCCGAAATAGTTGGCTGATATCAAAGCCTGTAGTGCTATATATTATTTGAATTTGTGTCTCTGATAGGCATGACCATTGGCTTTGCAGGTTTTTCCACACTTCTGTTTGAAAAGATTTTGCTACTGATTTGAATGGGAGTCCTAAAATTTCACCGCTATAAATATTATTGCGGTTATCAAATGCTGTTTCGTTAAAATTGGTCTCGCCCTGTTGCCTTGCAATGCCATATGCCAGTGTATTTTGGGCCATTAACGGAGTGAAAGTCTTGCCGATAATATCGAGTAATGGTGCTAACTGCGGTGATAGAAAAAGCGGGCCATCATCGGTGACGTGTTTGCCTTTATTTATATTGATAAGCCATTGATAGGTGGTCGGCGCTAGTTCCTTAATGCTGTCAGCGGCGCTGGGGTCTGACATATTCATATAAAGTTGACCATAAACGCTAGCGTCTGCAACGGTAAATTGTTCGCCCAGCAGATACGCTTGCTGGGTGAAGACGTTTTCTAGGGCAGCGAGGTATTCGCGCCATGCTATGTCGAGCAATGCGTGAGTAGCTGGGAAACCTTCAACTGCTGGCGGTGTTAGTTTTGCCGGCATATCACATTGATAATCCGCTGGGGCAACGCTAAATAGATAAGGAAGCCTGCGTACTTGGCGGCGAGGAAAAATTATCGCCATAACTTTGTTTAACCCTAAGGGTAATACATGTCTAAATTCATGGCTTAATCTCTTTCCTGCGTCGTTATCTTGGGCTGCAGTTACCCAACGCATGTGGTGCACCATGTATAAACCAAACTCATCAAAGGCTTCGTCGATTAAATTGGCAACAAAGGCAATGCTAGGGTCTGTTGGTATTACGGGGGTAGAGGAATAAGAGGCATCTAGCCAGCGAGCAATGCTGCTTGAATCATATTGTATATCTGAACCTGTCACTAGATAGGGTACTGCCGGGTATTCGTCCAGATCTGTCATTTTAGGATAGCGAGTAATACTACGATTATTTTTGCCTCTAAATAATGCTAGATTTATTTTTAGATTCTCTATCCAGCTGCCGTCATCAGGCAGCATTCGATAGGCTTGCTGTTTGAATTGTAATAAAGAGCTTATTTTCCAGGCGTAAGGTGACAGCTCGGAGGACCAAATAATATGTGATGACATAAAACCTATTCTTAATTATTTTTATTGGGTGGAGTGAAGCGCTTAACAAAGCCGCTATCAATCTTTTTTTTCCAATACCACACCCAGTTGCCGGATAAGCATAGCAAACCACGGGATAAAATAGCGTGTTTACCGCCAGTTGTTAGCAAGCTTAAAAACTGTTGCTGTGGCGTATATAGTTGCATTGCGGCGTTAGTTGGATCTATCAGTGAGCGAATATTATTACTGAGTATAGGGCCTTGTCGAACCGCGTAAACACCTGCCTTAGGTAACGCCTGACTAACAAAATTGATAGTGTCACCGGCGGCAAAAACATTGCGGTGTGAGGTGCTGCAAAGGGTTTGGTCAATATTGATGAATCCGTCTTCGTTACAAGACAGGCTAGTATTGGCAAGCCATGGTTTTGCCTGGGCATTAACCGCCCACACGGTAAAGTCAGACGATAATTCTGTTTCGTGGTCAATGGTTATGGCTGACTTAGTCGCCGAGGTGACGGTGCTATTGTAATAAACCGCTACGCTTTCTGCGGCTAAGTGTTTTCCAAATAGTGTTTGGACTTTTTTATTATGGCTAGCCAACAGTTTGTTTGCGCCGCAAATAAGATTGAGCTTTGCATCAATTTTAAGATTTTTAAGTCGATGCTTGATTGCCAGTATTACTTCGATACCGGCTGCGCCCCCGCCAACTACGGCTATACTAGGCGTTGAGCTGGTATTTTCTTGCTGAGTTGCGAGCCAGCGTTTCCATTCAGTAATAAACGACTTTATCGGTTTGACCGGATGCCCAAAGCTGGCACCCAATATATTATTGAGATTAGGCTGTGACCCAGTATTGATGGAGAGTACATGGTATGCAACGGTGTCGCCGCTAGAGCAAGACACTAGGTTATTATCAGCATCTATAGTCGTAGCTCTTGCTTGAATAAACGCCACTTTAGCCCATTGGCAAAGTGCTGCAAGGTCGATATGGCATTCATTAAAACTATAATGGCCAGCAATTAAGCCCGGTAGCATGCCTGAATAAGGTGTCTGCAGGTCTTCACTAATAAGCGTCACTCGCACATTAGCTATTGGGCTAATTGCCAGCTGCCTTATCACTTCGATGTGGCTATGGCCGCCGCCAAGCAATACAATTGATTTTTTAGTTGTAGCTAGTACTTGTTGCATATAATACGACACAATTATTTGGCAACCTAATGATAGGTTAGTAGTCTTACCCTGTAACCTATTAGCTTAACCGAAAAGAGTGATTTAAAGTGGCAAAACAAAAAGCGGATGGATTGGTTTATTCCACCGACGGTGGGCGCAGTTGCCCCCAGTGCCGGCAGCCGATAGGGCAGTGTAATTGTAAACAGAATAATGCCGTCGCCAGCGGTGATGGGGTGGTGCGAGTTAGCCGCGAAACCAAAGGCCGCAAAGGCGCCGGTGTTACGTTGATTAAAGGTGCGCCATTAGCCGCTGACGAGCTCAAAGTATTGGCTGGTGAGTTAAAGAAGAAGTGCGGAGTGGGCGGTGCGATAAAAGATGGCGTTATCGAAATACAAGGCGATAAACGCGATGCTGTTAAAAAAGTACTTGATGCTAAAGGCTGGGTTGTAAAGTTGGCCGGGGGGTAATTCACACCATTTTATAAATTGAAAATGTTATAGCTGGATTAAATATGCGAGATACCAAACCATTATTACTGCCAACCGCGTTTCCGGCGATTAAACGCGCTAGCTTAGATACGCTGCAAGTGAACTTAGGTTATTTATGCAATATGACTTGTATGCATTGCCATGTAAATGCAGGTCCAACTCGTACTGAGATAATGACGCTTGATGTAATTGAGTCGATCATCGATTTCATTCGTGAACATGCTATTACTACTTTGGATTTAACTGGCGGCGCACCAGAAATGAACCCGCATTTCAGATATTTGGTTGAGCAGGCGCGAGGCATGGGTGTGGCAGTCATAGACCGCTGCAATTTAACCATTCTACTCGAGGATGGTTATGAAGGCTTAGCTGAGTTTTTAGCGGCTCAGCAAGTGATAATTTCGGCCTCCTTGCCCTGTTATGAAGAAGAAAATGTTGAGCAGCAGCGGGGTAAAGGTGCTTATTCAGACAGTATTACGGCATTGAAAAAGCTAAACAAACTAGGCTATGGGCGACGTCCAGAGTTGGTGCTTGATTTAGTGTATAACCCAACGGGCGCAGTCTTGCCGCCGCCCCAAGAAGGGCTGCAAAGTGATTACAAACGAGAGCTAAAAAAACGCTTTGATATCGATTTTGACGGTTTATTAACCATCACTAATATGCCCATCAGCCGCTTTGGTAGTGTGTTATTGGCGCATAATCAATTCGATGATTATCTAAATTTATTAAAAGACAACTTTAGCCAAAGTAATTTAGCAACGCTTATGTGTAAGTCACTACTGAGCGTCGATTGGCAAGGTTATGTTTATGATTGTGATTTTAATCAGATGTTAGACATGCCATTAGTAGCACCGCTTAGTGCGACAGGACTATTAGCCAGTGACAAGAAAAAACTACATATAAGCGAGCTGGCGGGCAATACCAAAGACTGGCCGATAGCGATAGGTGAGCATTGTTATGGCTGCACTGCTGGCCAAGGTAGCAGTTGTGGCGGAGCATTGGACGTAGCCTAAATGCGTCTATCGGTAATTATTCCAGTACTCAATGAGCAAGAAAACGTTGCTCGCCTGCTTACGCAATTGGCACCGCTGCAAAGTAAAGATTGTGAGTTAATCGTTGTAGATGGCGGCAGTAGTGATGCCTCTGTCGTCAATGCCGCTAGCGCCAATAAATTATTAGCATCCCAACCCGGTAGGGCCGTGCAAATGAATGTTGGTGCCGCTCAAGCCAGTGGCGAGATGCTATGGTTTTTGCATGCGGATTCGTTATTTGACGGTGATATTAGTAGTTATGTCGATAGAGTTACTACTAGTCAGTCATGGGGTTTTTTCTGTATTAAACTCGATGGTAGACATGTTTTTTTTAGAGTGATAGAACGAATGATTAATTTACGCTCGTCACTTACCAATGTAGGTACGGGCGATCAAGGTATGTTTGTCTGTCGTAATTTATTTGACAGTGTCGGTGGCTTTCAAACTATTCCCCTAATGGAAGATGTGGCCTTGAGTAAAAGTTTAAAGCACTTAGCTAATGCCAATGTAATAAGTATTAGTAAAATTATTACCTCCAGTAGGCGCTGGCAGCAGCGCGGTATTTTAACTACCGTATTACTTATGTGGTCGCTGCGCTTACAGTATTTTTTAGGCGTATCGCCCGCTCGCTTGGCAGAGAAATATCGCTGAGAAAATGGCATGAAAGATATTATTGAAATCTTACTATTTGCAAAAGCGCCTGAAACCGGGAAAGTTAAAACTCGTTTGTTGCCACACTTGTCACCAGTGCGAGCGGCGCGGTTATACCAGCTGTTGTTAGACAAAGTGGTCGCCAATATTGCTGCTGCTAAGTTGCCGATAGCGCTGTGGAGAACAGGTGATTTAGATCACCCCTGTTGGGGAGCGTACGCTAATAATTCCTTGGTAAATTTATATGAGCAACCCGATGGCGATTTAGGTGAACGGATGAAATATGCTGCGTTAAAAGGTTTAAATAGCTCTGATAAGGTGGTGTTAATTGGCGCTGACTGCATTGAGGTCGACAAAGCCTATTTAGATTTGGCAGTTAATAAACTAGACACTGTTGATGCCGTCATCGGTCCAGCTACTGACGGCGGGTATGTGTTGCTGGCGTTGAAAGCGGTAGATGATGAAATATTTTGTAATATAGATTGGGGTAGTGAAAAAGTCTTAGCCCAAACGCTAGCAAAAATGGATATGCTAAATTGGCGCTATGAACTACTTGCCCCGCTAAGCGATATTGATAGGCCAGAAGATTTAGCTAACTTAAGCGGTATTGGCGACTGGTAAATGCCAATTAGCGTTGTTGCCTTTGTGAAAATAATGCTGCCAAAAGCTTGCCAATGTGTCGTCCATAGCTTGTTCTGGTAATACCTCTTCAGCCATTTCGTAAATTATCCAAGCTATTGCTGTCGCATAGGCTGGGTTTTCTTCAAGTTCTTCATCTGGATTTTGTAAAAAGCGTTGTCGACTAGCGAGGCTGCGAATTTTACTGGCAAGTTCTGGCTGGTAGGCGAGATATTTATCCCATGCTTGGCGATGTTGCGTGCTAGTAATGCCGTAGACGCCTATGGCGCCATTTGCTGTGTGGGAGTTCATGTCGGTTTCTGACAACGCTGTTCCAAGCAATAGTTTTATTGCACTGCTGGATTTCACATTAAGGCAAGAAAGGGTAGGACGAATTACTAAGTGTTCAAAAACACTGCACCTTCCACTCATAACCAACTCCCCGTTGGTAAGAAAATGAGGCTAAAACCATTAGTTTAAGAATATGACTTAAAGCAACGGTTTTTAGCAAGGCTGACTACTATTTAATCAGCTCTTGGATGTTTAGTTTCCTCTTTTGAAACAAAAAAGCAAGTATTTTTAGTGACTTAGCGCCTTCTTCTAATGTGATCTAGTGAAGTTAGCGCTATTTAGTTGGATTTTATAGGTTAATTCAATGAGATTCTCATCAAATTATAGCTCAGTCAGTAAATATCGGAGCGAAACCCATATCCAATAAAACGACTGTTGCGCACATAATACAGATAATTATAACCATCCCAACTGCAATCATTGCACTGGTAAAAAAAGCTTTGCTCAGCGGGTATTTTCATCACAATAGGAATACCCTTGTAAAGTAGGTAAACGCTTTGAGTTATAGCCAGCAGGGCGGCAAGAATAACGCCAACCAGCATTCCAAAGATACCCCATACAACGGTAATAATTGAAAATTGGCGGACAACCTTATAATTGTATTTCGGATGATCTAGCGTACTTGAAAGCGTGCCTATTGATACTATCCTGCGTTCTTTAAAGGTGTTACTGCTAATGTGGTCAAGCCTGACAATATTCGCGTGTATTTGGCTATTATGGATGCTATTTTCTATTCTTTGCTGAAACTTTGCTTTGATTTAAATCAACTTCAATTAGGACTAATTGTGCAGATGATTTACTAATGAATCAAGTATACTCAGTATCATCAGCGCTTATTAAAACAAGCATAATTTTCCGCAAAACAAGTAGGGTTAAAATGAACGACGAACTATTGCAACTGCGCCAACAAATAGCCGATCTACAAGAAAAAATGGCATATCAAGAAGTTGGGCATGCAGTATTGGAAAAAGAATTAGTTGCTCAGCAAGTCGCTATTAATAAGCAAGATCGAATCATTGCAGAGCTGTTTGAGAGAGTGAAAGAATTAAGATCTGAGACTGGGGGGCAAGGAGGAGGGCAGCAAGTAGAACCGCCCCCACCACATTACTAAATTAGCTGCCTTCTACAACAACTGCATCGGCATATAGGCCTTTTTCGTTTTCTTCTAGGCTAAAGCTCACGCGCTGACCTGGTGCAAGCTTGCGTCTGTTGCCATCTAAAGAACGTTGGTGAACAAATACATCGTCACCGTTATCACAGGTAATAAACCCAAAACCTTTATTAGGATTAAACCATTTTACGCTGCCAGTCTGTTGACCAGAACTGCTTGAGCCAAAGCTAATAGACGAAACGAGGTCTAAAATAGTGTCTGCCAACGGTGCCATAATTAAAGTAGCAGTAACTGCGCCAATAAATAGTGCAATAGTTAGTAGGTCTTGTGGGAAAGCCCATACAGCGGCTGAGTCAGATAAAAAACCGGCTAATAACACGGCTGCAATTGAGCCTAAAAGCCATTGAATAAATGTTTGCATGAAAAAATCTCTAAATTTATGAAAATGTACCTGACTAGCGCTAAAATGCAGCTAACTCAGCAGGTAACTTTAGCACATATATAGTGCTAAATGCGCTATTTGATAGTTTTGTTAATCACCAATTCAGCTATTAATGGTCTAATCGCCTTCCTTAATTTATTTAACTGAGTAGTTATAGATTTATTATGTTTGATAATACTGTTTTCGGATATTTCATTATTGCTGTAGTGTTCACCTTGACCCCGACAGGAGTCGCAGCAGCCAGTGAGCGGGATATTGATATCGCGCGGCAGGTGATTGAGCAAAGTGTTAATGGAAAAGTTCTTTCGATGGAACAGATTAAAACTAATAAAGTGCTGGTTAATTATCGCTTTACAGTATTGACAGATTCAGGTGTTGTACGAATATTCATCGTTAGCCAAGCCGGCGAAGTGATTAAAGAAGTTTAGGGGAATGCAGTGCGGTTACTGGTTGTTGAAGATGAAGATTTTTTGCGTAATCAGCTCAAATCTACCTTAGAAAAAGAAGGTTATGTGGTAGATGTTGCTGCCGATGGTGAGGATGCGCTTTATTACGGTCGTGAGTTTCCTATTGACTTAGCAATCATTGATTTGGGCTTGCCTAAAATTGATGGTATTGATGTTATTCGCCAACTGCGAAAGGATGGCTGTCAGTATCCCATACTTATTTTAACCGCGCGTGGGGGCTGGCAAGAAAAAGTTGATGGTTTAGATGCCGGTGCCGACGATTATTTAGTTAAGCCATTTCACAATGAAGAGCTACTCGCTCGTCTCAATGCTTTGGTTAGGCGTTCACGAGGTTTCTCTGCGCCCCAACTAAGTTTTGGTCATGTCGTGTTAGACACAAGCGCTAAGAAAGTTTTGCTGCTGGGTGAGCCGGTTGTATTAACCGCTTATGAATACAAAGTACTTGAGTATTTGATGTTAAACCCCGGTAAAGCGATATCAAAAGCCGAGTTGGTAGATCACATCTATGACGAAGAGACTGAGCGCGATAGTAGCGTGGTAGAGGTGTTCATTCGTCGTCTGCGAATTAAACTAGATCCAGATGAATCGCTTAAACCAATTGAGACAGTTAGAGGTTTAGGCTATCGGTTTACTCTTACGGCGAGTGATGCGTAAGGAATATAGCCTAGCGCGACGGTCGCAACTGGTTGTTGCGAGCGTTTTAATATTTGCGCTGGGCGCTGTTGGTGTAACGCTTGATCGCTCCTTTACTGCTAGTGTTGAAAAAGCAGCTATCGATCGACTAGATTTACAGCTTTATGCCTTGCTTGGTTCGGTTAAAATAAGCGATGGCGGGCTAGAGCTTCCCACCTATCTAGCCATGCAGCAATTTAATGATGTTAACTCTGGGCTCTATGCTGTCGTGCTTAACTATGACGGTGAAGTGGAATGGGCATCATCATCGATTCAATACGCAGATACCTTTTTGTCTAATAGCAATATGCTGTTGCCTGGGCGCGGGAAAAAAGTGATCAGCATAGGAGACGATAGTATCGAACCTTTGTTTATGCTCAGTTACGGCGTTGCATGGGAAACGGTTGGCCAGCTAAAAGACTACGTTGTGGTAGTAGGCGAAAGCATGAGCAGCTATAACGATTTGGTGCTGTCTTATCGACAAACTTTGTGGAGCTTGCTCTGCGTTGCGGGCTTATTTTTATTGTTGATTCAGCTTTTTGTGCTGCACTATATGCTTAATCCGTTAAGGCATATTGTTAGTGACCTGCTTGATATTCAAGACGGGCGGAGAGAAAGTTTAGGTGAAAATTTTCCTGAAGAGTTAAGTTCGCTTATTACTAGCGTCAATGATTTAGTTGACTATGAAGCCAAACAAAAAGAATATTATCGTAATAATTTAGCTAATCTTGCGCACAGTTTAAAAACGCCGTTAGCAGTCTTACGTGCGGGTATATCAGAGCCAAATTTGGATCAGTTGCGGGGCGATTTTTCCATCCAGATAGATAATTTAAACCAATTGGTTAGTTATCAGTTGCAGCGCTCGATTATTCCAAGCGGTAAGTTGATGTCTAAGCCAGTGCAGCTGCTCACTGTTGTTAGCAAGCTACGCCGTACTTTGGACAAAGTGTATGCCGCTAAGCAGTTACAAATTATCGTTGATATCGACAGTGTAGAAAATTTTTATGGTGATGAGCACGATATATATGAAGTGCTTGGTAACCTTATGGAAAATGCCTGCAAATATACCGATACCAAAGTTTTCGTTTCTACTGAATCAACGCCGGGTCATAAAAAGAAAAAGCAATGTTGTATTATTGTCGAAGATGACGGCTCAGGTATTCCGCCTGACGAAGTGGAAAGTGCATTGTCGAGAGGGGTGCGCTTGGATAGTCAGAATCATGGTCAGGGTATAGGCTTGGCGATGGTGGCAGATTTGGTCGAGGGCTATAAAGGCGAGATAAAAATTGAAAAATCTGAGTTAGGTGGTTGCCGGTTTATTGTTGTTATTTGACTCTGTTACTAACCCAAAAAGCCTGCGCTAGTTAATCTAATGCAGGCTTTTTATCTACTTTTAACTATTACAATACTTGAATAGTTAGCTGTTGCTCTTGTAATTGTTTTAGCGCGACTTGTTGTTTCTCAAGACGTTGTTGTTCTTTGGCAACAACGGCAGCAGGCGCTCTATCAACAAAGTTAGCATTGCTTAGCTTGCCTTTTATGCTGGCAAGGTCTTTGGTTAGTTTATCAATTTCTTTAGCAAGACGAGCAAGCTCTGCATCTTTGTCGATTAAATCAGCCATCGGGACAAGTATTTCCATTTCCCCTGCCAATTGAGTCGCCGCGGCAGGAGTCGTGTCAGTGCTGCTTAGCCAGGTAATCGATTCCAGTTTTGCTAATGAGTTGAGCAGTTGGGTATTTTGCTCTAGGCGAGCTTTGTCAGTTTCGCTGCCATTTTTAAATAATACTGGGATTTTCTTACCGGGGGCAATATTCATTTCACCGCGAATATTGCGTATGCCTTCAATGACTAACTGTAGCCATTGCACATCCGCTTCAGCGTTTTCGTCAATCTTGTTGGTGTCAGCTATTGGGTAAGGTTGCAACATAACGGTGTCGCCAGTTTTCCCTGCTAGAGGTGCAACCCGCTGCCATATTTCTTCGGTAATAAATGGCATTAGAGGGTGTGCCAGTCGCAATGTCGCCTCAAGTACTCGAATTAGCGTACGACGAGTACCTTTTTTGATAGCGGACGGTGCGTCATCGTTCCACAATACGGGCTTAGATAGCTCCAAATACCAATCGCAGTACTCATTCCAAATGAAGTCATATAGTGCTTGCGAGGCAAGGTCAAAACGGTAGTTGGCAATACCATCGGCAACGGCCTGTTCAGCTTTTTGCAGGCGGCTAACAATCCATTTGTCAGCTTGAGTTAATTCGTAGTCAGCGCTATTGTCTTGGCCGCAATCGTGCTCTTCAGTATTCATTAATACATAGCGAGCGGCGTTCCAAATTTTATTACAAAAGTTTCTAAAGCCCTGAATGCGACCGACGTCAAAGTTAATGTCACGACCAGTAGAGGCTAGTGAATAATAGGTATAACGCAGCGCGTCGGTGCCATAAGAAGCAATGCCTTCAGGAAATTCATCGCGAGTTTGTTTTTCAACTTTTTTAGCAAGCTTGGGTACCATCATGCCGGCGGTACGTTTGGTAACTAGCGGCTCCAGTTCAATACCATCTATTAAATCAATAGGGTCTAAAACATTGCCCTTGGATTTAGACATTTTTTGGCCATGGCTATCACGCACAAGGCCGTGCACGTAAACGGTTTTAAACGGGATCTCATCCGTGAAATGTAGTGTCATCATTATCATTCTGGCCACCCAGAAGAAGATAATGTCAAAACCAGTTACCAAAACATTGGTTGGGTGAAAGGTCTCGAGCTCAGGTGTTTTTTCTGGCCAACCTAAGGTGGCGAATGTCCACAGACCAGAGGAGAACCAGGTGTCTAATACGTCTTCATCTTGGCGCAGTGCAATATCACCTAAGTTATTTTTTTGGCGAACTTCGTCTTCGCTGCGTCCAACATAAATGTTACCGTCGTTATCATACCAAGCGGGAATTCGGTGACCCCACCAAAGCTGGCGAGAGATACACCAGTCTTGGATGTCGCGCATCCAAGAGAAGTACATGTTTTCGTATTGTTTGGGTACAAACTCAATACTACCATCTTCCACTTTTTCGATAGCTTTTGCAGCTAACGGTTTGGTGTTTACATACCATTGATAAGTTAGCCATGGTTCGATAGCGATACCAGAGCGATCGCCGCGTGGCACTTTAAGTTTGTGGTCAATGATTTTTTCTAGCAATCCAGCTGCGTCTAAATCAGCAACAATCTGTTTGCGGGCAGCAAATCTATCCATGCCAAGGTAGGCACCAGGTGCATTGGCATTTATTTTTGCGTCTTGATCTAAAATATTTATTACTTCTAGATTGTGACGTTTACCCATTTCATAATCGTTAAAATCATGGGCGGGAGTAATTTTTACACAGCCGGTGCCAAATTCTCTGTCGACATAGTCGTCGCCAATAATGGGTATTTCACGGTCCGTTAACGGTAGGCAAATTGTCTGACCAATAAGGTGTTTATAACGGTCATCTTCTGGATGTACGGCAACAGCTGTGTCGCCCAACATGGTCTCTGGGCGCGTAGTTGCCACAGTTAAATGTCCAGAGCCATCGTTTAGTGGATAATTAAAGTGCCAAAGAAAACCGTTCTCTTCTTCTGACACGACTTCTAAATCTGAAATTGCGGTATGCAGTTTTGGATCCCAATTTACTAAGCGCTGACCGCGGTAGATTAACCCTTGTTCATGCAGGCGAACAAACGCTTCTTGTACTGAGTTGGATAGGCCGTCGTCCATAGTAAAGCGTTCGCGCGACCAATCTGGCGATGCCCCTAGGCGTCTTAGCTGTTGGGTTATATTACCACCGGATTCATGTTTCCAGTCCCATACTTTTTTAATAAAGTCTTCGCGGCCAATGTCGTGACGAGAAACGCCTTGGGCGTCTAATTGACGTTCGACCACCATTTGCGTAGCAATGCCAGCATGATCTGTACCGACCTGCCAAAGCGTATTGCTGCCGAGCATTCGCTGGTGGCGCACAAGTGCGTCCATAATAGCTTCTTGAAAACCATGGCCCATGTGCAAACTGCCAGTTACATTGGGTGGTGGAATCATAATGCAATACGGCGAGCCATGACCTGATGGCTTGAAGTAACCTTTTTCCTCCCAGCTTTTGTACCAATTTGTTTCGATTTCACTGGGTTGAAAATTCTTTTCCATGGGATCTCTGTAAAGTTTTTTTTAGCACTATTAAATGGGCGCAAATTGTAGCACGGAGAATGTCTACAATGGCAGTAGCTGGTGCGGCCATTAGCGGATTGTTTTACTACAGCTAATAGGATTAACTATTGTTAGCGGCGAGTATTTTGGTGATTTTCTCACGAACTATCGGTTCTAGTTCTGCCATGCATTGTTTGACGGCGTCTTCGATCTGCTGTGAAGTAACTAGCGGTATCGGCTCGGTAGGCGGTTGGCTCTGGGCTAATTCCGCATCTAGTTCTTCAACCGGGGGCAATATTAGCTGTTCTTCATCGGCTTTAGGCTTAGCTGCTGTCAGCGATTGGGTGAGAGTCGGGATTACTTGCTCAATCATTTCATCGTTAGTGGGAAACAGTGATTGAGCTACCATCATATTATCGGCCTTGGTCGTCACAGTATTAGATCCTTCAATAATGTGGCTGAGTATAGGAATTTCTTGTTCACTGTTGTTATCAATTAGTTTGGCACAATCGCCTTCAATTTCATCCAGTAAAGATGTAATTGATTCTAGTTCTTCAACAATACTTTTGGTTGAACTATTGGCGTTGCTGGGGTTGTTAGGCACGGCTTAATCCAAGTTATTGCCAGGTTGTGTAGCTAAATAGTATCAGCATTTATTTTATGGTGCTGCAAAGGGTAGCCTCGATCTTTGTAGTAGCGGAAATTTTTTCGAGTCTCATCTTTTATGGTCTCGTCTTCGATAACTATTTCTCTCACATGGTGAAAGCGACTAAAGAAATCTGGCACTGGATGACATAAATTAATCAGTACGTCATCGGTGTCTGGTGTATTCGGTGCGCAGCCAATAGTAATTGGTGCCGTACCAGCGCCTGCTAGGTTATGTGGAATGAAGCTGTTGTCTCGAAAAGACCATAGCGTTTCATCGATCGATTTACAGTCCTCGCTTGATTGCATGTTGAGGTAAACAGTTTTGCCTTGTTTATATTCCAACTCTGCCAATATACAGGCGTAGCGCAGCCGCACAGCGGCGTCACTACTCGAGAGTGAGTAGAAATCTACTTGGGTCATTACTTGGCTAGCAAGTAATGAGTTAGCAATGCAACCGGTCTGCCCGTTGCGCTTTTGTTGGCCCCGCTATTCCATGCTGTGCCAGCAATATCCAAATGCGCCCAGTTATATTTTTTGGCAAAGCGACTCAAAAAGCAGGCAGCAGTGATACTGCCAGCGCCAGGGCCGCCAATATTGGCTATGTCGGCAAATGGACTATCGATCAGTTTTTGGTAGGCATTGTTTAATGGCATTTGCCAGATGAAGTCGCCATTGTCATTGCCGGCGGCTAATAATTCGTTAGCCAGCGGTTGGTGATTGGTATAAAGAGCGGTATTAATATGGCCGAGCGCTACTATGCAGGCGCCGGTCAATGTAGCAATATCGACAACCGCGCTAGGGTTGTAGCGCTCGACATAGGTTAACGCGTCGGCCAAGACTAAGCGTCCCTCAGCGTCGGTATTTAAAACTTCAATAGTTTGGCCAGACATACTAGTAACAACATCGCCCGGTTTAGTCGCAATGCCACTAGGCATGTTTTCAACTGCAGCAACTATGCCAACAACATTAATATCTGCCTTGGCTTCGATAATTGTTGCCATGGTACCGATTACACTGGCAGCACCACACATGTCATATTTCATCTCATCCATTTTGGCGCCGGGCTTTAAGCTAATGCCACCGGTGTCAAAAGTGACGCCCTTACCAATTAATACTTTAGGTACCTGCTTTTTATCTTTGGCTCCTTTGTATTCCATAATGACGAACTTAGCTGGCTGGACACTACCGGCGCTGACCGATAGTAACGAGCCCATACCCAGTTCTTTCATTTGTTTTTCTTCTAGCACTTTGGTGGTTAGCTGTGGGCATTTTCGTGCCATGGCCTTGGCTTGATTAGCTAGGTAGGTCGGAGTACAAATATTTGCTGGTAAGTTGCCTAACTCTTTAGCGACATTTATGCCATTGCCGATGGCTTTGCCTAGTTTTAAGCCCGCACGAATAGCTGAGCTAGTTTTACTAGTGCAGATAACTTCAACTTTAGCGACAGAAGGCTTGCTGACTTTACGGCTGAGTGTTTTGCTGTAGCGATACTGACTAGCGCTTAAAATCTGTGAAATTTGGATTGCTGCCGATTTTTCGCTATTGGCATAACTTGCACTTGGATAGACAATGCTAGCATTTTTTATTGGTAGATTATTGAGTGCGGCACTAAGACTGTTAAGAACTTTAGTCAGATTATCTTGCCCCCACTCTTTACGCGGCCCGGCTCCGATTAACAGCAAGCGGGTAGCTTGAATGTCGTTAGGGTTAATAATTGTATTACTCGCGCCAATGTTAGTGGTGAGGTCGCCACTGGCGACCAATGCCTTAACAGTTGACGCAATAGCAGAGCCTAGCTCTTGAGATGTTTTTTTACCATTGTCGCCATCGAAGATTAAGGCGACCAAGCAGTCTGTTTTTAGGGTGGCAAGATTTTGATCTGATTTTGTTGTGTATTGCATTTTAGCTCCGCGAGACAAGGCTTTGTCGATTTAAATAATGGTACAATGCACCAAAAATGTAACGACGCTAAGTTTATAGGGGTAGGCGCCGGTTGCAAGCGTGTTATGGCTTGGTTATGCAGTTAAGAGGAATAGTTGGCGAGTGCTAATTTTTAAATATTTAGCAAAGGAAGTTTTGGTAACGACTTTTGCCGTTTTACTGGTGCTGTTGCTAGTGTTCATGAGCGGGCGTTTTGTTGGCTATTTGGCTGATGCGGCGGCAGGCGAATTGGCCGCTAACGTACTATTCCCGATTATGTATTATCGCCTTCCTAACTTTATTGAGCTGATATTACCGCTTAGCTTCTTTATTGGTATTATTTTGGCTTACGGCCGTTTGTTTGTTGAAAGTGAAATGGTGGTGATGATTGCTTGTGGTATGAGCCAGCTTCGTCTGCTGGTTTATACGTTGATCCCCGCGCTGCTGATCGCTGTTATTAGTGGCTCATTAAGTTTGTATGTAAGCCCCGCCGGAGAGGTCAAAGTTGAAGAAATATTAACTGACCTTAATGCCCGCAGCGGTTTGAACACGATGGCTCCAGGGCGATTCCAGTGTACTGAGAGTTCTGCTGGAGTGTTTTATACTGAAAGTTTGCACTCAAATCGAACTAGAATGAAGAACGTTTTTGCGGCGAGTGGCTCATCTGAGGACGAAACAGGCGAGGCAAAGATGACAGTGGTAGTTGCTAGTTCAGGTAAACTGATTAGTGATGGAAAAACCTCAGCTCGATATATTGAGCTGTACGATGGCTATCAGTACCAAGGTAACCCAGGCGAATTAACCTTTGATGTGGTTAAGTTTGATACTTTCGCCGCCTTAATAAAGGAGTCTGAGACGCGCGTAAGCCGAGGTCAAGAATTGGACGCGGTCTCTACTCAAAATCTTATCGGCTCTAGCAATCCGGAATATCAAGCGGCTTTACAATGGCGCCTATCTATACCTTGGTTAGTAGTGATTAGCACAATGATGGCGATTGGCATGAGTCGAACTAATCATCGTAAGGGACGATATACTAAAATGTTTCCGGCGATATTGTTGTACTTGGGTTATTTCGTGTCCCTAACAATGACTCGAGCGAGTATTGCTGATGGTGAAACTAACGTATTCCCCGGTATGATTCCAAACCATGTGGTGGCTTTTATTGTTGGTTTACTGCTGGTTTTTGGTCCCGATTGGTGGCTAAAGCTCGGAGGTCGTCGCAATGCAACATAGATTAGTTACGCGTTATGTAGGTAAGCAAGTGTTGTTGGCCATACTGATGGTGTTGTCGGTTATTTTAGGTCTTGATGTTTTGGCTGCTGTTATCGACGAGTCGGGTGAGCTAGAGGGGAATTACACTTTTGGTCAGGCGATTATTTATATATTGATGACGATTCCTCGACGCATTAATGACTATTTGCCATACGCAGCGTTAGTGGGTTGCCTTGCTGGCTTAGGCGGTCTTGCTAGTAATAGTGAGCTCACGGTGATGCGGGCAGCGGGTATTTCTACTAAACGGCTAGTTTGGATTGTGATGCGACCGGCAATGTTGGTAATGATTTTAGGAGTATTACTTAGTGAATTTGTAGCGCCGGTTACTGAGCAAATAGCTCACAGTAATCGTCAGTATCTGATCAGTGGGGATAAAGTATCTAGCACCAAAGGCGGCGTTTGGAATAGGGAAGACAATGAGTTTATGCATTTTAATTCGGTGCAGCCGAACGGAGTTGTATTTGGGGTTATGCTGTATAATTTTGACGATGAGCGCAACTTAACTAAAGCTGTTGCTGCTAAGCGAGCCAGTTATCAGGATGGCGATTACTGGGTATTAGAAAATGGCGCTGAAACCACTTTTTGGGGCGATAAAACAACTAGTCAGAGTTTCTCTACCCGTCGCTGGGATACTAGTTTGTCTCCAAAACTATTAAATGTGGTGTCAATGCGGCCACGTTATTTGTCGATTTCTGACTTGTATAGCTATGTCGATTACCGGCGCGCTCAGGGCTTAGACAGTGGAGAGTTTGTTTTAGAATTTTGGAAAAAGGTGCTGCAGCCTCTCGGTACCGCTAGTTTAGTACTGATTGCGATATCATTTATCTTTGGGCCACTGCGTGAAGTGACTATGGGTTATCGGATCTTTACTGGAGTTATGGTGGGGGTGGTTTTTCGGACGGTACAAAATCTGTTGGGGCCTGCCAGCTTAGTCTTTAGCTTTCCGCCATGGCAGGCAGTCGCGATACCGATAATTATTTGTGCTATTGCTGGCTTTTATATGTTGCGCAAGGCTTAAGTTTTGTCTTTTGGTAAAAGTACTGTCTCACTGCCTGATGCCTTGTCGTGCCAGGTTTTACTTTCCTTATCTATAAATACCCATAAATAGCCTGCGCCAAAACAACATAGCGATATAATGGCAACACAATAGCGAATAAATGCCTGTTTAGCTGAAATAAGCGAACCGTCGGTATTTTGTATTTTTAGACTCCAGGACTGCATGCCTAGTGTTTGACCAGCTTTACACCAGAAATAACAAAAGAATAAGCCAACAACTATTACTAAGTACAAAGTAAATAGCGGACCACTTGCGGCAGGGGCTATTTCGGTTACTATTTGGCCAGTGTTCACTTCAGTGGCTGAAATATTTTTAACTCTGCGAGTGATCTCGATATAAGTGCCGCTGGCGATAAACAGTAGCGCGAACACCAATAGTGAGTCGTAACCCATAGCGGCTAGTCTTTTTCCTAATGATGGGGTGTGTTTTTTGTGTGTCATTGTTGTTTCTTAGCGATGGAATTTTGATTAACAATCTTTGCTTAGCTAACTTTTGATAAAGCGCTCTTTTAGCCGTTAAATATTAACAGAACTTACCGCAGGCTGCAGGCTGCCTTTTTAGTCTAGTTACTAATGATTAATTTGTTGGAAAGCTTTTGGATAGCTGGGATGGGTTAAAATTTTTACTCAATCACAACTGGCAAAACAGGAACGACATGATATGCTAGGCTCTAATAAATACTATGGTGGTAGCGACAGTCGGCAAGAGCTGGCGCAGACGCTACATAGCGATAAAAATAAAGGGGCTCCTATGCGGATACTGCTAATAGAAGATGATATTAGCGTTGCTGAATTTGTGGTGAAAGGACTGAAGGAAAGTGGTTTCTCAGTTGATCATACTCAAGACGGCAAAGAGGGCTTACTACTAGCGAGTAGTGAGGGTTATGACATTTTGGTGGTGGATAGAATGCTGCCAAATGTTGACGGCTTAGCCATTGTTCAAACTATTCGCGCGGCAGATAATCAAACACCAGTATTATTTTTAAGCGCACTTGGTGAAGTGGATGATCGGGTAAAAGGTCTTAAAGCTGGGGCTGATGATTATTTGGTTAAGCCGTTTGCCTTCGCTGAACTGTTAGCAAGAATTGAAGCAATGGCCAGACGGAAAGAAAGTTCTGCCCTGGTTACTCAATTAAAGGTTTCAGATTTAGAAATGGATTTGTTGTCTCATAAAGTGACTCGTGGCGGGCAAAATATTATTTTGCAACCCAGAGAGTTCCGTTTGCTTGAGTACTTAATGAAGCATGCCGGGCAGGTCGTTACTCGTACTATGTTGTTAGAGAACGTCTGGGACTATCACTTTGACCCGCAAACTAATGTGATAGATGTTCATATCAGTCGCCTGCGTCAAAAAATTGATAAAGAGTTCGAAAAGCCGTTGCTGAACACCGTTCGTGGTGCCGGTTATATGCTTAATGAACCTGAATAAACTTTTATCTAGTTATACCTTTCGATCTAGCGTTAAGTACATGGTGGGGCTCAGCTTCGCCGTGTTCATTGTGCTGTCCATTGTTTATGCAATTTATTCTTATCAGTTTACTAATGAAGTGCATAAGGCGATTGAGACAGAGTGGGAGGGGGTTCAGCAAGCGTATCTCGACGATGGAGCTGATGGCGTCAATGAATTTATTGATACCCGTATCCACCAACCAATATTAGCCTCTTATTTTTATTTGCTGGTGGATAAAAACGGCAATGTATTAGCTGGAAACTTGCAAGAATGGCCAGCATCCACTCGTTATCCGCAAGGCTGGTTAAGCTTTGAACAAGATATTCTTCAGTCCAACAGTGAAGGCAACGTTGATATTGATTATGTTGGGCGCAGTGAGGAGATGTTAAATGGTGATCGGATTCTGGTTGCTAGAAATTACAATGACGTTATCGATCACATACTGCTAGTAGCTGGGATTCTTACTCAGGGAATGGTTGTGCTGATTTTACTCGGAAGTATTGGCGGCGCGATTATTACCTCTATATTCCTGCGCAGAATTGAATCTATCAATAGAAGTATTCAGCATATTATGGCCGGAGACTTAACTCGCCGATTGAAAATTGTAAGCGGTGGTGGCGATTTTGAAATACTGGTGGCTAATTTCAATCAAATGCTAGATCGGATTGAGTCACTGATGTTTGGGGTTAGGCAGGTAAGTGACAATATTGCTCATGATTTGCGAACTCCATTGACTAGATTACGTAATCATATGGTGCAGTTACAAGTCGATGTGCCTGCAGCCGGAGAAGAAAGAGTTCAGTCATTGATTGATGAGGCAGACGGGATATTAAGAACCTTCAGTGCTTTGCTTCGAATTGCTCGCATTGAAAGTGATAGTCAAAAAGAGGGTTTTTCTGATATTAATTTAGACATGATTTTAGCTGATGTAGTTGAAATGTATGAGCCTGTTGCGGCTGAAGCGGGGCAGAGTTTGAGCCTTGAGACGGAGCCTAATTTGGCGTTATGGGCTGATCGAGATTTAGTGTTTCAGGTGTTAGCTAATCTTATAGATAATGCACTTAAATATGGCAAAGCTGATGGCAATATAGAGGTTAATGCTTGGCAGAATCAGGATTATATAGAATTTTCTATCGCTGATGATGGAGTCGGTATTCCGGCGGCAGAGAGAGATAAAGCGTTTAGGCGTTTCTATCGGGTTGAGGCCAGTAGGGGAGCGTTGCCCGGTAATGGCTTAGGTTTGAGTATGGTAGAAGCTGTGATCAAATTACATAAAGGTGTTGTTTCTTTAAATGATAATAACCCTGGGCTTAAAGTTCTGGTTAAATTGCCAAAAATTACCGTTAGCTAATTATCTATCCATTGGAATTAAATATAGGTCCGGTATTTCAATTAACGGGTAATCTCTTGCTGGAAGTTCTTGTGGATCTACTAAATATCCTTCTTGCGCTGCTAGAGAGTAGGCTGAAAGATCAAGGTCATTGATAATACTGACTTTCTTTTCGCTAGGCTTTAATAGCGGTCCGTTCATCGGAGCAAGTGAAAAGCCATAAGTTTCTTCTGTTGATGACGACTGTGTGTCAACTGTTTGGCTGCCCTCAGGCTTTTTTTCTTGAGCCTTATTAGGACTTCCTTGCTGTTCTTTGATGTAAATCTTCAACCCCGCTTTTTTCAATGCGGCTTGATATTTAGCCGCTGTTTCGCGGGTTAAAGATTTTTTCAGATAGCAGGGCTGACTAAAAAATTGCTTGGCAATTTTGTCAGTGGGTTGTTTGAAAAGCTTGGCAAGGTTTACTTGTGCATCAAGTACTTCAATACCGTCTAAGGTCTCGCCTTTAAAAATAATAACGAATAGTTGCTCGGTCACACTTTTGTTCCTTCTCTTTAATCAACATAGTATAGCTGTAAAAATTACTGTCGATTACTTTTGGCATATATTTTCTATTTTTTTCGCTTTCTTATAACGAACTTAGCTAATCGACTGTGTTTTCTGGTGAGTATGAGATAAGGTTTCACAATATAAAGGCTTATAAAAAGTATAAATTTATTAGTTATGGGCTCAATTGAAAATTTGACAGTTTTAGTGACTGGAGCGAGTGGCTTTGTTGGCAAAGTGCTTTGCCAAAAATTGTTAGATTCCGGTGTTAATCTGAGTGTATTGACGCGTCGGCCGCTAGAATTAGACCCGCACGCGCTGCAGCACGTCTTTAAAGGTTTGGAGGCTATCCAGCCACAGTCCCAATGGTTTGATGGGGTTGATATTGTTGTTCATTTGGCTGCGCGGGTGCATCAGATGCAGGCTGACCCGGAAAACGAGACTGCACTACAGATGGCAGCAAATTGTGATGCAACGGTGAAATTAGCGTCAATGGCGGCTAAATGTGGCGTAAAACAGTTTATATATTTGAGCTCCATTAAAGTTAATGGTGAGCATACTGATGGCAGGGAGCCTTTTTCGGAGCTGGATATTCCTGCTCCTAAGGATGCTTATGGTTTGGCTAAATGGGAGGCGGAACAAGGGTTGAATATATTGGCTGGTAATTCGGATCTAGCTATTACCATTATTCGGCCGCCACTGGTATATGGGCCAGATGTGAAGGCGAACTTTAAGGCCTTGCTGAGGTTAAGCATTAAAGGATTACCTTTGCCACTGGCCAGTATTAACAATACGCGAAGCCTTGTGTCAGTAGACAATCTAGCTGCATTTATCATCCATTGCAGCAGCAATAAAAACGCCTTTAATCAAACCTTTTTAGTTGCAGATAGTTTGCCAGTATCTACTCCTCAGTTAGTACGATTAATAGCTTTGTCCCAAGGCAAGTCGGCTTGTTTGTTGCCAGTGCCTATTTTTATTTTAAAGGCGATAGCTTGGGTGTTAAATCGCAGCACTATTGTTGAGCGCTTAGTGCAGTCGTTAGAGGTAAACTGTGCGAAAGCAGAGCGGCTTTTAGGCTGGTTGCCACCTGTCGATACAGCTATTGAATTTAAGAGATATTCAGCTAAATGGTCGAGTTGATTGCAGCGCTTGTGGCTGTCACCGCGGTGACAGCCTTTACTTTGACTGGCGCGGTGCTGTGGTTGGCTAAAAAAGGCGTATTGTTAGACGTGCCGAATTATCGCAGTGCACATACAGTTCCCACTCCTCGCGGCGGAGGCATAGCGTTTGTGATAGTCATCACTGCAGCGCTCACAGCACTGTTGGCAGCAGGATATTATTCCCTTGAGCTTATGTTGCCGCTAATAGTTTGCTCGCTGGCAATAGCTATACTTGGTTTGTGGGACGACATTTCGAACTTATCGGCGAAGTTTCGTCTGTTATTACAGTTCTGCATTTCAATCGCTTTTATTTTGGCGTTGCCAGTAATACCTCTACTTAATGTCGGTGGCTATTTTTTGCCGGTAGAGCTATGTGCTCCATTTTATGTTGTCGTTATGGTTTGGTTGACTAATCTTTATAATTTTATGGACGGTATTGACGGTATTGCGATATCGCAGGCATTAACTGGCTCTGCTATCGCGATGTTGATTCTAGTGGTTAGCGGTAATTCTTACTGGATACTTGCCTTTGCTTGTATTTTTGGCAGTAGTTTAGGTTTTTTGCCCTGGAATTGTCAGTCGGCTAAAATTTTTATGGGTGATGTTGGTAGCAGCTATTTGGGTTTTATTTTTGCTTGTTTAATGTTGTTAAGTGCTGGAAAAATTGGCATTTGGACGTGGTTTATTATTTTGGGCCTATTTATCGCTGATACGGGCGTTACTTTGTCAGTTAGGGTGATAGCTAAACAAAACGTATTTGATGCGCACCAAAGTCATATATATCAGCAGCTTGCCCGCCATTTGGATTCTCATCAAAAAGTTTGTTACTGGCTGCTGTTAATATCTGCCGTTTGGTTAGTGCCGCTGGCGCTAATTGCTTCTAGTTTTAACGCTAATGCGTGGCTGATATGTATTCTTGCCTATCTGCCTATGTTGTATATCGCATTGAAGTATTCTACCCGTTATTACAATATAGCTTTAGTTTTTTGGAAGTAGGCGTTTTTTTGCGCTAGAATGCGAATTAATTGCATATTATAGCAATAACAATTATGCGGAAGTTAAAGCTGTATGTTAAACAATGTAAGGGCATGGTTACTAGGCAGGAGTCGTTCGCAAAAACATTGGATTTCAATGTTTACAGACATTTTGTTGGTATGGATATCTCTTTGGGCTGCATTTTTTGTTCGTCTTGGCTCTTCCCCGCTAGTTAATCCGTTAGATTATCTGTGGTTGTTTCTCAGCGCTTCAGTCATCACCGTGGTTGTATTTTCTTGGTTCGGTTTATATAAAACTGTTCTCCGTTATTTGAATATGGAGAATCTAGTAAGTATTGCTAATGCAGTAATTTTTTCATCTCTGGTATTAGCTTTTGTCCTCTATTTATTCCGTAGCGATCAGCTGATTCCTCGGGCATTGATTTTTAACTATGCCTTAATTAATTTGCTATTAGTTAGTGTTATCCGCTATTCCGGACGTGGGTTTTTAACTAATGAAGCCTTATTAAACGTCGTCTCTCGCTCTAGAAATAACAAGGGTAGAAAGCCTGCTCTAATCTACGGTGCTGGTGAGGCAGGGTTCCAGCTGTTTGGCTTGTTGGAGCAGGATAAAGAGTATTTTCCGGTTGGTTTTATCGATGACGATAGACAGCTTGCAGGCAGAATTATCGGTGGACGCCGAATATATAGTTCATCAAGTATACAGGAGATCATTGATGACACCGCTGCTGAGGATGTGCTGTTGGCGATGCCATCTATCAGTCGCGTAAGACGAAAAGAAATTATTGATAAGTTAGAGCCATTTTCGTTACATGTAAGAGTTGTACCGACGTTAAATCAAATGGCTGGAGGGGTACTTCGTGTTGAAGATATACATGAAGTCGACATAGTTGACATCCTAGGCAGGGACGTTGTCGCACCGGACCAGAACTTACTCAGTAGCTGTATTGCCAATAAAGCGGTAATGGTCACGGGCGCGGGAGGATCTATTGGTTCTGAGCTTTGCTATCAGATAATGTTACAAAAGCCTGAAGTTCTAATCATGTTTGATCATTCTGAGTATAACCTTTACCAGATAGAAGAAAGGCTTAAAAAGTTAGCTAGCCCTGCATTTTTGGTTGTTGTGCTTGGCTCAGTTAAAGATACAAAGACTCTTGAACAGGTGATGATCGAGCATTCAGTAGATACTGTGTATCATACAGCAGCCTACAAACATGTGCCTATCGTTGAAAGTAATATTCGAGAAGGTTTTATTAACAATGTTTATGGGACTTTAAATACAGCTCAGGTGGCAATTAAAGCTGGGGTAGAAAACTTCGTGCTTATATCTACCGATAAAGCAGTAAGGCCAACGAGCATAATGGGTGCAACTAAGCGTATTGCTGAAATGATATTACAGTCGCTGGCGCAGGAGCAATCTGTTGCGCCGCATCATATAGGCACCCAAGTGGAAGATGGTTTTCCAAATAATACTCGATTTGCTGTGGTTCGATTTGGTAATGTTCTTGATTCTTCTGGTTCAGTAATTCCCAAGTTTAGAGAGCAAATTGCCAGAGGTGGCCCAGTTACAGTGACTCACCCTAAAGTCACTAGGTACTTTATGACAATCCCAGAGGCCGCTCAGTTAGTTATCCAGGCGGGTTCAATCGGCAAGGGCGGAGAAGTGTTTTTACTTGATATGGGGGAGTCGGTTCGAATTCTCGATTTGGCCGAAAAAATGATTAGCCTATCTGGTTTGAAAGTTAAGTCGGATGAAAAAGATGGCGATATTGAAATTGAATTCTGCGGTCTTCGCCCTGGCGAAAAATTATATGAAGAGTTACTGATAGGGGAGTCTGTATTTCGTACATCTCATCCCATGATTATGGGTGCAGAGGAGGAAACCATTACTTGGAGTGAAATAGTAAATTTTCTAGATGAAATTAACCAGCTGTTTGAAATTAACGATTTAGTACAAGCCCGCCAAAAAGTACTATCTTTAGCGGGAGAGTATGACTCTGTTGACAAGCCTGTTGGCGCTAAAGTAATTAATTTTAAACTGGTAAATTAGCGCCGCCCCGTCTTCTAATGACTGCCGCAACTGTTAGTTAGATTTCGTTATCTCCATCAATGCTTATAGATCTAAAGACAAGAAATCGAGCCAATTGATACCCTGCAAAGGCAGTGTTCGTATTGACTGACTATAGTCAGTGATCTAGCGTTAAGTCTGATGATTGCCGACGGGGCTTATTTAAGAGCGGGTAGGCTGGGTCATTTGTGTAGGCCTGATCTAATCGAGGGCTTTAAGCATAATGATGGCTTGGCGGATTATGCTACAGCGACGCGATACACTGTTGGTGCAAAAGGTTATATTGATTGTTCAAGGTTAGGCTAAAACAGTTATGAAAATACAATCATCGATAGAAAGTAAAATTAATGCAGAATTCTTGCCTAGTTATTTACTTGTAGAGAACGAGAGTCATATGCATAGCGTGCCTGCTAATTCTGAAACCCACTTTAAGCTGACGCTGGTTAGTGATGAGTTTCTTAACAAGCGCAAGGTTGCCCGTCATCAGGCGGTCTACAAAACTTTGGCACAAGAGCTAGCCGGCGAGGTACATGCTTTGACTATGCATTTGTATACCTTAGAAGAATGGGCACAAGTGAATCAGCAAGCGCCTAGCTCGCCCCAGTGCTTAGGCGGTTCTAAGGCTGACAGCTAAGTATCGCCTCCTTATTGTTTATTATGCTAAATTTATGATTTTACATTAAGCTAGATTAATCATATTTATTGTATATCTTCGCTATTATGACTAACTCATATCGTTATAACGCGGTTAACCATTGCGGAGAGTTAGATGAGCGCTAAGGACTATTTGCCAGAAGGAAAATATGCTGCTTTAGACAACGGGCAGACAGTTCATTACCTTGATTATGGTGAGGGGCCTGTTGTTGTTTTTTTGCATGGCAGTGGCTCGGGCGCTAGTGGGCATAGTAATTTTAAAGGCAATTATCCCTATCTAGTTGATAGCGGTTACCGAGTTATCGTTCCAGATCTACTTGGCTATGGTTTTTCAGATAAACCAGAAGATATCGATTATCACCTTGATCTGTTTGTGCAATGTATAAAGCAATTGTTAGACGCTGAAGGTATTAGCAGTTGCCACTTGGTTGGTAATTCACTGGGCGGCGCAATAGCGCTTAAATTTGCTCTAGACTACCCTCAGCAAACTAATAAAATATTATTAATGGCGCCTGGCGGTATCGAGCAGCAAGAGTCGTATTTTACTATGCCAGGCATGAAGGTGATGCGTGAAACCTTTATGTCTGCTGAGCCTATGACGGGCGAAAGAATGAAAAATTTTATTAGTGAGGCCTTGGTATATCAGCAGCATGTTGTTACTGACAGCTTGGTTGCAGAGCGGTTTGAGGTGATGAAAACTCAAAATTCTCAAGTGATTAAGACTATGGTTGTGCCTAATATGGAAGACAGGTTAGGTGAGATTGAGAGCCCTATTTTGGTCATGTGGGGGCTGAACGAAAATATGATGCCTGAAACGGGTATTATGAAACTTGGCAAAAAGTGTAAAAATATACGCATAGTGTTGGTGTCTAACTGCGGCCATTGGGTAATGGTTGAACACGAAGATTTATTCAATCGAACAACGTTAGATTTTTTGGTGAATGGATAATTTTGATGCTGGATAAAAATAAAATTAATCAATTGAGTGAAGATCTTTACCAAGCTTTGCGAACTCAAAAAACGATATCACCATTAACTGATAGGTTTAATGATATTACTATTGCGGATGCATATCATATTTCATTAGGTATGGTAAATAAGCGAATTGAAAACGACGGTGAAAAAATTGTCGGTAAAAAAATTGGTGTAACTAGCAAGCCAGTGCAAGATATGTTGGGAGTATTTCAGCCTGATTTTGGTTTTTTAACCGATACCATGGAATACCCTAGCGGCGCTGAAGTTTCAATTGCCTGCACTATGATCCAGCCTAGAGCCGAGGCCGAAATTGCTTTTAGGCTTAAGCATGACTTAGTTGGCCCTGGCATTACCGAAGCTGACGTATTGGCCGCAACTGAGGCGATTATCCCATGCTTTGAAATTGTTGACTCTCGCATTGATGCTTGGAAGATAAAAATACAAGACACGGTGGCAGATAATGCTTCATGTGGTGTGTTTGTCTTAGGTGATACAGCTGTTGATCCACATGATTTTGATTTACCAAATTTGAAAGTAGTAGTGAAGAAAAATGGCCAGCTTCTTAGTGAAGGCTTTGGCAGTGCAGTGCAGGGTAACCCGCTAACAGCAGTTGCTTGGTTGGCAAATACCCTAGGTAAATTTGGCATACCACTCAATGCCGGTGAAGTTATTTTGTCGGGTTCATTAGTGCCGCTAGAGCCGGTAGTAGCTGGCGATTCCATGGAAATGGAGCTAGTGGGCGTGGGTACAACATCTATCAAATTTATATAACGTGGTTTCAGCGATGAGTAAGAAAATTAAAGCAGCAATAATTGGCCCGGGTAATATCGGCACAGACTTGTTAATTAAGGCTATGCGCAGTGAGGTGATAGAGCCAGTGTGGATGGTTGGCGTAGACCCTGATTCACCAGGCTTAGCTCGTGCTAAGCAAATGGGTTTGAAAATTACCGCCGATGGCTTGGACGGAATGTTACCGGAGATGGAAGCTGATGGAGTGCAGATTGTGTTTGATGCGACGTCTGCTTATGTCCATGCTGAAAACTCACGCAAGGCTAATGCAAGAGGCGCGGTTATGATTGATCTTACGCCTGCTGCAATTGGACCGTACTGTGTACCGTCGGTAAATATTGACGACGCGGTTGCTGCTCAAGCGATGAATGTAAATATGGTGACTTGTGGCGGTCAAGCGACGATCCCGATAGTAGCTGCGGTGAGTCGTATTCAACATGTTATTTATGGCGAAATAGTAGCCACCGTAGCATCTAAGTCCGCAGGTCCTGGTACGCGAAAAAACATTGATGAATTTACCCGTACCACTGCCGGCGCAATCGAAAAAGTAGGCGGAGCAGATAAAGGTAAGGCCATTATAGTTATTAATCCTGCAGAGCCGCCGTTAATTATGCGCGACACAATTCATTGCTTAACTAAAGAAACGCCAGATCAAGTGGCCATCACTCAGTCAGTCAAAGACATGATTAAAGAGGTACAAAAATATGTGCCGGGTTATGTATTGAAAAATGGCCCAGTGTTTGATGGCAATAGAGTGACTATTTACATGGAGGTTGAAGGTTTAGGTGATTTTCTACCAAAATATGCAGGTAACTTAGACATTATGACGGCTGCCGGACTGCGCACCGCAGAAATGTATGCTGAAGAAATTATCGCAGGTCGGTTTGTGCCGACCGCTGTAAAGAGTTAAGTGAGGTAGTTATGGATCTAACAGCAAAGAAAGTTACTCTACACGACATGTGCCTCCGTGATGGTATGCATCCGAAGCAGCATCAGATTTCACTAAATGAAATGGTGGCCATATCCAAAGGCTTAGATGATGCCGGTATCCCATTAATAGAGGTTACCCATGGTGACGGTTTGGGCGGCGCATCAGTTAACTATGGTTTTCCTGCGCATAGCGATGAAGAGTATTTAACGGCGTGCGTGAAGGCGGTTAATACGGCAAAAATCTCTGCATTGTTATTGCCGGGTATTGGAACCATTGATCATTTGAAAATGGCGGTTGATTGCGGAGTTACTACTATTCGTGTTGCTACCCATTGTACTGAAGCTGACGTTTCAGAGCAGCATATCGGTATGGCCAGCTCTATGGGTGTCGATACAGTGGGTTTTTTGATGATGGCTCATATGATTGAGCCAGAACAGTTGTTGGAGCAAGCGCTATTAATGGAGAGCTATGGTGCCAATTGTATTTACTGCACCGACTCAGCCGGTTATATGCTACCTGACCATGTTACGAGTCGTATTGGCCTGCTGCGCCAAGAGCTTAAGGCAGATACCGAGCTAGGATTCCATGGCCATCACAATATGGCGATGGGCATTGCAAACTCATTGGCGGCAGTGGATGCAGGTGCAAACCGCATTGATGGCTCAGCCGCAGGCTTGGGAGCTGGAGCAGGTAATACCCCACTAGAGGTGTTTGTGGCGGTGCTAGACCGCATGGGTGCTGAGACTGGTGTCGATTTGTACAAGATAATGGATGTAGCAGAGGATTTGGTGACGCCGCTTATGGATAGGCCTATTCGGATTGATCGAGATGCTTTAACGCTTGGTTATGCAGGAGTCTATTCCTCATTTTTGTTGTTCGCTCAACGCGCCGCAGCCAAATATGGTTTGTCTTCAAGAGATATCTTAGTAGAGCTTGGCAGGCGCCGAACAGTTGGCGGGCAAGAGGATATGATCGAAGATTTAGCTATAGATATGGCGAAAGGACGCTAAAACGTCAAAATATGTAAAAACCGAATAGGATTAAGGCTTTGTAGACGTTTTTAGTGCTTTTTATCTGTGCAATACCACGGTATATTCGCACATGTGAATACTAAATATTGTGTTACTTGGTAACTAATTTATGTTTAAAGGCTGGTTTGGTAAAAAGAAGGCGAAAGAAAAAGAAACGTTGAAAAAACGCGTCAAGAAACCGCGCGCTGCTGGTAAACTAGAATCCAACCGCCATTCAATAAAAACGCCTGTTTCACAGCTGCAGGTAGGCATGTATATTTCACGTCTAGACAAACCATGGCTGGAAACTCCTTTTTTAGTTCAAGGGTTTTATGTTAGCAGTGACGATGAGTTAACCGAAGTCGCCAAGTATTGCGAATATGTTTATGTTGATAGCCTAAGGCAAAAATGGGTTGCGCCGAAGCAAACTGGTAAGCGTGTTCGTGCTCCAGGCCAAGTAAAATACAGCGATGCAAAGGCAACTCAAATAGAGTTGGCTGCTGCCAGTAAAACCTATAGCAATGCCTCTAAAATTACCAAAGGTGTACTCGATCAAGTGCGTCTTGGTGGTGGCATTGATGTTAAGAAAGTTAAAGAAACTGTAGCTGAATGTGTTGATGGTATTTTGCAAAATGCCGATGCTTTGCTTTGGCTTACTCGAATGGAAGAGTCGTCATCTGGCCTTGAAAACCACTCGCTGAGTGTTTGTATCTTAGGTGTGTCATTCGGTCGTTATTTAGGCTTAGGTCGAGATGAGTTGGTTAGCTTAGGTATGGCTGGCTTACTTCATGACGTTGGTATTATGCAACTGTCAGAGCAGTTAGCAGAGAAAGCTCATTCGAAAGCAGACATTACCGACGCTGAGCTAAATGGTATTAAAGAGCATTCAGGATTTGGTAGAGACATTATGATGGGTCAAGGTACGCTGCCGCCATCAGTAGTTGATGTTGCCTACAGTCATCATGAAAAGTTTGACGGCTCTGGTTATCCGCGCGGCCTAAAAGGTTCGGCTATTCCGCGCTATGCCATGATTGTATCAATTGTTGAGACTTACGATGTACTAACCAACAGTTCTAGCTATAAACAAACGTCATCATCATTAGAAGCACTTAAAGTGATTTATCAAGGGAAAAATAGTCAGTTTGAACCTGAGCTAGCACAAGCTTTTATTCGCTGTATTGGTCTATATCCTCCAGGCAGTATTGTAGAACTGCAAAATGGTAGTATTGCCGTGGTAATGGATAGGAACTACCGCCACAAACATTTACCCAAAGTACTGGTTGTTCGTGATAACGACCTAAAGGTTATTAACCCAATGGTTATTGATCTAGAAAAAGTGCACAGTAAACCTAAAGGTTCTAATTTCCTGATTAAGAAAGTGCATCCTGAAAATAGTTTTGGTGTGAGCCTTGAAGAGCTAACTGATAATGGTTTGCTAAAGAAAACTGGTTAGTGGTTTAAATATTTTAAAACGGCTGCCTTTTGACAGCCTTTTTTATGCCTGTAAATCCGGCTAGTATTGTTAGAGTAAAAATAGCCGAGACAGATACCTACTAATTCAAGTGTATTCCCTTGATTGGCGCCTATCAGTTGGGGATGAACTGAAGTAGTCGTTATAAAAAAGCCCCATCAACGGATGAGGCTTTTAGAATAATGGTAGCAAGAAGTGGATTTGAACCACTGACCCCATCATTATGAGTGATGTGCTCTAACCAGCTGAGCTACCTTGCCAATATCTACTAATGGCTAGCTTAAACACAGTAAATACGCGCGCATTCTCCCGTTTTGACTTAATATTGTCAAGAAGTATGCGCGATCTAAGTGTACTTAGACGTTAAATCTGAAGTGAACTACATCGCCGTCTTGTAGTATGTAGTCTTTACCTTCTAAGCGCCAACGACCAGCATCTTTCGCGCCTTGTTCGCCGTTGTTGGCAACGAAGTCGTCATAAGCAACAACTTCGGCACGGATAAAACCTTTTTCAAAGTCGGTATGGATTACGCCCGCGCCTTGAGGGGCTGTTGCGCCTATGGGCACTGTCCATGCGCGAACTTCTTGAACTCCCGCAGTGAAGTAGGTTTGTAATTTAAGTAGTTCATAGCCGGCGCGAATAACTCTGTTTAAGCCGGGCTCTTCCATGCCCAAGTCGGCCAAGAACTCGGCAGCTTCGTCGGCGTCTAATTCCGCTATTTCTGCTTCTAATTTATTGCAAACGGGCACTACGATGGCATTTTCGGTTGCGGCTATCTCTCTCAGCTTGTCTAGATACTCGTTGTCTTCAAAACCGTCTTCATCAACATTAGCAATGTACATGGTGGGTTTAATGGTAAGTAGGTGCAGGCTTGGAATAACTTTTTGTTCTATATCATTAAATGACATGGCTCTAGCTGGCAAGCCTTCATTAAGGTGGGGGATTAGTCTTTCTAACACTGCTTTTTGGGCTGTAGCGTCTTTATCGCCACCCCTGGCCACGCGGGCTACTCGTTGTAACTGTTTTTCACAGCTCTCTAAATCGGCAAGCGCTAGCTCAGTATTAATTACTTCTATGTCGTCGGCAGGGTCTATCTTATTGGAAACATGAATAACGTTGTCATCAGCAAAACAGCGCACAACATGAGCAATAGCATCTGTCTCACGTATATTTGCTAGAAACTGATTGCCTAAACCTTCTCCTTTTGATGCCCCTTTTACTAGGCCTGCAATATCTACAAATTCCATGGTAGTGGCGATGGTTTTTTGCGGTTTAACAATTTCTGCTAGCTTGTCTTGGCGAGGATCAGGTACCGGTACAATTCCTGAATTAGGCTCAATGGTACAGAAAGGGAAGTTTTCTGCGTCAATCCCTGCTTTGGTTAGGGCATTAAATAATGTTGATTTGCCTACGTTTGGTAGACCGACAATTCCGCAGTTAAAACCCATGTGACATCCTATTGCGCTGTAAAGCTGTGTAAGTGATTCATTGCTTTGGCCCAGTCGCTACTTCGGCCTGAGCATATTTCGGGAAGCCATTTTACGGCCTCGCTTATTGCATCTTCGGTCTGCTGGTATTCATTAGTTGGTGCCTTTTTAAGCACATAGCCAGTAACTTTACTGGCTTGGCCTGGATGACCAATACCAATACGAAGACGTTGAAAATCTTTATTATTACCAAGCTTGCTAATAGTGTCTCGCAAACCGTTGTGGCCGCCGTGGCCCCCACCTTGTTTTAGTTTTAAAGTGCCCGGTGGTATATCAAGTTCGTCGTGGGCAACCAAAATATTTTCTGCATCAATTTTATAAAAATTAGCAATGGCGGCAATTGCCTGGCCGCTTAAATTCATAAAAGTGCTAGGTATTAGTAGGCGGACATCTCCGTTGTTAAGGGTAAATTTAGCATTATGGCCAAAAAATTTCGTCTCCAGCTGTAAAGTACAATTATATTGGCGGGCAATTTCAGCCACAAAAAAAGCCCCAGCGTTGTGGCGGGTATCAGTGTAATCCGGACCTGGATTTCCCAGACCTACAATTAGCTTAACCTCGTCGCTCACGCTAGGGCCTCTCTAAAGGGGGAAAGGATTTACTCCTCGCCGCCCTCTGCTGCTACTTCATCACTAGTTGCTCCAACTGAGGCATCATCGTCACCACCTTTAGGTGCAACAATAGATGCTACTGGAAGATCGTGATCTTCACCGTGAGACAAGGCAACACTTTCAACACCTTTAGGAAGTTTAATATCCGAGATGTGGATGATTGAGCCTAAAACAGCATCTGCCATATCAACTTCAATATACTCAGGAAGATTTTTAGGTAGACAGCTAACTTCAATCTCTACCATGCTGTGCTGAACACGGCCGCCTTCCATTTTAACGCCGTGACACTTATCTTCGTTAATGAAGTGAAGTGGCACATGAACAGTTAACACTTTCTTCATATCTACGCGTAAAAAATCTACATGTTGAATGATTTGCTTGGCTGGATGACGCTGTAAGTCTTTGATGATTACATGACTTACTTTTCCTTCTACATCCACATCAATAACTGACGAGAACAAAGCTTCGTTTTCTGCTGCTTTAATCATGTCTTTGTGAGGAATAGAAATCGACTCCGGTTTAGTTTTACCACCATAAATGATAGCTGGCATTAATCCCGAAATACGACGAAGGCGGCGGCTCGCTCCTTTCCCTAAGTCTGTTCTAGTTGTTGCTTGGATAACGATATTATCTGACATCGTTGTCTCCTTTCTTTAAAGAAACCGCCCGCGACCAGGTGTTTGGTTTCTTGGTTAATGGTATCTACTAGCAAATATTATTAACGAAACATTGCGCTGATAGATTCTTCATTACGCACTCGGCGCATTGCTTCGGCAAGTAATCTTGCCATGCTGAGTTGTCTGATCTTGGTACAGTTTCTTGCTTGCTCGCTCAGCGGGATAGTGTCAGTGACCACTAGCTCATCAAGTTCAGACTTATTTATATTCTCTAATGCCTTACCCGATAGAACGGGGTGGGTACAGTAGGCGACAACACGCGCTGCGCCGCCATCTTTTAATGCTTTGGCAGCAGAACACAAAGTGCCTGCGGTATCGACCATGTCATCCATCAAAATACAGGTGCGGCCTTCCACTTCACCGATGATATTCATCACCTCTGAAACGTTAGCTTTAGGGCGGCGCTTATCGATAATGGCTAGTTCGGCATCGTTTAGCTGCTTCGCTAATGCACGGGCACGCACTACGCCACCGATGTCTGGTGACACCACCATTAGGTTGTCGTAGTTACGGCGTTCAATATCGTCAAGTAATACTGGCGAGCCGTAGATGTTATCTACTGAAATATCGAAAAACCCTTGGATCTGTTCAGAGTGCAAATCAACGGTTAGTACTCTGTCTACGCCTGCTTTTGCAATCATGTCGGCAACTAATTTGGCGCTAATAGGTACGCGTGAAGACCGTACGCGACGATCTTGGCGGGCATAACCAAAGTATGGTATTACTGCAGTGATTCGAGCTGCTGAAGCGCGGCGAAGTGCGTCGGCCATAAATAGCAACTCCATTAAATTTGAGTTGGTTGGCGCTGATGTTGGCTGAATGATAAAAACATCCTTGCCGCGCACATTTTCATTAATCTCTACCGAAATTTCGCCATCGCTGAATTTAGCAACGTCAGCATCGCTAAGACGAATTGAAAGTTCTTTGGCGACTTCTTGAGCTAATTGAGGGTGGGCATTACCCGTAAAAACCATAAGTTTTGACACTGAAAGATTCCTGTTGTTTTTAGAGGTGGTATCTATGTTACCGCTTATGGATGAATGGTCTATCTACTACTACCGCCGATTCGCTTTGGCATTCAAGTGCTGCGCATTTGTCGAACCAGTTGTTTTCTACGAAAACTAGGTTCTTGTCCTGCCGCTAAAATTTAGCGCAAGACTATAAATATGGCTGGGGCGGCAGGATTCGAACCTGCGCATGCTGAGATCAAAACCCAGTGCCTTACCGCTTGGCGACGCCCCAATAGTACTTCTCTTTGCAGTATTTAATAAGCTAGTGCGCTATGCGCTGGAGATGAATTAGCTCCACAAGCTATAAAACCCTGCCAGGCTGCCGGTAAATCTGCTAAAACCGCCTCTGCGGACTCCTTATCGGAGAACCCAGCAAATATACATGCACCTGTTCCTGTTAGGCTTGGTTTAGCGTATTGAGATAGCCAATTTAAGGCTTTATCAACAGCTGGAAACTTGCTACGAACCACTGATTCACAGTCGTTGCGACCTTGCCCCTCCAGAAAGGCCGCTAATGTAATGGCTTGGCTGTTTCGTGTCAAATTTTTGTGGCCAAAAACAGCTGCTGTAGACACCATTATTTTGGGGTGAATTACCAGATACCATTTAACGGGAATGACTACCGGAGTGAGTTTTTCGCCAATGCCCTCAGCCCAAGCGGTGCGGCCATGAATAAACACCGGCACATCGGCTCCCAGTGTCAGGCCAATAGCGGCCAATTTACTTAGTGATAAACCGCATTGCCATAGCTTATTCAGTGCCAGTAAAGTCGTTGCAGCATCACTACTGCCACCGCCTAAGCCGCCGCCAGCAGGAAGGTTTTTATGCAGCCTAATGGTCGCTCCATGACTTACGTTAGCGACTTGTTTAAGCATTGAAGCCGCACGATAGACCAAGTTGTCAGCTGCCGCTACGTCAGCAAGGTTATCGGCTAGACTAATAATGCCATTGCTGGTTAGCTCAAATTGCAGTTCGTCGCCATAATCAATCAATTGAAACAGGGTTTGTAGCTCGTGATAGCCATTTGGCTTGCGGCCCGTAATATGCAGAAATAAATTTAACTTGGCGGGAGCAGGCGCGATGAGTGTTTGCAGGGCCGGCATCAGTTAGGTAGCTTCCATTTTTTGGCCAATATAATCACTTTGTGCAGGCCTTTACTAATAGTGATTTTCCCCGGTAACCACATCGAGTTAATCAGCTGATGCTTTGAGTAACTAATATTCCAGTCGTTTTGGCTCAACTCAGTGATATAAATATCTTGTTTTATATGGGTAATCTCAGCGGTTGGCGCTGCTTGACCCTTAACCCAATAGCGCAGTTCATTAATCGGTAAGACCCAGCCAGTATGTTGGTATAAAAACTGTTCAGGTTGGTCAGAATTTAGCGTGCCACTGGGCAGTCTTAGTTCTACATAATTGTCATTGCCGGTTATTTCTCTATTGCCTTGGCCTAGCGGGCCATGTACTCGAATAGTGTAAGTGCCATTGGCTTGTTGCCAGTTAAGATATCCGCTGTGGTTATCATTAGGGCCACGAAAAGCTATTTTCCCTTCAATTTCCCAAGTATCTAACGATACTAAGCTGTTAGCTTGCTCATCCGAGCTAGGTAGTTGCATTGTAGCGCGCTGATTTGATGTGCAGGCGCTGAGTAGTAATATCATGACGGCGACAAAGAAGCATTTTTTGATTACAGACATTATGGTGTTATTACGTTTAGGCGATTCATCGTACTAGTAATTAACTCATGGTCAGGGTAGTTGATTAGCGCCTGTCGCCATATGTGCAGAGCTTTCCGTTGTTGGCTTTGACTCCATAGCGCCTCGCCCAAATGGGCGGCAATTTCTGGATCTGGCTGACGCTTATAAGCTTCTACTAAATAGATTAATGCAGTTTTTACATTGCCTTGTTGATAGTACGTCCATCCTAATGAATCTAAAATTGCGGGATCACCAGGCTTATTTTTTAACGCTTTTCTTATCAGCGTTAAAGCTTCATCGTAGCGGGTAGTATAGTTAGTTAAGCTGTAACCCAATGCATTTAGCGTAGCTGCATGTTCAGGCCTATCTTCTAATATTACCCGCAGGTCTTCTTCAATTAGCTTGATATCGGCGCGCTTGTCGCTAACTAAAGACCGGCTATACCGTAGAGTATTGTTTTCAGGGCTTTCAATAATAGCCTGGCTCAAAAGCTTATGCGCTAAAGTGTAATTTTTGTCTATCAGCAAGGTTTCAGTTTCTATTAGATATAAATCTATTTTTACACTGGGGTATAAGTTGCGCTGCTTAGCCATGTAAGTTTGTAATTTGGGTAAATTGTTTTGCCATAATTCATTAAGCCGGCTGATTGCAGGCAGATACTTATCACCTAGGCTAATCTGTTGGTAGTGGATGGCTGCTGCATCCATATCGCTACTTCTTTGCGCTAACAGCCCTAAATAATAGTGTGACTCATTGGTATGGGCATGCAGGCTAACTAATTGCTGGAAATTATCTTCCGCATCGTCCCATAGTTTTAATTGTTTGTTGATTAATGCCAAGGAATACAGTGTATCAATATTTCTTGGTTGCTCTTCATGCATTTTCATTAAGTAGATGCGGCCAGCAATAATATCTTCTTGTGCCAGTAACCTTGCGTATTGAACCCGTAGCGCAAAGTTATCAACGCCATCGTCAATAGACTGTTTGAGTCGCTCTCGCGCTTTATCAATTTCTCCGTCTTGCTGCAATATCTTGGCTTCAATACTGACCGCATGTACCGAGCTTGGATCAAGTTGTTGTGCTCTTATAATTGTCGCGATAGCAGTTTGTGAATCTACTCTTGTTTGTAAAATACCGAGGGCCAGCAGAAACTGTATTTCATCAGGATAGTCCGCTGTAGCTGTCTCTATGGCAGGGATCAGTTTTGGTACTTGCTTGGGGTATGTTTCAGCTGCCTCGGCGGCGAGTAAAATAAAGTTTTGTTGATGCCCATTGCGATATAGCGCCAGCATCTGCGTTAAGGCTAGGTCTAATTTACCCTGCTGCGACAATGAAGAGGCATAAAGCTGTGTAGCGGTCTGATCGGTGGGTTTTTTTTGTAACCAGCGATAGGCAAGTTCTTCTGCCGCTGCATTTTCTTCGTTGAATAGCGCAAGCTTGGTGGCTCTTGATAGCAGTTCTGTGTCATCTAAAGTCAGGGCTTGCTGGCGATAGATAGCTGACGCCTGGGTAAAATGACCACGATGGCCTGAAAACTCTGCTTCCAATAAAGCATATAAGCTGTCATCGCTAAACGGCTCTACTTGGATTGCCGGTGTTGGAGCCTCAGATTGAGTAATATTCTCTTTACTGGCACAGCCAATAAGGCTCAAAACGATAAGTAGTGCGCTAGCTTGCTTAAATAGAGGCATTGATGGTCCGCTGTTTGGGCTAAAATTTGTCAAGGTAGTCATTATAGACCTAATTAGCACTAAAGGTGTTCATGCAAAACACTGTAAATAGTGTATTCATATCATGCACTTGGCATTAGGTATTGATAGAATGTCTGCCATTTAGGCGCAGTGCAACTGTGTGTGTTGAACTATAGATGTTGTTAGTAGGTATTTGTTCCATGCCCTTACAGGCTTTTTATTCATGAGGTTGATAGTTGTTGGTATGAACCATGACTCGGCGCCGTTGGTGGTGCGTGAGCGCGTTGCCTTGGCTGCCGATCAGATAGAGGAAGCGTTAGCTGATGCTCAAGAAAATGGGCAGATGAGTGAGGTGATATTATTATCTACCTGTAATCGCACTGAAGTTTTTGCGATTATTGATGAAGACGCCAGTGAAAGTTGCGTACTTGAATGGCTAAGTAGTTTTCATAGTATCGAGAAAAACGAACTTACAGAATACTGTTATTGTTTAACCGAACTAGATGCGGTTGGTCACATTATCAACGTCTCCGCTGGCCTGAATTCAATGGTTTTGGGTGAACCGCAAATATTTGGTCAGATAAAGTCTGCTTACAGTGTAGCGCTTGAGTTTGGTACTGTCGGTAGTGAGCTTAGCCGGCTATTCCAATATTGTTTTTCAGCGGCTAAAAAAGTAAGAACCGATACTGCTATTGGTGAAAACCCTGTGTCGGTGGCCTATGCCGCGGTGGACTTATCTAAGCACATTTTTAGTGATTTAAAAGGTACTAGCGCTTTGCTAATAGGTGCTGGGGAAACAATAGAATTAGTCGCCAGTCATTTGTCACAAAATGGCGTTGGTAAAATTGTTGTTGCGAACCGAACTTTGGGCAGAGCCAAACAATTGGCAGATCGATTTTCGGCTGAAGCAGTGTTGTTGGCTGAAATACCTGAGCAGCTAGATCATGCTGATATTGTTATTTCTTCTACCGGTAGTCAGTTGCCTATTCTTGGTAAAGGTGCGGTAGAGTCGGCATTAAAACGGCGGAGGCATAAACCAATTTTTATGGTGGATATTGCCGTGCCGCGAGATATAGAGCGTGAAGTCGGTGATTTGGCTGATGTGTATTTATACTCGATTGATGATTTGCGTGGCATCGTAGAAGAGAACAAGCAAAGCCGTGCCAGTGAAGCAAGCAAGGCGGAAGAGATTGTCGCGGCGGCGGTGGCAGAATACGCTAAGCGACAAAAAAGTATGTCGGCCGTATCTACTGTTAGGGCGTTTCGCCAGCAAGGCGAGAGTATGCGTGATATTGAATTGGACAAGGCGCTAAAAATGATAGCGAAAGGCGATGATGCAGAGCAGGTATTACAACAGTTTGCTAAAACGCTAACCAATAAGTTATTGCATGGGCCTAGTATTAAAATGAAGCAAGCTAGTGCTGATGGGCGCGAAGAATTTATTAAGCTAAGCCAAGAATTATATGATTTAACTGAGTTTGGCGATGGCGAGTTAGAACAAAACAATAGTGAGACGAAATGAAATCATCAATAGTAGCCAAATTAGAAGGCCTATCTGAGCGGTACGAAGAAATCGGTGCATTGCTGAGTGATCCGGAAGTGATTTCTGATCAGAATAAATTTCGTGCCTTGTCGATGGAGTATTCTGAGATTGAGCCAGTGGTTCAGTGTTTTGAGCGGTATGTATCGGCTCAATCAGACATTGAAGAGGCCGCCAGCTTACTAAAAGACGGTGACGCAGATATGCGTGAAATGGCCGAAGAAGAGATTAAAGAAGCCAAAGAAACTAGCGAAACTCTTGAGCAAGAATTGCAATTACTGTTGTTGCCAAAAGACGAGTTGGACGGTGCAAATGTGTTCTTAGAAATACGTGCAGGTACCGGCGGTGATGAAGCGGCAATTTTTTCTGGTGATTTATTTAGAATGTATAGCCGCTATGCGGATTTTCAAAAATGGCAGGTGGAGGTCATTAGTGAGCGCAGAGGAGAGCATGGGGGCTATAAAGAAATAATCGTGCGCCTAGCAGGCAAAGATGTCTATTCACGGCTGAAATTTGAGTCCGGCGCGCATCGGGTACAGCGAGTGCCTGAAACAGAGTCTCAAGGGCGTGTCCATACGTCTGCGTGTACTGTGGCGGTGTTACCTGAAGTAGAGGGTATTGGTGCGATCGAAATCAATAAAGCCGATTTGCGAGTTGATACATTTAGAGCATCTGGTGCCGGAGGTCAGCACGTAAATAAAACTGACTCGGCTATTCGCTTAACCCATATCCCAACGGGTACTGTGGTTGAATGCCAAGATGAGCGCTCGCAACACAAAAACAAAGCACGGGCGATGTCTTTATTGCAAGCTAGGTTGTTGTCTAGTGCGCAAGAAGCTCAAGACAAAGAACAATCCGATGAACGTCGTTCTTTAGTGGGTAGTGGCGATCGCTCAGAACGTATTCGTACTTATAATTATCCTCAGGGTCGCGTTACTGATCATCGTATCAATTTGACCTTATACAAACTTGATGAAGTTACTCAAGGCTCATTGGATGAAATTATTCAGCCCTTAATCAATGAGCATCAAGCTGATTTACTGGCTGCCCTAGGCGAGTAAAATGATCACTATTGCGCAGTGTCTTAAGCGTAGTGAAGAGTTGCTTGGCGTAAGTGATAGCGCACAGCTCGATATACAATTGTTGTTAGCTTATTGCATAGAACAATCTCGAACCTTCCTGATTACTTGGCCTGAGCGTGAGTTAACAGAAGAGCAATTAGCAGCTTTTGGCAACTTAGTTGAGCGGCGTAAGCAGGGTGAACCGATTGCTTATTTAATTAAGCAGCAGGGTTTCTGGTCGCTTGATTTACGTGTTTTACCGACCACGCTAATACCTAGGCCGGAGACTGAATTGTTAGTGGAGCAAGCGCTGGTATTTTTGTCAGCTAAACTGCACAGCAAAATAGTAGATCTGGGAACAGGTTCTGGTGCCATAGCTTTGGCGATTGCCAAAGAGTTGCCTGCGAGTGAAGTGCTGGGTGTGGATATTGATCAAGCCTCGGTCGGGTTAGCTAAAAACAATGCGGCTAGAAATAACGTTGGCAATGTAAGCTTTGTACTAAGCAGTTGGTATGCTGAGGTATTTGGATTGTTTGATCTGATTGTCAGTAACCCACCTTATATAGCAGTTGACGACCCACATCTGACTCAAGGTGATGTTCGTTTTGAGCCAGAAAGAGCCTTGATTGGCGGGATTGATGGGCTAGAGGATTTGCGAATAATTATTCATGAAGCGCCTAATTATCTGCACACTGGGGGTGCGTTGATGGTTGAGCATGGCTATGATCAGAAATATGCAGTTAGTCAGTTGTTTAAACAAAGCGAGTTTGTTGATATTTGCTGCTACCAAGACTTAGCGGGTCAAGACCGGATAACAGTCGGCGTAAAAGCCTGAGGTAATGATTATGGAGCTGTCAGATCAAGAGTTACTGCGCTATAGCCGTCATATTATGCTCGGCGATATAGATATTGTCGGTCAGCAGCGATTAAAAGAATCGAAAGTATTATTAATCGGCCTTGGTGGGTTAGGCAGTCCAGTTGCGTTGTATCTAGCAGCATCTGGTATCGGTAGCTTGGTTTTGGTTGATGATGACGAAGTCGATTTAAGCAACCTACAGCGGCAAATTATACATACTACTGATGATATCGGTGTGGCTAAGGTGGGCTCTGCTAAGGCTAGCGTTGCTGCGCTGAACTCTCATGTTGAGATAGAGTGCATTCCCCGTCGCTTAGCTGCGAATGAGTTAGCGGCGCAGATTTCACAGGCTGATCTGGTGATAGATGCGACTGATAATCTTGAGTCACGCCTTACGGTTAACCGTGCTTGTGTCGCTGCCAAAAAGCCACTGATAAGTGGCGCTGCTATTGCTTGGGAAGGACAGGTTTCGGTATTTGATTCGCGGTTTGACATGGCACCATGTTATCAATGCATTTATACCTCATCAACGGCGCAAAATTTAAGCTGCGCCGAAAGCGGTGTTGTCTCGCCACTACTAGGAATTATCGGCAGTGCCATGGCTTTAGAGGCGCTTAAGGTAATAGTTGGGGTGGGTGATACTTTGGCCGGCAGGTTAATGATGTTTGACGCTAAAGCGCATCAATGGCAGCAGTTGGTAGTTGCTAGAAACAATAATTGTTCTATATGTAATGCGGACACAAAATAAAAAGGCCCGCAAAGGCGGTTCTTTTTAACTGTTTATGGCAGATTTCTAAATGACTTATCTAGCCAGTAGTCAACGCTAAAATATCTGCCCCCGCCGCAAAAAAATAGAGCGAATAGCATAATGAAGTAGGTTACAGCAAACTCTATGCCGTTATTTAGAATAGCTATAGGACCTTTTTCTGTGACCCAGTTGTACTTCGTATTGTTTTCTAAAACGGAGTTTATGATATCTAGTCGTTCGGCGATTTCTATATTGCTAGAACTAGCTATCGCATACCATCCGTTATCCCAGTGCGCGGATAGAGCTGCAACAAGCATTGTTATCATTAAGGGGATCGCCACCCAGCGAACAGCAAAACCACATAGTAATAATACAGCGCCAATAACCTCTGTATACGTCGCTAGGTATGCCATAAGTTCAGGAGCAGGAAGGTTTAGTCCATCTCGAAACCAGTCTGCAACCCCGTCTATGTTGTTGAGCTTTTGATTGCCCGCCATCCAAAAGATGGGGGCTAGATACAAACGTAGAGCTAAGGAAGGTAGACCATCTAGATGGCGTAAGCTATTGAATATTTTGTGATGTGCTTGGTAGTAAAAAGCCGCTAATGCTTGCATGTATCTAACCTGAGTATTTTTATCTGTGGGTACTGTGACCAAGTGCATAATAAAAAGTTGCAGATTAAATTCGCCAATGGCTAATTAATGAGCAAGTGTTGGGTGAAAGTGTTAGAATTCCTCGCACAAAAAATGGTGTTTATCCGGCGGTGTTTAACTGGCCGTCAATACAGTGAGTAATACGTGGTAAAAAATCAGTCTAGCACTAATGAAGTGAAAAGTTCATCGACTAACAAAGAGTGGGATCTTTCTCAGTATCAAGTTGCCGAGGTCGCGGGTAAAACCCGATTCCACGATTTTGACTTGCCTGTGCCGCTAATGCATGCGATTTCTGATTTAGGTTATGAATATTGCTCGCCTATTCAAGCCGAGGTTTTACCACACACTCTAGATGGGTATGATGCCATTGGTAAGGCGCAAACGGGTACTGGTAAAACAGCAGCCTTTTTAATCACCATTATTAACGATCTGCTCAATAACCCTCTTGACGGTGAGCGTTTTGCCGGTGAGCCGCGCGCATTAATTATAGCCCCTACTCGAGAGTTAGTAGTTCAAATTGGTGAAGACGCAAAGCAGCTCTGTAAGTATTTGGACCTTAATACCGAAGTGCTAATTGGCGGTACAGACTTTAATAAGCAGCAAGAGCGCATAGAGCGCAGAGTTGTTGATATCGTAGTAGCAACGCCCGGTCGCTTGTTAGATTTTGAACGTCGTGGTTTTTTACATTTAGACCTGGTCGAAGCTTTGGTGTTAGACGAAGCCGATCGAATGCTAGATATGGGTTTTATTCCTGACGTTAAACGCATTATTCGAGCCACTCCGCCTACGACACATCGTCAAACATTGTTATTTAGCGCCACTTTTAATCAAGACGTGTTGGCCCTTTCTCATCAATGGACTACCGACCCGGTAATGATTGAAATAGAGCCTGAAAGTGTTGCCACTGATACTGTTATACAAAAAGTCTATATGGTTAGCGAAGGCGACAAACTTAAAGTGCTGAAAAATATTCTGGCGACAGATGAAGTAGAAAGCGCAATTGTATTTAGTAATCGTCGTGACTCCACTCGCCGTATTTTTGAACGTTTGCAGCGAACAGGGCTAAAGGTTGGGATGTTGTCTGGTGAGGTACCGCAACAAAAGCGTACCCGTACCTTAGAGGACTTTAAAGCAGGTAAAATTAACGTTTTGGTTGCAACCGATGTTGCCGGACGCGGTATTCACGTTGACGGTATTAGCCATGTGATTAATTACGATGTGCCGGATGATCCTGAAGATTACGTGCATAGAATTGGCCGCACCGGCCGTGCTGGCGCTAAAGGTATATCAATTACCTTTGCCGGTGAAGGCGACGCCTTCGCAATACCAGACTTAGAAAAAATGTTGGGTCGAAAACTACCTTATCAACACCCGCCAGAAGAACTACTCAATTAAGTTCTCTGCGTGGTTATTACGCTGATACTGTTTTACCCACAGTGATGTGGCGCCACAAACCGCTATTGGCATAATGACCAAATTAGCCAGCGGAATTACCGTAATTAACATAATGGTTCCGCCAAAGCCTAAACTGCATAATCTGTTTTCTTTCGATGTATTTTTCACATTATTAAAACTCAGCTGATGATTATCCATTGGGTAATCTAAGTACTGAATATTCATCATCCAGGCATTTAATGCGAGCCAAATCATGGGCGCGAATAGGTTGATGCCCGGAATAAAAGTAATAATTAACGCACCTAATAATAATGGTAGGTAATACAAAATCTTGCTCACTTCCCGCCCTATACTTCTGGGGATCAGTAATGCCAATGTTTTGAAGTCATTGGGTGAATCAACGGGTTTGCCGGTAAGTTGCTCTTCTACTTTTTCTGCCAGCAAACCATTAAAAGGCGAGGCGATAAAGTTAGCGATAACGCTAAAGCCGTACATCACAAAAACCAGTGCAATTAAGAAAAAAAGCGGAAATAATACCCAAGTAAGCCATGATAACCAACTTGGTATATAGCCAAGTAAGTAATTATTTAGCTCGCTAACCTCACTATAACCCCAGTAAATCAAGCCGCCAAATAACACAAAATTAATTGTTAATGGAATAATAACAAAAGGTCTTACCTCGGGGGTTTTGGCAATAGTAAAACCTTCTACTAGTGCTTGAATACCGGTGTTCAATGTTGGTTTCATTACAGCTCTTTTATCTTAGGTTGAAATTTTACGGCACAGTTTTTACAAATACATGCGGTGTTATCAATATCAGTACTATTGAGATTATCGCTTTTGCTTAGTTCAACATTATGACACCAGCAACTTTCGATAGGTTTATTCATTGCCACAACGCATTGGTTGGGTTGTGAGCACAGTGGGCAGTTAATCGGGGTTGTCATGGTTAGATTTTGCATTAGTTCACAGTCAATGTGCAAATAATTACAGGTATAAAAAAGGCCAGCGAATGCTGGCCTTTCGATTCTACGATATTTTAAAAAGAAAAGTTATATCTAGCCGTAAGGCCTATGGTTCTTTCTGGTATCAGCGTAGGTGATACATAAGACCCGCCGCTGGCAGCGATATCGTATGTGTCTGATGGAATTTCAGTGAGAAGCGCCTCTTTATCCAATAGGTTTTTGGCCCATAAGGAGACATCCCATTGACCATTTTCAGCGCGAATACCGGTAAATAAATTGATGGTATCGTAACTGTCAAACTTTTCTCTGGCGTTTGTTAAGCCGCTAATGGCTGAAGAGTTAATTATGTCACCAGTATATTTATATAGGCCGCGCACATACCACTCGACCGAGTCTAGTGGTATGTAGTATTCGCTATTAAGGCTAAAGGACAGTTTGGGCTGGCCGGCAATACGGTCGCCGCCTATATCGCAAGTCAGTAGCTCTCCTGCTGATGAGCATGGCGACTGCGCTCCGTCGTCGTATTCACTTTCGTTATAACTAAATGCGCCGCCAGCGCTCCAGCGCTCGGTTATGAGTATCTGGCCATCAATTTCAAGGCCTTGCATATTAGCATCAGCGTTATAGGTTAAACCGCCTGGGATATCAAAGGAGCCAGTTCCGTCCGCTTTTTGAGCCTGCAAGCCTATATTGCGGCTAATTAAACCGTCAAATTTTTGCAGATATATTGCAACGTTTGCAGTGGCACGTCCATCCCAGAAACGGCCTTTCATACCAAATTCTATCGCATCACTGGTTTCGTCGTCATATTTCAGCCGTCCAGCAGCTTCTATTACGCCAATATTTGGATCTGGGATAATTGAAATCCCGCCAGCTCTGAACGACCGGCTGTAAGAGCCGTACAATGATATGTCTTGGTCTAGATTATAGCGAACAGTGAATGACCCAGTGGTCGCTGTTGACGATGCTCTAGAGTCCTCGTCGCTTATTGCAGATATTGGAAAAGTCGCTGCAATGCCATCGACGACTAGGTCCGCAAGTGCAGGGTTCACTGCAACTTGGCCAATTTCTAGCAGGTCTACGTCGGTTAAATTAAACCTATTAACCTTTTGGTGGCGCAAGCCGATATCCATTGCTAGATTGTCGGTTAGTCTCACGGTATTAAAGGTAAAAATTGCGAAATCTTCTCTATTTACTGGTACTGAGCCACCAGCTAATAAATTTGCGGTACCACCTATGACTGGAATGGTTGTCGCATTCCAAGATTCAAAGGAGGTGGTAGTGTCCTGTTTGTTGTAAAACGCCCCAACCATATAGTCCCAAGTGTCATTGTCAACGGATGACAATCTAAATTCTTGGGAAAATGAATCAACAGCCGTATTGGTTTCTTGGAAGGTATTAAGATTGCCTACAACTAAGGCGCCGTTAAGATCTGGCTGGTAAAAAGCACGATCGTTTTCTAGGCGACCTGGCTTGGTGCTGTCTTGCTTGCCACTAATGGAGGTAAGTTGATGCCCTAGTACATCCCAGTTTAGCTCCAGTGATGCTAGTTTATAGACTAGCGTGTCGAAATCATCGGTTTGCCCCAGCGCTTTTCTATCGCTAGCTTCTAGGGTAGGTCTTGTGCCTAGGCTATCTGTGCCCACTAGAGTTTTTGGATCATCCGCGCTACTGCGGTCTAAGTATTGAGTTACCAGTAATGCGCTGAAGGTATCTGTGGGTTGCCAGGCAATCGATAGCCTGCCCGATGAGGCTCTCTTAGTACTGTTTAGACCAGTGGTAAGGTTTTCTACATTATTGCCGTTGTTCTCGTCATAGACCCCTGATAATCGAATCGCGAGTTCATCTTTAATTATCGGTAAGCTAGTGGCGAATTGCCCATTAAAGCCATCGTTATCTGAAAAACTGGTTTGTACATAGCCTTCGACAATAGACATATTTGGCTGTTGGGTGATCATTTTTATGGCGCCCGCAGGTGACGTCCTGCCTTGCACTGCACCTTGCGGGCCACGCAATACTTCAATTCTTGCTAGGTCATACATTTGGGTAAAAGCAACATCTTCGCGTACTGATACATCGTTGAAGTAAACCTGTACCGCTGAGTCAGAGCCCGATTCTGGGTCAGTAGTAATGCCGCGCATGCTGATGTTAGAATTTCTAGAGTTAATCGTAGTGAGCGAGATACCCGCAGTGAGTTGTTCAATATCACTGAAATTAAATACAGCAAAATCATCTATCACGTCGCCAGTAACTACATTCACCGTAGCGGCAATGTCCTGCTGAGTTTGTGCGCGCTTCTGCGCGGTTACAATGACTTCTTCAAGCACTAGATTATTTTGTGCCATTGCAGGCGCTGTTAATCCGGCGGCGTAAAGTACTGCGGTAGTCAGTAGCGTTTTAGTAAACGGAATGCTTGGTTTTATCATCTTGTTCCCCGTTATTTTTATATATAGGTCGGTTTTTTAGTTGGTATGCGTAATTTTAATTAAAAAGTATTACGCGTACTTTATCAAAGCTTGCGGAGAACTGGAATAGATAGATGTTTCTACGCTAGCGGTGAAACCCAGCTATAGCGTCGTTTGGAGAGGTATTGCCTAATATTAATTTTAGGCTGCAGTTAGAATGGTAATTTGTGCGCCGCTGTTACGATGCTCGCCGGCAATGGCGAGAACTGTTTCGCCTTCAGGATTAGTGGCATTGATATTGCCACTGTCGGCGATAAACATGGCCACAAAGCTTTCAAAGTTATCTGCGCGCATAGACTGGTAGGCCTTATGTAAGCGATGAAAGTCTCTATCAACACCGGCGGGAGGTTCTACTCGTAAAAAGCTTTCAACTCTCTCTTCTGTCCAAACTTCATCTAAAACTTTTTCTTTGTCTTTTTTTAATACCATGATGATACCCAATCTTTTACTTATTGAAGTTATCGCTTGGTTAGTTTGTCAGCGAGTATTTTGGTTACTGCACCAGGGTTAGCTTGCCCTTTAGTGGCCTGCATAATGGGCCCCATAAACGCACCTAACATCTTTTTACGCTTGTTCTCATCGGCGTTTAAATAATTTTGTACTTCTTCGGGCTTACTTGCCAGAACATCATCAACAATTTTTTCTAATGCGCCGGTATCTGAAACTTGTTTTAAGCCTTTGGCGTCAATAATATTATCTGCACTGTCACCTTCTTTGTTCCATAGCGCGTCGAATACTTGTTTAGCAATTTTGTTCGAAATAGTGTTATCAACAATACGGCTAATAAGCTGCCCAAGTTGAATTGAGTTAATTGGACTGTCGGCAATATCGATTTCTTCAGCGTTAAGCTTGGCCGATAGGTCACCCATTACCCAGTTCGCAGTTAGTTTGTTGTCACCACAAGCTTTCGCCGCAGCTTCAAAGTATTGAGTGACCGCAGCACTGCCAGCGATAATGCTCGCGTCATATTCAGATAAGTTATAGTCGTTGACTAAGCGCGACTCGCGGGCGTCTGGTAGTTCAGGTAATAGCTTACGTAATTCTTCAATGGTTTCGTTATCCACTGCTACCGGCAATAAGTCGGGGCAGGGAAAGTAGCGGTAATCGTTAGCTTCTTCTTTACTGCGCATAGAACGCGAAACTTTAGTGTCACCATTATAAAGTCGAGTTTCTTGTATGATGTTGCCGCCATCTTCTATCACTTCAATTTGGCGTTGAACTTCTTTTTGAATAGCTTCTTCCATAAACTTGAATGAGTTTAGATTTTTTGTTTCTGTCCTTGTGCCTAATTCTTGCTGCCCTTTAGGGCGAACAGAAACGTTCACGTCAAACCGCATTGAACCTTGTGCCATTTTGCCGTCACATACGCCAATTGCAGTAATGATAGAGTGAAGTTTACGAGCAAAGGCAACGGCTTCAAAGGAGTTACTCATGTCGGGCTCGGTGACTATTTCTAATAGAGGCGTACCTGCGCGATTTAAATCAATCCCCGTCATGCCGTGATAATCTTCATGTAAAGATTTGCCGGCGTCTTCTTCTAAGTGGGCATGGTGAATACGAACAATCTTACTTTCACCGTTGGCCAACATTATTTTGATTTTACCCTCGCCAACTATCGGCTCGGCTAACTGTGTGGTTTGATAGCCTTTGGGTAGATCAGGGTAGAAATAATTTTTCCTGTCAAATGTCGACAACGGATTAATTTCTGAATTTACTGCCAATCCAAATAGAATTGCTTTGCGCACCGCTTCTTTGTTCAGCACCGGCAGCGTGCCGGGCAGTGCTAAATCAACTTCATTAGCTTGGGTGTTAGCGTCAGCTCCAAACTGGGTTGATGAGCTAGAAAATATTTTTGTGTTAGTTATTAATTGCGCATGTATTTCTAGGCCGATAACTGTTTCCCATTCCATTAGTCGTCTACCTCCAAACTCGGTGCCCTTTGCTTATGATGATCAGTTGCCATTTGAAAACGATGCGCGGCATTTAACAAGGTGCTCTCGTCAAAATAGTTACCAATTAACTGTACGCCTACCGGTAGTCCGCCAGCTAAGCCTGCAGGCATTGATAAGGCAGGTAAGCCAGCAAGATTAGTTGAGATGGTGTAAATGTCTTCTAAATACATTTGTACTGGATCACTAGTTTTCTCGCCTATTTTAAAAGCAGGGGATGGCGACGTTGGGCCGATAATCAAATCAACTTGTTTAAATGCTTGTTCGAAATCGTTTTTGATTAGGCGGCGAATGCGCTGTGCTTTGCTGTAATAGGCATCATAAAAACCGGCAGACAGTACATAGGCACCAATTAAAATCCGGCGTTTAACTTCCTCGCCGAAACCTTCTTCACGGGTGCGCATATATAAATCTTGTAAATCGGCAGGATCTTCGCAGCGATAACCATAGCGAACCCCATCGAAGCGAGATAGGTTGGCCGAAGCCTCGGCTGGTGCAATGACATAATAGGCGGGCACGGCTAGTGCTGTATGAGGCAAGTTGATTTCAACAATTTTTGCCCCCAGTTTTTCATATTCTTTAATAGCATCTTGTACTTTGGTTTGAGTATCCGCGTTCAAACCTTCGGTGAAAAACTCTTGGGGTACGCCAATACGTAGGCCGCGAATGTCGTTGTTTAGTTTTGCAGTGTAATCGTCAACCGGCTTGTCGGCTGAAGTTGAATCATTTAAATCTACACCAGCCATAGCATTAAGCATAATAGCAGCGTCTTCAGCGGTGCGTGCCATTGGCCCAGCCTGGTCTAAGCTCGATGCAAAGGCGATCATGCCAAAGCGAGACACGCGACCATAGGTTGGTTTTAACCCAGTAAGCCCACAGAGTGACGCCGGCTGGCGAATAGAGCCGCCAGTATCCGTGGCCGTGGCAACGGGGGTTAATTGAGCCGCAACTGCCGCAGCACTGCCACCTGATGATCCGCCCGGAACGCGATCAAGATCCCATGGGTTTAATACTTTGCCGTAAAAACTAGTTTCGTTGGACGAGCCCATGGCAAACTCATCCATATTGGCTTTACCCAGCGACACGGCCCCTGCATCACGAAGTTTTTTAACCACAGTGGCATCATACGGTGAGATGAAATTATCTAACATCTTAGAGCCGCAGCTAGTTTTTATTCCTTTGGTGCAAAAAATATCTTTATGGGTAATGGGTGCGCCGCCAAGTAAGGTATTAATACCTTTTGCTCGGTTTTCATCCGCTTGTTTTGCATGCCCAAGAGCTTCCTCGCCAGTTACGGTTATGTAGCTGTTATAGCGAGAGTCGAGCGCGGCAATGCGGTCTAAATAATGCTGGGTAATCTCAAGGCTGGAAAAGTCGCCTTGGTTTAGTCCAGATATAACCTGCGCTAGGGTCAGATTGTGCATGAGAAATCCTTAACTCTATTAATCTATTACTTTTGGGACAAGGTATAGGCCATCTTCAGTGGCTGGCGCAACGGCTTGCAGCTCATCACGCTTATTGCTTTCGGTAACAATATCTTCGCGCAGACGCTGGGTTGCATCCAGCGAATTAGCCATTGGCTCAATCCCGCTAGTGTCTACCGCTTGCATATCATCAATCATAGACAAAATATCAGATATTTTACCGGCTACTTCGGTTTTCATTTCATCGTTAATATTGATGCGGGCAAGTGTTGCCAGTTTTTCAATATCAGAATTTTCCAATGCCATGGAAATGCTCCGTTAAACTATTAGTTGGTAGTTTTTATCGCGTGCGGATGCTATCAGCTAAGTGTTTATGATGCTCGTTTTTCTATAAATGTAGCCTAAATATGCTGAAACACGACTGTTTTCCGCGTAATACGACAAACTTATCATATTTGTGCCTTGCCCAAAATCCCTGCCGTTGTTAGAGTTGTACATTAATTAAAAATTGTAGCTATGTAAGTAGCTACATTCTCGCTCCGATACAAAAACAAGCTCTTAAAGAGCTGGTTAAATAAGGTCCAAAACATACATGTTCAAGCGTATTCGAGGTCTTTTCTCAAACGACTTATCCATCGATTTAGGCACTGCCAACACACTAATTTACGTGCGTGGCCAAGGCATTGTCCTTAACGAGCCGTCAGTGGTAGCGATCCGTACTCATAAAGGTCAAAAATCCATTGAAGCGGTTGGCACCGATGCCAAGCGTATGCTGGGTAGAACTCCTGGTAACATTACGGCTATAAGACCATTGAAAGATGGAGTAATTGCTGACTTCCAAGTGACCGAAAAAATGTTACAGCATTTTATTGCTAAAGTGTATCAAAATAGCCGGGTGCGGCCCAGTCCGCGGGTATTGGTTTGTGTGCCATGCCAGTCAACGCAAGTGGAACGCAGGGCGATTCGTGAGTCGGCTGAAAGTGCTGGCGGCCGCAAAGTTTATTTGATTGAAGAACCTATGGCAGCAGCGATTGGCGCAGGTCTCAGAGTCGATGAAGCAACCGGTTCAATGGTTGTCGATATCGGTGGTGGTACTACCGAGATTGCTATTTTGTCTTTAAATGGTGTTGTCTATGCCGATTCAGTGCGCCTGGGTGGCGACAAGTTTGATGAGTCGATAGTGACTTATGTGCGTCGTAAATATGGCAGCTTAATCGGTGATGCTACTGCCGAAAGAATAAAGCAAGAAGTGGGTTGTGCCTTTCCCGGCAGTGAGCTACGTGAAATAGATGTACGCGGTCGTAATTTGGCAGAGGGTATTCCCCGTCAGTTTACGTTGAACAGCGATGAAGCATTAGAGGCATTACAAGACCCGTTGGCGACTATAGTGCAAGCTGTAAAAAGCGCACTAGAGCAAGCGCCTCCAGAATTAGCGGCTGATATAGCTGAGTCAGGTATTGTGTTAACGGGCGGCGGCGCGCTATTGCGTGACTTAGATAAATTGTTGGCCGAAGAAACTGGTTTGCCAGTGATTGTTGCCGACGACCCGCTAACTTGTGTGGCTCGTGGCGGCGGTAAAGCTTTAGAAATGATGGATATGCAACGTTTGGACTTGCTGTCGACTGAATAAAACAGTGTTGAGTCGGCCGGCAACCTAGGAGGTGTTGTCAACAAAATGACAACTTACCTGATGGAGTTAGACCATTAAACCGCTGTTTCGTAAAGGCCCTTCTGTAGTCTCGCGATTTCTTATTGTGGCCGTTTTAGCTATCGCTTTGATGATGGTTGATATTAATCTAGCAGAGTTTAAAACTGTTCGATCTTTTGCCAATCTTATTATTGGTCCTATTTATCGTCTTGCTGATATCCCTGTGTTAATTACTGATCTTGGTAATTCTTCGGTCAGAAGTCGGCAGAAAATTATTGATGAAAATGAGCGACTGAAGTCAGAGGCCACTGTATTAAATGGCAGGGCGCAGCGTATGGCTGCTCTGGTAGCTGAAAATGGCCGGCTTCGTGCATTGCTTAATTCTACCGCTTTGGTTGACGATGATGATTTGGTAATTGCCGAGATTATTGGTGTTTCTCCGCAGCTGGATAAACACCATATTATTTTAAATAAGGGAAGTCAGGCTGGCGTATATGAGAGCCAACCGGTGTTAGATGCGGATGGTCTAATGGGGCAAGTGTTGGAAGTTGGCCCGTTTACTAGCCGCGTTATCTTAATTACCGATCAATCTCATGCCGTACCTGCCCAGTTAAGCCGCAATGGCATGCGAGTCGTGGCAGAGGGAATTGGTGATTATAGTACTGTTATTTTGTCATATGTTGCACTGACTGCAGATGTTCAGGTTGGAGATCTATTGGTTAGTTCTGGTTTAGGTGGGCGTTTTCCCACTGGCTATCCAGTGGCCACAGTGTACGAAGTGGAGCGCATTGACGGCAGTGCTTTTTTAACGGTAAAAGCGAAGCCTGAAGCTAAGTTAAATCGCAGTCGCCATGTGTTATTGGTATTTGACGATCAGTCGGTAAGCGTTGGCGGTAAGGCCCCTGTCACCAGCAAATTAATCAGCGAGTTAATGGACGACGCTGATGCGCCAGAGTAATTCCAGGCCAATAGCTTTTTCTTTTGTCAGCTTGTTGCTTGCATTTATACTTGCAGTGATAGACTTGCCAGATTGGATGGATCAGTGGCGGCCATCATGGGTATTGCTAGTAGTATTTATTTGGTTTTTAGTGGCGCCCAATAATGTTGGCGTGGTGGTGGCATTTTTCATCGGCTTAGCCTTAGACTTATTACTGGGCGATCCTTTAGGGGTTAACGCCTTATGTCTTTGCCTGGTGGTATTAATCTGCCATCTTCAGCGTTCACGCCTTAGAATCTATACTGAGCTACAACGGGCGTTATTTGTTGTTGCGCTAGTTGTGATCTATCAAACTTGTTATGTATTGCTGCAGTTAATCGTCGGCAATGATATGTCTTTTACTATTGTTTTCGCTCCAGCACTAACTAGCGGAATAGGGTGGTTGCTGTTCTCTGCTCCAGTATCTCGATTACAGCGCCAGTTTGGCGTCCTCTAGGCTAAGTTTTGATTCAATTATATTTGGCATCTAAGTCGCCGCGTCGCAAAGAGCTGTTGGCTCAGTTAGGCGTTACATTTGATTGTATTGAAGGCTGCGTTGACGAAAGTACACTTAGTAACGAAGCCCCGCAAAATTATGTATTGAGATTAGCTATAGCCAAAGCCGCCGCTGGACGAAAAAATATACAGGCAGGATTTTCGCATATCCCAGTTTTAGGTTCGGATACTTCGGTAGTTATTAGCAATGAAATTTTAGGCAAGCCACGGGATAAGCAGGAGGCGATTGCAATGCTTTCTCGTTTATCGGGTAACAGCCATATTGTATATACTGCTGTAGCGGTAAACCATAATGGAACTATAAGAACCGTTTGTTGTGTGACGAAAGTGTTTTTCGCTGCAATGACGCTCAGTCAGATTAATAACTACGTTGCCACCGGTGAACCAATGGATAAGGCCGGTGCTTACGGTATTCAAGGTTTAGGTGGGCGCTATATTCAGAAAATTGACGGCTCTTATACGTCAGTAGTGGGCTTGCCGTTATACGAAACAGGCATGTTACTAACCGAGTGCGGAGTGTTGTCTTATTAGCCAGTTACATTTCTAGTGCTAATCGGGAAATAAAAAGAAATAGTGGCTTCATTTTAGCCTCTTACTAGCGTCTGTAATACGTCAGTATTTCAGTATTTAGGTTATAATTTATTGAATATGAATTTGCAAAAAATATACAAAGTAATAAGCGTATGGCTATGGTCAATTATCGTCATCACGCTATTGCTACTTGCCTTGTATGTCAGTATGGGACGTCATTATTTACCTCAACTGGGGGACTATAAAAATCAACTAATTAGCGAGCTAGAAGCTCGTGCCGACATCAAGCTATCAGTAGGGTCACTTGAAGGTTTTTGGTCGCAGCTTTCTCCTGGTATTAGCCTAGCCAATGTAAATATTGCTTCTCCCACCGATGAGGGGCTCCCTGGAATTAGTATCGATGAGCTTGAAGCTACTGTTAATTTTTTTAGTAGTGTGATGGCATTTTCGCCATTGATTGATAGCTTGGTTGTTAGAAATCCGGATATTCATTTTTACGAAGGACAGAACGGTCTGTGGATACTGGCAGGTTTTCCGATGGGCGATTCAAACCCCGGGTCATCACCTGTGCTAATTAAAGAATTAATAGAGGCCGCTAGCTATATACAGGTCGAAAATGCTGATATTTATTTTCATCCAAAAGGCCGCGCAGATTGGGCTGTTGCAGGAATCAATATAGATCTATATCAAGGTGTCGGTGTTCGCTTATCCAAAATTATGATCGAAAATATTGCTGGTAAAGTCATACTGGAGGTGGACGCAGAGTCAAAGGGGCGTTTTGGCGATAGTAATTTTCGCGTCAAAGCCCATGGATTTATGAATGACCTCGATATAATTCCACTGCTAACTCTGCTTGGGATTAACAATATTGGTACATCTGGCTTAAACGGTGATGTCTGGTTTAATTGGCACTCATCAAAAGGTGGAAGCTTACAGGGTAATTTGGCGACTGATGATTTTCGAGTGAGCTCAAGTCAGCATAATAATGCAACCAAACTTAGTAATTTAAAAGCTGGTTACTTAATCGATATTAATCCCGATGCTAGCTTTGAAATGTGGGTCACAGATTTGGCAGTAGAGTGGAAAAATTCTGTTTATTCCTTGGCTAACTTTAATCTAGGAAGACGCGAAAATAATGATTTTTATATTTCTGTGGGTGAAGCTAATATTGCACGCTTGCTTAAATTGGTCAGTCGTATTGTGAAATTACCCGCTAAACTAGCAGATGTTTTGGCGACTATTAACCCACAAGGAATTCTGCAGAATATATATGTAAATAAAGCAGGTAATGTTGCTGGTGTTGATGGGGTTAGTTTTTCAGCTAAGGTTAAAAGTCTCAATACCTTTGCTTGGAGTGGTGCACCTGGCGTAGATGATTTAGCCGGTTATATAACCGGCAATGCACTTTCTGGTAGGGTTGATATTGACGCTAAAGATCTACTACTGGCATTCCCTGGGGTCTATGACAATAAGATTCCTGCCTCACGCCTATTAGGCTCTGTGGCTTGGAGTGTTGGTGAGACCGAAGTAGTGGTTAATAGCGGTCCTTTGGTTGTTTTCGGCGATTTTGGTAGCGGTAACGCTCAACTTGATCTAGTCATACCTTTTAAAAAATCGGCTGTTAATTATCCGTTAATGTCTTTGCTTATTGGAGTAAAAGATTTTGATGTTAAGTATCGCAATCAAGTGATTCCGGCTGTGGTCAGCGAATCACTTATAGAGTGGTTAGATCAAAGTATATTGGCTGGGAATGCCAGTGAGGTTGGTTTTATCTATTATGGCTCCTTGTTGAAAAGTGATATTGACAGGCAGGTGGTGCAAGTTGAAATGAACGCTACCGATGCTTCGCTGAGATATGACCCCGCGTGGCCCATCGCTGAAAATATTGAAACCAAGGTTATTGTTAGTAATGGTGATACCCGTGGCTATGTTAAATCCGCCACTATTTACGACTCAGTGCTAGACAATATTAATGTCGAGGTCATTCCTAAAGACGGAATTATTAATTTAGAGGTGAGTGGCGATATCGACGGTCCTGCCACAGACATTCTGACGTTATTTAAGGAAACTTCGCTAAAAGAAATTCTTGGGCCTGCTGTAGATACATGGCAATCAACAGGTAATTACTCAGCAACTATTAACTTAGCAATGCCTTTGATTGGTGGGGCCGTTCCTAGAATTATTATTGACGGCGAACTGCATGATGTTGATTTGGAAAAGAGTGATGCTAATTTAAAGTTCACCAAACTGCGCGGTGATATTTCGTACACAACTGATAATGGTATCAGCTCAAAAAATATAGATGGCGACTTTTGGGGGCAAAAGTTTCAAGCGAATATAAAAGCTCTAGATAAGCAGACTGTCGTCACTATAAAAGGCTCAGTTGAAATGACTGAAGTGCAACAATGGTTGCAGCAATCGGTATTAGGGTTTGCTGTCGGCACTGCTCAGGTTGAGGGAGAGCTGATTGTTGCTGGCGAAGATAATGGCGGGGTGCAGTTGGTCATTCGCTCGCCAATGACTGGGGTAGCAATAGATTTACCTGAACCATTTTTTAAGGCGCGTGAAGAAACCATTGTATTTAAAGCAAATATTGGGTTGGTAGGCGGCGTTTATCCAGTGGTATTAAGTTTAGGCGATTGGGCAAAAATGTCATTAGTTACCGGTTCAGGAAATAAAGACTTTAGAGGTGTTCTAACGGTTGGTGGAGAGAAACTGGCGGCCTTGCCTGAGGTTGGTATGGTATTGACGGGTTCAATCAATAAAGTGTCATTAGAAGACTGGTTGTCAGTGATTGATCGATATGAAAAATTCGCTAGCGTGGCTGGGGAAGCTGAAAATCAAACTACTAGTCAATCTTCTAATTCAGTGTTTATTGATGATTTAAAAATTGGTGAGTTTGATGCCTTTGGTCAAATGATAAACCACTCGACAGTTGGATTGCAGTTTGTCGATGGTCGCTTCGTAGCAGATATGGAGCATGAGCGCTTGCGCGGCCGTGCGTTATTGCCTAGCGAAACGCAGCAGCTAAAACTGGATCTGGATTATATTCATCTGCCATTGGTTGCAGATGCCGCGAATGATGCTGAAATGACGGGTTCGTTAGTTGAAAAATCAACAGGTGCAGATATTGATGCGCTTGGCGGTATTAATCCAAATCAATATGTACCTATGTTGGTTGTTTCTCGCTCAACCTTTATCGATGGTACTAATTTGGGTTCATGGGCGTTTAAGTTTAGCCCTAGTGATAACGGTGCAATTATTTCAGGTATAAAAGCTGACATTAGCGGAATACGTGTTTCTGGTTTTGATGATGAGCAAGGTGGTGACTTACTTTGGACGGTTAATAACGGCGTAATAAAATCGGAGTTTTCAGGTATTTTATCGGCAGATAATGTTGGTAAGGTGTTTGAGGCGCACGCCATGGTGCCGCCGATTGTTAGTGAAAAAGCGCGCTTTATTACTAATCTAAGTTGGGCTGGGTCACCTGCCGCAATAGCGCTAGAAAGGTTTAATGGCGATATACAAATAGATATGAGAGACGGGCAATTTTTGCAAACTGCGGGCACTGCTACCGGTGCTCTTAAGCTATTTGGCGTTTTGAACTTTAATAATTTGGCTAGACGGTTGCAGTTGGATTTCTCTGATTTGTATAAAAAAGGTCTAAGTTATAGCAGTGTAGATGGGATTATGTTGTTTAATGATGGGTTGTTAACAATTGAAGAACCACTGCATGTTAAAGGTCCGTCCAGTGATTTTAAAATGACAGGTAGTTTGGATCTTGATCAGGAAACTATAGATGGTGAGTTGGTAGTAACGCTACCAATAACTTCTAACCTGCCATGGATTGTTGCGCTAGTAGGAGGCGTACCCGCCGCAGCGGGAACATATTTAGCGAGTCTTATTTTTAAGAAACAATTAAATAAATTGTCTAGCGCAGTTTACAAAATGTCTGGAACCTGGAGTGAACCAGTAATAGCTTTTGATCGGTTATTTGATGTCAAGTAAAAAGAAAAAGTAACTTATATTTTTTGGTCTAATTCTCTGAGATAGGTAAATAGCTTGCGAGCACTTTTCGGTGGCTGGTTTTGACTTGCTTCTTTGTGCGCATTCCTTATCAGTTGACGCAAAGTTCCTCGGTCAGCGTGAGGATATTTCCCAACTACTTCTTGTATGGTTTTATCATCCCCGGCAATTAGATCATCCCGCAATTTTTCTAGCGCGTGAAAGCGATGGTTTTGCAAGCTGGCGTCTAGATCAATTTTTTCAAGTGCCTGAGAAACCTGTTCGTGTTCACCGATGCGGAGAAGCTTGCCAATCAGTCTTATTTGGCGGCGTTTTGCGTCTTTGTTTGGCAGTCGCCTTGCCAGTAATACCGCTTCTTCCAATTCTGGCCATAATGCGACTTTGGCAAAGTTTTTATTGCTAAGCTCAATAACTTTTTCGCCTAGCTTTTGAAACGACATTGCTTCGCGTTTGATTTCACTGCGTGACGGAAGACGCTCTTCGTCGCTGTCGTTATGTTCATTATAAAATTGTTTTTTAGGCATAAAATAGTGTCGCTAGTCCAAGAAAGGTGAAAAATCCTATGGCATCGGTAAGAGTGGTTATTGCCATGCCGCCGGCAAGTGCTGGGTCAATGTTCATTGATTTAAGTGCCAACGGGATAGCCACGCCGGCACCTGCCGCGATAACAATATTGATAACTAACGCAGCTGCAATAATAATACCCAGCATAGCGTCGTTAAACCAGAAGGCGGTGGTGAATCCGGCAACAGTTGCCCAAAATACACCATTTAATGCGGATACCATAAGTTCTCGACTAAACAGCCAAGATGCGTTACTTCGCCCTATTTGCCCGAGGGCCATACCGCGGATAATGACAGTTAAGGTTTGACTGCCAGCAACACCCCCCATACTCGCGACAACAGGCATTAGTATGGCTAGTGCAATAACTTTTTCGAGTGTGGCTTCAAACATATTGATTACATTGGCGGATAAAAATACTGCCAATAAATTCACCCCTAGCCAAATAGCCCGCCGAGGTGCAGTTTTCCGCACTGTGGCGAATGTATCCTCATCTTCATCTAAACCGGCTAGTCCTAATAGCGAATGATCGGCATCTTCGCGGATTACATCGATAACATCATCGATGGTGATTCGACCAAGCAATGTGTTGTCATCGTCGACAACTGGGGCCGTTACCCAATCATTGCGCTCAAATTTTAGTGCGACTTCTGAATCTGGCATGTGTGCGTCAATAGCCTCATAATCAGTTTGCATGATTTCACGTACAGTCATGCTTTGGTCAGAAACTAATAATTTATTGATGGGTAATAGTCCTAGTAGCTTATCTTTTCGGCTAACGACAAATAAGCTGTCGGTCATTTCTGGCAGTTCATCATGGCGCCGCAAATAGCGCAGTACTACGTCTAACGTTAGGTCGGCCCGCACGGTAATAGTGTCGGTGTTCATTAGGCCGCCGGCAGACTCTTCGTCAAAGGGTAGAATACGTTCTACCCTTTGACGGTCTTGGTGGTCCATTTCAGCAAGCACTTCGCGAGTTACCGCATCGGGAAGTTGCTGTAAAATATCAGCTATATCGTCTGGCTCTAAGCCTTCGAGAATGGATAGAAGTTCTCGAGTATCCATATTTCGAATGAAGTCGGACTGTAGCTCTTCGCCCAGTTCCTGTAAAACTTCGCCTTCTCGCTCTAAATCAAGCAGAGTCCATAAAATAGCGCGTTGTTTTGGTGGAGAAGATTCTAATAAATGAGCTACCTCAGCGCTTGCCATATTCCTTAGCATGCGACGTACGGGCAGCATAGCTCCTGACTCTAATGCTTTGGCAAGAGTCTCTAGATGGTGCTGAATGTGTTTTTTGGCCTTGCTACTTGGCATGTCGCCTGATCCCTATTTCAGCATTGTCGTAGCTGAATTAGAATGATTATCCGTTAATTCGGTACGAACAACAATTTTGTTTGGGATTTATTCTTCTTCGTCAAATCGATTGTTGATTAATTCATCAATGGCTTTAAGTGCTTGTGCTTCATCAGCACCATTAATTTCAAAATTTAAAATAGTATCAATACTGGCAGCAAGCATCATCACTGACATAATGCTTTTGGCATCAACTAATTTGTCATCGCGACCCACTTTTATCTCAGATTGAAAAGCGGATGCGGTGGACACAAATTTAGCTGCAGCGCGGGCATGTAAGCCATATTTGTTAATTATTGTCAGTTGAGTTGTAATCATTTTTTTACCATCGCAGTGCGCTGTTAAAGCTCACGGTGTCTGATCTGAGTGTCGGGATATACAGCTCCGAAGTGTTCCGCTAACTGTTGCGCGATATAGACCGATCGATGATGGCCGCCGGTGCAGCCTATGCTAATAGTTGTATAAGGACGATTATTTTCTTCAAATACAGGTAGCCATTTTTCTAAGTAAATAATGATATCGTTTTTCATCTCAGCAGCTATGTTTTCTGCCTGTAGGAAATCAATGACACCTTGATCTAGGCCGGTTAGACCGCGAAGGTTTACATTCCAGTGGGGGTTAGGCAGGCAGCGAACATCGAACACTAAGTCTGCGTTTGATGGCACTCCGCGCTTGAAGCCAAAAGATTGAATTAGCAGTGACATTCTTTGGTTGTCACGGGCTGAGGCTAGTGTTTGAATATGCTGTCTCAATTCATGAAATAGCATTGCTCGCGTGTCAACAGTTAGCTCTGCCCGGTCAGCGATCGGCGTTAGCATATCTGTTTCTTGCGCCAAGGCATCTTGCAAGCTTGTTTCTGGATTGCTGAGAGGGTGTCTGCGGCGAGTTTCACTGAAACGTTTAATTAAAGTGTCGTCATCAGCATCTAAATAAATGATGGAGGTTTCTATATTACTTGGCAAAGAATCTAATAGATTTGGAAAATTAGCGAGTTGCTCCCAAGTATTTCTAGCGTCAACGCAAATAGCTATCCGATCTTGTTTGGGTGCAAAATGCTTACCGCTTTGTTCTGCTAGTGCTGGCAGCAATCCGGCAGGAAGGTTATCAATACAATAATAGCCGGCATCCTCTAATACATGGAGGGCAGTACTCTTACCTGAGCCAGATCTGCCGCTGATGATAACTAGCTTCATGATTGTCTCATTCGATTAAATTTCTTGCGCATGTTTGAGCGCGATGTCATACATTTGTTGGCTGTTCGCAGAAGCTCTTATTTCGTCGCGAAATTCTGCTTTGCTAAATAGCCCGGCTATCTCGGCCAGTATTTTTAAATGCTGATCGTGCTCTTCTTCTGGCACCAATAGTACAAATAATATGTCCACTGGCTGCTGGTCAATTGCTTCGAAATCAACGGGGTTATCTAATTTGATCAATGCCCCTAGTGCGCGACTGCAGTTTTTTATTCGGCAATGAGGAATAGCCATGCCTTCGCCGATAGCAGTGCTACCTAATTGTTCTCGTTCAATAATATTGCGAAATAATTCATCGGCATTAAGGGAATTGTTTTGCTCGGCAAGAAAATTTGCGGCGCTTTCAATGACTCGTTTCTTGCTGCTGCCAGCGGCACCAAAGAGGGTGCGGGCTGGGCTTAATAGTACTTGCAATTGCATTATAAAAACTTTCCTAGCGGTCAGCGGCCAATCAGGCCTTGTTTCTTGTCTTGAATTTTTTCTTTGTATTTAATGAGCTGTCGATCGAGCTTGTCACTCATGGTATCAATTGCTGAATACATATCCTCCGACTCAGATGAGGCGACTATATCGGCGCCTGATACATGTATTTTTGCATCGACTCGTTGTCTACTTTTTTCTACGGTAAGTGTCACATGAGTATTTGTTATGTGATCAAAATGGCGAGAAAGCTTTTCCAGTTTAGTTGATACATACTCGCGCAGTGCGGGAGTAACTTCGACATGGTGTCCGCTTATTTCGATTTGCATAGGCTTTTCCTCTTGTCAGTAATGAATCTTATCTGTTGGCGTGGTGCCAATTATTACAGCTTGCTACTTTGGTACTACTTAATTCGGTATTGCTAAGTGTGCACTGCTAATAGAGTTGCTTGCGTTCATTAGATGCTGGAATATTCAAAGACTCTCTGTATTTAGCGACGGTGCGCCTTGCTACCTGTATACCTTGTCCCTCCAATAGTTTAGTAATTTTACTGTCACTTAGAGGTTTTCTCGCTTCTTCTTCCGAAACCAACCTTTTTATAATAGCCCTAATTGCCGTCGAGGAACACTCTTCTCCGGCATCAGTACTGACATGGCTGGAAAAGAAGTATTTAAGCTCATATACGCCGGCCGGAGTAAGCATGTACTTACGGTTTGTGACCCTAGATACTGTAGATTCATGCATTTCTATGGCTTCTGCAATACTGTGTAAAATGAGTGGTTTCATGGCTTCATCGCCATGTTCTAAAAAGGCTTGCTGGTTTTTAACAATTTCAGCCGAGACTTTGAGCAATGTGTCATTACGGCTTTGTATGCTCTTTATCAGCCAGCGAGCTTCTTGCAGATTGTCACGTAAGTAATTGTTTTGGGGGCTATTTTCTCTGGGCTTTATTAAAGCACTGTAATCGCTATTGATCTTGAGTTTGGGTGAGACATCGTTGTTTAGCTGCACAGTCCAGATGCCATCTACTTTTTTCACAATGACATCAGGAATAATGTATTCAGTTTCTTCTGTTGTTATCGTATCGCCGGGGCGGGGGTTGAGGCTGCGAATTAGATCTAAAGTTTCCTTCAGTTGATCTTCGCTAAGGCGTGTTTGCCTCATTAAGCCTTTCAAATCACGGTTGCCTAGTAATACCATATAGCGATTAATCAGTGTCTTGGCATCTTTTAGCCAAGGAGTATCGTCTGGTAGCTGGTTAAGTTGAATTAATAGACATTCACTAAGATCTTGGGCTCCGACGCCTGCTGGCTCAAAGTGCTGGATTCGGTGTAGCACCGCCATAACTTCATCAAGCTCTATTTCAAGCTCGCCAGGCAGTCCTTCATGAATATCCTCCGGAGTTGCCCCCAGTAATCCAGATGCTTCGATTGAGTCAATAATAGAGATGGCAATAATTCGGTCGTTATCAGACATTGGCGTCAAATTTAACTGCCAGTGTAGTTGATCATGAAGAGAGTTGTTAAATTCAGCCTGTTCGGTTTGATAATCTTCGCCCGCATTAAAGCTCGTTGCCTGCATCGGTTCGTACAGGTCTTGCCATTGGCTATCTACTGGCAGCTCATCAGGCAGCGTCGTTTCCCAGCTTACCTCAGTTGCATCAATTTCACTTTCTCTCGCTTGCTCCGCCGGTGCTTCGTAGTCATCGCTAGGATTGTTGGCGAATTCTTCTTCGGGTTGGACTTGCTCCAGCATTGGGTTCTCGTCCAGCGCTGTTTGTATTTCCTGTTGTAAATCAATAGTAGATAGCTGCAACAGTTTGATTGCCTGCTGCAATTGGGGTGTCATTTTCAGCTGTTGGCTGAGTTTAAGTTGTAGCGATTGCTTCATTAATTATTGATTGGTTAACCGCTTGAAAGTTAATAACCGCAGGCTTTACGGGCGAGTATGTGCAGTTATTTTAGTTGCTGAAGGCCAAGTGTGCAATAAATAAGCAAGAATTAGGCCAGTTTCGATAGCTGATTATCATGTTCGGGCTCACATAGTGAATTGTTCGCCTAAATATACTTGTCTTACTGTTGCGTTGCTAAGGATTGTTTCCGCATCACCCTCGGCAATAATATTGCCGGCGTTAACAATATAGGCTTTATCGCATATATCTAAGGTTTCACGCACGTTGTGGTCAGTTATCAGTATGCCAATACCTTTGCTTTTTAAGTGATTCACAATTGCTTTGATGTCATTGACGGAGATGGGGTCGACTCCCGCAAATGGCTCGTCAAGTAGTATAAAACTCGGTTCGGCGGCTAAGGCTCTGGCAATCTCAACACGGCGTCTTTCGCCACCAGACAAGGCCATGCCCTGGCTGTCTCTAATATGGGTAATGTTAAATTCTTCTAGCAGAGATTCTAGCTTTTCTTTTCGTTCAGTTTTGCTTATTTCGGCGCGTGTTTCTAAAATTGCCATCAAGTTTTGCGCCACAGTCAGCTTTCTAAAAACCGATGCCTCTTGCGGTAAATAACCAAGACCTGACTTTGCGCGCTGATGCATAGGCATAGGTGTTAGGTCGACATCACCAATGGTAATTGACCCGTTATCTGCTTTAACGAAGCCAACAATCATATAAAAACAGGTAGTTTTTCCTGCTCCATTAGGACCAAGTAAACCAACGATTTGGCCGCTTTTAATGTCGATGCTAACGTCTTCAACAGCTTTTCTACCTTTGTAAGCTTTGGCTAAATTTTTGGCACTTAATGTTGTCACTAGGGCGTCTCATTTATATTGTCTGATAAAGCGTTAATTTCTTCTACGCCAGCGTCAACTATCGGTTTTATCGCTTCAATTACCGGCTTGATGTCGCCTTCCGTTATTGCCATGCCCTCATTAAGTGAGGGTATGGTCGGCGATAGTGTGGCCTCTTCTTTAGCTGGCGCGGCGCCAGATTTGTTTCGTGCAGGTAGCTTGACATGGACTCGATCTTTACTGCCTTGAGTACCCCCCTTGGCTTTCACCAACTCTCGATCAGCATAGTAATCTATTTCAGGGCTATTCACTGTGGAGCCATCTTGTTCGATGCGAGCGTCACCTAGTAAATTGATAATCTCGTCATTGAGGGCATACTTTATGGTTAGCGCCCATGCCTTAATCGGTTGTTTGTCGATACTTTGCTGTTGGCTAAAATAGGCGCGCTCGCCAGTCGCAATGGCATGGTCAACTTCGCCATTGATAGTATAAATATCAATTCTATCAGCGAGAATATTAAGTGTGCCCTGGGTTAGCTCGACACTACCTATATAGCTGGTCAGCCCGGTTTTTTCACTGCGCTGGGCTGAGTCAGCATCAATTTTTATTGGCTGATCACGATCTCCTGGTAATGCTAAAGCAAAACCAGGGATGGCATATAATAGTGCGCCGATAAGTAGTGATGTTTTACTGCGTATAAGTTGTTTGAACATTCTTAAGTAGCTTCACTTTTTCTTTGTTGAGATAGGCTTTCATCCCGACAGCTGTGGTAACGCTTTCGGGCGTAATTATTTTAACAGGCTTACGAGTGGTAAGGTATGAGGCGTCAGTGCGGGCAAAAAAATACTCACTTTCAATCGATACTGGCGGCGTATTTTTTCTTACTTTGGCATTTTGTGTAAGCTCAATGTCATCGCCCCCTGGAAACACCTTGCCGTTGTTTGCAGTTATATACCATTCACTGCCATCTAAGTTGAAGTTGGTTATATCAGGATTTTGGATTAAGGAAATGTCTTTCTGCTCAAAATGTTCTAGTAATCTCGATTTTGATTGTGTCTCCAAACGGCCTGTTTCGTCGAAACTTTTGGTGTCAGCATTAACTAAATACCAAGTAGGCAAACCAATGTCTGGTTCAGCCTGTTTTTTTTCTTCTGGATAGTCGCTGTCCACGCCGTAAATAAATACCAAGGCCAAAATGACAATGCCTCCGAAGGTGTTTGCGATAAGTTTAAAATTCATACTACAGGTATGACTCTATTAGCGCGGACAGTTCACCACGGGCATGTAAAATTAACTCGCAAACTTCCCGCACGGCACCGTTGCCGCCGCTGCGACTAGTCACCCATTGTGAATGTTCGGCTAATACGGGATGCGCGTTGGGTACGGTAATGCCAATAGCGCAGCGGGTGATAAGCGGCAGGTCTGGCAGATCATCGCCCATATGTGCAGTTTGTTCCGGCGATAGATTTAGCTCTGCTAATAGGTTGGTTAGGGCGGGCCATTTGTCATCGCGACCTTGAATAATGTGCTCTATTCCTAGATCGCTGGCTCTGGTTGTTACCATTTTAGATTTACGACCACTTATTATTGCGACTTCTATGCCGACTTTTTGCAGCGCTTTAATACCGAGGCCATCTAAAGTGTTAAACGTTTTTAGGGTTTCACCACCGGCATCAAAAAGAAGTGAGCCATTGGTTAGCACTCCATCAACATCTAGGGACAGTAACTTTATTTGCTTAAGTTTCGCTAGCGTGTCACTGGGACATTGGTCAAACAAAATACGCCAATCTGCTGTATTACTCATTATGCTAAGCCTGCTTTAATTAACTCATGTAGATGTACCGCTCCGACAACTTTGTCATTTGCTAACACTGGCAATACGGTGATTGAGTTTTCTTCCATAATATTCATTGCTTCGGCGGCAAGCATCTCAGCAGTACAGACTTTACTGCCAGTGCTCATGATGTCACTAATTTTAGTGCTGTAGATATCAAGCTTAGCTATATTGTCCAAATTGCGGCGCAAGTCTCCGTCGGTAAATATGCCAAGTAAAACGTCTTGGTCGTCAACGACTGTTGTCATTCCTAAGGCTTTGCCGCTAATTTCCAAGAGGGCTTCATTTAAGGTTGTGCTGGGCGATACTTTGGGGATTTTATCGCCGCAGACCATGACATCTTTAACTTTTAGTAGCAGGCGGCGACCAAGTGCTCCACCGGGGTGGGAAAAGGCGAAGTCTTCAGCAGTGAAGCCGCGAGCTTCAAGCAGTGCAATGGCAAGAGCATCGCCCATGACTAGTGCTGCTGTAGTTGAAGACGTTGGCGCTAGGCCTAGCGGGCAGGCTTCGTTTTTCACACTGGCGTTAATATGGGCATCCGCTGATGTCGCTAAAGTAGATGTTGGGGCGCCGGTCATAGCTATTAATGGTACGTTTAAACGTTTTAGCAGCGGTAAAATAGTAACGATTTCACCGGTGGTACCAGAATTAGATAATGCAAGCACAGCGTCGTTCGCAGTGATCATCCCCATGTCGCCATGGCTAGCTTCTGCTGGATGGACATAAAACGCTGGAGTCCCCGTACTGGCCAGGGTTGCCGCGATTTTGTTGGCTATATGCCCTGATTTACCCATGCCTGTTACTACAACTCTACCTTTACATTGCAACAAAATCTGACAGGCTTTCTCAAACTGGGCATCAACTTGCTGGGCTAAATCGGCGATAGCCTGTGTTTCAAGCTCAATGGTGCGCTGAGCTGAGGTAAAAAACGAAGTTGCTGACATAGGGTTGATGCACCTAACTGAGTTTATTTATTCAAGTAATTTAGTGACTATGATAAGCCTGATAGCCTAAATAACCAAAGTAAATTGCGTGGTTTGGAACCTGTCGCTATCATGCCGATCTTTAGAGGTATGTAGTTTTAACAATTAGGAGCGTTACTAAGTGGATCGGATTAAATATTTAGTCGTAGTATTTCTTATGGTTTTTATAGGCGGATTTGCGCAGGCGCAAGACAGGGGTGAGCAAATTGGCGGGCCCCAGTCGCCGCAGGTGCTTATTCAAGGCATAACGAATCAAGTTTTAGCTGCGATTATAGAGGCAGATAGCTATTACGATGAAGACCCTGAACGTTTTTATAGCAAAGTTGAAGCTATTATGGCGCCGGTGATGGATTATCAAACCTTTGCCAGAACTGTAATGGGGCGCTATGGCAGTAGCAGTGCATACCGGGCGCTAACAACAGATGAGGAGCGAGAGCAGTTTAGAAATAGAGTGGAAAGTTTTACCAAGGTATTTCGTCAAACCATTATGAATACTTACGGTAAAGGCTTGATGGCATTTAATGGTGAGGAAATAACGGTGCTACCGCTAGATGCAGAGAATATGGTAAATGTAGATGCCGGAGGCTATGTGCAAGTAGTGCAGGTGATACACGGCGAAGACGGTTCTGATACAAGTATCTATTCCAAATTAAAACCTAACCGAGACGGCGAGTGGAAAATACGCAATATTGTTATCGATACTATTAATTTAGGGAAGGTGTATCAGTCGCAATTTGCCAGTGCGGTGAAAGATAGCGATGGTGATGTTGATAAAGCAATTATCGCTTGGGCTGAATCGTAAGTAGTTCAATTGTAATGAGTATTGTAAAAAGGCAGCGCAACGCTCTCTTGTTAATTCTATCTCGCCTTTTAGCGGCCAATTGCATACAATGCGCGCACATTTTATGGTTTAGTTTGAGGCATTTATAGTCAATGCAAGCGCAAGATATTAAAGCACTATTGGAAGCGAAATTAGAAAACTGCGAAGTCAACGTTCAGGGCGATGGCAGTCATTTTGATATTACCGTAATAGGCGTAATGTTTGATGGCTTGCGAGCGGTAAAAAAGCAACAACTTGTTTACGCTGTGTTGAGTGAAGAGATAGCATCAGGTGCTATCCATGCAGTTAATATGAAGTTATACACCCCGCAAGAGTGGGCACAACAAACTAACTAAAGTTAGTTATCAGGCGAGCAATCATGGAAAAACTGGTTATTAAAGGTGGCAAAACTTTAGGCGGGGAAATTCGAATTTCTGGTGCTAAAAATTCCGCTTTACCAATTATGGCGGCAACATTATTGTGTGATGAGCCAGTAGTTATTCATAATTTGCCACATTTGCACGACATTACCACCATGAATGAACTGCTGCGTTGTTTGGGCGTTGAGCTGGTGATTAATGAAAAGCTGGCAGTAGAGGTTCATGGCGGTACTATTAATAATTTTATCGCACCTTACGAGCTAGTTAAGACCATGCGCGCATCTATTTTGGTATTAGGGCCAATGCTGGCTAAAAATGGTAAGGCAAGAGTTTCGTTCCCTGGTGGTTGTGCTATCGGTAGTCGCCCAGTTGATTTACACATCAAAGGCTTAGAGGCACTTGGCGCTGACGTGGTGGTTGAAGAAGGCTACATTGAAGCAACTTGCGCAACCCGTTTAAAGGGAGCCCATGTATTTTTTGACACGGTGACCGTTGGCGGCACTGAAAACTTAATGATGGCTGCTACCTTAGCAGAAGGGCAGACCGTTATTGAAAACGCAGCCCGTGAGCCTGAAGTGGTCGATTTAGCCAATTTTTTGAATGCGATGGGCGCTGACGTGCAGGGTGCTGGTTCACATACTATGACTATTAATGGTGTGGAGCGGCTGCATGGTTGTGAATACACAGTGATGCCTGATCGTATTGAAACTGGCACCTACTTGGTCGCGGTAGCTGCTACCGGTGGTAAGGTGAAGCTAAAAGACACTCGTGCTGATATTTTGGAAGCGGTGTTGTTAAAGCTTCAAGAAGCGGGTGCTGAAATTGAATCTGGAGATAACTGGATTTCATTAGATATGAAAGGTAAACGGCCTAAGCCTGTCGATATAACGACGTCACCGTATCCCGGCTTTCCTACCGATATGCAAGCACAGTTTACCGCTTTGAATACTATTGCTGATGGCACCTCCAGAATTGTCGAAACAGTATTTGAAAACCGCTTAATCCAGACCCATGAAATGAATAGAATGGGCGCGGATATTTCTGTTTCTGGTAATACAGCAGTAGTAAAAGGCATTGATTCGCTTAATGGGGCGCCGGTAATGGCTTCAGACTTAAGAGCGTCAGCGAGTTTGGTTATAGCTGGTTTAATGGCGAGCGGCGAAACAGTGATCGATAGGATTTATCATATTGACCGTGGTTATGAATGTATCGAAGAGAAATTGCAGCTGTTAGGCGCAAATATTCGCCGTTTACCCAGTTAACCAGAAAGTGAATGATTAAATGACAGGGCAAAAAATCACCATTGCGCTTACGAAGGGTCGTATTTTAAAAGATACCTTGCCGCTGCTGGCGCAAGCCGGTATAGCCCCGCTTGAAGATATTAGCGCAAGCAGAAAGTTAATCTTCGATACTAATCAAGATAATATAAAGCTTATTATTTTGCGTGGTACCGACGTGCCTACCTATGTGCGTCTGGGAGCAGCAGATTTAGGCGTGTCCGGCAAAGATATGCTGCTCGAAAATAACGACAGTGACTTATACGAGCTATTAGACCTAGGTATCGCTAAATGCCAGTTGATGACAGCAGGCCCAAAACAACGGGTAGATACTGTGGGACGAATAAGGGTCGCGACTAAGTTTGTTAATGTGGCGAAAAGATATTATGCCGAGCAAGGCTTACAAGCGGATATTATTAAGCTTTATGGTGCAATGGAGCTAGCGCCAATAATGGATTTGGCAGACCAAATTGTCGATATAGTTGATACTGGTAATACTCTGCGGGCCAATGGATTGGAGCCTTATGAATTAATAGGTGATGTTAGTTCGCGCTTAGTCGCCAATAAAGCTTCATTAAAAATGAAGCACAAGTCTATTCAACAAATCGTCGAAAAACTGTCAGCGGCTATTGGTTAAATTACTCAGGCTGTAATTATGTCAGATATCACTCAATTATTAGATGCTTCAGCGAACGATTTCTCTGCCAAGCTCGATCGTCTACTATCATGGGATTCAATTGTTGATAGTAGTGTCGATGAGCGCGTTGCTGAGATTTTGGCCGCAGTGCGCAGCGACAAAGATGCAGCCTTATTAAAATATACTAATCTGTTTGATCGCCGCGATGCAGTTGTTGCAAGTGATCTGCAATTAACTCAGGCTGATTTAGATGCAGCGCTAGTCAGAATATCCAGCGAAGAGCGGGTGGCGCTAGAAACAGCTGCTACTAGAGTTGAGCAATATCATCAGCATCAGCTGGCTGATTCTTGGAGTTATACCGAAGCAGATGGAACGGTTTTAGGCCAACGGGTTTTGCCTTTAGAGCGTGTGGGTATTTATGTGCCAGGCGGTAAGGCGGCTTATCCCTCGACTGTTTTTATGTGCGCGGTACCTGCTAAGGTTGCCGGTGTTAGTGATATTATTATGACAGTGCCTACTCCTGATGGCGTTGTTAATGACATGGTCTTAGCCGCCGCCGCTATTGCTGGAGTCAGCAAAGTATTTACTGTTGGTGGTGCGCAAGCAATTGCCGCATTGGCCTACGGTACCGAGAGCGTGCCCCAAGTGGATAAGATAGTTGGCCCAGGAAATGTCTATGTAGCGGCAGCAAAACGGATGGTATTTGGCCAGGTCGGGTTAGATATGATAGCCGGCCCATCTGAAATTCTAATTGTTTGCGATGGTAAGACTGACCCTGATTGGATAGCAATGGATTTGTTCTCACAAGCTGAGCATGATGAAAATGCTCAGTCTATTTTAATATCTCCCGACGCTAATTTTTTACAGCGAGTACAGCAAAGCATTAAAAAACTACTGCCGACAATGGAACGTGCGGAGATTATTCGCGAGTCTCTTAGCAACCGTGGTGCGCTCATTCAGGTAACGGATCTTGAACAAGCAGTTGAATTGGTTAATCGAATTGCGCCAGAACATTTAGAGTTATCCGTCGATTCACCTGAAGAATTGATGGCGGGTATTCATAATGCGGGGGCAATATTCTTAGGACGCTATACATCTGAAGCGTTAGGAGATTATTGTGCTGGGCCTAGCCATGTGCTGCCAACATCGTCGACTGCACGGTTTTCATCGCCGCTTGGGGTGTACGATTTTCAAAAGCGTACTTCTATTATTCAATGCTCGCCGGTGGGCGCCTCAGCCTTAGGTAAAGTGGCTTCTGTCTTAGCCAGAGGTGAGTCCTTAACCGCTCACGCTAGGTCTGCTGAGATGCGCATTCAAAAGGATCGAAGCTAGCCGCTTATTGCGGTCTACTGCCAACTAAAACCGGAATTGATATTTGTTCTTTGTTACGTAAAACATTAACGGTAATCTCTTGCCCCGGCATCATTCTTGCGACCTCAAGGCTATCAGTTCTGCCGTTGCCTGCTGAGCTACCGTTGATACTAGTGATGATGTCTCCGGGCTCTAAACCTGCAGAATCTGCAGGCCCGGTAGGATAAATCCCTGTTATCACTAAACCTTGCGAACTTGGTAGGCCCATTTCATTAGCGACTGCAGCTAATAGTTGTTTTACTTCTACGCCGAGCCAGCCGCGGGTAACCTTGCCATAGTCAATTAAGTCGTTCATCACATATTGGGCAATATCTACCGGAATCGCTAACCCTATACCTTGGCTGCTGCCATTGCGGCTAAAAATAGCTGAGTTAATGCCCAGTAATTTGCCATTAGCATCAACTAATGCGCCGCCAGAATTACCAGGGTTTATATCGGCATCTGTCTGTAGGTAGTTTTCATAGGTACTAATATTTAAGCCATAGCGCCCAGTTGCGCTTACGATACCTTGAGTTACTGTTTGTCCAAAGCCAAATGGATTGCCGATGGCGAGCACAATATCGCCAACGCGGGCGGCTCCTGTTGGGGCAAAACTAATGGGTTGTAAGTTGTCTAAATCTATTTTTAATACGGCTAGGTCGGTTTCTTTATCTCGGCCAACAATTTTTGCCAGTGTTTCTCTGCCATCAAAAAGGGATATTAATATTTCATCGGCGCCTGCAATAACATGGTAATTAGTTAGTAGATATCCGCGTTCGTCGAAGATAACACCGCTGCCCAGACTGGTTTGTGGGCGCTGTGGTTGTGATTGTCTTCGACGCTCGAAGTATTGTTGAAATCTAGGATCATCTGCTAGTGGATGTTTTTGTCCGATGACGGTTTTGGTGGTGTAGATATTGACCACTGACGGGGCTGCTAGATTTACCGCGTTAGCGAAGGAGTTAACCTGATTGGCTTGTTGTTCTTTTGGCTCCATGCCAAATTTTTCTGGGTATAGTTGTAACAGTAGTGCTGCAAATAACACGCCGCAAAGCGCGGGCCAACTTATTGCTGCTAATATTTTAGCCATTCCCGATTAGTCTCCGGCAGATTGCAGTGTAGAATTGACCCATTATAGGGGTTAAATTATAAAATCCTACTAACAGATCAGGAATATGAGATGAGTGTCGCTAGAACTGAAATAATGGCTGCGTTAAATGAATGGCTTGAGCCAGGCGCGTTTAATGATTATTGCCCTAATGGCTTGCAGATTGAGGGTTGTGGGCAGGTCTCTCATGTGGTGTCGGGGGTGACCGCATCTATGGCTTTAATCGAGCAAGCAATCGAGCAAAAAGCTGATATTTTGCTAGTGCATCATGGCTATTTTTGGAAAGGTGAGAAGCCTGCCTTGGTTGGGATGAAATATCGGCGTATTAAAGCGTTAATCGACAATAATATTAATCTGGTAGCCTATCATTTACCGCTAGATTTTCATCAAGAGCTTGGCAATAACGTTAGCTTAGCGCAAAAATTGAATTTTAGTATTACTGGTCAGTTTGGAGCTGGTACTAGGCCTTTGGGGATGGTCGGTGAGTTGAGCAACGCAATGACGGGCAGTGAGCTTGCCGAACATATAAGCCAATGTTTAGGGCGTGTACCGCAGCATATAGCCGCAGAAAAATTAATTAAAACAGTGGCGTGGTGTACTGGTGCAGCGCAAAATTATATTGATGAGGCGATAGCCATTGGTGTTGATGCATATATAAGTGGCGAGATTTCAGAGCCTACCTTTCATAGTGCGCGTGAAGGGGGTATCCACTATTTTGGCGCAGGACACCATGCAACAGAAAGCTTTGGTGTTCAATGTTTGGGGAAAAAGTTAGCTCAAACATTTGGTATTAAACACACGTTTATTGATGTGCCTAACCCGATATAAATCAAATAACTCTGGGAATTAGCTCGTCGTTAACGGTTTTTTTATCGCCTTTAATTCCAAAGCTTTCGTCTAGCATACCTGGCTCTAGGGGTGAGGTCTTGGGGGCATAGTCCAGAGGTGCTACCGTATCTGTTGTTATCTTTTGTTTAGTGATCCCTTCAATTTGCTCTTTCGCTGGGATAGTTTTAATCGAAGTGCTGTTATAAGGCGCGTCTGATAAAGAATGTGCGGCGTCAGCTAAATGGTTATGCACATTGCGATACGATTCATTGAGCTCATCAATAAGTTTTGCCGTTTTTTCAAAATGCTGACTTACCTCTTGCTTGTAGGCATTCATTTTGTTTTCGGTATCGGTTAAATGCTTTTCCATTTTTGCGGTCTTTTTGCCATTGGCAGACAATAGGCGAGTTCCGATTATGCCTATAACAATTCCGACTGCTAAAGATAGTGTGCTTGAAAGTAACAGTTCCATCGAATGATTACCTTTGTGAACTTGGTTAAGTAGGTGAATTCTTGATTGAATTAAAGCATGTTGGCTACTTTAGTGGAACACTAAGGTTTGCTTAAAAACAGCGGCAAAGATAAAATTGCCCACCTTTGTTGATACCGCCACATTACTGCACATGAATATGACACCGTTACAACATTATCAACGAGACCTGAAGTCAGTTGGCTTTAACTATGATCCATCGCAAGAAGATGCGGTTAAGCATTTGCAACGTCTGTATGATGATTTGATTGCTACTGCTCGGCATAATGTGGGTTTTTGGTCGGTGCTTAAAGGTAAGCTTGGTATGGGCCGTCAGCATATAGCGCCGGTAAAAGGCTTATATTTTTGGGGTGGAGTGGGGCGCGGTAAAACCTACTTAATGGATAATTTTTATGAATGCCTGCCTTTTGACGACAAGCTAAGAACGCATTTTCATCGCTTTATGCGCCGCGTTCACAGTGAGCTAAATGATCTTTCAGGTGAGCAAGACCCGCTTAAATTAGTTGCGCAACGGTTGGCAAAAGAAACTCGTATTATCTGTTTTGATGAGTTTTTTGTTTCTGATATTACTGATGCAATGATACTGGCTGGCTTATTTGAATCATTGTTCGCGCATGGCGTTACGCTGGTTGCTACCTCAAATATTGTACCCGATGGCTTATATAGAAATGGTTTACAGCGAGCGCGTTTTTTACCAACCATTGAATTGATTAAAATACATACAGATATTGTTAATGTTGATGGTGGCGTAGATTATCGCCTGCGCGCGTTAGAGCAGGCCGAGCTGTTTCATTGGCCGCTGGATGCCGCTGCTGATGAAAGTTTGCTAAAAAGTTTTGAAAGCTTGGCGCCCGAAGAAGGTCATGCCGATGTGGATATTGAGATAGAGGGCAGGCCTATCCCCTCAAGATGGATTGGTGATGATGTGGTTTGGTTTGATTTTCCAGCGGTGTGCGATGGGCCGCGAAGTCAAAATGACTATATAGAGCTAGCGCGGGAGTTCCATGCGGTATTGATTAGTAATGTCCCACAGTTTTCAAACCTGGATGATCAGGCTAGGCGGTTTGTTAATTTAGTTGATGAATTTTATGATCGTAATGTGAAATTGGTTTTATCAGCTGAAGTGAAGTTGGAAGAACTGTATCTGAAGGGTAACTTAAGTTTTGAGTTTGAACGCACTGTCAGTCGATTACTAGAAATGCAGTCACATGATTATTTGACTAAAGGCCATATGCCGTAAAAGCTATACTATTAGGTGCGTAAACTGCGAGGAAAATAATAACGACAATGCTCATGATCGGTATGGTACTTTTTTTTGGTACCCACCTTATTCCCAATGTTGCTGGCGTGAGAGCTGGTTTAGTGTCTAGCCTTGGTGAAAAGCCTTATATGCTGGTTTCTACCATTTTGTCGCTGATTGGTATTACGTTAATGTTTATGGGTCGCTCAAGAGCCAATTTTGAGTTGCTGTGGATAGCGCCAGGGTGGCTGCAGATTGTAACTATGATTTTTATGTTTGCGTCGCTTTGTTGTTTGTTGGCGATGTTTATGCCGACCAACCTTAAAAAGTGGGTCCATCATCCTATGCTAGCGTTTATACTGCTGTTTGGGGTGGGGCATGTATTGTCAAACGGCGATATAGCGGCATTACTATTTTTTGGCAGTCTTGCAGTTTTTTCCTTATTTAAGATTATCTCGCTTAGCAAGCGCAAGCCTGGTGCTGGTTATATAGCTGTCAGTCTAGGTAAGGATTTGATTATATTAGCAGCCACCTTTGTGGTTTACATTGGGGTTATCTATATTCATCCGTATCTGGCCGGCGGAGCTAAGGTGCTATAGTGCTGTTATGGATGTAACCTTATGTTTTTAAAAGATATTATTATATTTTCAGTGGAGGTGATTAACGCGCCATCCGCGTGCGCTGCAATTAGTTGATGAAACCGCCCTAACAGTGCTTGAAATGCCCCAGCCCTTTGTGTAGTATTCGCGCTCTTTTTAGGCAGGTCGACTTCTTAATAACCGGCTCCCAAGGTATAGATTGATGAAAACATTTAGTGCAAGCCCAGAAACTGTCGAGCATGACTGGTTTTTGGTTGACGCCGAAGACAAAACACTAGGTCGTTTGGCTAGTGAAGTTGCTCACCGTTTACGTGGTAAGCATAAGGCTGAATATACGCCTCACGTTGATACTGGCGATTACATCGTAGTAGTTAACGCTGATAAAGTGCGTGTAACAGGCAAAAAGGCTACTGATAAAATTTATTATACTCACTCTCAGTATCCTGGTGCTTTATCTCAGACATCTTTTCAAGAAATGCAAGATAAAGCTCCTGGCCGTGCTTTAGAGTTAGCAGTTAAAGGCATGTTGCCTAGAAACCCGCTAGGTCGTGCAATGGCTAGAAAACTTAAGGTCTATGCTGGTGCAAGTCACCCACATAGTGCTCAGCAACCTAAAGAATTGAACATCTAACGGATCGTATTATGTCAGCTACTCAGTACTACGGCACTGGCCGTCGTAAAACAGCAACAGCAAGAGTTTTTCTTAACGATGGCTCTGGAACTATCACTATTAACAATCGCACTATCGAAGATTATTTCGGTCGTGAAGTTGCACGCATGATTGTGCGTCAACCTCTAGAGCTGGTTGACTTAGCCGAAAAGTTTGATTTGAACGTTACTGTTCGCGGCGGCGGCGGGTTTGGTCAAGCTGGTGCAATTCGTCACGGCATTACCCGTGCGCTGATGGAGTATGACGAAACATTGCGTCAGCCATTACGTGCCGCTGGTTTCGTTACCCGTGATGCTCGTGAAGTCGAACGTAAAAAGGTTGGTTTACGCAAAGCTCGTAAACGTCCTCAGTTCTCAAAGCGTTAATTCGTTTTCTAGAATATCTAAAGCGCCCAGGGTGGATTCCACGCTGGGCGTTTTGCTATGTGTAAGGTGCTTTTTTTAGCAAATAAACAATGCCGAAAGTATCCTTTGTCCTTGTAAGGTTGGGGCATTTTCTTTAAAATTTGCCGCACTTGTTTCGGGGTGTATTTGGGCGTGTATTTCACGTATGAATACAAAGTAAGCTAAAGCCAATAATGTTTGGAGATGAACGTCATGACTGACGGGGTTAATTCGGGGCGCAGGCGGTTTTTAACAGCAGCAACCTCAGTGGTTGGTGCAGCTGGAGTAGTAGCAGTTGCAGTACCTTTTGTGGGTTCTTGGAATCCTAGTGCCAAAGCAAAAGCGGCCGGCGCACCAGTGAAAGTAGATATAAGTAAGGTAGAGTCAGGCCAGATGATAGTGGCTGAATGGCGCGGTAAGCCAGTCTATATCTTGCATCGTACTGATGAAGATCTCGCTAATTTGGATAAGCAAACTGACTTGTTAGCCGACCCAGAATCAGCACGCCCTCAGCAACCTACTTACGTAACGGGTTCTGCTCGTTCAATTAAACCTAAGTATCTTGTAGCCGTTGGTTTGTGTACTCATTTGGGTTGTGCGCCTAAGTTTAGACCTGAAGTTGAAGCGGATTGGCTGGGCGGTTTCTACTGTCCTTGTCATGGTTCAAAGTTCGACTTGGCTGGACGTGTTTATAAGGGTGTTCCTGCTCCGACTAACTTAGAGGTTCCACCATACCGCTATGAAAGCGCTATGGTGATTGTTATTGGTGAAGACGAGGTCGATGCGTAATGGGTAAGTTATTAATAGGTCTTCGTGATTGGGTAGATGAGCGTCTGCCCATCATGCGTGCATGGGATACCCATCTGGCTAAATACTATGCACCGAAAAACTTTAACTTCTGGTACTTTTTTGGCGTACTGGCAATGGTGGTATTAGTAAATCAGTTGCTTACTGGGTTTTGGTTAACCATGATGTATGAACCAACGCCTGAAGGCGCGTTTGCATCTGTTGAATATATTATGCGTGACGTGGATTATGGTTGGATTATTCGTTATATGCACTCTACCGGCGCATCGGCATTTTTTGCTGTTATTTACCTGCATATGTTCCGCGGCATTATCTATGGTTCATACAAAAAACCACGCGAGCTAGTGTGGATATTCGGTTGTGTGATTTATGTGGCGCTAATGGCTGAAGGTTTCTTAGGTTACGTATTACCTTGGGGGCAAATGTCATACTGGGGTGCTCAGGTAATCGTGTCATTGTTTGGCGCTATTCCGGTTGTTGGTGAAGACATTGTCCAGTGGATCAGAGGCGATTATTTGATCTCTGGAGTAACGCTAAACCGTTTCTTTGCGCTGCATGTGGCTATTGTGCCGTTAGTGATCGTTGCTTTGGTTGTACTACACTTATTAGCGCTGCATGAAGTTGGCTCTAACAATCCAGATGGTGTCGACATTAAGAAACACAAAGATGCGAATGGGGTGCCTTTAGATGGTATCGCTTTCCATCCGTATTACACGGTGCACGACTTAGTAGGTATCTCGGTCTTCTTGTTCGTGTTCTGTTCAATCTTGTTCTTTATGCCAGAGATGGGTGGTTACTTCTTAGAATATGCAAACTTTGAAGAAGCTAATGCGCTTAAAACTCCTGATCATATCGCGCCGGTTTGGTACTTCACCCCGTTCTACGCAATGTTGCGTGCGGTGACCTTCCCGTTGTTTGGGGTTGATGCCAAGTTCTGGGGTTTTGTGGTAATGGCTGCAGCAATAGCAATATTCTTTATATTGCCTTGGTTGGATCGTAGTCCAGTTAAGTCTTGGCGCTACAAAGGGATACTAACTAAGATCGCCATTATAAGCTTTGCCATATCATTTGTTGTACTGGGTTATCTTGGCGTTAAGCCTGCGACTGCTGGCCGTACCATGGTGGCTCAAATATTTACGGTTATTTACTTCTTGTTCTTTTTGCTGATGCCTATTTACACGAGGATTGAAGCAACCAAGCCTGTGCCAGAAAGGGTGACAATGAGATGAAAAATTTATTGATTGCTCTGCTGCTTGTTTTAGTACCGGTATCTATTTTTGCTGCAGGAGGTGGTAAAAGCTGTGGCACTATTGATTGCTACGATTTTGAGTCTGCGCTTAAAGATAATGCTTCGCTGCAAAGCGGTGCGATGTTGTTTGTAAACTATTGCATGGCTTGCCATGAAGCGGCTTACTCGCGCTACGAAAGAGTGGGTACTGACTTAGGTATTCCAATGGATTTAGTTAGCAAACACCTAATTTTTGATGATTCAAAAGTAGGTAGTTTAATGACTAACGCCATGCCTGAAAAAGGAGCTAAAAAGTGGTTTGGTGCTACTCCTCCGGATTTGACATTAGTAGCCCGTGCACGTGGGGCTGACTGGCTGTATACCTATTTGCTAACTTTCTATCAAGACAAAAATCGTCCATGGGGTGTTAATAATTTAGTATTTAAAGATGTAGGTATGCCTAACGTTTTGCTTGAGCTGCAAGGCCATCAAAATTGTATTCCTGCATTAGCAGTTGCCGCAAATGGCGGTCTTAAGCAAGACCCATTAACAGGTGATTTTTTAGAGGATGAAGATCCTGCTCATGCCTGTGGTCGAGTAACGCATGTTGAAGGTACTGGTAGTTTGACTCCAGAAGAGTTTGAAACAGCCATATTCGACTTGACCAATTATATGGTCTATATGGCTGAGCCTATGGCTCTTGAGCGTGAAAGAATGGGTATCTACGCCTTGTTATTTATTGCGTTGTTATTTGTGTTCACTTACATGCTCAATCGTGAGTATTGGAAAGACGTTCATTAATTTTTTCGGCAGGTAATTCTACCTGCCGTTATTTTTGTAATTTGAGGTTTCCCCTATGGGTGTTATGGCTAAACGGTCTTCAATGACCTTTTTCTCTGATGGTACTAGTCACTATAGTCACCGTGTACGCATTGTATTGGCTGAAAAAGGTGTGACAGTTGATATTGTTGACGCAAGCCCTGATGATTTACCTGAAGAGGTGTCAGAGCTAAATCCGTATAATAGTCTCCCCACATTACTTGATCGTGACTTAGCCTTATATGAGTCCAAAGTAATGATGGAATATTTGGATGAGCGATTTCCTCACCCACCATTGTTGCCGGTATATCCGGTTGCACGTGGGCAGTGTCGTTTGTGGATGTATCGGATTGAGCGCGATTGGTGTTCTTTGGTTGACATTATTATTAAGGGCAAGGACGATTCAAAAGTTGTAGAAAAAGCGCGTAAAGATTTGCGCGATAGCTTGTTAAGTATTGCACCAATTTTCGCTGAAATGCCTTTCTTTCTCAGCGAAGAATTTACTCTAGTTGATTGTTGCTTGACGCCTATTTTATGGCGCCTACCGTCGTTAGGGGTTCAGCTGCCTCAGACTAAGCAGTCTAAACCACTGATCGACTATATGGGCCGGATGTTTGAAATGCCTTCATTTCAGGCTAGTCTATCCGATCAAGAAACGGAGATGCACTAACAGATCTTTCTGTTAGTTAGCCGTTAATGGACTCTACCGAAATCCCAATGACATCGAGCAGGCCTTATTTACTTAAGGCTATGTTCGATTGGATTGTTGATAATGATTGCACTCCGTATGTGCTGGTGGATGCCAATATTGCTGGAGTATCTGTTCCACAAAATTTCGTCAAAGCCGGTGAAATAGTATTGAATATCTCTCCAGGCGCGGTCGTCGGAATGGATATGAATATGGAGTCATTGAGTTTTAATGCTAGATTTGGTGGCGTACCAACAGATATTTATACGCCGATTATCGCGATCAAAGGGATTTATGCACGTGAGAATGGCAAAGGTATGATGTTCGAATACGAAGAGCTTCCGCCGCAACCATCGACACCGAAAAAATCAGCCAGACCTAGCCTAACTGTGGTTAAGTAAGCGCTAATATTTTATCAGTCGATATATTCAAATATCTTTACCACTCGCTCCACTCCTGATGTATTACGTGCGAGGTCGGCGGCTTTAGTTGCCATCTCTCGAGTAATCAGCCCCATTAAGTAAACGGTACTATTTTCAGTGACAACTTTAATATCGCCGCCATCGGTCTCACTGCCTGTTAGCAATTTTGTTTTTAGTTTACTCGTTATCCAAGTGTCGCTAGTACGCGTGCCAAAGCCCAGAGTGGGTTCTGCTGTAAGCTGGTTGTGTAGTGTCTTCACTTCACCAAGGCTTCTCACTATGGCGCCAGCTTGTTGTGCAATGTCATCAGTAGGAACTTGTCCTGCAAGTAATACTGTACCGTTGTAACTGACGACGACTAAGTGAGCTTGGTCTAGTTCAGGTGAGGTTTCCCGTAGATTGACCAACGCTTTGGTTTCAATGACTTCATCATCAATTATTTCGCCGAATGAGCGTTCGCTTTTGTCCTCGGCTATTGGCTTATCGCGGGTCACATTGATGAACGAGCTGCACGCAGATAATGCTAGTAATAAAGTGATAAGGCTGAGAGCTTTGGTTGTGGTCATAGCTAGGAAGTTCCTCCAAAAATATGGCTGTCGATGAGTTGGCATAGTGCATGAATAACAGTTACTTGCATCTCTAAGCTGCGAATATTGCTCGCCACCGGTAATGCTATTGCAATATCAAGCTCGCTAAGTTGAGCTATTAGCAGATCACTGTTAGTACACAATATTATACAAATGTTCCGTTGTCGGGCAGCATGAATTGCCACAATTAGCGCTTCATCAGACTCGCAAGCAAGTATCACTAAGGTATCGCCTTCGCTACCGAAGGCGTTTATCTTTTTAGCGATATCACCGCTATGGTCTGTAGTTAAATACATCGCTGGCAGTGCCGGGCGTTCTTCATCATGGCCGCCAAGTAAGTGGGAGCAAAACATTTGTGCTAAATAGCTGCCACTGTTGGTGCTGCAGCTCAATATTTTTTTATCTCGCAGCAAGCAGTTGGCAATCGCTTCGCTGGCCAATGAGATTTGTGGCATAGCAGCTGAGGCACAGGCGCTATGTAGCTCGATATGCTCCGCAAATATTGAGGAAAGTAAGTCGTTGTAGTTCATGCCTAGCGGTTACCTGATAAATCCTTAGTAAAAAGCGTTTTCAATCCAATAGAATTGTAGTTCATTTTGTAATGAAGTGATCGCTATTACATCAAATCTTATGACATGGTTTTGATATTGTTTGTTTTCATTGAGATATGTTTTAGCGGCTAGAAGTATTCGTTGTTGCTTGGCACGAGTCACCTGCTCAAGTGCATGGCTATTACTTTTCCGGTATTTAACTTCAATAAAGCATAAGGTATTTTTACGTCCACAAATAATATCAAGTTCGCCGCCGCGACAAAAATAATTTTGACCGATAGTTTTGAATCCTGCTTTTTCAGTTAATCGTTTTGCCGCTTCTTCATAGGAGGCGCCTTTATTCTTGTTCGAGACTGGTCGTCGTTGCCATAACATTATTCGCTTCCTTGCGTAGTGTCATATAAGTGGTCTCTTCGGCTGAAATTAAACCGTTACTAAATGATGCCCAGCTCGGCTCTCTTTCGATATTACCATTACTGAGTCGGCTAAGTGCGCCGGTAAAACCTTGTAACTTGTAGTTATTATTTGCGTTTAACAGCGACATGCGTTGGCTAATATAATACGCGTCCATACCCAGTGCGTATAAGTTTTTGCTGTAGCTGCCACCACGGCTTATATGGTTGGTGATCTCGCTATTAAATCTGTCGTCGCCTGCGATAGCCCAGGGAGTTTCGCCAAAATAAATACCGCTTAAATCCATGTCTTTGCTTTGGGCGTTTTCTCCATTGTTAATTTGGCTGGTGGCGTAGACGGGTAAGTCGCCGGCAAAATGGAAGGCAAGGATAGGCTTTAATGACCTAGCTTCTTGCGAGTTAGTAGCAATAAACACCATGTCTATATCTTTGCGGCGATAGGGGTCTGACTCGACAAATTCGCCAAGTACGTCTTGTAGATACTTTGTTCGCTCTTCGCTGTGTTGCAGGTTTAGTGCATTTTTGATTGTATTCGACATAGTGGCGTTGTCGGTGAATGTTGTTCTGATCGCGACGCTCGCCTCATTTTGCTTCCAATTGTCGATAAAAGATTTTGCCGCGCGAATACTCCAGTCTTTGTCTGATTGGATTACCAGAGCTCGGTCAAGGTCGGCGTTAAGTGCTTGTTTGCTCGCAAGTAGTGCGTCATCGTTAGCTGACAGTCCGAGCTTGCTCAAATTACTATTATTAAGGATGTTGTCGGTGAAGTTCAGCGCCAATGTTTGGATGTCGATACTTGCATTTTTTTCTAGCTGCTCAAGATTACTTTTAGTCAGCGGGCCGATAACCGAACTAGCGCCGCTGTCAATAGCTTGTCGATAGAGCTGGGCAATATCTTTATTTCGATTAGTGTCAAAAAATTGTAATTCAGTGTTTTGATTTTCTTCATCGGCAAGATGAGCAGCAATAATACCATCCCTAATACTATCGCCGGCGGATCGCAGCCGGCCGGACAGAGGGATTAATATCGCAATTTTTTCTGGAGCCGTTAATGATATTAGCTGCATTAAACTGCTAGGTCGCATTATATTGGCGGCATGTTCTGACCAAGCGCTTTGCCAAAATAGTATTTTCTGCTGAGTTTGCGCTAGCGTAATAGATGTGTCTTTAGCGATAAGCGCTATGGATAGCCAGCCAGAAAAATCTGAGTTCTCTGCCTCTGTGGAGATGGCTTTATTCAATCTTGTGCTAGCTGTTTGAATTAAGATATCCCACAATTGTTCGCTATATTTTAGAATATTCTCTTCATCGGTAGTTAGCGCTAATAGAGAGGTTAAGATTTTCGCAGCTTCAATGGGTAGCAGTACATCGTTATAAGCTTGTGCCTGTAATTGCAAAAGCTGAGGGTTGTTTAAAGTTATAAGGGTGTTTGCTTCGAGCCAATCCAGTGCCAAGTTGGGTTGTTTTAGTGTTATGTAGACATTGGAGTAAATGCTGCCGTACAGTGATAGTTGATCATTATTTAGCTCGCTGCTGTCTACCTGCTGAATAAGGCTGTTGGCTATCGTCAGGTCGGTAATTTGTGCGCTTAATTCTGCTGCTTGTAAAAATTTGCTTGAGCGAATCGGCTCAAAAGAGTTTTGAGCTGTTAGAATAAGTTTGTTGATGCTGTCTTGAGCTTTAGTGGCGTCAATAGGGTTGTCAGGTGTCGGTTTAGTTTGCCCGCCGCATGCTGCTAGCCCAGCAATGAAGCAGGCGAGTAGTATGTTTCGCACTAAATTTATTTTAGCAGGTGCTGGGTTTATTTTTGTCATTTTAAGGTAAGGATTTTCCATGGAAGCTGGTGTGCTTTATGTGGTGGCAACACCGATCGGTAATTTAGATGACATGGTACCGCGTGCAGTGTCTGTTCTCAAAGCGGTGAATGTTATTGCAGCCGAAGATACCCGTCATAGCAAGCCACTGCTGACGCACTTCTGCGTTGCTACGCCGCTGCTCGCTTATCATGATCATAATGAGGCGCAGCAGACCGTTGAACTAATTGCTAGGCTGCAAGCAGGTGAAAGTGTGGCCTTGATTTCTGATGCGGGTACGCCGTTAATATCTGACCCTGGCTATCGTTTAGTGCAAGCGGCGATGCAGGCGGACATTAAGGTGTCGCCAGTTCCCGGTGCTTGTGCCATGGTGGCTGCATTAAGTGTCGCGGGCTTGCCCAGTGATAGATTCGTCTTCGAAGGTTTTTTACCGGCCAAGTCCAGCCAGCGAGTAATCCGATTAAAAGCCCTGTCGACGGAAGGAAGAACGGTTGTGTGCTATGAGTCACCGCATCGAATCGTCGATAGCTTGGCTGACATGCGTCGAGTATTAGGCGATGACAGAGTGGTGGTGTTGGCGCGAGAGATTACCAAAACCTTTGAAACGATTAAGTCAGCCCCGTTGGCGGAGTTGGCCCAGTGGTTAGCCGCAGACAGTAATCAGCGTAAAGGTGAGATGGTATTGTTGATTAGCGGTTACCAGCCTAAGCAATTAGAGCTTGATGCCGAGTCGAAGCGAGTACTTACTTTGCTAGCATGTGAAATGCCGCCAAATCAAGCAGCATCGTTGGCGGCTAAAATCACCGGAGTTAAAAAGAAGCAGTTATATCAATGGTTGCTGGACAACCATTAACTTCACTGGCACATTATTATTGCTGTTATTTCCTTGCCTAAACAGCTTCAGGCGAATAGCATGCACCGCGTGAGAGTCGGCTGAGCAGTCGCTGTTTATTTGCTTGCAAATAAATGGAGGAAAGTCCGGGCTCCATAGGGCAGGGTGCCAGGTAACGCCTGGGGAGCGCAAGCTTACGACAAGTGCAGCAGAGAGAAGACCGCCTAAGTTAGTTCGCTAACCGGTAAGGCTGAAAGGGTGCGGTAAGAGCGCACCGCGCGACTGGTAACAGTTCGTGGCAAGGTAAACTCCACCCGGAGCAAGACCAAATAGGAATCCGTACGGCGCTGCCCGCGTTGGGTTCGGGTAGGTTGCTTGAGGTCAGTGGCGACACTGTATCCAGATGAATGACTGTTCTCGACAGAACCCGGCTTATAGGCTGGCTCTCACTATTTCTTTTATTGTTATGCAGAAATCGCTTAATACCCCCACTCTTAACAAACTACATTAACTTGTGATTCTAAGTCATTAAATAATCTAGTTATTATCGCCAAATAAATCATGTTCGACGCTTTTACCCGCGTTTTCCCTGCAAGATCGACGCACAATTCCGCATTTTATAAGGCTTTTTTGTTGACACTCTGGCGCGTGAGTACTTATAGTGCGCGTTAGTGGAGAAATGTGGGTAAAAGTGTATTTATATGGTTTTCGAGGATAAATAGTGTTTAGAGGTGTTAACCACATAACGATGGATGCCAAAGGGCGGATCGCGTTGCCAGTGAAACAGCGAGAGCTGTTGCAGGCATTTTGTGGTGGGCAGTTGGTTGTCACTATTGATATTCAATCCCGTAGTTTGATGGTTTACCCCTTATCTACATGGGAAAACATTGAACGTGAGTTACAAGACTTGCCAGCAATGAACCCAGATGTGCGCAGAGTTCAACGACTATTAATTGGTTATGCCAGCGATCTTGAGTTTGATGGTAGTGGCAGAGTATTGCTGCCTCAGTCGTTGAGAGATTACGCCAGTTTAGAAAAAAAGCTAGTACTGGTTGGTCAGGGCAAGAAGTTGGAGTTATGGAGCGAAGAGGTTTGGTTGTCTGAGCGTGACAAATGGCTTGAAGAAGCTATTGACGTATCAGTGATGCCAGAAGAATTATTGTCAATTTCATTATAAGAGGCGGTGTCTGAGTCATGAATCATGAGTCAGTCTTATTAGAAGAAGCCGTTCAATCGCTGGTTACAGACCCAGCGGGAAGATATATCGACGGCACATTTGGTCGTGGCGGCCATGCTAAAAAAATATTGTCAGCGTTGAGTGATGAAGGTCGCTTGCTAGCAATAGATAAAGATCCGACGGCGATAGCTGAGGGCCAAGCATTAACAAGCCATGATAACTTTGAAATAGAGCATGGTGGTTTTGCCGATTTAGCAGAATTTGCTGCCAAGCGTGGGTGGGCCGGTAAAGTCACTGGAATTTTATTGGATGTGGGTGTGTCGTCGCCACAGCTTGATGATGCGCAGCGAGGTTTTAGCTTTAGCAATGATGGCCTATTAGATATGCGCATGGATCCAACCAGCGGTATTAGTGCTGCGCAGTGGGTTGCGTCGGCCAATGAAAATGAAATAACAAAAATATTACGTGATTACGGTGAAGAGCGATTTGCTCGACGTATGGCGAGAGCGATTATTTTAGAGCGAGAAGAAAGGCCGATTATAACGACAGCGCATTTAGCTTCGATAGTGTCGGCAGCAAACCCTAGTTGGGAAAAGGGCAAACATCCGGCGACGCGTGCATTTCAGGCTATTCGAATACATGTAAATGAAGAGCTTGAACAATTAAAAATAGCATTAGATGCCGCGTTGGAAGTGCTAGATAAAAATGGTCGGCTAGTAGTAATTAGCTTTCACTCGTTGGAAGATCGAATTGTTAAACAATTTATAAAAAAACAGCAGCGTGGTAGTGATGCGCCGCGTCATGTGCCGATATTAGATGCCGATATTATCAGACCGATGAAAGCGGTTGGTAAAGCAATAAAAGCTAGTGCAGAAGAGGTAGATAGCAACCCAAGGGCGCGCAGTGCCATTATGCGCGTCGCTGAAAAGTTGATTTAGACATGCTAATAAGAAGCAATAACCAAGAGCCATCCGTAGTCCAAAATGAGACTATTTTGGGATTGGCAAAGTTAGACTTTTTTATTGCGGTTGCATTAGTTGCGGCGATTGTTTTTTCTGCACTGTCAGTATCTTTTGTATCACAAAAAAATCGTCATTTATTTAGTCAGTTAGAGTTGTCGCGAAAAGATAGCTCACAATTGCATTCGCGCTGGACGCGGCTGTTATTGGAGCGTTCGACACTTGGTTCCAATGCTCGAATAGAAGACTTTGCCAGAAACAAATTACAGCTTAAATCAGCCACACCACAAGACACGGTGATAATAGAGTGACTAGCATCATCCAACAGCATTCTTCTTGGCGCTTCCATGTAGTGTGGTTAGCGCTAGTGCTGTTATGTGGTGTTTTAGTATGGCGAATTGTTATGTTGCAGGTGGTCGACCGAGGCTTTTTACAAGCCCAAGGAGATGCGCGAGCTATTCGCACAGTAGCAACGCGGGAAACACGAGGTGTTATTTTCGATCGTTATGGCGAGCCTTTAGCGGTAAGTACTCCCGTAGTATCTATTTGGGCTAACCCTAAACAGGTGTTGGCGGCCAACGCTGATTTGTCGGCATTAGCTAAAAGTTTGGGGGTACCATTAGCTACCTTGGAAAAGAAAATAAATAAAAAAGCTAGCAAGGGCTTTATGTATTTAAAGCGGCAGTTGCCGCCCGCTGAAGCAGAAAAGATCTTGGCGCTTAATTACAAAGGTATATATCGAGAGCGAGATTATAAACGTTATTACCCATCCGGAGAAATAGCTGGCCACTTGGTCGGCTTTACTGGTTTAGATGGCGTCGGCCAAGAAGGCCTGGAATTGGCTTTTGATAAACATCTGCAAAGTGTTGATGGCTCTAAACAAATTTTAAAAGACCTGTATGGCAATACGATTAAAGAGCTGAAGCAAATCACTGAATCGGCAGCAGGTGAAGATTTACAGTTAAGTATCGATTTGCGCATGCAATATTCGGCTTATAAAACCTTAAAAGAAGCCGTCGCTAAAGCAGATGCTCAAGCTGGGTCGATTGTGCTAATGGACGTCCAGACTGGGGAAGTGTTGGCGTTGGCAAGTCAGCCGGCTTTTAATCCTAATAATAGGAGTCAGTTAAAGTTGGCAAGTTTACGTAACCGGGCAATTACTGACGCGTTTGAGCCGGGTTCTACGGTTAAGCCATTTACTATTTTAGCAGCGCTAGAAAGTGGTAAATATAAACCAGAAACAATTATCGACACCAATCCAGGGTTTATCAAAGTTGGCAGAAAAATCCTGCAAGACCATCATAATAATGGTCCGATGAGTGTGTCCGATATTATTATGAAATCTAGTCAAGTTGGCATCACAAAAGTTGCACTGAGTATTGAAGCCAATGCAGTGAGCGAGGCTTTTCAACGGGTTGGTTTGGGGCAGTCTCCGGGTACGGGATTTCCTGGCGAAGGCGTAGGCGTGCTGCCTAGTCGAGCAAAATGGTTGGATATTGAGCGTGCAACGTTTGCTTATGGTTATGGCTTAAGTGTTACTGCGTTGCAATTGGCGCAGGCTTATCAGGTGATTGCTGCTGACGGCGTTATGCGCAGGGCAACATTGCTAAAACAAAATGGTCCAGTAGCTGAAGAGCAGGTAGTAGACCCGCAGATAGCCCGACAATTGCAAGCAATGCTGGCAAAAGTAATGCAGCAAGGCGGCACTGCCGCGAACTCTAGAACTGTCGGTTTTTCATTGGCGGGTAAAACTGGTACTGCCCATAAAATTGGACCTGATGGCTATCAAGAAGACAAATATCGTTCGTTGTTTGCAGGCATGGCGCCAGCCACCAACCCAAAAGTAGTTGGTGTTGTTGTCATCGAAGATCCTAAGGGGGGACGTTATTATGGTGGCGAAATCGCGGCGCCAGTTTTCGCTGGAGTTATGGGCGATATATTGCCACTTTTAAATATACGGCCAGATATGTTGGATAAATTTGCCGCCCAACCTAAGCAATTGGGGGGCAGTAATGGCTGATACTAATACGTCATTAAAATCGTTGGCTTCATTACTTGGCGATAGCTCGATTGACGCTGCTTTAGAAATAGCTGGTTTAAAAGTTGATAGTCGAAAGGTGATCGCTAACGATGCGTTCGTTGCGATAAAAGGCCGTCACGGTGATGGTCGTGAATATATAGATAATGCAATATCTAACGGTGCTATAGTTATTTTGGTCAGCGAGCTACTTGCTATAAAATTTTCTGTGCCAGTAATTGTTGTTGATAAATTAGCACAGAGCTTGGGCTATTTAGCGGCTAAATTTTATGGCAGCGAAAAAGCATTGAAAATCATCGGAGTTACCGGTACCAACGGTAAAACTACATGTGCTCATTTGTTAAGTCAGCTACTTAATGGACTTGAATTACCTTGTGGTTTGATCGGTACTTTGGGTTGCGGTATGCCGAACCAGTTGGTTGATACTGGTATGACTACGCCCGATATTTTTGCGGTGCATAGCAACCTGGCCTTCATTGAACGGCAAGGTGGCCAGGCGGTTGCGATGGAAGTTTCATCCCATGGTTTGGACCAGGGCCGTGTAGATGGAGTTCATTTCCACTCTGCACTCATCACCAATTTAACTCGTGACCATTTAGATTATCACGGTGATATGCAGGCTTACGGCGCCGCTAAGAAAAAGCTATTTCAGCGTCCTGAATTGCAATATGCGGTATTAAATGCCGACGACAGTTTTACTTTTGGCTTGCGTAAAGATTTATCTATCAATGTTAAATGGTTGACTTATTCCACTCAGAGCGCTGATGCCGACGTTTGGGTAGAGGATGCGAGATATCATAGTCATGGTATTAGCGCGACGATTCATTCTCCTTGGGGAATGCAAGAGCTTGCCTGTTCCTTGTTGGGGCCGTTTAACTTGTCAAATGTCGTGGGCGTCATTAGCGTGCTCGGAGCTTGGGGTTATCCGTTGGCAGATATCTTAGTGCAGGTGCAAAAGCTGATTCCTGTGCCGGGACGCATGCAAATTATTGCTGGCAATGGCCCGTTGGTAATTGTTGACTATGCGCATACTCCAGACGCGCTAGAGCAAGCGCTAAAAGCTAGTCGAATTCATTGCGAGGGAAAGCTGCAGCTAGTGTTTGGTTGTGGCGGTAATAGAGACCAAGGTAAGCGCCAGCAAATGGGTGAAATTGCGAATCAGTTTGCCGATCAATCTGTGGTGACCAGTGATAACCCTCGAGGCGAAGAGCCAGAAAAAATTATTGATATGATTGCCGCGGGCTTTGATAGCGAGCAAAGCTACATTCGCGAAGCTGATCGAGCTAATGCTATTACCTTAGCGGTTACCAATGCAGCTGTGAATGACTGTGTGTTGATTGCTGGTAAAGGTCATGAGAATTATCAAGAAGCGGGTGGTAAGCGCATCGATTTCAGCGACGCAGATATTGCCGCCAAAGCATTTTTACTTAGGGGGGCAGCATAGTGATTGCTCCGTTGAGTTTGAAAAGCCTACAGCAAAAATTTTCGTGGCAGTTAGTTGGTGCTAACTGTAGTTTTGACTCGGTCTCAATTGATACCCGAACCATACAACCAGGGGATCTTTACGTGGCTTTAGTTGGTGACAATTTTGACGGTCACGACTTTGCCGCAACAGCGATAGAGAAAGGCGCTTGCGCTATATTGTCATCAAAAAAATTAGCCATAGCAGCGCCTCAGTTGATGGTATCAGATACGCGACTGGGTTTAGCGATGATTGCCAGCACTGTTCGTAATCAATTTAACGGTATCTTGATCAGTCTTACTGGCAGTGCCGGCAAGACTACAGTGAAGGAAATGTTAGCAGCTATTTTTGCTGTCAAAGGTGAAGTGCTTGCCACCAAAGGTAATTTGAATAATGAAATTGGTGTGCCCTTAACCTTGTTGCAGCTTGAGCAGTTTCACGATTATGCAGTGATAGAGATGGGTGCTGGAAAGCCAGGTGATATTCGCTATCTAAGCCAAATTACCAGTCCTGAAATCGCGATTTTGTTGAATGCCAGGCCAGTACATCTCGATGGTATGGGTAGTGTTGAAGGTGTCGCGCAAGCCAAGGGTGAAATCTTTGAAAATCTATCTAGCAAATGCCACGCAATTATTAATTTAGATGATAACTTTGCTGATTTGTGGAAACAGCGCATCGATTCTGCTCAGATCGTCACCTTTGGCGTTAGCCCTGACGCTGATGTGCGAGCTGAAAATATTGAGCTGAGCGCGGATTCAGTTAAATTCAATTTGCTAGCAAATAATCACATTCAAGCCGTCAATTTATCGGTGGCTGGAGCGCACAATGTAGCAAATGCCTTGGCTGCCGCCGCCGCGGCAATTGCCGCAGGTCTTTCGATTAGTGAAATAGCTCAAGGTTTAGCTGCTTTTTCAGGCGTTGACTCTCGCTTGAATCGCTGTAGCGGGATAAATGGCTGTATCGTTATTGATGATAGTTACAACGCAAACCCTGAAGCAATGATGGCGGCCATTGATGTGTTAGCGATGCAAGCAGGTAATCATGTTTTGGTGATAGGTGATATGGGCGAGCTAGGTGAAAAAGCTGATCGGTTTCACTTTGAAATAGGGCAGTATGCTAAGCAAAATAAAGTTAGTCGCATGCTGGCGGTTGGGGAATTAAGCCTCCACGCGATTAGAGGCTTTGGTGCTGATGGCGAATGGTTTTCATCGCAACAAGAATTAATTAGTAGTCTTATCAATAGCGTTAAAAAAACTGATGTTGTGTTGATTAAAGGCTCACGCAGTGCTGCTATGGAAAATGTGGTAATAAAAATAAAAAACCCATCGAACGAAATGGTAGGGGACTGAAATGCTACTTTGGTTATCTAGTTGGCTAAGCGAATATTACACTGCATTTGGAGTCTTTCAGTATTTAACTCTGCGTGGAATTCTAAGCATATTGACTGCATTAAGTATTGCTTTGTTAGTTGGCCCGACCATGATTGCCAAGCTTAATCATTATCAGATTGGTCAAACAATTAGAACTGATGGGCCCGCTAGTCATTTAAGTAAATCGGGTACTCCGACCATGGGCGGAGCACTGATCTTAACCGCCGTTGCGTTCTCTTCACTACTGTGGGGAGATCTGACCAATCGCTATGTCTGGATAGTGTTAATCGTTACCGGAATTTTTGCTGCCGTTGGTTGGGTTGATGACTATAGAAAAGTAGTAGAGAAAGATTCACGTGGCCTGCCTGCTAGATGGAAATATTTCTGGCAGTCAGTTGGTGGTTTTGGTGCGGCAATTGCTTTGTATTATTTTGCTGAAATACCAGAGCACACTTCATTGTACGTTCCGTTTTTTAAGAACATTGCTATCGATCTTGGCCCCGTTTTCATATTGCTTACTTATTTTGTAATCGTCGGCAGCTCTAATGCGGTTAACTTAACCGATGGCTTGGATGGCTTGGCAATAATGCCGACGGTTTTAATCGGTGGCGCATTGGGAATTATTGCCTACCTTACCGGCAATAGTCAGTTTTCTAGCTATTTGATCCTTCCTTACATTCCGGGTGCCGGCGAGTTACTCATTATATGTGCGGCTATTGTTGGGGCGGGCTTAGGATTCCTGTGGTTTAACACTTATCCAGCGCAAGTGTTTATGGGTGATGTTGGTGCCTTGGCGTTGGGTGCAACGCTTGGAACTATAGCGGTTATTACCCGTCACGAAATAGTATTTTTCATTATGGGTGGAATCTTCGTTCTTGAAACTGTTTCAGTAATAATTCAGGTGGCATCATTTAAGATCACTGGTAAGCGGGTTTTTCGAATGGCACCTATCCATCATCACTACGAATTAAAAGGTTGGCCGGAGCCACGTATCATTGTGCGGTTTTGGATTATCACAGTAATTTTGGTTTTGATTGGTTTAGCAACGCTGAAACTAAGGTAAAAAATGCAACAAATGTTAGCCACAGATAACGCAGTAGCAATTCTTGGTCTTGGAGTGACCGGAATGAGCTGTGCGCGTTACTTTGAGAATTGTGGTCGATCATTTGTGATGTTTGATGAAAACCCTGCACCGCAAAGTGTAATGAATTTCGAGAGAGATTTTCCACAGCATATGTTATCTGTCGGTCCGTTAAAGGAAGATGACTTGGCGACATTTAAAACCATTGTGGTTAGCCCTGGTATTGCACTTGATGTGCCAGCTATACGTCGTGCTTCAGTGTTTGGTGCTAACATTACTGGAGACATTTCATTATTTAAAGATGAAACTACAGCACCGGTGGTGGCGATTACGGGTTCAAATGGTAAAAGTACAGTCACTGCTCTGGTCGGCGAAATGGCTCAGCAAGCTGGACGTAAAGTAGCCGTCGGCGGCAATATTGGTAAGCCAGTGTTAGACCTGTTGCTAGATGAAAATGACTATGACTTGTACGTTGTTGAATTGTCTAGTTATCAATTAGAGCGAACAGCTTTCTTGGCGGCAGATGCGGCGGTGGTGTTAAATCTCAGCCCTGATCATCTTGATCGTTACGCGAATATGATGGCTTATCACCAAGCTAAGCACCGCATTCATCGTGGCTGTCATTACTCAGTTTTTAATCGGGCAGATAGATTAACTCAGCCACTGCCAGCAAAAGATACCCAATTAGTTTCGTTTGGTCTTAATGCGGCAGACTTAAAGCAATTTGGAGTTGATGCAGGTTTCGAGTATTTGATGTATGGCCCGAATAAGTTAATGCCTATTAGTGAAATGGGCCTAAAAGGCAAGCACAATATTGAAAATGCCTTGGCTGCACTAGCGTTAGGCACTGGCATCGGCTTGCCGATGCCAGCGATGCTAACGGCGATAAGAAAATTCAAAGGCTTGTCCCATCGTTGTCAGTTTGTCGCAACGGTTGATGGCGTTGACTACATCAATGACTCCAAGGGGACTAATATTGGTGCGACCCTTGCTGCAATACATGGCTTGGCAACAGGCAATAAAGATATTGTGCTGATTGCCGGCGGCGTCGGAAAAGGTGCCGACTTTAAGCCTCTGGTTGTCGCATCTGATAAGCTAAAAGCAGTAGTCCTTATCGGTAAGTCGGCCGATGAATTAGAAATAGTATTGTCATCTAGGGTGCTTTGTATTCGCGCTGACTCAATGAGCGATGCTGTCGAGCAAGCAGCACAGATAGCAGTTTCAGGTGATACAGTTTTATTGTCGCCAGCCTGCGCCAGCTTCGATATGTTTTCTAGCTTTGAGCATCGTGGTCAGATGTTTGTTGATGCCATTAATGGTTTGCAGGCAGAGGTGTTGTCATGAGCACTCATGCAATCAAAGCTAGCCCTGTATCCGTGACTATAGATCAAGCCTTGATTGTGTTGGTTGTGGCGCTAGCTGTGATTGGTTTTATCGCCATGAGTTCGGCATCAATGGAATATGCCTTCGAGCACTACGGCGATCCTTTTTACCATGTCATCCGTCATGGTATTTATTTGATGATGGCGACCGTCGTTGGGGTAGTCAGTTATAAATTCCCATTAGCAGTTTTAGAGCGCCACGGTTGGATGTTATTGCCTGCTGGTTTAGCGTTATTAGTACTGGTGCTTATTCCTGGTATTGGCAAAGAAGTTAACGGTAGTCAACGCTGGATTGGCGTTGGCCCGCTGACATTGCAGGTTTCTGAATTAGCGAAGCTATTTGTCGTTATTTACATCGCTGGATATTTAGTGCGCCGAGAGCATGAAGTGCGGCGCCAATGGAGTGGCTTTCTTAAACCCATGTTTATGATGGCGATATTTATTGCCTTGTTATTAGCTGAACCGGATTTTGGTGCGGCCGTGGTAATGATGGGCGCGGTAATGGTCATGATATTTTTAGGCGGGGTGCGTTTATCCCAGTTTATGGCTTTACTCATCGTATGCACAGGTTCGGCTTATTTGATGGTAATTACCTCACCCTATCGTATGCGTCGAATGACTGCATTTACCGACCCATGGGCTGATCAATTTAATAGTGGTTATCAGTTAGTGCAGTCGCTTATTGCCTTTGGCCGTGGTGAGATATTTGGGGTGGGTCTGGGTAATAGCGTACAAAAACTATTCTATTTACCAGAGGCGCATACAGATTTTGTCTACGCTATTTTGGCAGAGGAATGGGGAGCATTTGGTGCAATCGTTGTTATCGGCTTGTTCGCCGCATTGATCGGACGAATATTAATTGTTGCTCGCAAGGCAGAAGTAGTTGGCCAGCGTTTTGGCGCTTATATTGCCTATGGCATTGCTATGCTGATGGCGGGTCAAGTATTTATCAATATTGGCGTTAATACCGGCTTATTGCCCACCAAAGGATTGACCTTGCCACTATTTAGTTATGGCGGCAGTAGTTTGTTGGTGTGTTTTGCCATGTTCGCTTTAGTGTTACGAATAGATATGGAGCGTCAACAGCTGCAAGCTATGCCGGCGAAGAAAAAAACTGGTAAGAAGAAAGAAAAGGAGGCTGCTCGTGAACAAGAGTAAGCGTCTGTTTATGATAATGGCCGGTGGTACCGGTGGGCATGTGTTCCCTGCGCTGGCGGTTGCAGAGCAAATGAAGGCTAGAGGTTTCGATATTTGTTGGTTGGGCACTCGCGCGGGTATTGAAGCGCGCTTAGTACCTGAGCATGGTATTAATTTAGAATTTATTTCTGTGACCGGAATTCGCGGTAAGAATATTTTAACTCTATTAAAGGCGCCGTTTTTGATATTGCTGGCGATAAAACAGAGTGTCGATGTGTTACGTCGATATAAGCCTTGTGTGGTTCTGGGCATGGGCGGGTTTGTATCGGGCCCTGGCGGCTTGGCAGCAAAACTGCTTGGAATTCCACTAGTAGTACAAGAGCAAAATGCTGTGCCAGGTACGACTAATCGACTGCTGGCTAAATGGGCTGCGCGTATCCTGGAAGGTTTTAGCGGAGCTTTTAATAATCCTAAAGCTATTTTTACTGGTAACCCGGTGCGGGCCGAAATTACCGCATTGGCATCAATTGAACGCCAGCCAGATTTAGGGGCTATTAATGTTCTAGTAGTTGGTGGCAGTTTAGGTGCGGTAGTTCTGAATGAAATGTTGCCCGGTGCGATGCAGCAATTAAGTACTGTTAGTGCGCTCAATATTCGTCATCAGACGGGTAAAGGAAGAGTTGAAAAAGTTCAGGCTGCGTATAATCAAAATGATATTAGTGCTCAAGTAGACGAATTTATTGATGATATGGCTGCTGCTTATCAATGGGCAGATGTGGTTTTTTGTCGCGCCGGTGCGTTAACAGTTTCTGAGTTGGCCTGTGCCGGCCTGCCTTCGGTGTTAGTACCTTATCCATATGCAATTGATGATCATCAAACAGCAAATGCTATGTGGTTAGCTAATAATGGTGCGGCAATAGTGATGCCACAGAGTGATATGACAGAACAAAGTATTGTTAAAGAACTAACAAAAATTATTTCTGATAAAAAAGTGTTGGCGGCGATGTCCGTAGCGGCAAAAAAATGTGCGGTGCCCGATGCTAGTGCTCGTGTTGCCGATTACTGTGAGGAGGTTTGTTATGTCTAAGTTGTCATTTACAGCCCCAGAAATGCGTCGCATTGAACACATCCATTTTATCGGTATTGGTGGCTCGGGTATGTGTGGTATTGCCGAAGTGCTGGTAAATCAGGGCTATAACGTTAGTGGTTCAGATATGAATCCTAGCGACACCACTGACCGTTTACAAAAATTTGGCGCCAAAGTGTTTTTTGGTCATGCGCCTGACAATGTCGCTGGTGCTAATGTGGTGGTTTGCTCAACTGCTATAAATGAAAATAATCCAGAGTTGGTATACGCCAGAGAGCATCGGATACCGGTAGTGCCTAGAGCAGAAATGTTAGCCGAGTTAATGCGTTATCGCCATGGTATTGCGGTGGCAGGCACCCATGGAAAAACCACGACTACAAGTTTGTTAGCCTCTATATTAGGAGACGCAGGTTTTGACCCAACGTTTGTTATCGGCGGAAGATTAAACAGTGTTGGCGCTAATGCACAGCTCGGACAGACGCGGTACTTAGTTGCTGAAGCGGACGAGAGTGATGCGTCCTTCCTGCATCTTCAGCCGATGGTTTCTATTGTTACTAATATCGATGCAGACCACATGTCTACCTATGGCGGCGATTTCGAAAAGTTAAAGCAAACCTTTGTCGATTTTTTACATAACCTGCCATTCTATGGTCTGGCGGTAATGTGTATCGACGATGAACATGTAGCTGCAGTGTTACCCAGAGTGAGTAGGCCATTATTAACCTATGGGCTTTCTGTTGATGCGGACTATCGAATTAGTGATGTGTCGCTTGATAAGCGCCAGTCACAATTTACGGTGCACCGCCCTGACGGAAAATCGCCATTAAGGGTGAAGCTCAATATTCCGGGCAGACATAATATTTTGAACGCAACTGCGGCAATAGCTGTAGCTACAGATGAAGGAGTTGATGCAGAAATTATTTGTAGTGCGTTAGAGAAATTTCAAGGCGTTGGTAGAAGGTTTGAGGATCATGGCAACTATCCAGTAAATGATGGAGAGGCAATGTTGGTCGATGATTATGGTCATCACCCTACTGAGGTTGCAGCCACTATAGCTGCAGTGCGCGATGGTTGGCCAGATAGGCGGCTGTTAATGATCTATCAGCCTCATCGTTACAGCAGAACACAAGACTTATATGAAGATTTTGTCGAAGTGCTAGCGACGGTTGATCAGCTGATTATTCTTGAAGTTTACTCGGCAGGTGAGTCTGCAATTCCCGGCGCGGATAGTAAATCTTTGTGCCGAAGTATTCGTAAGCGCAGCGGCACAGAGCCCGTTTATGTAGCCAAAATAGATCAGGTAGCCGACGTGTTATCGGGATTGGTAGAAGCAGGTGACATTGTAATCACTCAAGGCGCGGGTAATGTTGGTTTGTTGGCAAAAGAGTTAGCAAAAAGTGGATTGCAGAAATAATGCTTGAAGTAAATAAACAAGCTTTGATCGAGCAAATTAACAGCGTTTTAAACAGCCCTGTTGCGGTGCTGTTTGGTGGCGATACCGCTGAGAGAGAAGTGTCTCTTAACAGTGGCAGAGCCGTATGTGATGCGCTGACTGCTAGTGGAATAGATATAGTAGAAATTGATGCAACAGGTAATTGGTTAGCACAGCTATTGAGCATAGAGGTGAAGCACGCCTTTATTATTTTACATGGTGGCGCGGGTGAAGATGGCACTGTACAGGGAGCACTGAAGACTGCTGGCATTAGTTATACCGGCAGTGGTGTTATGGCGTGCTCGCTAGCGATGGATAAAGCTCGCACTAAGCAGTTATGGCTTGGATCTAATATGCCTACGCCGGCGTGGGTTGAGCTGGATCAAGACAGCGATTGGCAGCAGATACTTAACGACCTAAATGGCAAAGTAGTCGTGAAGCCAGCCAATGAAGGTTCTAGTGTGGGTATGGCGTTGGCTGAAACGGCGCAAGATTTACAAGCCGCGTTTAAAATTGCTGAACAATATGACGATGTAGTGTTAGCCGAGCAATGGATAGGTGGTGGCGAATACACCGTCGCGATAGTTAATGGCGTGGTTTTACCGGCGATTAAGTTAGAACCGGCAAATGACTTTTATGACTATGAAGCGAAATACTTATCAAACGATACGGTATATCGCTGCCCTTGTGGTTTGAGCATCGAGCTAGAACAGAATTTAGCTGACTTATCGTTGCAAGCTTTTAACTGCGTTGGCTGTAATGGGTGGGGGCGGGTCGACTTTATGCGTGAAGGTGACGAGTTTTATGCCTTGGAAGTAAATACAGTGCCAGGCATGACCGATCACAGTTTGGTACCAATGGCGGCGCAGGCTTATGGTTTAGATTTTCAAGGTTTAGTGTTGAATATTTTGGCAAATAGTTTGGGGGTGAAAGAATGCTAAAGGCTTTTGAACCAAGCGCTAAATCAACTGTTCGCAGGTCAGTACAGGGAGCTACACGCACTGTTGCTCCAACTGGCCCGAAAATAGCTATAGCTAAAATGTTGTCGCGCGTAACATTATTTTTGTTGCTAATTGGTTGTGTTGCTGCCGCAGTTTGGTATTGGCCGCAGTTTAGTAATCGGCCAGTAAACACGGTGGCAATAACTGGTGAGATGCAATATATAGAAAACCAGAAAATCCAGAAAATAATTATGCCAAGTTTAGCTGGCGGTTTGTTAGATGTACCGCTAGATGATTTGAAACTTCAGATAGAGGCATTGCCATGGGTTGAGCGGGCCAGTGTTGGCAGAGTGTGGCCAGATGGCTTGGAAGTGAAAGTGACCGAGCAACAGCCGGTTGCGCGCTGGGGTAAAACTCAATTGCTAAATAATCGCGGTCAGGTGTTTGCGCCAAGCAATATAGAAGATTTTAAAGCTTGGCCAACTTTGGCAGGGCCAACAGAAAGTCAGTTTGAAGTCATGCAACATTATTTGGAGCTTAATCGCTTACTACAAAAACGCGGCATGCAATTGGTTAACTTGTCACAAGATTATCGCGGCGCTTGGACCGCTGAGCTTACCGATGGCGTTGTCTTGGTTTTTGGACGAGGTAAGTTGGTAGAAAAAATCCAACGACTGTTTGTGGTTTATGACAAACAGCTTTATCGCTATATGAATAAGGCAAAAAGAATAGATTTGCGCTATCGCAATGGCATAGCAGTGCAATGGCGGCAATCGCAACAAAAAGTTACTACAAAGGTTAGTGCAATCGTCAATCGCGCTAGCGTCAATATTCACAATGGGTATGGGAGTGCCGTCATATGAGTACTAACGGACACGGCAGAATGATCGTCGGTTTAGATATTGGCACGTCTAAAGTCGTTGCTTTAGTAGGCGAAGTCAATGAGAGCGGCCAAGTAGAGATTATTGGTATCGGCTCACACGCATCTCGCGGTTTAAAGAAAGGCGTGGTGGTTAATATCGAATCGACAGTACAGTCAATTCAACGTGCGATAGAAGAGGCCGAACTAATGGCGGGCTGCCAAATACATTCGGTGTATGTTGGTATTGCCGGCAGTCATATTCGTAGCCTTAATTCTCACGGCATTGTAGCGATTCGCGATAGAGAGGTTCAGTCGCTTGATGTGGAGCGAGTAATAGATGCAGCTCAAGCAGTAGCGATCCCGGCGGATCAAAAAATTCTGCACATATTGCCGCAAGAGTTCATCATCGATAATCAAGAAGGGGTGAAAGATCCACTTGGTATGTCGGGTGTGCGCCTAGAAGCCAAAGTGCATTTAGTGACTTGCGCGGTGAATGCGATTCAAAATATTGAGAAGTGTGTGCGTCGCTGCGGCCTCGAAGTTGAAGATGTGATTTTGGAACAACTTGCCTCTAGTTATGCGGTGCTGACTGATGACGAAAAAGAATTAGGCGTGTGCTTGGTAGATATTGGCGGTGGCACTACTGATATCGCAATTTTTACTGACGGAGCGATTAAGCATACGGGTGTTATCCCTATTGCGGGTGACCAAGTGACTAACGACATTGCGATGGCTCTGCGCACGCCGACACAGCATGCCGAAGAGATAAAAATCAAGTATGCCTGTGCCTTGACTCAGCTTACCGGTGCAGATGAGACGATCAAAGTTCCTAGTGTGGGAGAGAGGCCGCCTAGAGATTTATCACGCCAAGCGTTGGCAGAAGTAGTAGAGCCGCGTTACGACGAACTATTCACCTTGATTCAAGCTGAGTTAAGACGCAGCGGTTTTGAAGATTTAATTCCAGCGGGAATCGTGCTGACGGGTGGTACTTCAAAAATGGAAGGCGCTGTTGAATTAGCTGAAGAAATTTTTCATATGCCGGTGCGTTTAGGCGCCCCGAATGCGGTAAGTGGTTTGATGGATATCGTAAGAAATCCCATTTATGCGACCGGTGTGGGACTGCTTAATTATGGTCAAGATCAGGGAGTTGCTGCGACGAAAAGTACGGCACTGCAACCAGAGGTTGGATTTGTCGAGCGAATTAAGCAGTGGTTTAAAGGCAATTTATAAGAATTTGGGCATGTCGCCCATTTAATGCAATGGCAAAAGGGAAGAATATCCTATGTTTAAACTAGTAGATAACGCACCTCAAAGTGCGGTAATAAAGGTGGTCGGTGTTGGCGGTGGTGGTGGTAATGCCGTTAAGCACATGATCGAAAACAATGTAGAGGGTGTAGAATTCATCTGCGCTAATACAGATTCACAAGCGCTGTCTGACATTGAGTCACGCACCGTCCTGCAAATTGGTAGCAGTATTACTAAGGGTTTGGGAGCGGGCGCTAATCCTCAAGTTGGTCGTCAAGCGGCTCTAGAAGATAGAGACCGCATTGCCGATGTCTTACTTGGTGCTGACATGGTGTTCATTACCGCAGGTATGGGTGGCGGCACTGGTACTGGCGCTGCGCCAGTAGTTGCTGAAATTGCCCGCGAGATGGGTATTTTGACGGTCGCTGTTGTCACCAAGCCATTTCCTTTTGAAGGCAAAAAACGTATGGCTTTTGCTAATCAGGGCTTGGCTGAGCTAGCTGAACACGTTGACTCGTTGATTACTATTCCTAACGAGAAGCTGCTGTCAGTATTGGATAAAGACACTAGCTTGCTAGATGCTTTTAAAGAAGCAAACAACGTCTTACTTGGTGCAGTACAAGGTATCGCCGATTTGATTATCCGTCCTGGTATGATCAACGTTGACTTTGCAGATGTTAAAACAGTGATGTCTGAAATGGGCTTGGCAATGATGGGTACCGGTTCTGCTACTGGCGCAAACCGTGCAAGAGAGGCTGCTGAGGCCGCTATTCACAGTCCATTGCTAGAAGATATTGATCTAGAAGGTGCTAAAGGCATTTTAGTTAACATTACCGCGAGCGAAAGCTTGGGCTTAGGCGAGCTTGCCGAAGTGGGCGATGCAATAGAAGAGTTTGCTTCTGCTGATGCCACCGTGGTCGTTGGTACGGTTATTGATTCTGAATTAGGTGATGTTCTTAAGGTGACGGTTGTCGCCACTGGTCTTGGCGGTGCAGCGCAAGCTGAACGTCCAATGCAGGCTGTACCTGCTTCGGGCAGCAGAGTGCCTACGCCAGAGTCAACAGGTTACTCTGAGTACGATAAGCCTTTGTTTACACGTCGTAAAGCGCAAGCTAGGACTGTAGAAGAAAAGCCCGCAGTTAGCGACAAAGAAGAAGATGTTGCTTACTTAGATATACCAGCATTTTTGCGCAGACAGGCAGATTAGTCTTTTGCCAGACTAAACGCTGCAGGTAGTTACCCGAACTAATGGTGTGACTCCCTTTTGCCAGGTTCGACATGGATTGTTGAATCACCCGTTGTGCCCAGTAAAATATGGGTGCGGGTGAGCTGCCTGCGGTGTATTAGTAGTATTATAGTTGTTAGGGGTATTACGTATGGTGTTTAGGGCCCCTTTTCGCGAAAATGCACACATATTAGAAGTAGCGCTAGAAAGTTTAGCCACTTTGAACCAAGTTTTTATTCCCGTGTCTGTTGGGTTACTCGATTGATTTACTCGAACAACAGAACAGCAAAAATTAAGGGCTAGCATCATGATTAGGCAAAGAACCTTACGTAATGAAATTCGTGCTACAGGCATTGGTTTGCACAGCGGCAAAAAGGTTTATTTAACGCTAAAGCCTGCGCCTATCGATAATGGCATTGTATTTCGTCGTGTTGATTTAGATCCAGCTGTTGAAATTAAAGCGACTGCTGGTAATGTTGGCGAGACTCTACTATCGACCACGCTGGTTAAAGACGATGTCAAAGTATCTACCGTTGAGCATTTATTGTCAGCGATGGCCGGCTTAGGTATTGATAATGCGTTTGTTGAGCTGAGCGCTCCAGAAGTGCCAATTATGGACGGTAGTGCAGGTCCATTTGTGTTTTTGATACAGTCAGCCGGAATTGAAGAGCAAGAAGCAGCCAAGAAATTTATTCGTATTAAGCGTGAAGTGACCGTTACTGACGGTGATAAAGTAGCGAGCTTTTTGCCATTTGAAGGTTTTAAAGTTTCATTCAAAATTGACTTTGATCATCCGGCATTTAGTAAGACCAGTGTATTGTCTGAAGTTGATTTCTCCAGTACTTCATTTGTTAAGGAAGTCAGTCGTGCCCGTACTTTTGGTTTTATGCATGAAATTGAATATCTCCGCTCGCAAGGTTTAGCCCAAGGCGGCAGCTTTGATAACGCCATTGTTGTCGACGAGTATCGAGTGCTAAATGAAGACGGTCTTCGTTATGAAGATGAATTTGTTAAACACAAAGTATTGGACGCGATTGGTGATTTATACCTATTAGGTAATAGCTTGGTAGGTGAATTTAAAGCATTTAAGTCAGGTCATGCCTTAAATAATGCGCTTTTACGCAAGCTAATTGCCCAAGAAGATGCTTGGGAAGTAGTTACTTTCGACGATGCCAAGACGGCGCCAATTTCTTATATGAGCCCAATATTGGCTTCATAAGCTAAGCCAATTAGGATAAATGTGAGCAAAATCAAGCTTTTGACTGGCGTTTTTAAAGAAAATAGTCCAAAATTTGTAGTCATTTAAAAAATACAAAAACTACAAATGAAAGTAATCTTTGTTAAACGTGAACATTCCAGCTCGACAACCTTCCATTTAGGAACGATGTCTCGTCGCCTCATTGGTGCGAGCATTGTGTTTATGCCGTTGCTATTTGGAGTTGCCGGTTACAATATCGCTTTAATGTCTAATGCTGGTTTTGATAGCGAATTGGCCGAGTGGCGTAAGAAGATTGCCGGCCAAGAAAACCAACTAGCTGATGTTAAGCAGGATGCTAGGCGCCAGATAGATGCACTCACTGTGCGCATGGCTGAACTGCAGGCACGCTTAACTAGGTTGGATGCATTGGGCGAGCGCGTGGCTGATGTAGCGAATCTCGATAAAGGAGAGTTTGATTTTGGTCAGCGCCCTGCGGTGGGTGGTCTTTTAGATGATAACGACGGCCTCGAAGCATCTTTTGTATTACCTGATTTGAATACTACAGTTGAGTCCTTAGAGGACAAGATTGATAGTCGTGAGCAACAGTTGGACGTTTTAGAGTCGCTGTTGAACGAGAGAAAATTTTTCAAAGAGATAAAAGTCGACGGTTGGCCGGTAGAAACTGGCTGGATTTCGTCTTTTTACGGCAAAAGAACTGATCCTTTTCATGGCCGTGTTGGCTGGCACCAAGGCTTAGACTTTGCCAGTAAAAAGGGTACCAATATATTAACGGTAGCTTCTGGAGTTGTTACCTGGGCCGGTGTTAAGCAAGGTTATGGGCTAGCCATTGAGGTAAACCATGGCGGTGGCTACTTAACTCGCTATGCTCACAACCAGTCAAATACAGCTAAAGTTGGCGACATAGTTAAAAAAGGTGAGCCAATAGCAACTGTTGGTAGCAGCGGTCGTTCTACAGGGCCCCATGTTCACTTTGAAGTTTATAAACACGGCCGAGCCGTAGACCCTGCATCTTACGTCCGCCGCACCGATCGATCCTAATAAGTAACATTCCTCAGTTGTAAAATCTGCAAGCGCACCCATTATGGGATAGTTGTGCTGGCAACCTTATTTTAATTTATATCAGAATGTAATTATGGCTAATGTATTAGGTAAAGTTTTTGGCACTCGAAATGGTCGCCAACTAAAGCGTATGAGTAAGATGGTAACCACTGTCAATGGTTATGCCGATGACATAGGAAAACTATCAGATGAAGAGTTAAAAGCTAAAACACCAGCGTTTAAAGAACGTTTGGCGGCAGGTGAAAGTGTAGACGATATATTGCCTGAAGCTTTTGCTGTGTGTCGAGAAGCCAGTACTCGGGTAATGGGCTTGCGCCATTTCGATGTGCAGCTTATTGGTGGTATGACGCTGCATGAAGGCAATATAGCTGAGATGCGAACCGGCGAAGGTAAAACTTTGGTCGCGACATTGCCCGCTTATGCTAATGCTCTGTCGGGAAGGTCAGTTCACTTAGTTACCGTTAATGATTATCTGGCCAGGCGTGACTCTGAATGGATGCGTCCGCTTTATGAGTTTATAGGTCTAACCGTTGGCGTTGTTGTTCCAAATCAGACCCGTGAAGAAAAAGCTGCCGCTTATGCGTCTGATATTGTTTACGGCACAAATAACGAGTTTGGCTTCGATTATTTGCGTGACAATATGGCTGTTGCTAAAGAAGACAGAATGCAGCGCGACAGAGCTTTTGCAATTATTGATGAAGTTGACTCAATATTAATTGATGAAGCTAGAACACCTCTAATTATATCTGGTCCAGCGGACGATCATTCGGCTTTATATAAGCATGTAAACAAACTGGTTCCAATGCTTCGCCCCGTCATCCATCCCGAGTCTGAAAGAGGTTGGAGTATACCTGCCAAGGCGGTTTTTATTGTTGAAGAAGGCGGTACTAAAGCAGAGCAAGCTGTTGATATCGAGGAGGCTCTTACACTCGCAGAGGATTCCGGAAAAGAACTGGTTGCGTTGGATAAGGGTAAAGTTCCTGAGTGTGTTCTTGTTGATCCCGGGCACTTTACCGTTGACGAAAAAACCCGTCAGCTAGATTTAACTGAAGCTGGACATGAGTTAGTTGAAGAGTTGTTAGTTAAGGAAGGCTTATTAACCGAAGGTGAAAGCTTATACGGCACCACTAATTTATCTTTGTTACACCATATCCTTACTGGCCTGCGTTCCCATGTCATGTTCCATTCCAATGTTGATTACATGGTGCAAGATGGCGAAGTGGTGTTAATTGATGAACATACTGGTCGTACCATGCCGGGCCGTCGTTTAAGCGAGGGTTTACATCAGGCTATAGAAGCAAAAGAAGGCGTGGCAATTCAAACCGAAAGCCAAACTTTGGCATCCACTACATTCCAAAACTTTTTCCGTTTGTATGAGAAGTTATCAGGCATGACGGGTACTGCTGATACCGAAGCGGCAGAGCTACAGATGATTTATGGTTTAGAGGTTGTGGTTGTCCCCACTAATCAACCTGTTAACCGAGACGACTTAAACGATCTCATTTTTCTCAGTAAACAAGAAAAAATGGCTGCGATTGTTGATGATGTAAGATCTTGTATGGAAAAAAATGCGCCGATTTTGGTCGGTGCAGCGTCAGTTGAAGCGTCAGAAGAACTGTCAGAATTACTTAAAGAGCACAAAATAAAACATCAAGTATTGAATGCTAAGTTTCATGCCACAGAAGCCGAAATTATAGTGCAAGCTGGTAGACCTGGTGCGGTGACTATTGCAACTAATATGGCTGGGCGCGGCACCGATATTGTATTGGGAGGCAACGTAGAAGCAGAAATAGCCGCAATGGACAATCCTAGCGAAGAGCTTTTAGTGAGCTTGCGCGAAGAGTGGAAGCAGCGTCATCAGCAAGTAATTGATGCCGGTGGCTTACATGTATTAGGTACCGAGCGACATGAGTCTAGGCGTATTGATAATCAGCTTCGTGGTCGTTCTGGCCGTCAAGGTGATCCTGGGTTATCACGATTTTATCTCTCCTTAGATGACGATTTGATGCGTATTTTTGCCTCCGAGCGGGTTAAAAATTTCATGCAAGCCTTGGGCATGGAAAAGGGTGAAGCCATTGAACACAAAATGGTGACTAACTCGATTGAGAAAGCTCAGCGTAAAGTTGAAGGTAGAAACTTCGATGCACGTAAAGCTTTGCTTGATTATGATGATGTGGCTAATGATCAGCGCCAGATTATTTATCATCAGCGTAATTTAATTTTAGAAGCTGATAATTACGATGAAATGTTAACTGCGGTTCGCAGCGATGTCATTAATGATTTGATTAGCGACTTTATTCCCCGGGGTTCGGTCTATGAGCAATGGGATGTAGCTGGGTTAGAGCAGAATTTAGAAAGCGATTTAAATCTTCAACTGCCAATTCAGCAGTGGTTGGATGAAGATAAATCACTTAATGAAGAGCCGCTGCGTGAACAGGTTTTAGCCGCCATACAAACGAGCTATGAAGAAAAAATGTCGAAAATTGGGCCGGAATCTTCTCGGTTCGAACGGCATATTATGTTGCAAGTACTTGATCAGCACTGGAAAGATCATTTGTCGGCGATGGATCATTTGCGTCACGGTATTCATTTACGTGGTTATGCTGGGAAAAACCCTAAGCAAGAATATAAACGTGAATCTTACGGTATGTTTGAAAAAATGCTTGATGGTTTTAATCGCGAAGTGATTTCGTTTCTAGCCAAGGTGCAGATTAAATTAGAAGATGCGGATGAGCTTGAGCAGCGCAGACGTGAAGAAGAAAAAAATCGTGATATGGATTTAAATCGCGGTGCTGAAATAGCTGACCAAGAGGCTAAGGTAAGCACTGGATTTACACCGGTTAAACGAGAAGAGCGTAAAGTTGGCCGCAATGAACCTTGCCCTTGCGGTTCGGGTAAAAAGTTCAAGCAATGTCACGGCAAGCTTTAGGAGACTAATATGGCAGTAGGTAATGGAGTGGTGGCACAGTTGAGCCCCATTGCTGGCGTGCGTTTAGCGACAGCACAAGCAGGGATCAAATACTCTAATCGTGATGATATTGTGCTCGTTGAAGTGTCGCCTGATGCTACGGTTGCCTGTGTATTTACTCAAAATCAGTTTTGCGCAGCACCGGTTACTATTGCTAGGCAGCATAATAGTAGTGCCGCTAGCCGCTATTTATTGATCAATACTGGTAACGCTAATGCCGGTACCGGTCAGCAAGGCTTACAAAATGCATTGAAGTGTTGTGACGCAGTTGCTGATTTATTAAATGTTGCTAGCAACGCTGTATTACCTTTTTCTACTGGCGTTATTGGTGAGCAATTACCGATAGATAAGCTAACCGCCGTGTTGCCTAATCTTATTGATGGGTTGTCTGCTAATGGTTGGCTGCGAGCTGCCATCGGCATACTGACAACCGACACAAGACCTAAAGCAATCAGTAAAACAGTCCTGATTAACGGCGCTCCCGTCATTGTTACCGGTATGGCCAAAGGCGCTGGCATGATAAAGCCAAATATGGCCACAATGCTTGCCTATATCGCAACAGACGCAAAGCTAGATAAGGCCTTATTACAAGCTATTTTAGCGCAATGCACAGAGCAATCATTTAATCGAATTACCATTGATGGCGATACTTCTACCAATGACGCCTGTGTATTAATTGCCAGTGGTGAAAGTGGGGTGGTAATTAATGAAGACACGGCTTGTTACCAGCAGTTTTTAGATTGTATGAGTCAAGTATTTATAGAGCTTGCTCAAGGTTTGGTTCGTGACGGTGAGGGCGCATCTAAATTTGTGACCGTACAAGTGGATGGCGGTGCAGCTAGTGATGAGTGTCTTAAAGTAGCCTATACGGTGGCTGAATCACCTTTGGTCAAAACTGCACTATTTGCTAGTGACCCAAATTGGGGGCGTCTGCTTGCAGCTATTGGCCGTGCCGGCGTCAGCGATTTAGATGTCGACGGAGTTACCGTTTATATTGGTGATGTTTTGATTGCTGAGAACGGTTGCAGAGCTGCCTCCTACACCGAGGAAGCTGGTCAGCGGGTAATGAATAAAGACGATATATCACTGCTAATTGATTTAGGTAGAGGCAATAGTAGTGAAACTGTTTGGACCAGCGATTTGTCTTATGACTATGTAAAAATAAATGCCGAGTATCGCAGCTAAGATGAGCGAGACAAAATCTATTGCTGTCGCGGTTGGGGTTGTAGTCAATGATCAGCAGCAAGTTTTGATAGCGCTTAGATCGAAGCCGCAGCACCTAGCAGGGTTATGGGAATTTCCGGGTGGGAAAATCGAAGCTGGGGAAAGTGATGGCCAAGGTTTAGCGCGAGAGTTAGCAGAAGAAGTTGGCATAGACGTCATCTCGGCCGAGGCCTTAGTGAATATAAAACATGACTATGGTGATAGGTTGGTCGACTTGCGTTTTATGTTAGTACAAAAATTCTCTGGTAGTGGGCAGGGTAAAGAAGGGCAACAAGTAAAGTGGGTTGAAATTAATGATCTTACGCAGTATGCCTTCCCTGAAGCCAATCAACTGATCATTCCGCTACTAGTCGAGAAGTTTCACTGCAGTTGATTCATTGAGTCTTCTGACATGAAATCTGTATAGTCATTATCTTCAGATATTTTCTGTTCTTCATTCGCCCAAGCAATAAAATCTGTGTTTTTGCACCTTTGTGAACAAAATGGACGACTCTCATTGTCATCGCTCCACACCGTTTGTTCACCACACTGAGGGCAGGCGATAGTCTTTTTAGTATTCATTGCTCTTGCCTGCCTTTGGTATTTATTAGTAGTTGCTGATGGACTGATTCAGTTGTTGCTAATAAATCAGCTAAAGTACTGTCATTATTAATAACGTGAGTAGCTATTTTTAATCGCTCTTGTCTATTGGCCTGGCTAGCGATAATTGCCTTAACCGTTTTTTCGCTGTTGCTGTCTCTAACCGTAGTCCGTTCAATTTGTGTTTGTTCAGCAACATCAACAACAATGACGTCATCACACATTTCATGTTGGCCAGATTCTGTTAGTAACGGCGTTACATATAAAACATAAGGGCCATTAGCGGCTTCTATTTGACGGAACGTCTCGGCGCCAATTAATGGGTGTAATAGTTGTTCCAGCCAGGTTTTCTCACTTTGATTGTGGAATATTATTTCCCGAAGTTTAGCCCTATCTAAAACCCTGTCAGCGTTAATAATGTCATCACCGAAATGTTTTTGTATCTGTAATAATGCTTCGGTGCCGGGTTCGACGACTTGACGCGATACAATGTCTGCATCGACGACAGTAATTCCTAATGCCTTTAAATGATCTGAAACAGCCGTTTTACCACTACCAATGCCGCCAGTTAGGCCAACCACATACATATAAATAACCTTTGATATTTTTAGTTAAGACCGACAATATTCAAGTATGCATCAACAATTGGTTGCTGCCAAAGTAGGGTAATCCAACCCGCTGCAGCAAGGTAAGGGCCAAATGGAATAGTTTTTTGGCTGTCTCGTTTATTGATGACAATTTGTAGGATACCAATAATAGCGCCGCAGGTTGCCGACAAGATAATGATCACTGGTAAAGCTTGCCAGCCCATCCATGCCCCTAACGCCGCCAGTAATTTGAAATCACCATAGCCCATACCATCTTTGCTGGTGACGAGTTTAAAGAGCCAGAAGACCAGCCAAAGAGCGAGGTAGCCAAAAATGGCGCCCCATACTGCAAAGTTAAGGGGAGTAAAAACGGCTGCGCTATTTGCGGCAAGTCCAATCCAGAGTAAAGGAAGAGTAATGCTATCCGGTAATAGTTGGGTGTCAGTATCAATGCCTGCCAACGCGATGATTAGCCAAGTAAAAACTAAGGCGAAAAAGCCTGCGAGATTAAACCCAAAATGGTTAATAACAATGACAGAGGCAATTGCAGTGAAAATTTCTATCAAGGGATAGCGCGCAGATATAGACGTTTTGCAGTTTGCGCATTTCCCGCGCAGCAGCAAGTAGCTAACAATGGGGATGTTTTGCCATGCGCTTATGCTGCTATTACATTTTGGGCAGCTAGAGCGAGGAACAGATAAGTTGAATTTTTCGGGTAAATCTAATGGCGGCTGATCTTTTTGGTCTGCAATGTATTCGTCACATTCGTTTTGCCATTGGCGCTGCATCATTATTGGCAGGCGATAAATGACCACATTAAGAAAGCTACCAATAGAGAGGCTTAGCAAGAAAACAGCAATAAAAATTATTAGCACTGGTGTGTTAACCGGCCATTGCCGCGCCCATACCGAATATGGGTAAATACATTGCAACCATCAAGCCACCAACCACCACGCCAAGAAAAGACATAATAATAGGCTCCATAAGTGAGGTAAGTCCGTCTACAGCATTGTCTACCTCGGCCTCATAATGATTAGCTACCTTGTCGAGCATATCATCCAGTGCGCCTGACTCTTCGCCAATAGCTACCATTTGCATCAACATGCTAGGGAATAGCTTAGTAGACCGTATCGCCATATTTAATGCTATGCCTGAGGTTACGTCATCGCGTATATCTTTTACGGCGGTTTCATAGACAATATTACCAGTAGCACCAGCGACTGAATCTAGGGCGTCGACAAGCGGCACCCCGGCAGCAAAAGTGGTGGCCAGCGTTCTTGAAAAGCGGGCTATTACTGACATATAAATAATGTGACCGGCCGCAGGAAGTTTTAAAGTCAATCTATCGACAGCATTTGAAAATGGTTTCGATCTAAATTTTGCTTCCGAAAAGCCTTTAACTATTCCATAAATGGCGCCGACCATAACCCACCAATAAGCAGATACGAAGTCAGATATTTCTACTACAAATTGGGTGAATGCAGGTAAGTCAGAACCCATGCTTGCAAACGTAGTCGCAAATGCTGGCACCACGAATACCATAAGAATTCCGGTAACTACCGTTGCTATAGTCATGACCGCTATCGGATAATTCATCGCTTTCTTGATTTTAGATTTCAGCGCCTCGCTCTTTTCCTTGTAAGTAGCAACGCGATCTAGCATGGTTTCAAACGCACCAGATTGTTCGCCGGCGCCAACTAAGCTGCAGAAAAGTTCATCGAAATGACGAGGGTGTTTTGTCAGTGCGAGCTCGAAAGACGTGCCGCCAGAAATCTCATTCTTAATTTCAAGGATTAATTCTCGCATTGCAGGATTCTCAACACCTTCTGCAACAATGTCGAACGACTGAATTAGTGGCACCCCAGCTTTCATCATCGTTGCCAGCTGACGACTAAAAATAGCGATATCTGCAGGCGTTATTGGTTTTGCTCTGGGAGCAAAAAGAGGGCTCGGTTTCTTTTTGACCGATGTCGGTTTTATACCTTGCTTACGAAGTGCGTTCTTCACGCTAACAATATTTTCGGCGTCTAGCTCGCCGTTATTTTTCCCGCCCCGTTTATCCGTGCCTTCCCATAGATAGGTTGCGGTTTTAGTTTTTTTAGCAGCCATTATGTATTAGTCCTTAGTCACACGGTTTACTTCTTCTAAGCTTGTTGCACCAGCGCCCGCTTTTGTTAATGCCGAGCGACGCAAGTCTGGGAAACCATCTTCACGGCATTGTTTACCAATTACAATAGAATTTGCGCCTTCCATGATAAGTGACGCAATGGCAGGAGTGATGCGAACTACTTCATAAATACCAACGCGACCTTTATAACCGTTGTTACAGTTGCTACAACCCTCTTTATTCGGGTGTTTCATCGTAAGGCCATCTAATTCTTCTTCTAAAAAACCTTCTTTTAGTAATATCTCTTTCGGAATATCATCGGCTGGTATGGCGCAAGTCTTGCACAATCGTCTTGCAAGCCGCTGCGCGATGATCACGCTCACTGTAGTGGCAAGGTTAAACTGCGGCACTCCCATATTGATCAACCGGGTAATAGTTTCTGGCGCGCTATTGGTATGCAGGGTAGACATTACCATGTGGCCTGTTTGCGCTGCCTTTATTGCAATTTCGGCCGTTTCTAAATCACGAATCTCACCAACCATTATAATGTCTGGATCTTGCCGTAGGAATGAGCGCAGTGCTGAAGAGAAAGTTAGCCCGACCTTGGCATTCACATGTACTTGATTAATACCTTCAAGGTTTATTTCAACTGGGTCTTCTGCGGTTGAAATGTTTCTTTCGGGTGTATTAAGTATATTCAGGCCGGTGTATAAGCTGACGGTTTTACCCGAGCCGGTAGGGCCGGTAACCAATATCATTCCCTGTGGTTGTTGCAGGGCGTGCATGAAAATTTCTTTTTGATCTTCTTCGTAACCTAGCGCGTCAATTCCCATCTTCGCAGCGCTAGCGTCTAGAATACGCAATACTATTTTCTCGCCCCAAAGTGTAGGGAGTGTATTAACACGAAAATCTATCGATTTGGTTTTAGATAGTTTTAATTTTATACGACCATCTTGAGGTACTCGTCGCTCAGAAATATCCATCCCAGACATGACTTTTAAGCGCGCAGATATTCTTCCAGACAGAGTAATCGGTGGCTTGGCTTTTTCCTGCAAAATACCATCAGCCCTAAAGCGCACACGATAAGTTTTTTCATAAGGTTCAAAATGTATATCGGAGGCGCCCATGCGAATGGCGTCTAGCAATATTTTGTTGATAAATTTAACCACCGGCGTTTCGTCTTTGCCTTTGGTGTCTTCTTCAGCTGGCTGTGCATTTTCGTCAATGGCTTCGATATCAAGGTCTTCAAGACCTTCATCCATATCGTCAAAGCCCTCTTCTATATCTTCCGCCGCACTTTCAAGATATTTCTCAATTGCTGCCTTTAGAGCCTTTTCCTCTACTACAACAGCTTCAATCCCTAATCCGGTATGGAATTTAACTTCATCTAATGCAGTAAAATTAGCCGGGTCCGACAGTGCCACTGATAATTTTTTGTCACGCTTAATCAGCGGTAAAATATTATGCTTTTTTATTAATTTATCGTCGACGATGCCCCTAACGAACTCGTCTGGGTTAAACGCAGTGATATCTAGGTAGGGTGCGCCAAACTCTTGTGATGCAAGGGTTGCCAAAATGTGACCGCTAACAACATTGTCCTCAACTGCTTGCGCAATAAAGGACTTTCTGTTTTGTTTTGCATTTACCGCCGTTGCTAAGGCCGATTCTTCCGATATTAACTCCGAACTAATAAGCTTTTGCGGTAGACCGCTGATTAGCATTGCATTTTTAGTCGACATAGTTGTAAACCGGTATCAATGTTTATTGTAATAACGTTATCTTGCAAAATGCATTAAAGCTTTCATGCGAAGTCTAAAGTATAGCAGTATATCTGTAGATGTTAGCAGCCAAAATATAATAGTAATTTAAGGCTAAGCAGTATGAATATAGTAGGAATATTACGGTTTGCAAAAGTTAGCACGATTTTTGCGTATGACCTCTATATCGTAGACAAAATATAAGAGTGTGTTATGCGGCATGTCAAAGTAAAGGGCTTTACCCTAATAGAGCTGATGATAGTAGTGGCCATTATTGGTATTTTGGCATCCATTACTATTCCCCAGTACAGTCAGTATCAAGCCAAAGGTTATGATAAAGCAGCGATGTCAGATACTCGTAATTTTCTGACACATGCCATAGCAGCCTCGTTGTAGTGAAAAGCGCTAAAAAAAATAACATAAAATGACAAAAATTGTCATAGTTTGTTGTAATTGTATATATTTAATCTGTTCTAAAGTTCTACATAACCATCCAATTTAGTTAATTTAAAGCCCTCTCGGCCCAAAGTAGAACATATCGTAAAAGTTGGCATAGATTTTGTATGTACATGCACTGTAATTCAATATTAATCACATGATGGAGATTTCCATGAGAAAAAGTACTCAAAAAGGTTTTACACTTATCGAACTGATGATTGTCGTAGCAATTATCGGTATTTTGGCTTCAATTGCTATCCCTCAGTACAGTCAGTATCAAGCTAAGAGTTATGACAAAGCAGCGTTATCTGATGTCCGTAATTTCTTAACCAATGCTATCGCCAACTCTGCTTAATACTAAAAGTTATATTGCATAACTTTTAAACTAAGAAATTTTTGAAAATTCAAGAGGATTTAACCATGAAAAAAATTATTAAAGCGACTTTGGCTGTGGCGACAACATCTGCAGCGCTAATGTTATCTGCGGGTTCAATGGCTGCATTAACAGGTGCATGTGGGGCGGGTGACGTGTGTTCGGTATCTGATGGAGATGCGACAAGTTATGTGCAGGATGCATTTGATTTGCAGTTGTCGCCTGGCGTTGCGTTGAGTTACAGCCAATCATCAACAGCTATTGGTGTGGTGTCATTCCACCCTAAAGGGAGCTCTGGTTTTGCTGGTATTAGCAATGGCGGTCAGATTATTGAATGTGGTGATGCAAGTGCGATACCGACTGTTACGTCTTCTATTTATGGTGCTTCTGACTGTTAATATAAAGTTGGATAAAAAATGCCTAGCATAGTCTGGGCATTTTTTTTGCCTTTATGAAAGTCATTTACTCGTATTTTTCATTCTAAGAATATTCGGTTTGTAGAGTATTTTGCTATAATAAAAATAATTTATTACAGATAGAGCTATTGCCGAGGTTGAGTATTCGTGAAGCATTTAATTTGGTTGTCGATTGTTTCTGGGTATAGAAGCAATAGTTTTAAGATATTACTAAGTTTGCTTATAGCAAGTGTTTGGTTGGCATGGTTGGCAACAGGGCTTTCGTCTCGTAGCCCAGATACGTTAATGCTTGATGTAGGGCTGTCCCTGCAGAGAATCATCCTGACCTTAATGGCAGTGTTTTGGGTGCAAGATCTGTACTATAAAGATCTGGAGCGTAAAGCGGCGATCTTCCTGCTCGCATACCCCATTTCTCGTGCGACTTATTTGCTGGCTAGGTTCTTTGGCGTTTGGGCGTTAATTACAGTCTCAGTTTTAGTTTCTGCGCTATTATTATATTTGGCAGTGGGCGTTGGCGGAGGTGAGTATGTTCAAACTTTCCCTGTCAATATGGGGTCTCCCTATATTGCTACATGGGTATACTTTTGGCTTGATGTGACCTTGGTTGCGGCCTTTGCATTTATGCTATGTAGCGTATCTGAAACACCTAATCTACCATTGTTGTGCGCCATTGCGTTTTCTATCGCGATGCATGCAATGGGCCCCATTCTTGACTATTTACGCTATGGCGATGACGTAAAAGAAGAGCACCAGCAATGGATTCAACCGTTTATTGAAGATGTTATTAATCTTCTGCCAGATTTAGATCGGTTAGATCTTAGAGCGTGGACACTTTACGGCGAAATGCCGCCGGTTGATCTAATGTTTTGGGGGGCAGCTGTCGCTGTTTCATATACTGCTTTATTTATCTCACTTAGCATTATTGGCTTGAATCGTCGTGAAATCGTATAGAGGTTATAGCGTTATCCCGCTCGCTGTCTTTATGGGTAGTTTAGTTTTAGCGGTATATGCTTCTAACAACATAAAGACATTTGCTAGAGAGCCTACCGATGAAGGTATTTCTCATGTGATGCCTGCTCCTGTGAGTTTACTATTAGCCGGGGGTGATCGTTTTTTAGCTGCTGATTTAACCATGTTTAGAGTCATTATCAGCGTTGGTGAAGGTCAGGTTCACTTTAAAGATCGTGCCGCGCTTCAAATGCAAATAGCAATCTTTAATGCTTTTTTTGAAGATAACTATTATCAAGCGTCAGCGAGCTTGCCTTGGGAGGGTTTTGTTGAAGAAGGGCAATTTGTCTTGAAGCGCGCAAGCGACGCTAGGATTAATGATCCTTGGCCTAGTTTTTTCAATGGCTTCACCGAATATTACTTTCTTCAAAATTTTGTAAGCGCAGCTCAGCACCTGCTAATTTCTGCTCAGCGGTCCAGCGGGTCTAACAGAATGCTGTTTAAAGATATTGCGGCGAAATGGGCTAGCAAAGCAGCAAATCATCAGCTCGCACTTGGTATGGTGACCGAACTAGAAAAAAATACTAAGTCTGCGGTAACAAAAGGTCGCTTAAAGAAAAGAGTTGAAAGGCTACAAAACTTAATAATGCTTGAAGATGCAATGGCGGAGTATGAATTGCAATATAATAAGCAGCCAAAAGATATTAAGTCGCTGGTGGAAAGGGATATAATTTCTTCTGTCCCTATTGATCCATGGGAAGCTGAGTATGTTTTCTCGTCTGGACAAATAATAGTTAAGGAAAGTACCAATGTTAGATAATGCTATTGAGCTATCGCACCTTAGTAAGACTTTTCGATCAGGTAATAAGCGTTATGAAGCCTTAGGCGATGTTTCTTTCTCTGTTAGTAAAGGTGAGGCTTTTGGCTTTATTGGGCCTAACGGCGCAGGTAAAAGCACCACTATTAAAATAATATTAGATCTTATTCGTGCTGATAGTGGCGCGGCCCATATTAATGGCATAAGCAGTCGTGATGCGCGGTCTCGAAAAGGTGTAGTTTTTATGCCTGAAAATCCTTATTTGAACGAATATTTAACACCGTTAGAGGTGGTAAAGTTGGGCGTTGAAGTTCATGGAATTAAAGTTGGAAATTTAGATTCCTACTGTATGGAATGGCTTGAAAAATTTGGTATGTCTCATGCTTCGGATAAAAAAATTCGGCAAATATCGAAAGGAATGGCCCAGCGCACGGGTCTAGCACATTGCTTAGCATGCAAGCCCGAGGTTCTAATACTTGATGAGCCATTATCAGGGCTTGATCCTGTAGGCAGAGTTGAGGTTGTTGATTTATTGGTCGACTATCATGTAGCCGGAGGCACTTTGTTATTTACTTCTCATGTATTGCACGATGTGGAACGTGTGGCAAATCGATTTGCGCTAATTAATTCTGGTTTCATAACCGACGTTAAAACTCAACAGTCGCTGTTGCTTGATAGTAAAAGTTATAAAATCACCATTCACACTGATCTGGCGCCGGCGGGTTATTTCAGTATTGGGTCAGGCAGATTTACGGGCATATTTAATCAGCAAGAAATGTGGCAACAGCTTAAAAATATAGAGTTTGAGAATATGCATCTTGTATCAGTAGTGCCTGAGTTAAATTTGGAAAAACTATTCATAGACTCTGTTAAAGCTTCTTAATAGATATTGCTGACTATGTTGAGAGCAAACATACAATATTTCTATCTTGCCGCAGTTTTCATGGCATTCTCTCACCAGCTAGCCTATTTTATGGGGTATGGCGTTATCGCCTTTAATGCTAGCTATGCTGCATACAATTATCTCTGTTTTATCGCAATCGCATATTACTTTGTGGTGGAGAATCAACAGCCCAAATTGTTTTATTCTAAGCGTATCTTAGGTGTTTTATTATTGTTTTTGGCAGTGAGCTTTTTTGCTAGTGCCAGCAGCGAACAACCAGTCATTTCATTATTGTCATGGTCCACTCATGTCAGTGTTTTTTTCTTAGGATTGTCGGCATACCTTTTTATTACTGTTTGGCCTAACCGTGTGGGTTTGTTAATAGCGATGCTGATGGCTGGCGGATTTGCTATTGTTTTTAAAGAGTGGTTTTCGATTTATGAAAATTGGAGTATCTACAAACATCTTAAATCTGGCGATATTGTGCAAGTGGTCACCTTTAATCATATAAGAAATATGATGCATATGGTGACCGCAATGTGGCTGATAAGTTTTTATTTTTATACTCACAATTTAAAAGCTTATCGATTTCTACTTTTATTACTCGTTCAGTTCATATTATTAGGACTATTGATTTGGGCTGCAGGGCGAGTACATTTACTACTACTGCCGCTGGCTATTTTGATGCTATGTGTTCTATTTCGTAGTTACAATGTGGCCTTAAAAATCACTATTTCATCACTGTTGATGGTAATTATTTCGGTTGTAACTCTTAGCTTCGTTGGCCAGGATTTTATGTTCAAAAACCTGACTGAGCGGATGAAAATAGATGCCAATAATTTGGCAACGCTGGCGAATATTGAATCAGGTCAAAAAGCCGACGTTGGACAAGAATCGGTCTTAGCAAAAGATATTATTGGTCGCTTAGGGAGTGACCGAGGAAGTCTGTGGCTTAAAGACTACGATCTATGGGAGCAAAAACCTGTATTAGGTAATGGAGCCGATGGTTATTATCTGGCCAAGAATGGCAGCGAGGGGACGCACCCTCATAACTGGATTGTGTTACTTTTGGTTCAATATGGGCTGATAGGGTTTATTTGTTTTACTTTTTTGATCAAATCAATATTGTCGGTAGCTGTTACCAGTTACTTAGCGACTAAAAATGGTTTGGCAGTATTAGTTATTGTATATAATACGGTTTTCTTGCTCTATGGTTTGTTGTCTGGCTGTTTTTATTACACCTTACCGCTGATGTTTTTCGTAATAGTAAATGGGTTGTTTCTGGGAAGTTACTACAATAAAAAGGCAGATCGAGGCGGTAATGAAGTGTTATGAAAGTCGCTATAGTTAATTATTGGTTGATTAATATGCGCGGCGGGGAAGCGGTGCTAAGTAGTTTGTTGGAAATTTTCCCAGATGCAGATATTTATACCCACGTCTATGAACCTACTAAAGTGACGCAGCAGATTCGTGAGAAAACAGTGCGCACTTCTTTTATAAGTAAGCTGCCATTTGCCAAAAAGTACTATAAGTACTACCTACCTTTAATGCCTTTAGCGTTAGAGCAGTTGGACTTAACTGACTATGATTTGGTGATTAGCTCTGAAGCAGGGCCAGCAAAAGGTGTAATTACTCGTCCAGACGCTTTTCACATATGTTATTGCCATAGCCCTATGCGTTATATATGGGATATGACTTGGCAATATCAACAAAACACCAATATCGTTATCAAGTGGTTGATGGCACCGGTGTTACATTATTTGCGCATGTGGGATCAATCAAGTGCGTCGAGGCCAGATGTTATCGTGGCTAACTCTACGTTTACCCAGCAGAGAATTCGGAAATTTTGGGGCAGAGATGCGATGATTATTCATCCGCCGGTAGCAGTTGCTGATACAGAATTGGTGGCTCCATCATCAGATTATTATGTTTATGCTGGCGAGTTAGTTGGCTACAAGCGTGGTGATTTGGCGGTCGATGCTTTTAATATAAATGGTAGGTCACTAATCGTATTAGGCGCGGGAGAAGAACTTCAGCGACTGGAATCAATAGCAAACAGTAATATAACCTTTATGGGTAGAGTTGATGATGACGTTTTTCAACGTACCTTGGCTGGAGCGAAAGCATTGATTTTTCCTGGCGTAGAGGACTTCGGTATTACGCCGGTTGAGGCTATTAGCTTGCAGACTCCGGTGATCGCCTTTGGTCGTGGCGGTGCTTTAGATAGTATAGAGGAAGGCAAGACCGGCTTGTTTTTTATGAACAAACAATTGAGGCAGTTAACGCTGCAGTCAACCGTTTTGAAAGTCTTGATTTGAAAATTAGCACGGAATATTCCAAGGATATCCAACGCCAGTTTTCTGTTGATCAATTTAAGATGCAATTTGAAAAACTAGTGAATTCCTTATAAGAATCTAAATATGAAGCAACGAGACCTCTTAAGCCGAACACCTTTAATCTATCAGTTGATACTGATAGCTATTGATATTCTGATGTTGTGCGTGAGCTGCGTAGTTTGTTATTGGCTAGTGTTTAGCAATTATCAAATGGAGCTGCATTATAACGTAGCACTGTTGTTTTCATGCCTGTTAGCCGGAGGCTTATTTGCATTAACAGGGTTGTATGATTTGAATTCTCAGCGCTATGGCTATCCAGTCTTGCTTAAAATCACCGGGGGACTAGTTGCTACCTATGCAGTATTGATGATTATGGCCTTTTTTCTAAAAGTAACGACAGATTTTTCACGATTTTGGCTAGGTAGTTGGTTTATGTTAGCTATAGTGTTGATCTATATTGGTCGTATATTCTCGTCGCTGCTCATATATATGATAAACGGAGGCTGGTTACCTCAGCGCACTGCAATAATTATTGGCGACGGAGTAAGTGTGCTTAAGACGCGCGAGCGATTACTGCGTTGGGGTTACAGCAATGTCTCAGTGGTAGGCTGTTTTTACGAGTCGAATAATGAGCTTAGCTCTGCTCTAGAGCGGTCAGGTAGTATGAATGATGCGTATGATTATATTGACAATAATAGCGTTGATCAAATTTGGATCGCATTCGACCTTACAAAAAATGCTAACGATGCGCAGCAAGCACTTGATCGCTTGAATGAGTCACTACTAGAAGTCAAAGTTGTCCCTTATGTTTCGGATATGCGCTTGTCGAATAATTCAATTGAAGTTGTCGCTGGAATGCCTGTTCTTAATTTGTCGATGTCACCATTTCATGGTTTAAATAAGGTTATTAAACTACTGGAAGACAAGCTCTTTTCAATGTTTTTTCTGATCGCGTTATCGCCTATATTTGTAGTTGTTTCTTTATTGGTTAAGTTGTCTTCCCCTGGTCCGATTATTTATGCACAACAACGGATGAGCTGGAATGGGAAGAAGTTTGATATCTATAAGTTTCGCTCAATGCCAGTAGGGGCTGAAAATAATACAGGTGCTGTTTGGTCTGCGCAGAATGAGCCCCGAGCAACTGTTATAGGCAGCTTTCTACGTAAGACCAGCTTGGATGAATTACCTCAATTTTATAATGTGCTAAGGGGTGACATGTCTATTGTAGGTCCGCGCCCAGAAAGACCAGTATTTGTAAATGAATTTAAAAATCAAGTTCCTGGCTATATGTTAAAACATAAAGTAAATGCCGGTATTACTGGCTGGGCGCAGGTGTGCGGCTACAGAGGGGATACCGATTTAACTAAACGCATAGAGTATGATTTGTATTATATCGAAAATTGGTCGCTCATTTTCGATCTAAAAATCATGCTTACCACAGCAATTCAAACTTTTATCCCTTTTCGTACGAAAAGATAGCTTGCGAGCGTTAAGCCATGGATAAGAAAATATTAATCAATACTTTTTGGTTGTCTGCTGAAAAATTTATTCGGTTACCACTTTCCTTTCTCATCAATATATACCTTATTAAGCACCTCGGGGCAGAAGAATATGGTTCGTATGTATTTTATCTAGTGGTAATTGGTCTGCTGCTGCCGCTGTCAAGTTTTGGTATGGATGCGTTCTTAGTTAAGCAATCAGTAGCTGCGCCGGAAAACGCACAAAGTAAGATTTTTTTGAACGGACTAATTGTAAGGCTAATGGGTTCGGTGGCGGGCTTTTTGATTGCAGTCACGATTGTCTTGACCGATGAGTCAGAACTGTCGAGTTTAGGCTTGTTAATGTGCTTTGTGCTGCTGATCGAGAGTTTCACTGTTGGTCAATATAGGCTGTTAGCAACAGAGAAAGCTTTCAAAATATCTGTTATTGAGCTGCTAGCTTTCTTTATAGGCTTTATAGCTAAGTGTGCATTTTTAATTTTTGATCTGCCCATTATTTATCTCGGGATTGCATATTGCTTAGATTTTTTTACCAGATCTTTATGCTTTTTTTTCTTCTCCAGTGAAGATTTGTTTAAAACCAAAACTGCTTTTGACCTAAAAATTATCAAACGCTACATCTCGATTGGTAAAAAGCTAGTAGTAATAGGATTACTAGTGGCTGCTCTAACAAAAATTGATCAGGTAATGATTTATTTTATTTTAGGGGGTAAATCTATAGGGATTTACAGCGCGTCCTTGCGCTTTATAGAGCCCTTATTACTAATTATAGTTGTATTTAATGAGGTCGCTTTTCCGCGTCTACTGTATTTTCAACAGGTCGGTAAACAGGAATATCGGGCATTTGTTAGGCGGCTATTATTGTTTAACTCTTGTGGAGCGTTGCTGATCTATATTGTCGTATCGCTATTGGCTCCAGCGGTTATCGTATATATGTTAGGCGATGAATTCATTATCGCAGCAGAGATTTATCCAATATTGGCTTTGTTGATACCAGTATTGTCATTAGTATTATTTTTAGATAAATATTTACAGGCTGAGAATATTCATAACTTAAATCGCGATCGTATTGTGGTTTCATTTATTATTAATATACCACTAAATTATTTTTTTCTCGGGTTCTATGGTCTAAATGGTGCAGCTGTCGCTACAATCGTTTCTTATCTTCTTATCTTCTTATCTTCTTGGCTTACTGGTGGTATTTTTAAGTCCTCAGTTTAGAGAGAAATTTACTCGGGTGATGGCATGAAAATACTGGTTCTAAGCAGCGGTTTTTTATTCGATCATGGCGGCGGCAGGAAGGTGATAGAATGGATGTTTTCATCGTTTAATCAAACTGATCAGTTAATTGTATGCAGTTTCGAAATTGGTTCTGATGGTCCGGAGAACAAACGACTACCTGCTGGAATGATTAAAGGGGAAAATCTTTTTATTATTAAAGGTTCTAACGGTAAGGAAATTATATGGCAGTACTGCCAGTTTCTTCGTAGTCACAAACCAGATATTATTTTTGATATATCGGCGTTAAATATAAAAGTTATAACTTTATTATGTGGTTTTTTTTTAGGCTTTAGGAAAAAACATATTTTTTGTCAGCACTCGCCTATGCGCTGTGTTTTACCATTGATTAAAAATCGACTGATGAGCAAGTTAATTCCTTATGCTTTTCGTTATGCCAGTTATGTGATGACGGTAAGTGAGTCGCAGATGAAATATATGGCTGACTTATTTCAACTTAAAGATCAACGCTATGAATATATCTACAATCCAGTTGATAGATCTCATATTATTTTACAGGCTGACGATGAACTTATTCTTAAAGATATTTCTGCCACAGCGTTATTAGTAGTTACAGTATGTAGGCTAGACCCTGGCTCCAAAGATGTTGGGACCCTAATAAAGGCATTTGCAAAAGTTGTGATGGCGAGCCCCACAGCAGTTTTGGTGGTCGCGGGATTAGGCCCAGGCCGTGAGCAATGGGAAGTTCTGGCCGAATCTCTGGGTGTGGAGAGTCAAGTAAAATTTAGCGGTTATTTGGATAACCCGATGCCACTGATAAAGAGAGCGGACGTATATGTGCAGAGCTCGCTATATGAGTCCTTTGGTTTAGCTATTGTTGAGGCCATGGCCTGCGGAACGCCCGTGGTTGCCACTGATTGTGATTTTGGGCCAGCAGAAATATTAGGCGATGGAATGTATGGGCAGCTAGTAGAAGTAGGTAATGTGAAGCAAATGGCCGAAGTGATTTTGCAGGTTTTAGAAAAACCAGAAAACTATGTCGATAGTGCTAAGCTTATTGCTAAGCGGGTAGAAGACTTTTCACCGCATAATAGCTTCGACTTATATAAAAATTTATTTGAAAGGATTGCTGGTGAAAATAGCTATTAATTTACTACCGTTTGTTCAGCGTAGCGGGATTGAATGCTATACAGAAAATTTACTTGCTGAATTGTTAGGCAGTGATGATGAATTTTACATTTATTATCGAGATAAATTACCACTATCTATTTCGAGCGAAAACAGCAACATACATCTGCGAAAAGTTGTAACTAGAATTCCTATGTCTTTGTATATGCAGTTAATTTTTCCGTTTACTCTTCTACTAGAGAAAATAGACATTGTATTGTCTACTTGTCCAACCCATCCGATTATTTTGTCACGCCGCAATGTTGTTATTATCCATGACTGTTGCTATCACGCCTTTCCTGAAAACGCTCAAAATAAGCTAAAGCTCTATTTAATAAAGTTTATGTGCTGGAGTGCCATTCGTTTTGCCAAAAGAGTCGTAACTGTTTCAAACTTTTCAGTTGGAGAAATAGAGCGAGTATATAAATTAAATGAGGGGACAATTGAAAATATTTCTGCTGGCGTGCCATCAATGCTCACCATTGACGACGACAGCGCGAAAAATACTTTATCCAAATATGATCTAGAAGAAAATGGCTATATTTTTTTTGTGGCATCAGTCCAGCCGCATAAAAATTTACTAGCTATAATTGGAGCATTTTTGAGCCTTTCTATAGATGTAAAGGGTAATACAAAACTGGTGATTGCTGGGCGACTAGGCTCTATGGAGAAAAGAGTTATGGACCTTGTTATGACTTCCGGAGTTTCTGATTCAGTTATAGTTTTAGGCTTTGTCGATGAGATTGAAAAGATATGCCTAATACGAGAAAGTATAGGGGTGTGTCTCGCTTCGCTATATGAGGGGTTTGGCATACCTATATTAGAGGCTCAGAGTATGGGGGTTCCTATATTGACCTCTAATATTTGTTCCATGTCCGAGGTGGTTGGGGATAGCGGAATTTTGGTTGATCCATACGACGAAACTGATATTTCTAGAGGTATGAAAGATTTAATCCAGTTATCATATGACGAACGAATATCGATTTCGGGGTTAGCTGAGATAAATTTAGAAAGATTCAGTTGGAAGAAATGTGCTGAACGCCTCATGGCTGCGGTTAAAAATTGATCGTCGAATTGCAGTATCAATTGTATATATGCCAATGATTGGGTGTGTGCTTTGTAGTAGTTAGTGGGTCAGCAGGACCTTATCATTTCGCTCGCCATAGCTGGGCCGAAATTTTTTAGTTTTTCTGTAGGATGATGATGAAACTATTTCAAGCTAATATGTATCCAATTACTTTTACTGTATGTGGCAGAAGTAGTGGCGCTTAGTGTGATTGTCATCTGATATATCTTAGTTGGCGTTTCATATGATTATTATTAGGGTTTTAGAGGGTTAAAAGCTATGAGTTGGCAAACACGCATTACAAATTTTGTATTACGAAGAATGAAACCAACGCTCGCTAAAAAAGAAGGCGATCAGTTAGTCGGTTTTCTTCGCAAGCAAATGGCCATGACGGGCGAGAGAACACCCAAAGATGCTATTGTCGAAAAAATATCGATGGGTGGTGTAGAGTGCGAGTGGGTTAGTGTAGGTTCTGTGCCGTCCAATAAAGCCTTAGTCTATTTCCATGGTGGGGCGTATGTGTCTGGCTCACCGGTTTCTCATCGCGATTATGCGGCTGCTATGTCGACAGCATTGGGTATCAAGCTATTGATGGTTGATTATCGATTAGCGCCGGAATATCCATTTCCTGCGCCTATCGAGGATGCGTTAGCTGTTTATAAAACGCTAGTAGAGGATGGCTATGACGGCAATGATTTATTTGTCGGCGGCGATTCGGCTGGTGGTAATTTGGCCTTGTCTTTGTTGCAGCAAATTAGAAGCCTTGGTTTAACCATGCCTAAGGCGGCTTGTTTGTTTTCACCATGGCTTGATTTAACCCATGCTGGCGGTTCGATGGTCACAAATGCGGCTGTTGACCCAATGCTGCCCGTTACAATGCTGCAGCGTTGCGCCGATATTTACGCTGCTGGCGCTGATAAAAATGATCCGTCAATCTCGCCTATATTTGCTGATATGACTGGTTTTCCGCCAATGATAATTCATGTTGGCTCGACTGAAATACTGTTAGATGATGCTAAAACGATTGCTGCCTTGTGTGAGCAAGCTGGCGTTGAAGCGGAGCTAAATATTTGGGAAAAAGCGCCGCATGCTTTTCCTGTTATGGTTAAATTCCTCCCTGAAGCGCGGGCGGCTATTGAACAAACAGCTGTCTTTTTTCGCACCAAACTAAACACTTAATAGAGATTTTAATGTAATGATATTCGGTAGAGTAATTGGCACGATTATGGGTTTTTTAGTGCTGAATTTTTTCGGTGCATTTATAGGTTATTGGGTAGGAGGAATGTTCGATCGAGGGCTTAGAGAGCTTGATCAGCGGCCGCCAAAAGCCAAGCGTGATGAAGCGCAGCAGCAATTTTTTGAAACCACATTTCTTATCTTGGGACATTTGGCAAAAGCGGATGGCCAGGTTAGCAAAGAAGAAGTAAGCCAGACTGAGGCCTTTATGACTCAGATGGGCTTAAGCCCAGAACATCGGATTGATGCAATTGCGCTATTCAAACGCGGCTCATTGGCTGACTTCAATTTAGATTTAACGATGAATGCCTTTGTTGGCAAATGCGGGCGCTATGTGCGCCTGCAGCAATTGCTATTGGAATACGTCTGTCATTTGGCATTTGCCGATGGCGAGTTGCACGATGGTGAGAAGTTAGTGCTGCGCCAAGTTGCCGCCAGATTGGGTATTAGCGGCGATCGATTTGAGCAGCTATTAGGTATGTTCTCTGCTCAATATGGTTTTTCAGGTGGTGGCTCATACAGCGGGCAGTCATCAGAGTCGGCCTTGCAGGCAGCCTATAGGGCTTTGGGTGTGAGCCCCGATGTCAGTGATAGAGAGCTTAAAAAAGCCTATCGGAAACTGATGAGCGAACATCATCCAGACAAGCTAATTGCGCAAGGTGTGCCAGAGGATATGGTGAAAGTCGCGACCGCCAAGTCGCAGGAAATAAGCTCAGCTTATGACTTGTTGCAGAAGTCTCGTAAATAGTTTTAACCGGCTAGCTCATATGGGTGATCTTACGGCATCTGTAAGCAATTAAAATAAGCCCACACTAACAAGGTGATCTTATGTCTGTAGCGTTAATTAATAAAAAAATACTGATAACTGGCGCCACCGGACAGGTAGCATTGCCGGTGGTAGCGGCGCTGGCCAAGTGTAATGAAGTATTGGCGATGGCTAGATTTTCTAATCCTGGTGATGAAGATAAAGTTTTACAATTGGGGGCGAAGTCGTTAAAAGCTGATCTGGCAACCGATGATTTGATCCAAATAGTCCCGCAAGATATTGATTACGTATTGAATTTTGCCGTGGTCAAAACGGGTGATTTCGATTATGACTTGGCAGCGAACGGCGAAGGCCTGGGGCGTTTACTGGTGGCCTGTCAGTCAGTAAAAGCATTTGTCCACTTCTCATCGGCGGCGGTGTATCAATATGCTGGCGCAGAGCCGCGTAAAGAAAACTCGCCGCTGGGTGATAATCATCGGCATATGTTTCCAACCTATAGTATTAGCAAAATTGCGGCAGAGACTGTCGCTCGATTTACGGCCAAACAATTCAATATTCCACTGACTATAGCTAGGCTAAGTGTGCCTTATGGCGATAACGGTGGCTGGCCATTCTGGCACTTGTTAATGATGAAGGAAGGTATTCCTATTGACGTTCACCCCGATGCGCCCAATACCTATAACTTGCTTCATTCAGATGACTATATTGACAAAATACCTAAGCTACTGGAAGTTGCAACGCCAGCCACAATTACGCTAAATTTCGGTGGCTCTGACGGCTGCAGTATTGAACAGTGGTGTGAATACATAACTGAGTTAACCGGTTTTGAACCGATTTATAATCAGACTGATACAGCATTTGGCAGCTTACAAATTGATACTACTGCAATGCATGAAGCTATCGGGGAAACACGCGTTGATTGGAAAGAAGGTGTTTTAGGGATGATAAAAAACTTAGCGCCAGAATTGCTAAAACCTTAGCCAATAGAGCGGAATTTTACCAGTCGCCAATATTCGGCATTGATTTCCAAGGCTCTGCCGGCGCCAGTGGCTCACCGGCTTGCAGCAGCTCAATAGATATATCGTCAGGCGATTTAATAAAGGCCATATAGCCATCGCGCGGCGGTCGGTTGATGACAACTCCTGCATCCATTAACTGCTGGCAAGTCTCGTAAATATTTTCTACGCGATAGGCGAGGTGGCCAAAGTTGCGACCTTTTGGATAGTCTTCCGTGTCCCAGTTATAAGTTAACTCAATAACCGGCGCTTTATTTTCTGTCGCGGCTTGTACATCTTCGTTAGCAGCTAAAAATACTAAGGTAAATCTACCGCCCTCATTGTCATAGCGATTAATTTCTACCATACCTAATTTGTTGCAGTAAAAGTCTAGCGAGAGCTCTAAGTTTTTTACTCTCACCATGCTATGTAGGTATTTCATGTTGTCGCCTGTGATTGATGTTATGTAACGTAATGTTAGATACTGCATAATCATATGCAACGCTATTAATATGGTTCAAAAATATAGCTATAAAAGTAGCAATCAGATTACAATTTTGCTCTCACCAAAACCGGCATTGCTGCAATAGTATTGGTAGGGCGAACCCATGGGGTAATATTAGGCGGCAGCACTGGTAGACGGTCGATTTCGATTTGAGCGTCAGTTTTATTAGGGTACGTGCCGGTAATCCACAGATATAAGGTCTGCTCAGCAGTAGTGTATTCGATGATTAGTGACGGTATACGATATTCTTTTATCAGCCCGATAATTTTATCTCTAGAGCCTGATGCTAACAGCTGTATCGAATAAGCATCGGCAGCAAATTTACTAGGCCGTGCTAGTGAGTCAAGGTCTTGATTATTGCTTGCTGAGTAACTACCTTCTTGGCTACTCGAAACTCCATCGTTAGCTGTAGTAGACTCAGCAGTCGAATATTTTTCAGTACTCTGTTTCGCCGTTGTTTCCTTCTCAGCACAATTCCAATTAGCATCAGTTTTGTCGCAATTCCAGTCGCTTTGCGCATAGGTACTGGCTTGGGTCAAAATACCCAAGCCAGTAAGCATAATTATCTGTAAGAGAATGTTTTTTATTTTCTTAGCTCCATGCGCGTTATGGTAGTTACTTTAACTCTCGCTCATTAACACAATCTTAACGTATTTCTGTAACTTGTCGACATCGTCGTTATCGATTTTTACAAATAGAACTGGCAGGGGTAATGTTGGTTACTTGGTCACTATGACGGATGAACCATGACCAAACAGCCCTTGATTAGCGGTAATACCGACTTTAGCGCCGTCCACTTGTCGCTGGCCTGCTTGGCCACGCAGTTGCCAAGTTAGTTCACACACTTGAGCCAAAGCTTGTGCTGGCACGGCTTCACCAAAACAGGCGAGACCGCCAGAGGTGTTTACCGGTAGCTTTCCGCCTAGCCGCGTTACGCCCTCTCGAATCAATCGGGCACCTTCACCAGGTGGACAAAGCTGTAGGTCTTCATACCAGTCCAGTTCTAGCGCCGAAGATAAGTCATAGACTTCGGCAACGCTGATGTCTTCAGGACCGACACCTGCTTCTTCATAGGCTTTAGCGGGTATCGATGAACGATAACGCAGAGCCTCGATGCCTTGGGCGGCTGCCGAGTCGGTTGCGATGTCGGGCATTTCCACTACTTCGCTGGCAAAAGTCGGTGTTACCGTTGATATGGCCGCTATTTTTACCGGGTTTTGTAATCCCATCCGTTTGGCGTAGTCGATGCTGCATACAACTATGGCCGCACCGCCATCAGAAGTAGCACACACATTTAGCAGGCGCAGCGGATCTGCCACCATGGCTGATTTCTTAATATCTTCCATGGTAAATTTCTTGCGATAACGTGCATTTGGATTAGTGAAACCATGCTCGCTATTTTTTATTTTTACTAAGCCAAAATCTTCTTCAGAGTCACCATAGATATCCATACGGCGGCGTGCATATAAGCCGAAGTAGGTTGGGTTGGTTATTCCAAGGTAAAATCTTACCCAGTCTGGATCCTCTGGACGATAGCCACCGGCAGGCGCCAGAAAGCCTTTAGGCGTAGTGTCGGCGCCAATAACTAAAGCAACTTCACAATCGCCGGCCAGTATTTTTGCTCTGGCTGCAGCTAAGGCTTGGCTGCCAGATGCACAGGCCGCATATGAGGTATTTACTTCAGCGCCTTGCCAACCCAAAGCTTGGGCAAAGGTCGCTCCAGCAACGAACCCGGGGTAACCATTACGGATAGTGGCGCCGCCGGAAATAAAGCCAATGTCTTGCCAGTTAACGCCAGCATCTTTGATTGCTGCACGCGCTGCATGGACTCCGTATTCAACAAAATTTTTGCCCCATTTACCCCATGGATGCATACCAATACCAAGAATCGCAATATCCTTACTCATACTATCGCTCCTCGGCTAGGTTTCCATTTCCAGGTAACTTTATTGGCATCGTCTGTCTCGTGCAGGGTCTCTAATACTAGCTCTACAGTGTCGCCAACGCTGAGTTCACTCACATCAACTCCAGTAATAACTTGTCCCAAAATAATCATTTTCTCTTCATCAAGTTCGACAGCTGCAATGGTATAAGGCTCAAAAGGCTCTGCCGCTATAAAAGGTTCTGGGGGCTTGTAGCATGCGTTAGTGTAAGACCAAATTTTGCCGCTACGGCTTAATGGAACTTCGGTAAACTCTTCGCTTTCGCAATGCGGATTGCGGCAAAAACTAATATGCTTGGGAAAATAGTATGTGCCACATTGTTGGCATTTGGCGCCGAGTAAATGTGGTGTGTCGTCAAGTGTGAACCAGCCTTCTATGGCTGCTTGGATTGGCTTGTCTGCCATAGGTGGCTCCTAAGTTAACGCATGGTTGAGCTTTTTATAGCGCTCTATAATTTGTTATTAGGATACCACTGAGGTCGATTGTGGTTCTACAAAGGTTACCAATTGGTATGCTGGTGTTAGTTAGCTAGGGATCACCACATTTTAGTCAGTATCGACTTCTGTTGTCGCTAGTGATTCAGTGTGCTTGTCGCTAGCTTCAGTTTCATCGGCTGCCGGCAGTTCGAATAGCCGTGGTTTAGGCTTTTCGCCAACAAATACTTGCGGGCGTTTTTTATCATTAAGCTCAACGGCAACAATGTCACCACGTAATTCAACATCTTTAGCGTTTAGTTCAACTAAAGTGTTTACTGCTTGGTCTCTGTATTTGACAAAGGCGACAACGGACTTATCATTGCCATCAACCCATTCGTCTTGCTTTGATGCGTATAAACCGTCTTGATTTCTTATTACGTAAACTTCATTCATATTGCTAATAATCGCCTAACGAGTAAAAGTGCTATTTTAGCCAGCATGGCACTTAGGAGCCAACTAAACTAGCAGAAAGTTTGCTGCGTATACATAGCAGAACTCATTGATAGATTGGCTGTCATAACTTAGATTATTACTGGTAGGTGATTAAATGTTTGGATTTACAAAAACTGAGATGGTGACTGCTGATAAAGCCTTGCCGGGTAGAAGTGACGTTATGCCGGTGGCAGGTGGGCATTATATTAATAGCAATACTATAACAGCGCCGTTTCCTGAGGGTTTAGGCCAGGCAGTATTTGCTTTGGGTTGTTTTTGGGGGGCAGAGCGAAAGTTCTGGCAACTTGAGGGAGTCTATTCAACTGCAGTGGGCTATGCCGGTGGCTATACGCCTAATCCTACCTATGACGAGGTATGTGCTGGCCGCACTGGTCATACCGAGGTCGTATTAGTAGTATTTGATCCTAAAGTTATTAGCTATCAACAGTTGCTTAAAGTGTTTTGGGAGTCTCATAACCCAACCCAAGGGATGGGCCAAGGTAATGACAGGGGTACTCAGTATCGCTCAGCTATTTATACTTATGATGGGCAGTTAGATGATGCTCAAGCAAGCGCTGAAGCCTACCAGCACGCTTTGGCTGAAGGCGGTTATGGCGCTATTACGACCGAAATTAAAACAGCTCCAGAGTTTTATTATGCAGAAGATTATCATCAGCAATATTTGGCTAAAAATCCAAATGGATATTGCGGTTTAGGCGGTACCGGAGTGAGTTGCGCCTAGTAGATTTAGCATTCGTCACCTAAATAGGTGTATGGCGGTCACCCTAAACTGGCTAAGCTTTAACAAGATAATAACTAGGGCGATTAAATGATTGATGTACAAATTATCCGAGACCTGCCATTTAGCGCCAATGCCGTATGGGCAGTGCTATCAAATTATGGCGATATTAGCTGGACAGGTGCTCCTAAGGTTGAAGTGGAAGGCTCTGGTATAGGAATGATTCGTAAAGTGATTATGGATGGCATGGCGCCTATTGAAGAGGTGTTAGAGTCAATGGATCATGCTGCCATGACCTACAGTTATACCATTCCTCGAGGTTTACCAATGCCAATGTCAAACTATCGCGCCGATGTGCGAGTTGAATCGGTTGATGGCACCAATAGTCGAGTTCATTGGCATAGCACCGCCCAGCCAAATGAGGGCAGCGGTAGCGATGGACAGCAAATGCTAGAGGCTGCCTATTCACATATGCTGGATGGTTTAGTGCAGCGTTTAGCGGGCAGTTAGCCCGCCTTAAAGTCAACGAAAATTGGCGATGACCAAGCCCGGTGTTCTACTGGCGCTAAGCAATCATCACCAGCTTTGCCACGTTGGCCGCAGTCAATAATAGTTAAACACTGGCCGTTACTGTCGTTATCACACTGTTGCTGAGCGCCGTTAACCGTATCAACCGGTTCTTCAATAGCACGCACATAGTAAGCAGCGTCACGGGCAATAGCGTTATATTCTGAGTCACTAAATTCTATGCTACAGCCTTGCACATTTGGTGCGCACTGATGTACTAGCCACGGATCTTGAATCAATGGCGCTAAGCTTTCACCTTGGTAATTCTGCGGCAATATTCTGACAACTTCGATTCGATTAATTATTCTGCGCTGGTCTGATGGGTTATAACACTCACCCATACATAGCTCATTCATTCTTGCTTCGCCGAGGGCATTCTCAGCAATCGGCGGACAACCCGGTTTTTGTTTAAATGAGCCAATTGCTTTAGCACTAAAAATTGGCGCTTCACTTTGGTCAACCGACTGCCCCATTGTGGCGGTGTTAATACCGGTTTCATCTAGCAGATTAAACCACAGTAAAATACGTGGGCCGCTGGTAGCGTAAACTTCTTTGTCTTGCAGGGCTTGCCAAATCGAGTCGCGGTCGCGACCACTGCTGTGGACAGCAACTAGTCCGCCAGTATAAAAGAATGAGCCAACGCGCTTGGTTTCAAAAGCATTAACGCCCGCTGCATCAACTTCGGTTAAAGAAACCGACGTTGATTCCAGTGCCAAGCTAAAGCTAACAGCTTGCTTGCTGCTAAACGGGCTGTCGATATTTTTTTGCGCGCCTTTGCGACCCTCAGTCATATGCCCTAGACCGAATTCTTTATAGCCAGAACCAGGCTTAGCTTGATGATTGTCGCTCGAGGCAATAAACCCAAATTTAAATTGCTTTCTTTTGCCATTGCTATCGACCTTACCACGCGTAGCCAAAATCGCTTGTGCAGAGCTATTTGAACGATAATTAAATGCGGGTAAAAAGCAGTCGCGGCATTGGCCAGCCTCCAGCCATTCGTCTGAATTAGCATCTTCAAGCACTAAATGGCCGCCATTACCTGCAGCTAAATAATTTTGTTGAGCTTTGAGTTCACGCTGCTGACACTGAGTATCTTTTGCGCTTAACGCAATACAACGGTTGTAAACAATTTGCCCAGCACGACGGCAGCTGGGGGTGTATTCTGGCGTCTGCGGCGGGCAAATAGGCTGGCCGTCACGATCAAACATAATTGCTGCATTATTAAAATACTCTTCGGTATTACCATGACCAGAATATATCTCAATAAGTTTTTCTCGCTCAGTATTATGGCCCAATAATTGTTTCTGCCAGTTGCTACCGGGCGGGGTATAGATACCCCAACTGGTGCCATGAGGAATTACTAAGGCTTCTTGCCCCCATTTATCTAATTTAGCAAAAAGTTCTTTTGGGGTGGCGGCATATTCTCGACAATCCGCCTTGCCTACATCAGCCGGCAAGTCAGCTTCGCACTCGGCAATATCTGATGCAGAAATATATTTAGCCCAGTCTAAATATCTCGGTTCGCCTTCTTTTAATGCCAGTAGTGCTAAATCTTGTTGGTTGGGTTTTTCTATACCGCTACCGACTCGGACACTTGCGATGGGCCTATTGGGCGTACTTGGGCCAATAGGGTCTTTCAAAATAACGTTTTTATGGCCGTAATGAGTGGCGGGGGTGCTGCCTGCTTGTGACCACTCCCAGCCCATAAAAGCGACCATGTCTGGGTTTGTTGGGTCAGCCACTGCATTGCATTGCTGTATTGATTTACCCAGTTCTCGCCAATGGTGCGGCGTTAGGTCTTCAGCATGTTCAGTGCTGCCCCAGAAATCGAGTGACGAACAATAGCGGGCGAAGTCACAGGCATCGGCTGGCGAATGCACACCGCTGCCCCCCAGTAATGGCAGATTCTGAATAAACGCATCATAAGAAAAAGTTGTGTGTACATGGAGGTCACCAAACAATATTTGCTTGGCTCCACTATCAGCGGCAAGTGAGTCTTCAAATTGGTCGCGCTGGCGTTGCTTTAAAATGTAGCTTTCTACCACAATGTCTTCTACTTGGCCTGCGGTATCAAGGTTGCCAAGAATGCCAGCACCCTGCCAGATAATCAGCGCGGGAATGGTAATAAAAACCAGAACTATAATTAGAATTATTTTTTTCATAGAGTCAGGTAAATAATATCTAGTTTGTTAGATTTATAACTTACTAACATAGCACTAAATAATTTTGTTTTGAACACTCAACTTGGTAATTAAATTACTTTGGCCGCGACTACAAATAGTTCCTAGGGGAAAAGTTTAGCAGTTAAAAAGCTGATGGCATTTTCAACTTTGTAAATTCTTGGGCCCATATTGATTGCTTCAAAGCCGGCAGCTAAAAACTGGTCTACTTCAAATGGAATAAATCCCCCCTCGGGGCCAACGGCTAAGGTGACATGCTCAGTTAAAGCGTGGGGGCAGTTGGTAGTGCTTTCTGGATGAGCGATCAGCGCTCGGGTGTTGGTCAGTAAGGCAGGTAGATCGTCTTCAACAAACGGGCGAAAGCGTTTATGAAAGGTAACTTTGGGCATTATTGTATCTTTAGCTTGCTCTAAGCCTAGATAGAGTAATTCACTAATTTTTTCTTCAGCCAGAGAGGGACTTTGCCAGAAACTCTTTTCGACTCGGCTAGTATTAATAACAATAATATCTTTGATGCCAAATTCTGCAGCGCCAGAAAAAATACGCCGCATCATGAGCGGGCGGGCTAGGGCGGTGATTAGTCGCATTGGTAGTGGGGTAGGCGGCGCTTGATTGAGCTCTACAGTCAGCTCAACGAAATCTTCATTGAGCACAGTTATAACACCCGTACCCATGTTAGCGTTTAATTTGCCAACTTTAACGGTATCGCCAAGCGTCGATTTATGGATAGAAAATATTTGCTGATGGCGCCTACCGCTAAGACGTACTTTATTGTTGCCAATAAAATCATCATCAAATAACAGGGCAAGATTCATCTTTTAGGTCGCCTAGTCAAACTCAACTTCGACTGGCTCACCGTACAAGTCATATTCGTCAGCAGACATTACTTCCGCATATAAAGTATCACCCGGTTGTAAGTCGTAACCGGGAGGTAAAAATATGTTGCCATCTATTTCAGGTGCGTCGCCATAGGTTCTGGCAACAATTTCTTCATCATTAACTTCATCAACAATTACTGGCAGTATTTGGCCTATGCGGGCTTGCAGTTTGGCAGTTGAAATACGTTGCTGGGTTTGCATACATCGTTCCCAGCGATCTTGCTGAATATCTTCTGGCACATGATCTGGCAAAGCATTCGCAGTGGCACCATCAACGGGCGAGTATTTAAAGCAACCAACACGATCAAGTTGTGCTTCTTCTAGCCAGTCCAGCAATATTTGAAAATCTTCTTCAGTCTCACCAGGAAAACCAACAACAAAGGTTGAGCGTATAACTAAGTCGGGGCATATTTCCCGCCAGACTTTTATCCGTTCTAGGGTTTTTTCTTGGTTGCCAGGACGCTTCATTAATTTCAATATGCGCGGGCTAGCGTGCTGAAATGGAATATCAAGATAAGGCAGTATTTTACCTTCGGCCATCAGCGGAATAACCTTATCCACATGAGGGTAGGGGTAGACATAGTGCAAACGTACCCATACGCCCAGTTCGCCCAGCGCTACGGCTAGGTCTTGCATTCTAGTTTCTACCGCTTCGCCATCAATAAAGTCGAGTTTGTACTTAACATCTACGCCATATGCGCTAGTGTCTTGAGATATAACTAATAGCTCGCGTACCCCTGCATCGGCCAAGGTTTTTGCCTCAGTGACAACGTCTTTAATTGGTCGGCTAACTAAGTCGCCGCGCATAGCAGGAATAATACAAAAGGTGCAGCGATGGTTGCAGCCTTCAGAAATTTTTAAATAAGCATAGTGTTTAGGCGTTAACTTCACCCCTTGTGGCGGGATTAAGTCTATTAGTGGATTGTGCTCGGCGGCAGTTGGCGGCACAAATTGATGGACGGCGTTAAGTACATTGTCGTAGTCAGCCGGGCCGCTGACGCTAAGTACTGATGGGTGCGCTTTTTGAATTGCCTCAGCATCGGCACCTTTGCCCATGCAACCGGTGACAATAACACGGCCATTTTCACTAATCGCTTCACCAATAGCGTCTAAAGATTCTTGCTTGGCGCTGTCGATAAAACCGCAGGTGTTTACAATAACTACTTCGGCATCATTATAGTTGGGCGAGATCTCATAGCCGTCAAGCTGCAGTTGAGTCAGGATACGCTCTGAATCTACTAACGCTTTAGGACATCCTAGGCTCACAAAGCCTACTTTTTTGGGCTCTTTTATGGCTGTTGTGTTGGTTAGATTTTCTAAGTTTGTCATGCTGCACTATGCTTCGTATAAATGTAGCGCGATTATAGCCCAGTTAGATCATATAGGAGAGTATTAACTATTCAGTAAGCCTATGCCCAGATATGGCCTAGGTGTGGTTTAGGCCTCTGTTTCGCCCTCATAAAGCCTTTCAAATTAGCTGTGTAAAGTCGTTGCGAGGTTAGCGCTCATACTAATCCCCACCTGTTGTTTAAAGCTTTGACAGCAAACTTTCGCGCGCCGGCAATGCAACATGTTTTAGTCGTTCTATGGGTATTGCGCAGACCTTCTTATATTTTCTGAATGCCCTATAAGTATTCTAAATAACGAGTACAAAGAGGCCAGTAGCTATAATGTTCAGTATTGCTACTCGACTAAATACACGTAAATGATTACCTGCTAGGTAAGTGTTTTATGTGTTGCTATTGGAAGAGGCAGGAGAGGGTGAGAAAAGTTATATTGATTTGAATTGGGTAAAGCGGCCACAAAAAGCTTAGCGATATTAGGCCCTTGGTTAAACTCAATTGCTAGTTGACCAAAATACGCGGCCGATCGTTATATGGCTCTACAGTAATAGTGTTAACTTTGTTAATGGCCGCAACAAGTGCTGCTTGTTCTTTGCTGCCTTCGCCTGACAAAATATAGGCTTCAGTTTTAACTAGTACGCTTTCTAGTAGTTTTACCCGATAGCTTTGGCGCAGTATTGTTTTGCCGACGAAGTAAGGGTCTTCATGGTGAAGGTGCATTCGAGTTGCTTCACGGATGGCCATTTTTACTTCGACTGTTATAGGCATTTTATTTATGCTCTGTACATGCAGTTAATAGAGCGTGAGTATAGATAATAACGACATGCTAGCAGTGGGCTGCATCACAGAATTGTCGATCACCTTTTTCATTTATCAATATTGAGAACTATGTCGGTGAGTAATTTGAACCAGTTATTAAATAAGCCGCTAACCAGGTTTATGGAGGAGCTATTGCCGGGTAGTCGTGTGCAGGCTACGGTATTGCCCGGGTGTCCAGAAATGGCGCTGTACTTGCTGAATGAAGATTACCCGCAGCATGATTTAGATCAAACGAGTATGCAGCGGATAATGGATGAGCCTGCTTATTGGTGTTTTTGTTGGGCCAGCGGCCAGGTCCTAGCCAAGTATTTGTTTGATAATCCTGCCTTGGTAAAGGGCAAGACGGTATTAGATTTTGGTGCTGGTTCAGGTGTTGTTGCGATTGCAGCGGCGCTAAATGATGCTGCCAAAGTGGTTGCCTGCGATAACGATGAGATGGCGCTGCTGGCCTGTGGTCAAAACGCTAAACTGAACAAGGTAGAAATCGATTTACTGGATGACTTAGCAAAAAACCAGGAGATTTTCGATGTTGCCATTGTAGCCGATGTTTTATACGATCGAGATAATTTGCCTCTGCTAACGTTACTTAAACAGCATGCCAAAAAAATACTGGTCGCTGATTCGAGGATAAAAAATTTCAACGAGCCGGGTTATGTAAAGAGTGACGTTTATCATAGTTGCACCATTCCTGACTTAAACGAATCGGCAGAGTTTAATCGAGTCAATTTATACTTTAGTGAAGGTGTATTTTAGTGACTCTTATAGTAGCGTTGAGTGATAGCTTAAACCGGTTTGAATTTACTTAACGCTAAGGAGCTAATAACTACTACGGCCAAGCCGGCAATATGGAACACGGTAATGGTCTCATCAAGGAAGAGAAACCCCATAATCATTGTCGACACTGGACCTACCGAGCCAATGATCGATGCTCTGGTAGCAGTAATGCGTTTAATGCCTTCGGCCATCATAAAGCTGGGTAATATGGTCGAAAATATCGCTATGGCAAATGCTAAGGCATAGAGCTCAACCGAGTAGCCGAGTATATCGGATAATTCTCGGGTCAATAAAAAATGCACAAAAATAGCCACGGTAGAGCCGAGCATAGCTAAGCTGGTAAACATGGCAGAGCTGATAGTTTTCATAGTACGCTCGGCGCTAACCAAGTAACAAGAAAAGGCCAAAGCGCTACCAAACACTAGCAGAGCTCCCCATAGCGTACTGTCAATTTCTACATCGGCAAAAATATTCACTGTGGTGTTGTCATACAAAGTCATATCAGTGCCAAATACCAAGGCGATGCCTCCATAGGACGCGGCTAAACAGGCTAATTCACCTAAGTTCAGTGGTCTTTTATAACGAATAGCGGTAATGATTAAAACGATAGATGGATAGGTGTATAGAATTAACCGCTCTAAGTTTGCCGTTATATAGCGCAGGCCCGACAAGTCTAAAAAGCTGGCAAGGTAGTATCCCATTAAGCCGGATAAAATTATTTTCGTAATAAGACTTGAGCCAAGACTGCTAAGTGGTGTGGAGCGTGTGCAGCGATAGGCAATGAATAAATAGATTGGCGCGCAGATCAGCATACGCAGTGTCATTAATGAGGTTGGGTCAATATTGTATTGGTAAGCGAGTTTGACAAATACTGCTTTCGCCGAGAACAGCAATGCGCCGCCAATAACCATAGCAATGCTAAAGCGATAACTTGCTTGCGCCGCGTTAGCAGCCGATGTGGTTGAACTATTAATGAGTGTTCCTGTAAAACTACGCCGAGGCGTTAAAATGTTGATTGCAGCCGTGCTTATACTTGCGAGTTTTTTACTCGCCAGCGCAGTTGTTTTAAGTATTTTACAATCAGTGTTTTCACAGGGTTTTCCGAAAAAATTATATAATTAACCGCAGCCTAATTTAGCCTGCAGGCAAGGACAAGTTATTGCAGCTTTTTGCCGCCGACAACAATACCATTGTTGTCGGCATAAATATAACTACCCGGAGCTATGCTGATGCCGGCAAATTCAATATTTATATTACGTTGGCCTTCGCCCAGTTTGTCAGTCTTCATTGGGTTGCTACCCAATGCGCGCACACCAATTTCCATAGTATTTATTTCATCCACATCACGAATACAGCCATAAATAATGATGCCAGCCCAGCCGTTGCTGATGGCTTTTTCCGCCAGCATATCGCCAAGCAATGCACGGCGATGTGAACCGCCACCGTCTACAACTAATACTTTGCCGCGGCCATCTTCGCCAACTGCTTGTTTTACTTTAGAGTTGTCTTCAAAGCATTTTACCGTTTCAGCTAAGCCGCCAAAGGCTGCTATTTTGCCATATTGGGTAAATTGCGCCTGGGCAGTGGCTACCTCGCCTTCAAATTTATCGCACAAATCAGGAGTGGAAAGAGTCATAGAGAATCCAGAGTGGTGGTTAATTATTGAAATAGTCTACCGCAAGTTTATCGAGATATCTTGGCTGATAGTTAGCTTATGGCGATTACAGAGCGATTTTACCAGGCAAAAAAATGGCCGCAATATCTGCGGCCTAAATCGTGGATTCCCCAAGTTATGAAGAATTTTAATTAACGGTTCATCGTGCTATTAACTGCTCCTTGGGAGTATCAGTTATTATCAGTATACGTATAGGTAAAATCACTTAGCATAATTTGGTTACCTTTTCGTATAGCGCAATGGCTGGCGCGTGGCGTGGCATCTAATAGAATAGCGAGTTATGACAGGTCTTAGAGAAAACTAATGGGAATCACAGCTGAGCAATATCAATCCATCATTGATACGACTAATGCCGCGTCAATAGCAGTGGCGAAACAGCCGCATATTACTATTGCTGACCGCATAGAGCACTGGGCTAGCGCACAGCCCGATGCCGTATTTTTATATTTTGAACAGCAAGTGATTAGCTACGGCGACGTCAACCAACGAGCTGAAGATTATGCCCGCGTGGCTATTAGCAAAGGCTTAGTTAAAGGCGATGTGGTTAGCCTAATGATGACCAACCGGCCGGAGTTTTTCTACGCTTGGTTTGGCATGTTAAAACTCGGTGTCATCACCGCATTTATTAATACTCAGGCTACGGGAGCGGCCTTGGCGCATGCAATTAATACGGTTGATAGCAAATTATTGTTGATTGGAGATGAATGTTTAGCCTCTTTTACAGCGCTAAATGACAGCTTAGATTTTATTGTTATCTCAGAGTCTGATCTGGTCGATAATGGATTTGAGTCGTTCGCTGCTGCCCAAGCAGCATTAGACGCTGATATTGGTTATCACAAAGACTTGCGGGCTGGCTTAACTAGCGCAGACTTGTGCTGTTACATTTTTACCTCAGGTACTACCGGCTTACCCAAAGCTAGCTTGATTACCCACGGCAAATGGATAAATACCGGTGTGCGCTGGTGCGCTATGGCGGGTAGTAATAGCGACGATATTTTTTACTGTGTGTTACCGCTATTTCATGGTGCTGGGCTGATGTCTATGTTTTCGACGGTTATCGCAACTGGAGCGCCCTGCGTCTTGCGGCGTAAGTTTAGCGCTAGCAAATTTTGGCTAGATGTTGCCAGCTACCAAGTCACTTGCTTTATCTACGTGGGAGAAATTTGTCGTTATCTGACGAACATACCTGCCGTTGAGCAAGAGAAAAATAACCAACTGAAATATGTTATCGGATCTGGCATGGGCGTTGATGTGTGGCCTAAATTTGTGCAGCGCTTTGGCAGCCATCTTAGAATTTATGAAGGCTGGGGTTCTACCGAAGCGAATTGCAATATGGCAAATGTAGACAATACTCCCGGAGCCTGTGGCCGAATACCGTTTGTAGAGCGCAATATCTTGCGCCATGTTAAATATGATATTGAAAAAAATATACATATAAAGGGTGACAATGGCTTTTTGATAGAGGCCGAGACCGATGAAGTCGGCGAAATGCTGGGCTGGGTAAGTATGGGTGATGGCACTGTTATCTCGCCATTTGATGGTTACTCTAACACTAGCGCAAACGAGAAAAAGCTGCTGCGCAATGTGTTTGAACAAGGCGACTGCTGGTTTAGAACCGGCGACTTAATGCGCTGCGACCGGCAACGTTACTTTTACTTTGTTGACCGTATTGGCGACACCTTTCGGTGGAAATCTGAAAATGTATCCACCACTGAAGTCGAACAGCAGCTATCGTTATATAGTGATGCTGAATTGATCAGCGTATACGGGGTAAAAGTTCCGCAGCAAGAGGGCCGCGCAGGCATGGTGGGTATAACCATGAAGCTTGGATATGAGTTTGATGCGAAAACGCTTTACACCATAGTAGCCGCCAACTTGCCCAGCTATGCACAGCCACTATTTATTCGGGTATGTGCGCAAATGGACATGACAGAAACCTTTAAACTACGAAAAATTGATTATCAGCGCCAAGGCTATAATCCGAATAAATTCTCTGATCAGTTGTTTGTGCTGGATAAGGCCAATCAGACCTTCTCTGCGTATAATAGTGCCTTGTTAAATACACTTGGAATCGCTGAATATGAGAGCGAATAGAGAAATATGACCACACCATTAAGTATCCATTGGTTTAGACAAGATCTTCGCCTAGCTGATAACCCCGCTTTATCTGCCGCCGTCAATGCTGGCACGGTAATGCCTATTTATATTCTCGATGATGAAAATGCCAAGCACTGGAAGCTAGGCGGTGCCAGTCGTTGGTGGTTGAATCATTCTTTAGCCGCTCTGAATAAATCTCTTAACGGTCGTCTAGCATTTTATTGTGGCGACGCCGAAACTATTTTGGTGAAGCTGTGCAAACAGCGTAATGTTGATACGGTTTATTGGAATCGCTGTTATGAACCGTGGCGTATTGCGCGTGATACCAATATTAAAAATACCTTGGCTGAGTTAAGTGTTGGCGTAAATAGCTTTAATGGCTCTTTGCTGCGTGAACCATGGAAGACAAATAAAGACGACGGCACTCCCTATAAAGTTTTTACTCCTTTTTATCGTAAGCTAAGCCCTCAGCTAAGCCCTGAGTACGAAATCATTCCGGCTCCAGCGTTAGATGGATTTAAATTAGCAGACAATTCCCTTGCACTTTACGAGCTTGGGTTGCAGCCAAAAATACCTTGGTATAAAACAATGCAAGGTCTGTGGCAGCCTGGTGAAGATGGCGCTTACGATACACTAATGCAGTTTTTACAAAACGGTTTAGAGCGCTATAAAACTGGGCGTGATTTCCCTGCTGAAGAAAGCGTTTCGCGTTTGTCGCCCTACTTACATTTTGGTGAGATATCTCCTCGGCAGGTATTTCGCGAAGCAAGCCAAATGGCTGATGACTACAATATAGAGCATTTTAAGCGAGAGATTATCTGGCGTGAATTCTCCTATGTGTTGTTATTTAACTGGCCTCACATCCCGGAAAGAGCCTTTAAACCAGTCTATGACAAGTTTCCTTGGCGACGTGACGAACAGCTGCTTAAAAAATGGCAGCAAGGGCAGACGGGTTTTCCACTAGTTGATGCGGGGATGCGTGAATTGTGGCAAACCGGCTATATGCACAATCGTGTACGCATGCTGGTGGCATCATTTTTGGTGAAAAATTTATTGATTGATTGGCGCTGTGGTCAAGACTGGTTTTGGGATTGCTTGGTTGACGCCGATTTAGCCAGTAATAGTGCAAGCTGGCAGTGGGTGGCAGGTTGCGGCGCTGATGCGTCGCCGTATTTTAGGATTTTTAACCCTACCACTCAGGGTGAGAAATTTGATCCCCACGGCGAATATACTAAAAAGTATCTGCCAGAACTGTCAGGTTTACCCGATAAGTATTTATATAAGCCTTGGGAGGCGCCGATAGAAGTGTTAGATCAAGCAGGTGTCACGCTGGGTGAAAACTATCCTATGCCCATGGTTGATCTTAAGCAGAGCCGCCTACAAGCGTTAGAGGCTTTGGCGTTTATGAAAGATCAAACAAGTGCTTAGGCTTCTTTTGCAGCCAGCTGGTCGAGTTGCAACTTGACGGTTTCTGCCTCTGTTGTTAGTTCTGAGTATTTTCGAATGTTGCCGTTGCGTTGAAAATGTAAAGCTTGCTCTAGCTTTTGCGAATAGATTTTTTGCAATCGTTTCTTCTCGTTTGGTTTGAATAGTGAAAACATAATGATTTTGCTCCGGCAGGATGACTTTGTGTACAGTATAGTCAATTACGCAGTGATCAGTATTTAAGATTTGTTCTGTGACAAAAAAAACTAGTCGTCGTATGTTTGATATTACATAGGATAGAATTAGTCAAAATAAAAAGTGTCATAAAAGGATTGGATAATGGAATTTAGTATTACTTTTATAGAAGTATTTTTACTCGGGATGTATTTTGCAATGCCACTATTGGCTTTGTTTCTGGTTGTTATTTCGCTACTAGGCTTATGGGTAGGGAGAAGAGAAGGCTGGAGTCGTTCTGATGGTTTGTACTATGCCTTTATAACGGCCACCACCGTCGGTTACGGCGATCGGGTGCCAGTATCTCGATTTAGCAAATTACTAGCGGTAAAAATCGCGTTTATGGGATTAATGTTCACCGGTATTTTTGTTTCAATCGCCGTTAATGCCGCTGGAGTAGCATTTAAAGAGACCAATAGTGTTGATTCTATGAAGGCTGAGTTTCGACAGATGTTGGAATAATAAACAGCTTTATACGGTTTTTGGTAGGTCGAGTTCTTCTTTTGGCCACATCTGTGCGGTTATCCTAAAGGCAAAAATAATATAGGTTGCCGCTAAGCCGATATAGAAAAAGCGCGTGCTAAATTTATCTTGGGCATCATCGCCTGCGCCAGTAAAAATCGGTCCGGTTAGTACCAATAAAGTGGTTAATGCCATTCCCCAAAGCGGCGCAGATTGTTTGTCGCTATTTACTCTTTGCGCAATAAATAGTGCAAATACACTAATCAACACCAGATAAAAACCATAGTGAGGCGCTGTTTGCATTATGTTGTAAAACACAATAGTAATCGCCCCGCCAAGAGCATTACCCAGTAGTAAACCAATGCCTGCTTTTTTACCTTGTTCTAGTGCTGGGTTAAGTGACAACATGGCGATAAATATTATGGTTAATGCCGCATGGATAAGATTAAAGGTTAAAAAGAAAATTACCGCTGGAACTACTATTAATGTGCTAATACCTGCAATACGACGTGAATGTTCTGCGCTTTTTATCGCCGGCAGTGGTTGCGGAGAGGTATCAATTTGATTGCTTTGATGCGGAAAAACTAAGTGGCTGATATAGCTAAAAATTACCGACATCACCGCCGTATATAAAAAACTAAGCGCAAACACAGAGGCCAAACTAGGGTTGAATTGAGACATCATTGGAATGACGGTCATTCCGACTATTAGCATAATGCCGCCCACGTTTGGCAATGCGCCGGTGTTGCTGAAGTAGTAAATCCAATAGAAAATAACAGTGAGTAACAGACAAGACATAACAGGTTGATTGATAAATAGACTGCTAAATATCACGCCAGAAAATAAACCGATAATAATAATTAACAGCAATGCTGCAGCTTTTTTGGGCGGCGTGGCAATATCACCGGCGGCCATTAGATTAACCACTAACATCGGTGCCATATAAGACAGCGGCCATGAAAAACCAATAGCGATTGCAGAGGAGAGTACCACCCCAAAAGCAAGGCGGAAGATTCGGCGTTGGTCGTTGTCTAGTCGCAACTGTTAACTACTCTGATTCATTAGAATAAGTAAGACAAGTAGCTCATAAAACGAATTTGCAGCCAAGCAATAGAGTTTAAGAAAAAGTTGCTGCTGGTATAGATAACAACATCTGCTTGGCCGCCTTCAAGTCGATAACCCATAGAGCTGTCGTCATCAAAAGTGATTATGACCGGGAAGCGTTGTGACTCTCGCAGCCAGCCTTCTTTAACCGAAATAGTTGGCAGAGTATTAGCATTTTGGCCGCTTTTATTCCATTTAACCCCAAAGGTGATGCTGGAGACTTTACCTTTAAACACTTTCCCTGGTGCTTTATCTAACGAGATATCTACTTCATCGCCAGCTTTAATATTGCCGAGGCTGTTTTCACGAATATAGCTTTCTAGCCATACTAAGCGCGTATCCATAAAGGTCATCAATGGTTGGCCTGCCGTTGCATATTGGCCTTCAGCAAAAGTGGCATTAACGACTGCACCGGTCGATGGCGCACGAACTTCGGTACGCGCCAAGTTAAGGCTAGCTTGACGCAGTTTTACGTAAGCTTGACGAACTCTCGGATTGTTTGCGCCTTCTTCACCTAAGCGTGTTTTTGCTTTACTTAGGTCTGCTTCAGCGCGAGCAACATCAGCGCGAGCTTTATCTACTTCAGAGGCTACACGTGCTTGCTCAGATTTTGAAATGACGCCTTTATCAGCCAGCATATCGTAACGCCGTGCTTCAGTTAGCGCGTATTCAAGATAGGTTTCATCTTGGGTTAACTTGGCTTCTGCGCTAATAATGTCGTCGCCACTAGCACCAATATTCTGTGTTGCCTGCTCGTAGCCAGCTTCTGCCTGCTCTAAGGCTAATAGAAAATCAGTTTGGTCGATTTTGAATAATAAATCGCCAGCATTAACACGCTGATTAAAATCAACGTCGATTTCAACCACCTTGCCGGAAACTTGTGGTACCAGTGGTACCACATGAGTGCGCATACGCGTATGTTCAGAGTAGGGTGTTAGCCGGTCGGCGAATAAATGCCAAGTCCAAATGACTATACTGAGAATTAGTAAGCGCTTGGTCCAAATGCTCGCCGCTGTCGGCGAATTATCAGCGGACACTTGTACTGCTGCCCCAGTCGTACCATCTGCTGTGTTGGTATTTTCTTCTGTGCTCATACTCTGGTCTCCATGAGTAGCAATGTTGTTATTTTCAGCATGGATGTTGTTAGGTCTACTGCTATTTATTCAACGCCCATTTTTGCGTTAGTTGGTACATCATGCCTAAGGTTACTGCACCAATAAATAAACCTAATATTCCAGACATCAACATTCCACCAATGGCGCCGACTAAAATAACAATCATCGGAATGTCGAGACCGCGACCAAGTAGCATTGGTTTTAATATGGCATCGCTAAAGCTCACAATAAAGCACCAGACCAAAAATACTGATGCTACAGCACTAGATTCAACTGAAAACATATAAGCGGCCACTGGCCCTAATACTAAAATGGGTGGTAATTGAGCTACGGCAGCAATAAGTACTAATAGCACCCAAAGGCCTGCTAAGGGCGCGCCGACAGCTAGTAGCCCTAGTGCAGCCATGGTCGCTTGAATAACCGCCACGCCGATAACCCCTTGAGCAACGCTTTGGATAGTTAGCCCTGATAGGGTGACGTATTCTGTCCCGCCGTTACCAAATAGTCTTTCAGCAATATGGTTACAGCCTCTTATTAGCACGCCGCTATTAACCCAGAATATGGCGGCGATAATAATCGAAAACACTGATTGGAGGATGCTACCGACAGTACTTGCTAAGGTGCCGCCAATCCATGCTGCAGCTTGCTTAACGGTGTCTTGATACTGTCCCAATGTGCCCGCTAGGTCAGTGTCGGCCGAATCCCAAAAAATTGCTAATGGCTTGCCAACGAAAGGCAGTGTTCTTACTCTTTCTGACAAAGTAGGCATCTCATAGGTGCCAGCTCGCAACTCACTGATAGGCTCATGTAAGCTATCTATAGAGTTACTACCTAACATAAATGAAGGTACTACCAGTGTAGCGACCATTGAGCCGGCTAGTAGAAATGCGGCTAGACTACTTTTACCGCCTATTATAGTGGTTAGCTTGGCATGCACAGGACTTAAGGCGACGGCAATAATTAAGCCCCACAGTACAGGGATTAAAAATGGCTGTACTATTTTAAAACACCAAATGGCTAACAAAATAATCAGCACAAACTGAATCAGCGCATCCATACTTAGTAACGTTGGCTTTTTCTCAGTTGTTGCCGCTTCAATAGGTTTTTCTGTTACGGTAGTTGACGATTCTGTCATTGGGTTATCCTTATTAGAGTTACTGTGTTTTTATTAGAAGATAATAGGCATAGTGTTAGGCTTTTGGATTTTGATTGCAAATAGAAGTAAGAGGTAATTAGCCAAATAACTTACCTATCTGGGCTGACTGCTGCCGAGGCATCAAATACTTGCTGTTGGATCTATTTTGGTGCTGGTCACGTATTGAACTCATATAAATGCTAACCCAAGGGAGGCCTGTGTGTTAACAGGAATAGTCGTGATTTTTGGTGCCGGTGGAATCGGGCGGGCCTTGGCCCGCAATTGCTATCAACGGGATGAAGTAATCCAAGTGATATTGGTAGGGCGAAGACAAGTACCTAACAGTAACCACCCCAAGCTAAGTTGCCTGCAACTTGATGTCTTTGATGAAAATGGCTTGCAGGCCATGTTGGCAGAAACTAAGCCCAATGTTGTTGTTAGTACTATCGGCTTGCTACATAGCGATAGTGGCTCGCCAGAGAAGCGCATCGCCGATTTTTCTCTCGACTGGTTTATTCAATCTCAAACCAGCAATGCGGCTGCGGCGTTAATTATTGGTAAAGCTATTAACGCCACTACTAAACGAGTCGACCAAATTTTGTTTGTAGCCTTGTCGGCCAGAGTAGGTTCTATTAGCGATAATAGTGCCGGTGGCTGGTATTCTTACCGAAGCTCAAAAGCGGCGTTAAATATGGCGATTAAAACCCTCTCCTTAGAATGGGCTAATAGTCGTCCCAAGCATTGTGTATTATTGCTGCACCCTGGCACTGTAGCGACAAATTTATCGTCGCCCTTTAGCGGAAGAGTAAAACCAGAGAAATTATTTTCTCCTGAACTAGCTGCAGAGCAGCTTGCTGCTGTGTTAGATACGGCCAGTGTTGTCGATTCAGGCAAGTTTTTGGCATGGGATGGAACGACAATCGAGTGGTAGGAAAAATGCAGCAACAGTTTAATGCACAAGATATTAGTAGTATGGATGCGCCCTATCGAGCGTTGTTTATCAATTCCCTCGGTGGTTTTAAGTCAGCCAACTTGGTTGGTACTAAAGATCAAGACTCCGGATCTAATGTGGCCATAATGAGTTCAGCTGTGCACATTGGTGCCAATCCGCCATTACTGGCAATTGTTATTCGCCCCGACGGAGGACATAGGCATACGCTAAAAAATATACTGCAATATCAATGCTTTACACTTAACCATATTAATGAAGAAATTTTATTTTCAGCCCATCAAACAGCGGCTCGCTATGATAATAATGTCAGTGAGTTTGATTCGGTGGGCTTAACCAAATTATGGCAAGATGGCTTTAATGCACCTTTTGTTGCAGAGTCCTCTATTCAAATGGGTTTAGAATTTAGGCAGCACATACCGTTAGATATTAATGGTACTCATTTTGTTATTGGCGAAATCGTTAATGTGTCAGTGCCTAAGGCCGCTATTCAAACGGACGGAGCGGTGATGATAGAGCAGGCAAATAGCGTGGCCTTGGCCGGGCTAGACTCCTATCATAGTACTCAGTTGTTAGGCCGAATGGCTTATCCAAAGTCTGATATAGAACCTGATTGGTTAAAAAATAAAATTTAGCAACTCACTAGTAGAAAAATAACAATATAAAAAGATTAAGGTGAATGTGATGGATGACGAAAAACTTAAAGATTTTGTCGATGGCCTTGCTGCGCGCAACCCCGGCCAAGATGAATTTATTCAGGCAGTACATGAAGTTGCCAAAGATATATTGCCGTTTATTGAAGACAAACCAAAATACCAAGCCGCACAAATTCTGCGACGCATAGCTGAGCCTGACCGAGTTGTGTCGTTCAGAGTGTGCTGGGAAGACGATAATAATAATATTCGTGTTCAGCGTGGCTGGCGGGTGCAAAACAATAACTCAATTGGGCCCTATAAAGGCGGTATTCGGTTTCATGCCTCGGTGACAGAAAGCATCTTAAAATTTCTCGCCTTTGAGCAGACCTTTAAAAACGCTTTAACGGGTTTGCCGATGGGAGGAGCCAAAGGTGGAGCGAATTTTAATCCCAAAGGTAAATCTGATAACGAAATCATGCGTTTTTGTCAGTCTTATATGACGGAGCTATATCGTCATATTGGTCCTGATGTTGATGTGCCCGCCGGTGATATTGGTGTCGGTGCGCGTGAAATTGGTTATATGTTTGGTCAATACAAGCGCATTACTAATCGCTGGGAAGGCGTCTTGACAGGTAAGGGCATGGAGTATGGGGGTAGTTTGTTACGGCCAGAAGCGACCGGCTATGGCGCAGTCTATTTCTTGTCTAATATGTTGGCGCATAAAGGTGACCAAATTGATTTAAAATCGGTGGTTATCTCCGGCTCTGGTAACGTAGCGCTGCATGCAGCAGAAAAAATTATTCGCCTTGGCGGAAAGGTTTTAACTTTGTCTGATAGCGGTGGTTTTATTCATGACCCAGACGGTATCGATGAAGCCAAACTTACTTGGCTAAAGCAGTTAAAGTTACTACAGCGTAAGCGCATCAGTGATTATGCAGATAAATACAGCAGTGCAACTTTTTATGCCGATGAAAAGCCTTGGGGTATTGCATGTGATATTGCTATGCCCTGCGCCACGCAGAACGAACTTGATGAAAGTGATGCTAAAACATTAGTTGTTAATGGCGTAATGGCTGTTGTTGAAGGAGCCAATATGCCGACTAGCAATGAAGGTGTTGATACGTTTTTGAATGCCAAGGTTCTGTTTGGCCCAGGCAAAGCAGCTAATGCCGGTGGTGTAGCAGTGTCAGGTTTAGAGATTAGTCAAAATGCTAGTAAGGTGTCATGGAATGCTGAAAAGTTAGATGGTTTACTTGTAGATATAATGCAGAGTATTCATCATAAGTGCGCAAGCCATGGGGCTACTAAAAACGACGACTATATCAAAGGTGCCAATATTGCTGCCTTTGAAAAAGTTGCAGGGGCAATGCTGGCCTACGGAGTGGTCTAGCATCTACCCAGTTAATCTCGAATATTACTAATCCATACAGTTTGATAGGGCGACAGAGTCAGGTGTGGCAATTCACCGCTGCACTGCTCATCTGCTATCAAGTCAATCCAGTTTTGATTATCGATAAGATTGATTGAGCTTAATGATAGTTCTTGTTCTTTATCTGAAATGTTACTGATGCAGAAAATACTTTGCTGTCGGTTAATACTTTGCCGCCAATAGCCAAATAGCTGGTCGCCTAAATGCAAAGTAAACTGCGTAGCATTAGGATGGAACGCCGCTTGTTTCCGACGGACCGCCAGTAAGTTTTTTAACCGACTAAAAACCTGATAGTGGCTGCTAGCTGGGTCATTAAGTAAGGATTCTAATTCGTCAACATCCCATTGGCGACGGTTGATCGAACGACTACTGCTGGTATTCTCCATTCGTTGTAAGTCATTGTGGGTGCCAAACAAACTGTGAATATAAATCCCTGGAATTCCCTCTAACCCTAGCATAATAGCGTGAGCACAAACGAAGCGCTGGATGGCATATTGATCAGGACCTTTGACGGTGCCTTGCAGGGCATCGAATAATGAGATGTTCATTTCATAGGGCCGCTGCTGACCATCAGCTAGGTTGCGCCATGATATTTTTCCACCAAAACTTTGAATGGTGTCAGTTAGCTGGACAAGTTCTTCGTCATCCAATAAACCTTCTACCGGTCTTAGGCCTATTCCGTCATGAGACGCGATAAAATTAAAATAGGTTGTACCTTGCTGTGCTGGCGGCATGCTCATCATCCATTGTTTTAAATGGAAACTCTTTCCAGTGAGTAAGGCGTGAACCAGCAGCGGCGGCAGTGAAAAGTTATAAACGCAATGAGCTTCGTTGCCATTACCAAAATATGACAAATTTTCACGATTAGGAATATTGGTTTCAGTAATAATTACAGCGTCTGCTCTAGCATGTTCTATTAGGGTCCTAAATAGCCTTACCATTTCATGCGTTTCTGGCAAATTAATACAGTCGCTACCAATCTTCTTCCATAAGAAGGCAATGGCGTCCAATCGAAAGATAGAAATGCCGCTGTCCAAATACTGTCTAATAATAGAAATAAATTGTTCTAATACTTCGATATTTTGAAAATTGAGATCGACTTGATCATGACTAAAAGTACACCACACATATTTAATCCCATCCAAGGTTTCGACTTCTCGTAGCAAATCATTGATGCGGGGGCGAACAACCGCTGACAAATCATCGGTCGGTTGGGCGGTAACAAAATAGTCGGCGCCGGGGTTTTCACCTTTTATAAAATTATCAAACCAGTGGCAGCGCGCAGAGCAGTGATTCACGACTAAGTCGGCCATTAGTCGATAGTCTTCGGCAATTCTCTCAATGTCAGACCAATCCCCTAGTGACTCGTTAACACTGGAATAGTCGATAACCGAAAAACCATCATCAGAGCTCCAAGGATAGAATGGAAGTATATGCATACTTGAAACGCTATCTTTAACGTAGGTATTAAAAAAGCTGTGCAGAGTATGTAATGGTTTTTCCCCATCGCGCAGCAAGGTATCGCCATAGGTAATGATAATGCTATCGTCTTGCGTCCATTGATTTTGATAAGGTTCCGGTGCCTTACTTTCACCACCAAGCCTCATTATTGCCAGCAAGCTAGTAGCCAGCGTGGCGCATTGTTCCTCGGTCAGCAGATCCTTATAGATAAAAGTTAAATGCTGAAAGACACGGTCATGTAATGCAGTTGTGACATCACTTGCGGGAATCATTTAGTCGGCTCCGAACTCTTCGTTATCTGCCTCGACGGCGGCAATTATTTGCTGGTGGATATCAGGTATGGCGCTTTCTACTCGGTTCCAACTGGGGATGAATGGTCGCTCCATCGGGCGGTCCAAAAATATTTCGCCGGCCTTCATAATATTTTGGGCAAACAGCTCTACCGCTTTTTCTTCTTGGTGAACATCTAAGGTAAGCCCATTTATTAAGGCATCATTATTGTAAGTTTCAACAAAATCTAAGCCAATACGATAATAAGTAGCTTTTAAAGTACGAAATGTTTCGTTATTAAATGTCACCCCGCGAGTGGCGAGCTTTCGGTACATAGCTTTGGCTATATCGATAGACATTCTTGACAAGCCTTGTTCTGGGTCATCAAGGCTAAGCTCTTGATGTTTGTGATCATAGGTGTCGGCAATATCGACTTGGCATAATCTATTATTAGCATAGTTGCGATAAACCTCAGACAACATGCCAACCTCTAAGCCCCAGTCGCTAGGTATGCGCAAGTCATTGAGCACATCGCGGCGGAATGAAAACTCACCGGCTAAGGCGTAGCGAAAGCTATCCATATAGTCCAAATAATCAGAGTGACCAACGGTCTTTTTCAGTGCTCTAATCAGTGGTGTAACCAATAGGCGGCAAACGCGGCCATTAATTTTTCCATCGGCAACCCGCGAATAATAGCCTTTGCAAAACTCATAGTTAAACTGCGGATGGGCTACCGGGTAGATAAGACGTGCTAACATCTCACGGTGATAGGTTACAATGTCACAATCGTGTAAGGCGATTGATTCAGATTTTCCGCTTGCTAACAAATAACCCATGCAATACCAAACATTACTGCCTTTGCCGCGCTCTTTTGGTGCTAGGTCTAGGTCTTTAAGTTGCGCATCAATGGCTTGCATCCTAGGGCCGTCATTCCACAATACGCGATGTGGCTGTTTCAGTTCTTTGAAAAATTTCAGCGCGTGGCGGTACTGCTTTTCGTCGGCGCGATCTAGACCGATTACGATTTCATTAAGATAATTAACTTGGCTAAGTTCTTTAACAATATTAGCCAGTGCATCGCCTTCAAGTTCAGAATAAAGCGATGGCAAAATCAACGCCATTGGCCTGCGTTTACTAAATTTTAGTAAATCTGCTTCTAAATCGACTAGCGGTCGATCAGACAAATTGTGCAAGGTGGTGATAATGCCGTTCTGGTGAAAGTCGCCCATAGTAATAATCCTTGTATCTGTCTGTTAAAGAGAAATATTCAGTTGTTGTATTATTGATCTCACGCCTTCGTTCCAGCCTGCTGGCCCCAAAAGATTGGATTTTAAAATCTTGTCACTGCGCGCCAATTCAGGAAAGTCATGTAATGGTGAGCGAATTAACAATGCATAGTCCGCAGCCTCCAGCATGCTTACATCGTTGCCACTGTCGCCGATGGCAATGGTGATTATCTGTTTGTTGGGGTGTTGGTCTTGATACAACTGCGTAACCAACTTGAGAGCGCGCCCTTTACTGCAGTCGCCGCTAACGGTAATAAAGCGGCCGCCTTGCTGTGATACACCGCCATGGCTACTAATAGCAGCAACAAACTGTTGCTCTTGTTGTTTGCTGCCAAGCCATTTTACCGGCTCACTGTAATCGCGCTGGTTGGCTAGCTCGGCATCTTCATCGTTTAAACCAGTTAGTTGTTTTATACCCGCACTACCTTGGGCAAAAAAATAGATAAATTGATTGGGGAAGTCAGCTTGTAATGCCGCTAGTAGCGACAGCCATTTTTGCCGCGGGGGGCAATCTGACAGGCAATGGAAACCGTTAAGTAAGCTACTGCCTGCTATCGGAGCGGTAAAATAGTTTTTAGGGATAAATGATGCCGCCCCGTTTTCACTGATAAAAGGGTGACGATTAGGGAGTTGTTTTCTTAAGGCCACAATTTCAGCGCAGGTTTTACTGCTGGTAGGTATTACCGGAATGCCTATTCCTTCGAGAGCCCCTAACAACGCATGCGCCGGCCCAAACTGGTAGCTGTTGTGGTCAAGTAAACTACCGTCTAAATCGGTAAAAATTATCGCTAGGCTATTGTTGCCGTTCATAGGTTATATGTTTGATTCATCCATTGTTACATGATTGTTGTTATTGCTAGATATTGCAATTATCGCGCCAGAGTTAAAGTCTTGAATTAAGACGGTAGGCCCACGCCATCGCTTTGACGTGTACGCTATGCACTAAATTGGTAACGCCTTAATGGCCTGCACTGCAGTAGTGCAATTTTCTGGTATGGTTGGCGGCGAACGGTAGATACTAATAAGTGGTCGCGGTAATTTACAGTTTAGGGTTAGACTTCAATGAAATAGCCTTTTTGTGATTCTAGGCTGCTTATAATGGCGCTAAATCGTAGCTTTAACTTTCTGCATAGTGAGAGACCGTAATGGCAAAGCAATTTGATATTGTATTTTTTGGTGGCATGGGCGACTTGGCTTTGCGCAAGCTATTGCCGGCAATGTATCGCAGTGAAGTTGACAGTGAATATGCTGATGATTGTCGAATCATTTTGACCTCACGCAAATACCTGACCAGTGCAGAATTTGAAGCCAAAGTTAAAATTAGTCTTGGCGATGAGTTAGCCGCTGATGAAAACGTGGATACTAATTGGCCACAGTTTTTAGCAAGGCTTGAATGCGTGAGTTTAAATATCAGCGAAGGTGGCGATGAGTGGATTGATTTTTCCAACTCCTTTAAAGGACGTGAAGGTATTCTACGCATATTTTATCTTTCAATACCGCCAAGTATTTACGAGCCTTGTAGTGAAAACTTATATAAATATAAGCTTATTTCTAAGACTGCAAGAATCATTCTAGAGAAACCCATTGGTGTTGACTTAGCGTCAGCTAAAATAATTAACGCCACTGTAGGGAAGTCTTTTGATGAAGATAATATTTATCGAATTGATCACTACTTAGGTAAAGAGACGGTTCAAAACCTATTGGCACTCAGATTTACTAATGTTTTGTTAGGTGATGTTTGGGACAATAATAGTATTGACCATGTGCAAATAAGCATCACTGAAACAGTCGGTTTAGAAGGGCGGGCTGGCTATTATAATGATGTTGGTGCGCTGCGAGACATGATGCAAAACCATTTGCTGCAGTTGCTGTGCTTGGTGGCGATGGAACCACCCCACGAAATGAATGCCGATAATTTACGCGCTGAAAAACTGAAAGTCTTAAAAGCCTTAAAACCCATCAATGAAGACAATATTACACAAACTATAGTGCGTGGGCAGTACGGTGAAGGTGTGTTGAATAATCAAGTTGCCAATGCATATGTTGATGATCTAGGGAGTGATTATGGCGGCAGTGATATCGAAACCTTTGTCGCATTAAAAGCGGAAATAGGTAACTGGCGTTGGGCCGGTGTACCTTTTTATCTGCGTACGGGAAAGCGCCTAAAAAAGCGTGCTGCTGAAATATTAATTGAGTTTAAAGCACTGCCTCATGCAGTATTTCCGGCGGCATTTGGCAAAGTGCAACCAAATCAGTTGAGGATAAAATTACAGCCTGATGAAGGTATTGAACTGACCTTGATGGGGAAGAAAATGCACGGCCGTGAAATGCGCCTAAAGCCAGTTACCTTATCGTTTGATTTTGCCGATTCATTTGATGGCCATGTTAGACCAGCCTATCAACGACTAATTTTAGATGTGGTTGATGGCAATTCTAGTTTGTTTTTACATCGTGAAGAAGTAGAGCAAGCTTGGTCATGGATAACGCCAATATTAGAATGTTGGAAGGCTGATGGCGATAGTAAACCGGTTAGCTATTCATCCGGTAGCTGGGGGCCATTGGCCGCTGAATTAATGATAGAGAAAGATGGTCGTAGTTGGTTTGAACCGGGCAGTAAATAATGCGTAAAGAGTACTTTTTTAGCGACAAGCAAGCGTTGGTTGCTGCGTGCACAACGGCTATTAGTGACGTCGTCGGCGCTGCTGCGCAAAGCGGGGGTGCGACTTTATTAGTGTCGGGTGGTTCTACTCCGAAAGCGATTTATACGCAGTTAGCCAATACCGACTTAGCTTGGCACAAGGTTAGCATCGCCATGGTTGATGAAAGATATGTGCCATTGACCCATCCTGACAGTAATGAGGCAATGATAAAATCTTGCTTAGTGACTGGCAGGGCAAGTGCTGCCGACTTTAATGGTTTATATAGTAAAGCGGGCTCATTAGTTGATGCTGCTGCAAATGCTGAACAGGTTTATTCTAGCCTGGGCAAAGACAGCGACTTAGTTATTTTGGGTATGGGCGATGATGGTCATACCGCATCACTTTTCCCTAGCGCTGATGGGATTACTGCGGCGATGGATAAAACCAGTCAGCGTATTATTTTCCCTTTGCTTGCAAATAAATCTGACGTTACCGGTGAGAATTTAGAGCGAATTAGTTTGGGGTTAGCGGCTATTTTGTCAGCCAAAAAAATCATATTGCTGATAACTGGCGATGACAAATTAGCAGTCTATAAACAGGCGTTAACTGCAGACGCTAATGAATTACCTGTTGCCGGCGTATTGCAGCAAAACTCGACTCTTGTCGACGTTTATTGGGCCCCTTAGTGGATAGGGTTCACGACTATAGTAGGTAAGTGCTATTAACAAAGTAGGTAAATAAAATGAATAAAGTCATTGAAGAAGTCACTAATACGATTATTGAACGCAGCCATAAATCACGGCAAGACTATTTAGCCAGAATGGCTAATGCGAAAAATTCTGGCCCAGCCAGAAATCGTGCTTCTTGTGGTAATTTAGCCCACGGTATGGCGGCCTGTAACAGCGATGATAAATCGGGTTTAACCGAAAATATAAAATCTAATATCGCTATTATCTCGGCCTACAACGACATGTTATCGGCGCATCAGCCTTATTTTGAATATCCCGCACAGCTAAAGGCGGCTATTAGTGCCGCAGGTGGTATTGCTCAATTTGCCGGTGGCGTGCCGGCAATGTGTGACGGTGTTACCCAAGGCCGCACGGGAATGGAAATGTCATTATTTAGTCGCGATGTAATCGCCATGGCTACTGGCATTTCACTTTCTCACGATATGTTTGATGGCATATTGTGTTTAGGCATTTGCGACAAAATTGTACCGGGGTTGTTGATAGGTGCACTGTCGTTTGGTCATTTACCTGCGCTGTTTGTACCAGCTGGGCCTATGCCATCGGGCCTGCCTAATGATGAAAAAGCCAAAGTTCGCCAGCGCTATGCCGCCGGTGAAATTGGCCGCGAAGAATTACTAGCTGCCGAAGCAGCTTCTTATCATAGCGCCGGTACTTGTACTTTTTATGGCACGGCCAATACCAATCAAATGTTGATGGAAATAATGGGCTTACATTTGCCCGGTGCATCTTTCATTAATCCCGGTACGCCACTGCGCCATGCGTTAACAGATGCCGCAGGGCAAACTGTTTTACGCCATAGTGCCAGTACTAATGACTATAGGCCTCTGTGTGATGTAATTAGCGAAAAAACGCTGGTAAACGGTATTGTAGGGTTGCTAGCGACGGGTGGTTCTACTAATCAAACTATTCACCTGATTGCCATTGCGCGGGCCGCTGGGATTATTATTAATTGGGACGACTTCTCGCATTTGTCCAAAGTCGTACCATCGCTGGCGCGGATATATCCTAATGGCCCTGCAGATGTAAATCATTTTCAAGCGGCTGGTGGTATGGGCTTTCTTATCACTCAGTTGCTAGGCGCTGGTCTACTCCACAACGACGTTGTTACAGTGGCCCCTGCTAATGGCTTGTCTCCTTATATGAGCGAACCGAAGCTGCAAGGCGATAATTTAGTATGGAGCGCGGCGCCTCTAGCTAGCTTAGATGAAGCTGTATTGGCGCCAGTTGGTAAGCCATTTAGTGAAGAAGGCGGCCTGCTGGTGCTTGATGGTAATCTTGGTCGCGGGGTAATCAAAGTATCGGCAGTAGCGCCCGAGCGCAGAATTGTGGAAGCGCCGGCAGTGGTGTTTAATGATCAGTCAGATTTGATCGGCGCGTTTGATCGCGGCGAGTTAGAGAAGGACTTTGTTGCGGTGGTGCGGTTTCAAGGCCCTAAAGCGAATGGTATGCCAGAGCTACATAAGCTGACGCCGCTGTTAGGTGTATTGCAAGACAAAGGCTTCAAAGTGGCATTAGTGACTGACGGGCGGATGTCAGGCGCATCAGGTAAGGTTCCAGCTGCAATTCATATGACACCTGAAAGTTTATGCGGTGGTGTTTTAGCATTAGTTAAAGATGGTGATGTAATAAGGCTAGATGGGGTGGTAGGTAGTTTAATGCTATTGGTTGAGGATGCTGAGTTAGCCCAGCGAATTCCATTAATTCCTGATCTAACAGCAAATCAATTTGGCAATGGCCGCGAACTATTTTCGATATTTAGAGATAATGTTGGCCCAGTAGAAGACGGTGCTAATAGCTTAATTTAATCAATGGCATAAATATGGAACAAACAATTGTCGCCGACATAGGTGGCACCAATACACGGTTTGCAATCGCAACTAAGACATCAACTGGCTTTGATATTTCAGCTAAATGGATTCAAGCTAGTGATAACTTCTCTGGCTTGGAAGATGCCTTGGCTGCGTATTTACAAACCATAGACAGTGCCAATATCACTAAAGCCTGTTTAGCGGTTGCAGGACCTATTGTCGATGGCAAGGTGCGGGTAACTCGCCAAGGCTGGGACGCGTCAATTAGTGCAATGCAAAAACAGTTTGGTTTTAGCGATTTTAATTTGGTTAACGATTTTTCCGCGCTTGCATTTTGCCTGCCTTATTTGGGTAAAGCAGACACCTTAGACATATACCGGCAAGGTGAGGCGGGCGTTGGTGTAAAAGCTATTATTGGCCCTGGTACCGGCTTTGGTGTTGCCGGTTTAATGCCAACAAATAATAGTTGGCAATTGATTGACGGCGAAGGCGGGCATATTTCTTTTGCGCCGACCAATGCCTTAGAAATTGAAATACTAAAAGTACTAATGACTCGCTCTCATCGGGTATCGATTGAATCAATATTGTGTGGCCCAGGCTTGGTTAATTTGTATAGCGCAATGGCCGCAGTACGGGGCGAACCAGCTAAGGCGTTGGCACCAAAAGATATTGCTGAGCTTGGTAGCTCTGGCATAGACCCATTGTGCGAAGCTGCGCTGCATAGCTTTTGCGCCATTATGGGCAGCGCCGCAGGTGACATAGCATTACTGCTTCGGCCTACTGGCGGTATGTATTTAGCCGGTGGCATTTTGCCTAAAATCAAAGACTTCTTTCTCGCTAGCGATTTTTCGTCGCGGTTTTTAGCAAAAGAGCCTATGTCTCATGTGGTCGCTGATATTCCAATTATGATGTTAGCTACTGAAGACGCCGCATTTGTTGGTGCAGCGGCATCGTTGGAGCTAGCTAAAAATAATTAGGCAGGTTGGAAAGCCTTGAGAAAAATAATAGACCCTCCATAATTATTGGTATGTTCTCTACGCTGAGTACAAATCAATAATACGCTTACCCAATGCCATTTGATGTACTTGGTCTGGACCGTCGGCTTGGCGACACCAGCGCGCATAGTTAAATGCTTCGGCCATAAAATAATCTTCAGTTAGACCACCAGCGCCATGCATTTGCATACAGCTATCAATAATATTCTGTACTAATAATGGCACTGTGGTTTTAGTGGCAGCAATCATATCAACCGATGCTGCTACGCCCTGCGTATCCATTTTATTGCTTGTCTTCAGTACCAGCAGGCGAGCCATTTCTATTTCGCTAAAGCTTCTCGATATTTCTTCGAGTACCGATTGGTGTTTGCTTAGCGGCCGCCCAAAGGTGGTACGTGACACCGCTCGCTGGCAGGCAAGTTCTAGCGAGCGCTGGGCGGCACCAACCAAACGCATGCAATGATGCATTCGACCTGGCCCTAGACGACCTTGGGCTATTTCAAAGCCACGGCCTTCACCAAGTAATATATTGTCAGCGGGTACGCGCACGTTATCAAACACAATTTCGGCGTGGCCAATAGGTGCATCATCATAGCCTAAGGTGGTTAACGGACGAATAACCGTTAGCCCTTTAGTGCCTTTGGGTACTAACACTTGGCTTTGTTGTTGGTGACGATCTGAGTTGTCTGGGTCAGATTTTCCCATCACAATTAAAATTTTGGTGCGCTCATACATAGCACCGGTGATAAACCATTTGCGGCCATTCAATACCCATTCGTCGCCGTCACGCACAATGCTCAGTTCAATATTAGTGGCATCACTGGAGGCAACTTGTGGTTCGGTCATCGCATAAGATGAGCTGATTTCGCCATTAAGTAGCGGGGTTAGCCACTGGGCTTGTTGGGCTTTGGTGGCGTAATTCATAAACACCTCCATGTTGCCAGTGTCGGGGGCGTTGCAATTAAATACTTCCGGCGACCAAATCACGCGGCCCATCATTTCGGCTAATGGCGTATAGTCAAAGTTAGTTAAGCCGCCATGGTCAGAGTATTCACTGTGGCTTTCAGGCACAAATAGATTCCACAGGCCGGCCGCTTTGGCCTTTGCTTTTAACTCGTCCATTAAGGGTAGGGCGGCAAAGCGATTACTGGCCTTGTGTAATTGCTCGGCGTAGGCGGTTTCGTTAGGATAAATATGCTCATCCATAAACGCACTAAGCTTGGCCTGCAATTGCAGTGATTTGTCACTAAATGTATACATTGATGTCTCCGTTAGATCTTTAAAGTCAAAGCGTGAATGGCGCCTAGCATAACGCAGATATTACAAGCTTGGTTGTTGCTGTTACTACCGTCTTCCTAAGCGCGAGCTATCCTAGTTTACGCCACATTATTAATGCTAGTTTCAGTTCAGTAGAACTAGAAAGCAGTAAAAAGGCGACCCTGTGGTCGCCTTTTTATTCGGTATCGCTAACATATGTATAGCGCGCTATATCATAGCCCTGTTGTTACCAAAATAACTTCAGTGCTGTTGGCTGGAAGAGAGAATATGGTGCCATCTTGGGTCAATGTTGTCGGACCATCAAAAGCGTCATCCACCCCTTTGAGATAGACTAGGTCTTGCCCCGGTAAAATTAGCGGCGGCACAATATGATAAAAAGCTAGGTGTTGTACCTTAGCTGTTTGTGCACTTTGGGCGGCCTCAACAGGGCTTGCATGATAGTCCAATATATCGAAGGTGATTTTCGCTATCACGGCATTGCCTATTTCTTTGGCGGCTGTATTCATTAAACCAACAAGCTGCGGGCTTAACGCTTCATGCAGTAATAAATCTGCGCCTTTAGCAAACAATTCTAAGTTAGCTGATTTTGCTGTATCGCCACTAATCACAACGCTACGGCCTTTATAGTCAATACGGTAACCTACGGCTGGGCTAACCGGTTCATGGTCAACGCTAAATGCGGTAATTAATAGTCCGTCTTTATCCCAAACTACAGCGCCGTTGCCTATGGCAGGCGTATCGAATGGCTGAGCCACTAAACCAAAGCCAGAGATTGGCGCCACAGTGTCGCCATGGTGGTCGTGGCGATAGTTCATGTCTTGGCTATAAGCCATGTTGAATCCATCAACAACTTTGTCGATACCGGTTGGTCCTATAACCGGTAGCGGGCTAGTGTTGTCGCCACCGGCCCAGCGCAAAGTAGCGGTTTCACCTAAGCCATCGATATGGTCAGAATGAAAATGCGTTAGTAACACCGCATCCACATCACCAATAGGGAACTGCATGCGGCCAATATTACGTGGGCCGCCAGAGCCAGAGTCAATCATTAGTAAGGTGTCGCCGGCAATTATTAGCATGCAGGCACCGGCCCTTTTAGGGTCGGGTAGTGGGCCGCCAGCACCGCATATGGCAACGTGCAAACCGTCACCTAAATCTGCCGCCGTGGTTGCGCCCATCATTTTTGGAATGGCGCGCTCTAGCAAAGGCACGACAATGACGCCACGTAAACTATAGGCAAGCAGTGCAATGGCGACAATGACGACTGGAATGATGACTCGTTTACGGCCCATAAATGGCTCCTAGATTTGAATAACAATATGGCACTAGGCTAACAGGAATCACTTTTTCTAGCAATTTTGACATATAGCATGCCAAAATAATAATGTGCTAAATTAAAAGGTGAAGAAAATGCCTATATATCCATATTTTCTAATTCTCATTGGCAGTCTGTTTGTTAGTAATGCCGTTATCGCCCAAGGGCCAAGTGTCCTAGGCAATTGGCAGCATGAAAGTGAATCGTTAGTCGTTGAAATGCGATTAAGTGATGATGTCATTGAAGGGTTTGTTATTACGCATGAGGACAAGCCGGAGGCTGTGGGTAAAAAAATTATTTCGAACACTGAGGTTTGATGAAAGTAATAACTGCTGGAGAGGCTTTGTCTATGTCGCAAGACTTGGCGACGAGAAACCGACCTGTCTTAGTATGCAGGGTCGCAATGTATTAGAGATGACAACTAAGGTAGGATTTTTTTCTAAAACTGTTCTATGGAATAGAGTTCAACTAACCGCAAATAATTTTATCATGGAGTAAAGTATGTATAAGCTATACGGTATCCCCGCGTCACTATATACCGCTAAAGTAAGAAGCTACTTACGCAAGCAGCGTATTGAATTTACTGAATATGGCGTTAATTCACAGCACTATCAGCAAAATATCGTGCCCAATGTTGGGCGTTTTATTATGCCTGTTATCGAAACTTCAGATGGCCATCTTATACAAGATGGCGCCGAAATTATTGATTATCTAGAGCAGAGTGAAACGCCTCTGTTACCCGCGCAAGCGGAGTCATCAATCCTAAAGACTGTGTCGCATTTATTTGAGCTGTTTGGTGGAGAGGGCATGTTGCGCCCGGCAATGCATTACCGTTGGAATTTTGACGAGCAGATAGATTTTGTAAAAAATGATTTTGCCAGCGGTATGGCAGCGCCTGGCACAGACCAAGGGGGAGTCGACGCTTTATTTGAAATGGCAAGCGGAGCTATGCGAGCTGCCAAAAAAGCGTTTGGTGTAATGGATGAAAGTATTCCTTTGATTGAAGAATCTTATAAAGAATTTTTGGCATTATTTTCTGCCCATCTTAAACAATATCCATATTTACTTGGCGGTCGCCCAACTTATGGTGACTATGGTTTGGTCGCTGCGCTATATGCGCATTTAGGACGTGACCCTGTGCCCGCCATGCTGACGCGTACAATCGCGCCGCAAGTAAGCCGATGGGTAGAGCGCATGCATGCACCCGAAGCTGTCGAGGTTGAGTATCAAGACACTGGAACCGATTTGATGGAGGGTAGTGAAATACCTGACACATTAAAAGCGTTAATGACATACATTAGTGAAGAGTATTTACCAGAGCTAAGGGCTCATGTTGACTATGCCAATGAATGGCTCGCTAATAACCAAGACTTACAAACAGGAACCAACGGTTTAGACAAACCGGGCGCAAGAGTTATCGGCAACGCTGAATTTGAATGGCGCGGTGTAACCTTGCGCACTGCAGTAATGCCTTATCGTTTTTATTTATTGCAGCGTATTCAAAAAGCGTTTGAGCAAGCTAGTGATCCCGACAAAGTAACGATAAAAACCTTGTTTGAAGAGACTGGTTTAGCAGCGGTTTTAACGCTAAAAACAGATCGGCCTGTAGAGCGCGTTAACCATTTAGAGGTTTGGGGTGAAAAGCGTTAATTAATTCTATCTTAGTATCTTATAACTAATACATTCAACAAAAGTAGCGCGCCTGCCTGTCAGGCCTTTTGTAACCTTTCCTTGATAGTAAATTCAGTCTAGTTACGTTTTTTTGTTTTTTTCATAGCGAGTTTATTTTTCATATTTGAAAAAGAAATACCCATCGATTTATTGTTAATAGAGATATTTGTATTTATGTAAATATTGTCATATATTGTGAAGATTATATCTTGTCATACTCTATGTCATTAACAATAGAAGAGAGTGGTGTTATGAGTAAGTGCAAATTTAAAGGCTTTAATAGAAGTGTTATAGCGCTATCAGTGGCGTTAGCAACTGGCTCTACGATAAGTGGCGCGCAAGGTTTGGTGTTAGAAGAAGTCATCGTCACCGCCACTAAACGTGAGGCAGGGCTACAAAGTATCGCCGTTACCGTTAATGCCTTTAACGAAGAAACCATTCTAAACGCCGGTATTAATAGCACAGAAGATGTGGCTATTTTAACACCAAGCTTAAACATTACGTCTAATTCCTCGCCATTTACCGCGAGGGTAAGCATTCGTGGTGTTGGTACCGCGCAGGTTGATCCGGCCTTAGAGCCATCGGTGGGTATTTTTGTTGATGGCATCTATTTTTCACGCTCTGGTTTAGGTATGTCTGAATTAACAGACATAGAGCGAGTGGAAGTATTACAAGGCCCGCAAGGCACGTTATATGGTAAAAACACTAATGCTGGTGCGATTAGCATTACTACAAAAAAACCAAACCTTGAACAAACCGAAGGTTATATAGAGGCCACTGCTGGCAATTACAACTTACAGAAATTAACCGCCACTGTAACTGGCCCTATTAGCGATACCCTGGCATACCGCATAGCGGGTAATGCAACTCAGCATGATGGCTATTTTGAAAATTCTGGTAGTGCAGAAGATGCCAGCGATACCGATGATTGGAATTTGTCGGCAAAATATCTATTTGAGCCTAATGATTCAACCAGTATATTGCTAGCCGCTAGCCGAGTAGAACGCGATACCACTTGCTGTGGCGCCGATGCTATTCAAGCGGAAGAAGTGATTACCGAGCTGGGAAATCAAGGCTTCACACCAATTGCCAACGACGCCGAAGATTATAAAATTGCGACTAACCAAACCAACCGTTTTGATATGGAGTCTGACAATCTGTCGTTAACCGCTGATTTAGAATTAGACAGCGGAACCATAACGTCGTTAACCGCATGGAACGATTATGAGTACTTGCGTAGTCTAGATGTGGATCGTAGCGAGCTAGATATTTTAACCATTAAAAATGACTACAATACGGGCGATTCTTTTTCGCAAGAAATCCGCTTTACTTCAAATGATGATGGAAGTGTAGCCTACCAAGTGGGGTTGTTTTATTACCAAAGCACGGCTGAGCAGGGTGGTGGTCAAAAATATGCAGGCTCTAATACCGGTGTATTCATCGGCGAAGACTTTTTAACCATTGCTGCCCAGCAAAATTTGCCCCTCCCACTGCCGATTACTTTCTTAGCTCAAGCAGGTGATCACCTAGTGGTTGATCATGTCTGGGACAACGAAACGATTGCCGCATTTGGTCAAGCAACATGGAATATTAGTGACAGCTTGCGTCTTACTGGCGGTTTGCGTTGGACCAAAGAAGACAAAGAGGCCGACTTGTTTGCGCAAACTAATTCAACCGCGGCATCCGTTGCTGTGGTTGGCCGGTCGTTACTAGACTCAGTGTTTGCGCCGGTAGATCAAAGCTTTGATCGAAGTAGTGAAAATGTCGATTGGATGGCTAGTCTAGCTTACGACATTAGCGATGATGTGATGTTATTTGCAGGTGTTTCAACAGGTACTAAGTCGGGTGGCTTTAATGGCGCAAACGGCGCCTTAGACGAGCGCGAATTTGACGATGAGACATCAATAAACTACGAGTTAGGGGTCAAATCTGAACTGTTAGATAATAGCGTAAGAATCAATGCTACCGCGTTCCAGTCAACTTTTGAGGACTATCAAAGTCAAGTGCAGCTGGCCAGTGGCACTGGCACTATTGTAAGTAACGAGGGTGAAGTAGAAACCCGTGGCATTGACGTCAATATAGAAGCGGTGCCATTGCCAATACTGGCCTTAAGCGCAGGTTTGTTGTATTTAGACCAAGCGGAAGTGTCGGCTGGCCCAAACAAAGGCCAAGCGCTGACATTTGCGCCAGAATTTAGCGGTACAGTTGCAGCAACGTTTATGTTCCCCGTGGCCGACGGTGGTTTATTTGTGCGCACCGATTACAGCTATATGGGCGAGCACACAACAAATTCACAAAAGCCTGTCGAACAATCGCGCACTACAGTTAACACAACAGTTGGTTGGGCTAATGAGCAATGGCGAATGAGTCTTTGGGGTAAAAACTTAACTGATGAAGCGTATTCAGGCATCGATGCTTCAACATTCGCATTCAGTGGTATGGATGCCAGTTTCTTAACGCCGCCACGCACCTATGGTGCAAGTGTTCGCTATAGTTTTTAATTTTTAGCCTAGTGTTATCTTGCCGGTCAAACACCTAGCCCCTGTCATTGTTTGGTCGGCTTTTTAATACAGTGGTTGGCGCGCTGCATAAGTTTGGACGTAACAGTGAAATGAACAGCCAAGATGTTTATATGCAGCAGTGCATTTGTTACTGTGAACAGCTCAAATCAGTTATTCACAGGGGACATATAGTATGAGTAAGTTACGAGAAATTGCTAGTGTACTGAAAGATTTTCTAGAAGTTGCGCCGCTTATAGCAACATTTAAACCACCTAAAGATGATGAACTTATTTCAATGGGTTTGTTGTTGCAGCAAACCGCAGACAAATATCCCAATAATTCGGCCATACTATTCGAGGGTAAAAAACTTACCTGGGCTCAGTTTAATGCCTTAGTAAACCAGTTTGCTCATTTACTTAAACGCCAAGGTGTCAAGCGCGGTGATGCTGTCGCATTGTTGATGGAAAACCGTATAGAAATGCTGGCCGCTACCTTAGCCATAGTAAAAATAGGTGCCACGGCTGCACTCATTAATAATAGCCTACGAGGTAAATCGTTAACCCACTGTATCGCTATTGCTGACTCTAAAAAATGCATTGTAGGTGAAGAGTTAGTCGATGCCATTGCTGAGGTGAAAGTAGACTTGCCGCTAGCAGATGATGATTACTTTTGGGTGCAAGATTTAGCCAAAACAGCATCGCCCGATTGGATATTTAACTTTAGCGCCCAAGTAGACGCAATGCCAAATCATAATCCGCCCGAGACGATTGATATTAAGGCCGGTGAAAAAGCGTTGTATATCTTTACCTCCGGTACCACTGGCTTACCCAAGGCTGCGGTAATTTATCATCGTCGCTATTTGTCTGCTGCGATACCTTTTTGCAAGGCGGGCTTTCGGGCTAAACCCAGCGACCGTATGTATATCTGCCTGCCCTTGTATCACATTACTGGCCTTGGCCCAGGTTTTGGTAGCGCGCTAGTGTCAGGTGCATCAGTATTTTTACGCAGGCGTTTTTCTGCCAGTAAGTTTTGGCCAGAAGTGCAGCAATACCAAACTACCTTGTTTGTTTACGTCGGTGAGCTATGTCGTTATTTAGCCATGCAGCCAGAATGCCCCGATGAAAAAAATAACCCCATTCAAACAATGTTAGGCAATGGCTTGCGCCCCGATATCTGGGATCAATTTAGAGCGCGTTTTAAGGTCAATCGTATTACTGAAATCTATGGCTCCAGCGAAGGTAATGCTACCTTTATTAATATACTCAATAAAGACCGCACCATCGGTACCAGTAGCGCCAGCTTAATGTTGGTTAAATATGATGTCGACGCGGATGAAATGATTCGCGATGGCAATGGTGAATTGGTTGAAGTAAATAAAGGCGAATCGGGTTTGCTGCTGTCAGAAATAGACAATAAGTATATTTTTGACGGCTATCAAAACAAAGAAGCAACTGACAGCAAAATATTATTTGATGTAAAAAAACCGGGTGACCGTTGGTTTAACACCGGCGATTTAATCAGGCAAGTAGATGTTGGGTTCGCCATGGGTTTACCACATTATCAATTTGTTGACCGGGTTGGCGATACCTTTCGTTGGCGCGCAGAAAATGTGTCAACCAATGAGGTGGGAGAGATTCTGAATGCCTTTGAGCAAGTAGAAATGTCCAATGTATATGGCGTTGAAGTGCCCGCTGCTGAAGGTAACGCAGGTATGGCTGCGTTAACCCTTAATGCCGGAGCGCAGTTTGACGTAAAAGCGTTTTCAGCGTTTGTTGAAAAAGAACTGCCTGCCCATGCCAGACCAGTGTTTATTCGCCTGCAACAACAGGCAGAAACAACCGTAACCTTTAAGTTAGTAAAGGGTGCTTTACGCAAAGAGGCTTACCATTTAGCTCAAGTGATTGATCCCATCTATATGCTTAAACCCAGAACCAGCGTGTATCAGCTGCTCGATAAGGCGACTTATCAGCAAGTGCTTGATGGGACTATTGGGTTTTAATTTAGAGGAAACAATGATGATTGATTTATATACCGCACCAACGCCTAACGGCCACAAAGCCTCATGCACATTAGAAGCACTTGAGTTGGAGTACACCACTCACTTTGTGAATATTGGTGAAGGCGAACAGAAGCTACCTGAGTTTTTGGCGCTTAACCCTAATGGTCGTATTCCTGCGATTGTTGATCGCGATGCGGGTGATTTTCCGATTTTTGAGTCGGGCGCGATTATGATTTATTTGGCAGAGAAAGCTGGCCGCTTAATGCCAACTGATGCTAAGGGTCGCTCTGAAGTAATTCAGTGGCTTATGTTTCAAATGGGTGGGCTTGGGCCAATGATGGGTCAGGCCAATGTTTTCTTTCGTTATTTCCCTGAAAAAATTCCATCCGCTATTGATCGTTATCAAAATGAAGGCAGGCGTTTGTTTGAAGTACTAGATACAAGATTGCGTGGTAACGAATGGTTGGCGGGTGACTACTCCATAGCTGATATTGCTAATTGGTGTTGGGTGCGTACCCATAAGTGGTCTGGGATATCACTAGAAGGCTTAGACAATTTACAGCGTTGGAATGACGTGATGTTTACCCAGTCAGGCATGAGTAAAGGAATTGATGTGCCTTTTAGTTTAGGTAACTTACTAGACGATGAAGAAGAGCAAGAAAAGTTTAAAGCCAATGCACGAGAAATGTTGCAAAAATAAGTAAGAGCTTTTTATAGGTAATTGAGAAGGGAAGTGTGATGAAAATTTTCTATGGAGTGCTGGCGGCTATCTATATCAGTTGGTTTATCTGGTATGGCGGCAGTGGTGAGCCCGTGACTGGTCAAGAATTGAATACCTATATCTCAGCAATGAAAGAAAAGTCATCGAGTGGGCCTGAGAAACAAGCAGAGACAGAAATACTAATGCGTCGGCTTGGTGAATTTGATACCGGCGATGAATTTCTCATGGTAAATTTGATGAAGTATCGCAAACAAGCCCTATACCCTGCAGGTTCACCGTGGGCGGATGACTTGGATGCGTTAGCCGCTGATGCCCGTTATTCAGAGGGTGTAATAAAGGAATTATTGCTGCGCGGTAGCTTGCCTATTCTTAAGGCAAACACTATAGGGGCGTTTCTTATCGACGAGGATTGGCGCGATTGGGATGACGTAGCTATTGTGCGTTATCGGAGTGTAAAAGACATGTTAGACATGATTGTAGGCATGGCAGATAGTGGTTTGGCTATACATAAATCTGCGTCGATGGAACAAACTCATGTGTTTCCCGCACAGCCTGTGATCAGTCTATTTTTTGTGCGTTTATTGTTCGCGCTATTATTATTTTTTATCGCCACATTGACTACTCTGAGGTTCAAAAGGTTCGCTAATTGATGCAGTAAAATATATTGACATAAATAGTGACAATAGATAATAATACTTTCTTAGGAATAGAGGAAGCAAGAGATTATGAGTGAGTCATTTAGCCAAGTGCGCCTAGCGCAACGCCCAGAAAAACTCCCCACCGCAGATACTTGGCAATTTACTAGTGATGCAATTAAAGCGCCTGAAGACGGTGAAATTTCAGTAAAAATTCATTACCTATCTGTTGACCCTGCTATGAAGGGTTGGATATCGACTAAGAAGAGTTATATAGAGCCAGTAGAAATTGGTGAAGTAATGCGCGGGTTTGGTGTGGCTGAGGTTATCGAGTCCCGCTCTGACTATTATCAAGTTGGAGATTTTTGCACCGGCTTCACCGGCATTCAGACCCATGCTACTTGCCATAGTAAAAGCTTAAGAAAAATTGATCCAAACTTTGCACCGCTTAGCCGCTTTATGGGTGGCTTAGGCATGCCGGGCTTTACTGGCTATTTTGGCTTGCTAGATATTGGTAAGCCGCAGGCTGGTGAAACTGTGGTGGTGTGTTCTGCTGCCGGCGCCGTGGGCCATGTGGTTTGCCAAATAGCCAAACTAAAAGGTTGCCGCGTTGTTGGTATTGCCGGTGGAGCAGAAAAATGCGGCTATCTTCGTGATGAGTTAAAGCTAGATGCGGTTATTGATTACAAACAGGGCGATATTACCGAGCAGCTTGCGCAGGTCACGCCTGAGGGCATTGATGTGTACTTTGACGCGGTAGGCGGAGAAACCCTGGATGCGGTATTAATGCTAGTCAATCGCCATGCCCGACTGGTTATTTGTGGTGCAATTTCTCAATACGAACATATTAACAACTCCGTTGGTCCGAGTAACTATATCCAGCTAATCGCTCAAAGCTGTTTGATGCAGGGTTTTACCATGCAAGATTATATGCACCGCGCGAAAGAAGCCGTGGTCGATCTACTTACTTGGCAAACAGAGGGAAAAATAAAATTCCGCGAGCATATCCTGCAAGGTATAGACGTTTTCCCTCAAGCGGTTGATATGATTTACCAAGGTAAAAACCACGGCAAGTTAATGCTAAAGCTGGTTGGCTAAATGTGCCCTACTAGCGATATCGTCACACTTTATGGCGCGCCCATGTCTTTGTATTCAGGCAAGGTGCGCGCGTATCTACGCAAGCAAGGTATCGCGTTTAACGAAGTAATGCCCGGCCATGCCAGTTACGGTGAAAGAATTATTCCCAAAACCAAGCGCGGTATTGTGCCCGTGGTAGAGCTACCTACGGGACCGGTGATTCAAGACAGTGTTGATATTATTGACCACTTTGAACAATCAAACAGCGCTAAGTTTTCGGTGTACCCCATAACACCAAAGCAGCGCATTGCCGCATTAATGATTGATATGTTTGGCAGTGAAGGCTTATTGAAAGTTGCCATGCATTACCGCTGGAATTTTTTAGAGTACAACGAAGCGTTTATAACACTAGAGTTTGGTGATCATATTGTCCCCGGCGCAAGCCCCGAGACGGTTAGAGAAGTGGCCCATAAAGTCATGGCGCCCATGCAGGTGTATCTGCCAGTGTTAGGGGTTAATGAATCTACGATCCCTGCTATAGAAGCCCAATACCTAGAATTGCTAGCGCTGCTTAATACTCACTTCGAACAACATCCTTTTCTACTGGGTGGTCTGCCATCGGTGGCCGACTATGGTTTGTTTGCCCCGCTATATGCGCATCTCTCTCGTGACCCATACCCAAGCATGATTATGAAAAGCAAAGCCCAGCGCGTATACCGCTGGGTAGAAAGAATGAATGCCGAAAATGCCGACCTGCCAGAGTATCCAAATTATCCCCAGCACTATTTCTTGGATGACAAAATACCCGACACCTTGCAAGCAATACTGACTTTAATAGGCAAAGACTTTTTGCCAGAAGTGGCATGCATGGTCAGTGAAGTAAATATATGGTTGGCTAATAATAATGTCGAAGAAGGCCAATGCGTCACCGACAAGCCACGCATCAAATCAATTAAACCAATGGATTATCCTTTTCGGGGTACCACAGTAACCGGCATGGTGATTCCTTATCAGCTTTATATGTTGCAACGCATTAGTGATTTTTTTTCTAGGTGCAGTACAGATGAGCAAAACGACATAACACAATATTATACAGCGTTAAATTTACAGAATTTTCTAGCATTAAAACCAATACGCCGCGTAGAACGGCCTGACCTTATTGAGGTTTGGGGTAAGGCGACCAACTAAGAGAGTATTGCAATGACAAACACAATTAATGAGCGCGCTCAGGCTGGAATGGGTAATCCTGAGTGGCAACAAAACTGGACCATAGACGGACTGTCCATCTACGGCGAGATCATGGATCTGTCAACCGGCAATGTCTGGCTGTGTCAGCAGGCGTTTACTGCTGAAGAATATAATGCACTAACACCGCCAGAGGGTTTTATAAAAAGTGGGGCGGGGAGATCATCCCACGATGCGGCTTTTTTTCGCCGCCCGCCCATGGCGAAAATGGAAGGACCTCTGGATACTATAGAGGTTGATGGTAGAACGTTTTCCCATGTAGCTATTCCGGGTCAGGTTGACCCTAACTTTGATTACGCTACCGACGGCCTGCTGGCAGTCGAGGTGAATAAGCATCATAGCGTGATGTTTAGCAAAGGCCGCTCCCTTGAGATTTTGAGCCGCGGCGATGGCATGGACTATGTGCCGCAGACTAGCGAAGTCGTTGCAGGTCTGCCGGGCATGCCAGTTTCTGGTTCTGCTGTGCGGGTGCTTCCCAAAGGTTGGACAGTGCGAGAAGTCACGCTAAAAGAAGACCTGTTTGTTGACATCCCTTTCCCGGCCAAGGTGTGTTTTTTTACTAGCGGATATTCTTTTCATGGTCCGCTAACGCTTGATCTTTAGGGAAAATGGTTCGCTTGAGAAGTTACCTATGATGGAAATATTACGCACCCCAGATAGTTGTTTTGAAAACCTACCCGACTACAACTTCGAGCCTAATTACACAACGATTATCGATGACGACGGCAGCGAAATTCGGATTCACAGTATCGATGAAGGCCCCCGTGATGCTGAGCCTATTCTGCTGATGCACGGCAACCCCAGTTGGAGCTATATTTACCGAAAGATGATTCCGCTGTTGTTGGAATCCGGGCGTCGAGTCATTGCGGTTGATCTGGTGGGTTGTGGACGTAGCGACAAGCCGGCAAAAAAAAGTTATTACACATTGGCGCGCCATGTCGACTGGATTGAGAAATGGTTGCTCGCTAATGACCTGAAAAATATCACGCTGGTGTGTCAGGATTGGGGTGGCACGATCGGGCTGAATGTGGTGGCGGATAATCCGGAACGATTCGATAGAATTGTTGCCGCCAATACTGGTATTCCCTTGGGAGATGGTGGCAATCGATTTACATACTGGTGGCTAAAAATTATGAAATGGATGCCACTTTTTCCCTTTGATTTTGCCTTTAAGCGCTCTATTCGAAACCCCGAATTTACTGATACTGAGTTTGATACCTACACCAAAGCGCCGTTTCCACGCCGTAAATATCAAGCGGGTATTCTTCAGTTTCCCCAATTGATTACAGTCTACCCAGATAATCCGGGCCTGCCTCAAAACCTTGCCGCCTGGGAGAAGCTGAAATTATTCGAGAAGCCGGTATTAACCCTATTCGGGAATAAAGATCCTGTTACAAGAGGTGCACACAAGCGATTCAAGCGTGATATACTAGGCACTAAAGGTCAGAACCACAAACTAATTGACGGTGGCGGGCACTTTATCCAGGAGGATAAACCTGAACAGCTGGTTGCTGAAATCATTGCGTTTTTAGAGTTAAGCTAATGTCAAAATGGCTGGTAAGAATATCGTTAACATTGCTAGTGCTTTTTCTGGCGGGGTTTTGGCAAATGTTTTTCTCTGCCCGACCATTGTTAATGACAGGCCCACAAACCTTAGCCGGTGACGGCGGGGTAATTAACTATTGCGATTTATCTAACTTAGATGGCAGTGGTAAGATGGCCATTGATATTCCCAAGGGCAATACCCCAGGTTGCGGCTACGACCACTTTCCCTTGCCAGTTCTTGCACAGTGCACCGAACCCTTGGCAGCAGAAGCCGATGACATTCGGGGCCTATGGCAAGCCGTTAGCGGCAAAGTAGGGCATGTGGAGCGAGTAGAGCAGTGCGGCTCGCGGGTAGTGATCACCACGGCCGGGATTATTCATGACGGCGGCCCAAATGCCAATATCGCCACAATTGGCTTGAACTCAAACGATACCGAAGGTTCGGTGTTATTTATTGCAGCGGATAAAGAATACTGCGGTAGAACATCTGCCAGCATGACATGGAATAATAAAGTGTTAGAGTTCAATGCTTTTGGTTGGGGGCCAGTGGTTGTTAAGCGCTTTATGCAGGGCGAGCAACTGGTGTGGAAATACGCTGATGGAAGTACTACGCATATGGATAGAATTTGTACGCTACCCGCTGCAAACAAAAACCCTAAAAAACGCGGGGCTCGTTAGCAGCTTTTCTAGTAGTATTATTGTGCAGTCAACAAACTAGGAAACCCACAATGTATAAAGGCAAGTACCAGTTGGTTGGTAACGAACTGAGTATGTTTAGTCGAAAACTTGAAGCGCAGCTGCGCTGCCAGCAAATCGATTGGCAATGGCATTTTAAAACCATCGCTGAAACTCCAGCATTAGAGGCCCGTGCAGGCACGCATTTTATCCCCTTGCTACGCACCCCAGAAAACTGGTTGATTCACGACACCATTGCTATTGGCCCCATGCTAAGCGAGCGTTTTAGTCACGCCGCCGTAATCCCTCCAAGCGATGTACAAAGAGCTTGCTGTTTTATTCTAGAAGACTTTTTCAATCACTGGCTTGGTCGCTTTTCGGTGCACACCCGCTGGTGCTACCCACACAATGTTGCCTGGGTAGGCGAGCGCTTTGGCAAAACCATGCTGCTAAACAAAGCCCTTGACGAGGCGCTAACCGAGCAAGAAACAGCGCAAGTTGCAGGCACTGGCCAAATGATGCTAGACAGCTTTGGCGCGGGTGTATGTATAGCGCTAGGCGTAGGCCCCGATAACGAGGCATTAGTTAAGGCAGACTTTCATCAATTTATAACAGCGCTATCAGCGCATTTAGCGACTAGTGATTTTATTCTTGGGCCGCGCCCCTGCCTTGCCGACTTTGCCTTAGCAGGCGCTTTTAAAGCTCATTTCATCACTGATCCAGAACCTAAAACATGGTTAGGTAAATTTGAAACGCTGCTAACCAATTACACCAACCGTGTGTTTAGCGCCAAAGCGGCTGAGCTTGACTGGGCCGAAGATGACGCTATTCCCGAGTCAATAAGCCAATTACTCGATTACGCCCAAGCAACCTATTATGTAGACGCTCCAGCAAAAATTAAGGCAGGTTTAAATAACGAAAAATACTACCAATGCGACTACGGCTATGGCGTAGTAACAGCCAGGTCACAAAAGCGCTTAGAAAAATCACGCTTGCATGTGCAGCAAGAGCTAAAGCAATTGGATTTAGAAAAAATAAAGAAAAATTTAGAAGGTTACGCTTTGTTAGATTTTTATTTGAGTGGGGGTGTTGTGTAACGCAGCCACAACCGCAGTGCGTTCGGTACTTTGGCTTATTAGCAATTGAGCTCAGTTATATGCTGACTTCTTTAAAAAAAAGAATGCCGCAGTTAAAATCTAACCAGAAGCCTGGCGGATAAGTTAGCAAGCTATTGGATCGGTAAAAATTTTAATAAGGGCTTTAGTATAATCATTAAAGCACTCATTAAAATCCAAAGAAAATCAATTAACCGTCAGACCAAATTATGGCCCCTTATTTTCTTGTAAGCAATTACCCCCGTCCACCACCATTAATTGCCCTGTTACGTAACTTGCCCCGGGGGATGCCAAATACGCAATCATGCTGGCCATCTCCATAGGTGTTCCTGAGCGCTGAAGCGGCGTATAGGTAGACGCCTGTCTTTCTTCTTCAGTTTGCGAGGCCGTGGCAACCCAGCCCGGCGCGACATTGTTTACAGTTATATTATATTTGGCTACATCAAGGGCGATACTGCGACTCATACCGACCATGGCCGCCTTGGCGGCACTGTAAGCTGCTTCACCTGCGTTACTGACGAGCGGGCCGGTCACTGATGATACATTTACGACCCGCCCGTAAGCACGCGCGACCATTCCTGGAATCACCCTGCGGGTCACGTTATAGCAAGTGGTTAAATTGCGTTCAATGCCGGTATCCCAGTCTTCATCTTTAGTCTTATGGAACACGTCATACACTTCAGGGGAGCCCACCATTGACATACCTGCATTGTTAACAAGTACATCTATTTTTCCAAAGTCGGCTTCTACGTTTTCAATTAACGCTTTACAGGCCTCACGATCCGTTAAGTCACAAATGTAGCTTTGCACTTTTGGGCTGATCGCACGCAATGTCTCAGCCCTTTTATGGATGCGCTCAGTCGTAGCCGTAATGGCCACCTGCGCCCCTAGTTCAGCCAATATTTTGGCGGCCGCAAAGCCTATACCTTGCTCACTGCCGGCACCGGTAATGAACGCGACTTGGTCTTTTAAAGAAAATAACGGATGCACGCTTGCACTCCAACAAAGTTAAATCAACAAGGTACAGTTATGGTCCGTGAATTAAAATCAACCATACCCGCCCTAATAAACGTGAGTATTTCTTCAATTAAAGGATAAGTCAACGAAGTGAAAGAATGTAATTCCAGTGGACAATACTTTATCAAATAAGGCAGTGATGGTGTAAGCGCCTAAAAAAGTAAAATTGAGTCATGGGATATATATTACCCCCAATGGATAACGTCTTTATAACCGGGAGCGTTGCTGCGAAGCAGTGCTTTATGTCATAAATCATGCCAAAATAAAAAGAGTAGATGAGCAATTATTGATAGGCAACAGCGCGCCGCTATTCTCGGGGCTGCTGGCGAGAAAAACGTTTGCGCCACAGCAGCGGCCATGTGACGTGGAATAAAAAAATTATTTAACTTTAATGCGTTAGGCCGCATCATTTGTTGGTAAACGCTATAGGCATGAAGAGGAATTGCTGTGGGAATATTTCGATGGTAGTACTATCAATACGGATAGAAGTTGCTAGTTGCACGAAGATAAAAAGATATCTGCCAGAAGTGGCAGACGTATATAAATATTATAGTGAGCTGTAATAGAAATGTTCGATACGACAATATTTAATGTGCTCAAATCAGTATGGCCGTTAATGACAGGAAAAAGGCTGGACGCAGGGGGCTAACCCATTAAGAGCAACGATACGATTTCGTAATAATAGTTTGGCTTGACAATTACGTACCGATTGGTACACAATTAGGCATGGCGAGATTAATCGAATTTGACAGACATAAAGCATTAGAAAGCGCGATGCTACTATTTTGGCGGCAAGGCTATAACGCAACGTCGTTAAGTCAACTGCTTGAAGCAATGGCGATTAGTCGCAGCAGCCTATATGCAGCGTTTACGGACAAACGGAGTATTTATATAGAGGCTCTAACGTTATTTTCGCAACGTACTAATTCGGTGCTTTTGTCGGTAGAAGATGACAAAAATCCTGGCAATGCCATTAAAAATTTTTTCGAACATACTTTATTTTCTGTGCCTGAGCGGCGTATGCGTCGTGGCTGTATGATGGTAAATACCGTTTTAGAGCTAGCTGATGTTGATCAAGGTTTAAGTATTTTGGCATCGCAAAAATTAGATGAGATCGAACGAGCATTTGAAGTGTGTTTTGAACGCGCATTGGAGTCAGGAACTTTCTCAAGTCAGCAAACAGCTACAGAGTTAGCGCAATTTGTGATGACTATAAATCAAGGTTTACGCGTGTCCAGCCGTACAGATATTTCAAAAAAAGATTTACAAAATATTTTAACAACGACCATGGCCATACTTGGCTTGGCTGCTTAGTGGTGAATAAAAATGGAGGCAATATGATTTCTGCAACAATGCCTTACTCGAAAAAAATAGCCGAAGTTAATGGTAGTAATATCGCTTATGTTGAGGTGGGTGAAGGAAACCCAATTGTACTGTTACATGGAAACCCAACATCCTCATATTTATGGCGTAATGTTATTCCTGAACTAGCTGCATCTGGTCGTGTTATCGCGCCTGATCTTATAGGTCACGGTGATTCGGATAAATTGCCGGCAAGCGATGGCGAGGGCAGATATACATTTGAAGCCGCTTACAATTACTTAGATGGTTTGCTGCAAGCTATTGGGGCTAATAAAAATGTCACTTTAGTTATCCATGATTGGGGCAGCGCACTCGGTTTTTATTGGGCACAACAACACCCTGAAGATATTCGTGGGATTGCCTACATGGAAGGAATAACCTGCCCGCTAAACTGGGAAGATTGGCCCGAAGGCGCGCGCGGTATTTTTCAGGGATTTAGAAGTGATAAGGGCGAAGATCTTATTTTAAATCGTAATATGTTTATTGAAGCGGTATTACCCAGTTCAGTGTTACGTGAGTTGGGTGAAGAAGAAATGGCTCACTATAGAGCACCCTTTGATTCTCCAGAGAACAGACAGCCAACGTTAAACTGGCCGCGACAAATACCAATAGATGGAAAGCCTGCGCACATGGTTGATTTAGTAGATGGTTACAGTCAATGGCTGGCCAATAATCAAACCTTACCTAAACTTTTTATTAATGCAGAGCCAGGTTCAATATTAGTCGGTAAGGCCAGAGACTTTTGTCGTAGTTGGCCGAATCAAACAGAAGTTACGGTTAAAGGTAGTCATTTCATTCAAGAAGATTCACCAGTAGAAATCGGACAAGCGGTTGCCAGCTGGTTAACAACAATATAAAGGAGAGTTAATAATGTCAGATGTTCCAGTTTATATGGTGGTGAATTTAAAGATTACCGATGTGGGTCCTTATCGTGAATATGAGAAAGGTTTTTTTGGGATGCTTAAAAAATACGGTGGCTCATTTCTAACATTTGATGACAGCGCCGAGACTTTTGAAGGTGTGGCGCCCCGTGAAGGACGAATGATTATATTTAGTTTTCCTTCAGAGCAAGCCGCCAAAGACTGGTATGCCGATGCAGATTATCAAGCCTTGTCTGAGAATAGGCGTGCAGGCACAAAGCTTGAGTTTCTAACCATGATAAAAGGCATGCCTGTGCGTTAATTTGATTGTATTGGGTCATAAAAAATGGGTTGCCATTATTAGGTAAAAATTCTGGCAATGGTGTTTGCTTCGCTTAAAAAAGTTAGCCGACATTACTTAACACAAAGCCCATTACTGAGAGCTATTCGAAACAAGAGGGGTTAAGTTTGAAACTACTCAGGCATGCCATAATTAAAGTCATCGCTATTGTATTTTTTTCAATTGTCATTTCAATGTTAATAGTTTCGTTTTTGAACCCCTTGGATAATTCAAAAAATATTGAAGAATTTTATAGCAGTAATCCACAGGCTGGGCCTGATGCTGAATTATGGGGGTGGCGGTTCGTATTTTCGTTGGCAATCAAGCCAGCCTGAAAACAGCCAGTTTCCTGAGCTAAATATTTTTTATCGTACCTTCGGCAATAGTGATAACCCAGCCATCGTCATGATTCATGGCTGGCCAACAAGTAGTTATGATTTTAAGGCGCTTATAGGCGAATTAGAAAAAGACTACTACATAGCCATTATCGACACGCCAGGGTATGGTTTTTCGGACAAACCTAAGGGAGACTATCGTTATTCCATTCCTGATGATGCACAGCTAGTCGATCACTTTATTCGAGAGGTTTTAGGGCTTAGTAGATTTACTCTGTTTACCCATGACAAAGGCGCTAGTGTTGGCTTTGCGTTTCTTACCCTGTATCAGCAAACAACTTCACCTGCTTACCAAATTGATCACCATGTCATTCTCAATGGTGGCATATATCTTCCTTTGGCTGAATTGTCCGCTGCCCAAAAATATTTGCCGTTGCCAGGTTTTGGTCAATTTATGACTCGATTTATTTTAACCCCTGATAGATTCACAACGCAGTTGGCTAAAGTATATTCGCCTGCGTTAACCCAGGAAGAACAATTCAATATGTCGTCTATATTTAAGTACCAAGGCGGTACTACGGTGTTTCCGAAAACCCTCAGGTATCTTCAAGACCGGCATAAATTGGAAACAACGTGGCTGCAAACGCTGAGCCGTAGTGACATACCCGCAACATTAATTTGGGGTGAAAAAGACCCGATTGCCAAAACAGAGATTGCCGATTTTGTTTGGGACAATCATTTGCGCAATAGGCACGCTGCCGCGTCTTACTGGCGCCTGCCTTGTGCGTCGCACTACCCTCAGAATGACCAGCCAGAAGCTATCGCTCAATTGGTACGTTGGTCATTATCTGAAGATGAGGCTGCATTTACCGCAGTGCAAAATTCAGCATGCGCTCCTGTTCTGGTAGAGGATATACAGCATAACAAGTAAACACACTCGACGTACGAATGCGTGGCTGCTTTAGGCGTGTATGCTTTAAAGCTTTATTGAGTAACTTTTACTTATCTATATTGAATAAGGTTATCTAGCATCTGAATGATGCTTTGTTAATACAAGTCTTTTGTAACTTCCTCAAAACTGGCAATCATAAGCGTTGCCGTCTTCTTTATTGTGTCATAAGATATGACAAAAATTATAATAATTATAAAGGAAATGTTAAATGGCTGCTATCGACCCTACTGAACAGCAATTAGAGCAACTGACAAGTGGTGATAAGGAAGGGCCTGTTCACTTTGTAAATTTACTTAGGTTTAAAGATGTTGCGGATTACCCCGCTGATCATGAGATGGCAGGCAAGAAAATAAGCGGTGAGGAAGCTTATGACATTTATGGTGCGGTTGCGTTTAAGCATGTGACTCAACGTGGCGGTCGACTGATTAACCTTAATACTGTTCAACAGCAACTTATAGGCAACTCTACCCAGTGGCACCGAATTGCCACCATGGAATATCAAAACGCAGATGCATTTATTGAAATGATCGCTGCCCCTGAATATAAGGCGGCCGTTGTGCATCGGATTGCTGGGCTAGAAGCGACAGAAATTTTTGTCACAAGACCATTAATTAAGGAACCAATAGGCTAGTACATAATGGATAAACTATTAGATTTTACCAATAGAGCGATATTGATTACAGGTGCAGGCAGTGGGTTTGGAAAACTTCTGGCCAATGAGTTCAGTGAGCGTGGTGCCAATTTGGTCCTAGCCGATATTAATACGGCGGCCTTGGAGTGTGTGGCCGATCAGCTACAGTGTGGGCAAGGTACAGTCATTACTCAGAGACAACAAATATAGCCCAAGAAGATGACTACCGCGCGCTTGTTGATACCGCTATAGCAACATTTGGCGGGATTGATATTGCTATTAATAATGCGGGTATCTCACAGCAAGCTAGCATATTGCATAAAATGGAAGAGGCCAGTTTTGACTCCCAAATAGATGTAAACCTTAAAGGTGTTTTCTTTGGTATAAAGCACCAGCTTAAGGCGATGATTAAAAGCGGCGACGGCAGTATTTTAAATGTAAGTTCTATTGCTGGTACTGAAGCTGCTCCTACTGTTGTCAGTTATGGCGCTGCAAAACATAGTGTTATTAGCCTAACTAAAACAGCTGCAGTGGAGTACGGCAGTAAAGGTGTGCTGGTGAATGCTGTATGTCCATTCTTGGCGGCTACGCGATTGTTAGAGCAAGGCGAGGGGATGGATCAAAGTGTGCGCGATGCTATTGCCATGCGCAGCCTCATGAGACGCATTGGAGAACTACAAGAAATTGTTAATACAATGGTATTGCTCTGTTCACCCGCTAACTCTTATATGAATGGCCAAGTTATTTTAATAGATGGTGGCATGTCGGCGTATTAACGTCGGTCTAATTGATTTTATTGGCAGTTAATTATGCAGGTATTAAAAATGAAAAAATTTTCCTCCCCCGTTATGCTTCAAGGTGCTCATGCTAGCCCTTACACACGTAAAGCTCTGGGCGTGTTGCGCTACAGGCGAATACCTTATCGGTTTATTATCGGCATACCTGGTGTTATGACTGAAAGCGGGCATATTGATTCAGCTAGCTTACCTGCTGCTAAACCGTCCTTGTTGCCAACATTTTATACCCAAGACGGTGATGAAAGCGTGCAGGCAGTGACGGACACTACACCGATTTTAGAGCAGCTTGATAAGGATTTTTCTGGTCGTAGTGTACATCCCAGTGAGCCCGTATTGAATTTTATTAATTATGTACTGGAAGATTATGCGGACGAATGGCTGACCCGTTGTATGTTTCACTTTCGCTGGGCGTTTGAGGCCGATATTGAAAAAGCCAGTACGCTATTACCACTATTTAGCTCTACTAAGTTAACGCCTGATGTTGCTAAACAAATGAAAGACCATTTTTCAGCGCTGCAAACTAGCAGGCTTTATGTGGTTGGATCTAATGAGGTTACGGCGCCACTAATAGAAAGTAGTTATGTTCGGTTGCTGGGGTTGCTGGAAAAGAATTTTCAGTCGCATGCATTTTTGATGGGGGCACGGCCAGGCTCTAGCGATTTTGGTTTTTTTGGTCAGCTAACTTGCCTTACTCATTTTGACCCAACCGCTATGGCGCTCACACTAGAGCATTCACCGCGCGTGTATGCGTGGACAGAGCGGGCAGAGGACTTATGTGGTTATGAGGTACAACAAACTGACTGGCTTGATGCAACTGAACTACCAGACACTACAATAGCCTTACTGCAGGAGGTTTCGCGTACCCATATGCCACAACTATTAGCTAATGCTAAGGCATTAAAGGCTGGGGAAAAAAACTTTGAAACCGAGATTGACGGGCTAATTTGGTCGCAGCCTAGCTTCCCTTATCAGGGTAAATGTCTGGGTTGGATTAGAGAAAAATACAATTTTCTACAAGGTGAAAATTTAGCCGTTACTAGCGGTATATTGGCTGCCAGTGGCTTACTGCCTTTAGTAGAAGAGCCTATTTAGATATTTTAATAACGACTTTGTTGTCTGCTAATTATTTGATTAGCAGACAATATATTGAGTTTTGATCGAATAGTTAGTTAAGAGTTTTCTTTCTGCGTAGCATTACTATTACTACAAATATCAGTAGCAATACTGCGATGATCTTACCGCCGCTATCTTCCATTATGTAACCGAGTTGTTTCTTAACTCCGTTGCGGCCAGCTTGTTCGGTTTGGTGATAATCTTTGGGTACCGCTATTACGCCGTTCTCGCTAGCATAGCGTTCATATTCACTGAGTAGGTCGGCAAATACCTGTGCTTGGCTGGCTTCAAGGGCGTTGGTTTCACCGGGGTCTTGGGCAATGTTGTATAAATGCCATTGGCCATCGTTGTCATCATCATTGCCTGCGCTGCGGTTCAGAATTATTTTATAGTCGCCTTTGATTAACGCCGCATTGCCGCCAATCTCATAAGCAATAACGTCACTGCCGGTATAAACGGTATCAACAGCCCCAGTGATTACCGGTAATAGATTTTTGCCAGTTATCGGCTCAATACTTTTGCCTTGGTACTCAGTGCCGGGGTGTTCTGTTCCTGCGATAGCCAGAATGGTAGGTGCTAAATCTTTTACAAAGGCTTTGCTGTGACTAATAGTGCCTTGCATGGCTTTACTCAAGGTGGGGCCGCTAATGATCATCGGCACTCGCATGCCACCTTCGCCCGCATGGAATTTATAGTGGCCTAAAGGGCCGCTAGCGGCACTGGCAAAGCTTGCGCCGATGGTGTTGTAGCTACCACGCTCACCCAATGTTTCATAGTCGTTGCTATAGCCCAGTAAATGTTCAATGGCAAATGGTGCAAGCGGGTTCATAATATAAGGGTCTGACGGTTCTGGGCCGTTGTCTGAGGTGAAGATAATAACGGTATTATTATACTCGCCAATGTCTTTTAAGTAGTTGACCAGCCTGCCTATATGAAAATCCATGGCATCAATCATGCCAGCGTAAACGGCCATGCGTTTGCTGTTAAAGCGTTGTTCTTGCGCTGTTAATGCATCCCAGTCTTGCGTGCTGTTCATTGTTTTTACTGGCGCGTCATTACGGATAAGCCCCAAATCTTTTACGGCTTGCTGGCGCGCTTCTTTCAATGCGCTCCAACCGTGCTGGTAAGTATCAATATACTTTTCGGTGTACTCGCGCGGTGCTTGCACAGGTATATGTACGGCTTGAAAAGCCAGGTAGGAGAAAAATGGTTGATCACTGCCGCGATTAGTCTCAATTTGTGAAATAGCGTTGTCGACTAAAAACTTAGATGAGTAAAAATCCTCAGGCAACTCAATTTCTGCGCCATTTTTATACCACAAGGTCTTGCGGTAATTGGGCAGATAAGATTGGCTGGTCCAGTTATCGCCACCTGAAAAAGGCATCATCACTGTTTGCTCAAAGCCACGGTTAATTGGCATTAGCGATTTGTCTTCATAGCCAAGATGCCACTTGCCTGCCATATTGGTGTGGTAGCCAGATTCTTTTAGCAATGTCGCAACGGTGACAACATTGTGGTTAAGGCTGCCGCGATACAACGGCGAGTGGGACTGCTCGGCAGTAAGCGCTTCAGCGATATTGGCAACCCCCGCACGATGGCTATCAACGCCGGTTAGCAGCATGGCGCGGGTTGGTGCACAACTGGCAGTCGTATAGTAACGACTAAAGCGCAGGCCTTGCTGGGCGAGCAGGTCAAGGTTGGGGGTGTTGATTTCACTGCCGTAGGACGCTATATCTGAATAGCCCAAATCGTCAGCCAAAATAACGACAATATTGGGACGGCTATCTTGGGATTTGTTGTCAATCGCGGGTGTGGCGAATACCTTAGTCGCTAAAACTAGGCAAATTAGGATGAGTAATCGTGGCTGTTTAGTCATTGTTGATAATCTGCTTTTTGGCAATGCTTGAGTTATATAGTGTTACTAGCTTAGGTTGGTTTTAATTTGAGAACTGTTAAAATACTACGTTCTAGACACAGTTTGGTTGAGTTACTGCAGTGTCTCGCAACACTACGTCTGCTTAAGTAACTCTGTCATAGATGAAGCGGCGTAACGACGATACCTAACTGTTTTCATTAGTTATCGCTTACGCCAGTTAGTGTTCTTCCTGAAATAAAGAGCGTGCCATTACTGGCTGGCTAATTTTTTTCAGTAAGCCGTTTAGCCCCAACTATTAACACTGTAGCGACCACAACCTCTACCACAATTTGTTCTGCGGCAAACGGTGCCCCATGTGCAAGCCATGCAATAGTTCTAAATAGGGCAGTGCAGCCAAGTAGCAGCGCAGGTGCATAAAACCAACTAGCGGTTCTCGTCACAAGGGCAATAAGTGTCATTGCGCCGCCAGCGAAAAAGAAGGCACCTAAATCGCCTATTTGGGTACTACGTCCTAGTCCTTCAAGTAATGGCATTCCTAAATCAGCAGCTGAACCGCTTGGGTCAATGAGCCAGCGCAAACCAAGAAATACAAATAGAGTGCCAAGTAGTGCGATGATTATTGTTAGTGCTTTATTCATAATAGTTATCTCTTTTGTTGTTATTGCTTTTTTGCTTAGCAGCTTTTTTAGGCGCTACTACATTAGCGCCCCATCTTATTATCTGTTGGCGATAATGGCCATCATTGTATGAGCTGTCTCTAGCCCTGAATTTTGGTTTTGTCCGGTAACAAAACGTTGTTCTTTATCTACACTTACATGGGTTGCCAAAAAGTCGATAAATTTAGTTTGGCTTTCAAAAATAACACCAGCTTTGCGTAACTCTGTTTCAGGGTGTAAGGGAGTAATTTCTATGCCTAGCTGTTTAATTTGTTTGTCGGTTACACCAGTCATTTTTCTGCCGGCAATGAGTAAGTTGCCTTGTTGGTCTTTAGCGTTAACCAAACCTAATACACCGTGGCATACGCCGCCAATAATGGCTTGTTTGTCAGCGTAATAGGCGTTGCTAATTTGTTCTGCCAAAACTTCTGACTGAGCTAGATCGTATGCTGCGCCCCAGCCGCCAGAGATAAAGACAATGTCGTATTGGCTGATGTCTACGTCGTCAATTTTGATGGAATTTTTAGCTTTGGCTTGAGCGCCGGCGTCGTCTAAATAGCGTTTATCTTCAGGGCTGATAATAGGGCGCGAGAATGTTTGTGGGTCAATGGGGGTTTCGCCGCCTTTAATGCTGGCAATATCTACCTGCATGCCGCCATCAAGAAAGGTGTAATACGGGTGGGTCATTTCAGAAGCCATCACGCCGGTGGCGTCGCCAGTTGTTTCACCCGGGGCATTTAGTATGCCGTGGCTAGTGGTAATAATTAGGGCTCGCTTGCCTGGTAGCTCAGTTTTGGGGCCGTTATAGTCTGGGTGCAGGCCTACGTTATGTAAAATACTGGGTAGTGCAATAGCAATTGTGATAACGGTTGCGACAACAGCTGCGCCAACTTTGGTTATAGTCTTCATTAACTCTCTCTATCTAATGTTTTATTTTATAAAATGGGTCTTTTGCCAAACATGTTAGTTTGGGAAATAAATATATTCGTCGGTTTTCTCATAGGGTGCACCGCCATGTTTGTCTATACGCTGCACTGTATCCGCGGTGCTGGGCCACGATGAGGGTGCCTGTTCTTTGTTATGCATACCCAATAATATCTCTAGTTCAGCAACTTTTTTGGCTTCATATTCTGCCAAGTTGGTTTGTTCGGTAGGATCTACTTCAAGATTAAATAGCCATTTTAACTGGGGTGCATCACGGCCGTTTTTTGAATCATCTGACGTGATTAATTTCCAGCCTTTGTGCCATACGGTTTGATGGCTGCCTTGGCGCCAAAATAATGTTTCGTGGGGTGCGCCTTGCGTTTCACCAGTGATAAATGGCAGCAAATCTACGCCATCCATTTTTCTATCAGTCGGTATTTGTGCGCCGCCGGCGTTGGCAAAGGTAGGGAATAAATCGATGTGATGAATAGCCTCATCAACAACTGTGCCCGCTTTAATTCTAGCTGGCCATTTGGCCATATAGGGCACATGGGTGCCGCCTTCAAAATGGTTTAATTTCCAACCACGATAAGGCTTGTTAATATCTGCCAAGTGAATATAACCAGCACCGCCGTTGTCGCTGGTAAACACAATAAGGGTGTTGTCGCTTAAACCGTTAGCCTCAAGAGTTTTTACAATTGTCCCAATGCTTCGGTCTACTGCTTTGATCATGGCTGAGTAGACCCGCAGACCGTGATCTTCTATATGGCTTAAGGAGTCGTAGTCAGCCTTGGTGGCTTGTACGGGGTTATGTACCCCCCAATGAGCTAGGTATAAAAAGAAGGGGCGGTTTTTATTTGCCTCAATGATTTTAACGGCTTCACGGGTGTAGTAGTCAGTTAGGTAGCCATCGGGTTGAAATTCGTTGCCGTTAAAGCGAGCTTTGTATTGCCCCGTCGCCCATACCATGCGCTCTACGGCTTCATCGTCAGCGATGTAGTTAACAACATTGGGGTGGTCTTTGGGTAAATATAAGGAGCCTGCTAGCTCGAGCGAGTCATCAAAGCCTTGGGCTTGTGGGCGCATGTTGTCGATAGAGCCTAAATGCCATTTACCAATATGAGCGGTGTAATAGCCCTGTTCTTTTAATGCTTCGGCTATGGTGATTTGCTCGGTTTCCATTCCCAGCTCTGATATCGAGGGCAACAGCGCGGCTGCGTCGATGTCGATAAAGTTTGGCAATGGGCCAGGGTTAGTCTCTTCCATCCAGTTAAAAATCACCGGGCCAAGTTTAAAAATTGGCGTATATTCAAAACCAAAGCGAGTTGAATAACGACCAGTTAAGGCGGTAGCACGTGACGGGGCGCAAACCGCATTGGCGGCATAGCCATTATTAAAGCGAACGCCTTGTTGAGCGAGTGCGTCGATATTTGGCGTCATAACTGTGCCGTCACCTGCGCCGCCGTTATATAGCGACACGTCGTTAAAACCCATATCGTCAGTCATAATAAAAATTATATTAGGCGAGCGCTCGCTAGGTGCTAGTTCTGCAGTGTTTGGCCCTTGCTGCCATTCGATAGGCACATTCGGCGGTATGTCTTTAAAGTTGATGGCAATAGGGGCTGCCCAAAGTAATAGACTTACTCTGTTTTGCCAGCTGATGCTGATGCCAACGACAATCACAACAATTGCGATAAGTAGTTTTTTCATGGCAATAACCTATGAGACTTATACGAATAAAATATGCAGTAGCGAGACGCACAGTGCTAACACTAGTGGCACAAGAAGCTTTGGTCCGCCAAAAATAAACCAAGGAGAGGCGGGGAAGGCAAAGGTGCGCTCTAATGATGCGGTTTTTAAGTTATGGTGTTCTGAACCTGCAGTTTCCAAAATCATTTCAGCTAAGTCCTTGCGACTGCGATAACGAACAAAAAATGCTGAGTCCCATTCTTGATCTTCTGGTATGTCTACGAATTCGACCTTCCCGGCTGCAGCTTGGGCTTGTGCAACCGGGTGGCCCGCACGTTTTAGTAAACTACCTAAAAATACCTTTGAGTAAATTCCAAGATTCTTACGAGATTCAGCCGTGGGACGTTTAAGTCTTATCAAGTTAACCACGACAAAGTCTTTGCCATCATCATTTTCTAAAAAATGCTTAAAGTTTTTGCGATGGGTATCTGTCGTTAATGCACTATTGCTGGCGCTAATGCTGTCCATTACTTGATTGGCTAATTCAGGGCTTATAGTTCGACTAAAGCCAATATACCAAAGCCAAAATATGGCATAAATTAGTAGTGCTACCCCGATAATAGTTACAGACACCATAGCTATTACCTCTACTCGTCTCCCAGTAAGGAAACCATTAGCCCTTGGCTGGGATTTATTTTGTTATCAAGCATGTTCAACCAGGTTTGCTCTAACTCTTCAGCGCTTCGTACCCAATGGATATGCATTAGCTCTTTTATCTGTGCCGCAACGATTAATCCTTGTTCCATCCCTTTGTGCATAGTCGCTCCTTGCCCCCATTCTTTATCTCGGGTGCCGATGTGACCGGGTGCAAAAAAGAATTTAGGCTTAGCCCCAGGTAATGTTCCTTGTTTGCCGCCTTTGTCCCAGTGGGTAGCACCTACCATGGCACTCTCGACCATATTATCGCCAAGCAATGTGTGTAATCGTTTGGTTAAACCGGTATTGCCAGACATATCGATATAGGCGCTGGGTAGCGATTTATCAAGTTCTTCTTCATTGCCATAGGTGATCACTTGGTCACAGCATGCTAGCTGTTCTACGAATTCAGTATTTCTGGCTGATGTAATACCAACAATTTTGGCACTAATGTTGGGGTCGTTATGCAGCATTTTGGCAAGTCCTAAACCGGTTTTTGATGAAACCGAGCCGATCACAATTTGGTCAGCTGAAAATAAGTCGTTGTAAATAAGATAGTCATATATCACAAATGAAGTTGTAAATAGTGGTACTAGCAAACAGCGTTCATTTTCAAATTGACGCACTACATCAGGCTCAAAATCAGTGCGGCGGTAAAAATTGTATAGCTCTGGCAGGGTTTGGCGATAGGAAGTCGCATCAGTGAATTGATCAGTCTTTATATTTCCCGGAGTAAGTAGCACATGGCTTGCCATGGGGTAAAAGCCCCATAAGCGCTCGCCTACAGCAACGCCATCGCAGTTAGACTCGATAACGTTCGCGCATCCCCATACACATACTTTGCCCCAGTCGTCTGTCGCAGGAAAGTAGCCCCAATAACCGATCATATCGCCTGACACAGCATAGCTTACGTTGTTAGCTGTTAAGCCAAACTTATCAATGGCGACAACTATTTCACCAGATGCTGGTGCTGGAATATCGGAGGTGACAATTTGGGTTGAGCGGTAATCTTTACGATTTACCCAGAGTTCGATGTTCTTTGACATAGAAAGGCACTTTTAGACAATTAATAATATTGTGTCACTATATATGACATAATATTTTAGAGTCAAATACTATGATGACTTTTTTAGCAAATAAAACTCAGATATAAATTGCCAAAATATGGCAAAATAAAAGCTTATTAGAGGAGAAAACTTTGCCCGAAGGTGCAGACGGAAGACTTAAGCGCAGTGAGCGCAGTCGTAAAGAAATCATTGATGCAATGATAGTGCTGATGAACTCAGGAATGTATGCGCCAACAGCGCAGAAAATTGCTGATGAGGCGGGTGTTTCCATTCGTACATTGTTTCGTCACTTTCCTGAAATGGACATGCTTTATCGAGAAGTAGATGAGGCGATAAAGCCAAGTTACCTGCGTCATTTTGAAAAACAGTTGATGACAGGGCCACTTGAGAAACGGATTATTAGTGCCGTAGATATTCGCATAATGACATATATAGAAACTGCCCATGTTGTAAAAGCGACCCATAGCTTACTGTGGCGCTCTAAGTTCATGCAGGAAAGCTATCGACGGGTGCAGACAAATCTTCGTAAAAATTTGCTGAAAGCATTGCCGGAATTAAAAAACCTTTCGCAAGAGTCACGTGAAGTGGTGGAAGCCGTAACTTCGTTTGAGTTTTTTGAGCGCTTGCACATGCACCAAAACTTGTCTGAAAAGGCGTGTAAAAAACTAATTGGAAATCTTGTGTCTGAGCAGTTAGGTGTCAAACAGGCTTAATAAGTAATGGTTAGGCCCTTATCGTTGCCTGCCCGATAGATCTTATTTGTAGCATTGGCTTAAACCGATTAGTCATTACTATGATTTAGCTAGATTATTAATTTTTCAAATCTGAAATAGTGCTTCAGACGATTATGCCTTGTCTAATACGGCGGCTATGATGTGTCTTGTGGTGATTTTTCGATCTACGAAGATTCAAGTTCCACCTCTCGAGACGGCCAGATAAAAGTAGGTGTTCTTTTTTCTCTATTAGGTGTCAGGGATATCGACAGCGACGATTCGGGCTAAATGATGCAATGCTGGAGCTCGAACAAGCCCAGTTTGACGTTTTACTGACGCCGAGCGGTGTTCAGCAAAGGGCTTTGATTACCTACTGGCGCTGGGTTACCACTGGTCGGCAGTTACAGATTTACCAGGAATTACTTGAGTTGGGCAAAGATCGAGAAGCTGGCCTTAAAGTGCAAATTCGTAAAGGTAACCTAGCGCAGATCTACCTTACCGAGAATCGACAGAATATTACCCGTCGTCAGGCATTGGCCTTTTCTGCTGAGCGCAACTATCGCGCCGCTACCAACGCGCTTGCTTTTTATTACCAGGGCGGCAATGGCGAAACTCGGTTTGTTAGGGCTCAGCGCTTGCCCAGCGAAGCTGATCTGAGCGGCATGCTGGTTACGCCGATGAGACCGGTAAGCGATTCTATAGAAGCACTTAAGCGCTGTCCTGAGTTGCTGAAACTTAAAACGGCAATGGAGCGAGCTCAGAGGCGTGATGAGTTATCTGAGAACGAGCTCAAGCCACGCCTTGGTTTTAGTGTCGAGCTGACAAGTGGGCTGGGTAGCGAAGGAAAAGGTGGCCCTCCCCATGATACCAATGATGTCATTGTAGGCTTTACTTTTTTAGTGCCGCCTGAGCGGCGCTATGCTAAGGGCCGCTTGGCCGAGTCTGAGGCCGAGTCTGAGGTAGAGTCTGAGCTAGAGTCACTGAGCCAGCAGCGCCGTGAGCTTGAAGATCAGCTTAGCGTAGACTTGCGTAATATATTGCTGGATCTCGATGTGGCGAAGCAGCTGGTAGATCTTGCCAACCTAGAGGTAGAGCAGTCAGGGAAGCTGCGTCAAGCCGAGTCGGGGCGCTTTGAGCAGGGTGCCAGCGACTTTTTTCTAGTGAATCTGCGTGAGGAAACTGCAGCTGACGCAAGAATCAGATACTTTATCGCGGCGGTTGAAAAGCATATCGCCAGAGCCAACTACGAGGCGGCTACTGTTAATTTACAGCAATTAGGGCTGCGCTAATAAGTTGTTACAGGGCTAATTAATATCATTCTTAGTGAGCGACAAGCCACTTTTGGAAGCGATATAAAACTTTAATTACGCTGACTATGTAGGGTTAAATTGTAAGTGAGTTCTATTTCCAATCGCACTAAATGACCAAAGCTATTATTAAATAGCATAATCCAAAAACCTCTCCGAATGGCTGTATACAAAAATTTAATTCGAGTCGAGTTGTTAATCTCTTATATTTCTAGCTTAGACATATTACGTTAAACCAATTGTTCGCAATCAAGCTCCCAATTTCCTATACAGTCTGTCTGGATAAGGTAGTTGGTGTATAGCTAGGAGTTAAATTTCTTGCGGTGGAGCAAGGAAATTAGCTTTTCGGTAGCACTTAGATTGTTTATTTCCTTAGACAATTCTATAGTGCGTTGATCAAACCTGAAAACGAAGATATAAAATATGAGTACAGATAAAACGCGTCAATATTCGAAAAAAATCGTCGATGGAGCAGCCCAAGCTCCTAGTCGCTCGATGTTAAGAGCAGTAGGCTTTGGCGACGATGATTTCAAAAAATCTCAGGTGGGTATTGCGTCAACCTGGTCAATGGTGACGCCATGCAATATGCACATTAATACACTTGCAGAAGAAGTGGGTAAGGGCGTAGATAGCGCCGGTGCTAAAAGCATAATTTATAACACTATTACCATGTCTGATGGTATTTCCATGGGCACCGAAGGGATGAAGTATTCTTTGGTATCGCGTGAGGTTATTTGCGATTCCATCGAGGCAGTATCAGCCGGCATGGGCCATGATGGTATTATTGCTATTGGTGGCTGCGATAAGAATATGCCCGGCTGTTTGATGGGCCTAGCACGTTTGAATCGTCCATCTATCTTTGTCTACGGCGGTACCATTATGCCTGGCGAAAATCACACCGATATTATATCGGTATTTGAGGCGGTAGGCAGTCATGCTAATGGTGATATTCCCCTTACTCAGCTAGAACATATTGAAAAAACGGCGATTCCTGGGCCCGGTGCTTGCGGCGGTATGTATACGGCCAACACCTTAGCTTCGGCGATTGAAGCTTTAGGTATGAGTATGCCCAATAGCTCTGCGAAAAATGCGATTTCAGATAGCAAAAAACAAGACTGCGTCGATGCCGGAAAAGCCATTGTCCACTTGCTTGAACATGATATTAAACCATCCGACATTATGACCAAAAAGGCTTTTGAGAATGCGATTACGCTGACTATTACCCTAGGCGGCTCTACTAATGCAGTGCTGCATTTAATTGCAATGGCCGACGCCATCGGTGTAGAGGTCACATTGGATGATTTTGCGCGCATTGGTGAAAATACGCCGGTCATTTCTGACTTGCGCCCAAGCGGTCAATATTTGATGTCTGAATTAATTGCAATCGGTGGTATTCAACCATTGATGAAGCGTTTGTTAGATGCGGGTATGTTGCACGGTGATTGCATGACGGTGACAGGAAAAACCATGGCCGAAAATTTGGCTGAGGTAGAGGATTATCCCGACGGACAGAAGATCATTTTACCGTTTGATAAGCCAATCAAAAAGGACAGTCATTTAGTTATACTCAGTGGTAATTTGGCGCCCGAAGGTGCGGTTTCAAAAATCACTGGTAAAGAGGGTTTAAGCTTTACCGGCACCGCTAAAGTGTATGACTCAGAAGAGCAAGCCTTCGCTGCAATTATCGATAATGATGTAGTGGCTGGCGACGTGATTGTGATTCGCTACGAAGGGCCAAGAGGCGGTCCTGGTATGCGGGAAATGTTAAGTCCTACCTCTGCCATTATGGGCAAAGGTTTAGGCAATGATGTTGCACTAATTACCGATGGTCGCTTTTCAGGCGGCAGCAGGGGTTTTGTAGTTGGACATATTACGCCAGAAGCCTACGAGGGGGGTGCCATTGCGCTGGTGATAAACGGCGACAGTATTACCATTGACGCGCAAAAACGTGAGATGACGCTTAACATTAGTGATGAAGAAATGGCTAGTAGGAAACGCAACTGGCAGCAGCCTGCGCCTAAATATACCAGAGGGCTACTGGGAAAATATGCACGCACAGTAAGCTCTGCTTCTACTGGAGCAGTTACTGATAAGCCCGATTAACGCAGTGGTAAATAGATAACATAAAGAAATGGTCGTTGATTTTTTAGGTTCATCTTAGATCGTGTAAACCTAGTCGGCTGCAATAGTAACTGTTGCAAGCAGAATTAATGTGCCGAGTATAGTTACTTATATCGTCTAAATAAGCGGGTGTTAGCAATATAGTATGGGGCCGTTGTTCAGGATTGGTAACACCAAGCCCTGTACTTCTATTACCTCGTTGGCGCTGAGCAACAAAGCTGCTTGTTTAAATTGCCATGCAATTTATGGAACGTCGGTCCCATCCCGAGTAGCTCTCTTTAGAGTTCGAATCTGATACCTTTCTCTTAGGGGTATGTAAATTCTAATTAGTCGAGGTATTTAGGGTTAAGTCGTTAATAATGAACTAATTCTTATACTTCCATTAATAGATATTCTGTCAATTAACGGCAATTAAAAAGAAGCTTCCCCGATTATCCTGAACACAAAAACATAACTTTCGGCTAAGTTTTAATTGCATCAAATAACCCGAAAAAATATTGAAAGATGATCTGTTAAGTGCTGAAAGCTACTAATATATTTTTAAATAGCAAGCTATACAACCTTGGCAGGCATCAACTTTCTGCAGATCGCTATCGATGCCCTAGGAAAGTTAGATTTAAACAACCGTAACAAGCCGTTGCCCTGAAGTTTTATTTAGGATTTACTCGATCAAGATGAGTTAACTTGCTGAAATCATCGAATAGGCGCCACTAATTTAAGAAGATGTATCAGAAATATATCAAGTTATTATCTCATCATGATTGCGCTTGCAAATAGCTTGGTGTTTATATTTAGTTCAGAAGCCTAGAAGGCAATACTAATATCCTGCGAAATACTTTTTAATATATTTAAGCATCCAAATGAGAAAATCTAGTTTTCGTAGTGATATTGAGGGTCTAAGAGCTCTAGCTGTCGTATTAGTGATTCTCTATCACTATCAGATACCGGGCACTCCCGGAGGCTTCATTGGCGTAGATGTTTTTGTCGTTATTTCTGGTTGTCTTATTACTCAATTACTTGATCTCTCGTTAAGGCATGATGAGTTTAAGTTCAGTGATTTCTATGTACGTCGCCTTCGTTGCTTAGCAGCTAGATTTTTATTGATGTCAACTGTCACGTTCATCATGGTGTCTAACTTTTATATAGGCGATGCGTATTATATATTCGCGAAAAGTTGACTTGCTTCACTCATTGACCTTAGTAATATTTTCTATTTTCAAGAACTCAGTCAAGACTTCGCTCCTGAAGCGCAATCACTAACTTTATTACATACTTTGTCTCTGGCCATCGAAGAACAGTTCTATCTGATTTGGCCTGCCATTTTTTTCTTAAGTCTTAAAAATATAAAGGCGAACACAGTTATGGACTATTTTTAGTAGCGTGGCTTGTGTTTTTCGCCTTGCCCATTTACTCGTCCATGTATCATTCCACCGCTGCCTACTATTTATTACCTGCTCGTATTTTTGAGTTGATGTAGGGGCGGGTGTTGCTTTGTTCAGCGCTCGGTTACCAAAGCTAAATCGGATTAGTGCGTATACAGTAGCGTTTTTCGGGTTAATGATGATCATGGCTACTGCAATAATTCTCAGTAAACATGATGTTTTTCCCGGTTATAACGCACTGTGGCCAACCTTAAGCGCAGCCATGTTCATTTATGCTGGGCTCCATCACAAAAATACATTTGTAGGGGTTTTGTTAGCCTCCTCGATGATGGTTTTTTTTGGCCGTATAAGTTATTCCCTCTATCTTTGGCACTGGCCGCCCGTTGCCATAATGCATTATCAGCTCATAGAAATAACCTTGGTAAACACCCTTATCTCTATAGTGCTTGTGATATTAATAGCGTGAAGTGGTGATCGAACTTGGACATCAAGTGATCATGCTCCAGCGCCATCGTCTAAGCATATTGTATTATATACACACTGGATCTGGGTATGTAGATTGCTTCTGTTTAGTACATTAGCACCTGTGCCATTTTATAACTAACCGCGAAAGAAAGTTTAAGCCATAAAAAAAGTCATGGCATTATTTTTAGAAGCGCCAAGATAAAACTTTAATCGTTCACCTTAACAGAGGGCATGTGCCGTTCTTTGCGAGTATTGGAGTTTATAAAACTATGCGTATTTTTCATTTATAGTTTCGTAAAACATACTTATGGGAGCATTTTAGAGACAAGAGAATAGTTGATGTTTGGGTTCAGTAAAAAAGCAGATATGAATGAATATTCTAATGATGTTCGTAACATATTGAGAGAAGATCTCGAATGGACTATTGATAAATTTGTTCGGCTTACATCACATTTAGATCATTTGACTAAGTTGGGTAGAAAGAGTCGAATCAATGCTTTACCTGCTGCTTTTTGTGCAGAGCATACAGCTCCAGTGCTCCGTATTATAGAAATCGGCAAAAACAATCCTGATAAGGATTTTGCCGAGGCGCAGCTAAGTAATTATCGCCAGCGCAAAAAAAGCTTAGAGCAATCCTCTCAAGTATTAACGCAACGCTTAAACATTGCTCAAGAAGTGTTGCACATTAATGAAAAACTCGTTGCTGCTGGTGATACTAGCCAAATGGAAGTATTGCAATCACAGCGAGAAGTGGCGCAATTAAAAGGCGAGTTAATTGATATAAACAGCACTTATTACCTGCAAGCCCAAGATGATGCCGTGCGTTTACAAACAGAGCTAGCATCAACCACGCATCAGTTAGAAGAACGCCGCAGTGTACTTAGCCATACCGAATTAACCTCCCCGGTCACAGGAGTGGTTAAGTATTTAAAAGTTAACACGCTAGGTGGTGTTTTTAGGGCTGGCGATGAGCTGATGCAAATATCACCCACCGATGATGAGATGTTTATAGAGATAAAAGTGAATCCTGCTGCTATGGCCGAAAATCCGCGGTTTGCAGAAATTGTTTTAAAGCCCGGCATGACCGTTAACGCCAGCATACGCACTGGGACGAGAACAGTTTTGCGCTATTTATTGAAGCCAATCTATCGAGGCTTTCAAGGCGCCCTGTCAGAACGGTAATGACCTTATTTTTTTAATTTTAATGTAACACCTGATTCAGCGAGAGATAACGAACATGGGAGCTAAAAAGCCTGCCACTAACACTACTGATGGTTCTATAACAGGTAGTGACAATGTAGAAATAACAATTGCAGGCGGCCAGTTACAGCAAGAATTTATTAATTTGGATGGCACTGTGGTAATTCACGCCAAAATTGGTGAGAGTTACCGCGTGGTTAATGATGAGGGTGCCAATCTCAATAATCTAATTGCTCTTCGGGTGTTCAATAATTTAGAGGTGCATTTTGATGACAATACTCGGTTAATCATCGAAGATTATTTTACTGTGTGCGAGCAACAACAATGCAGTATTACGCTAGCGAGTGATGGCGAAGAGGGTGTTCAAATTGTTGCAGAAGATAGACTTGATAATACTGATCAAACCACAGTGGTTTATAGCCATGGGGCTACCGATGATATTGTTAATCAGTTAGCCGCTAATGGTATAGCGCTCGGTGCTTTAAGTAATGGTGCGGCTGATAACAGTGATGTTGTCGAACAATCCAGTGATGATGACTTTAGCGTAAGTGGTTTATTACTAGGTGGCTTAGGGTTGTTAGCGCTTGGTGCTGCGGCAGATGGTTCTGGTAGTTCTGGTGGTTCTGGTAGTTCTGGTAGTTCTGGTGGTTCTGGTTCCGATGTTACAACAACCATAGTTACTACTGTCAGCATCGATAGCATCAGTGATGATACTGGCAGTTCAGCGACAGACTTTGTTACCAATGACAATGATGGTCTAACCATTACCGCCACCTTATCAACGGCATTAGTGATTGGTGAGATTTTACAATACAGCAATGATAACGGCGCAAGCTTTATTGATATTACTACCGCTGCTACAGGTACGGCAGTTAGTTATGCCGACAGCAGCTTAACAAGTACAAGTACTGTCGTGCTGAGAGTAACTGATGCCGGCGGGAATAGTTCTGTCAGCGCTAGTCAATTGGTCACTATTAATATTAGTCCCACAGTAGAGCTTTCTGCCATTGAAGATAACAGCAACAGCGGCGGCTTTGTGATTAATGGCGTCAGTGCTGGTGACCAAAGTGGCTATAGCGTTAGCAGTGCCGGTGATGTGAATGGCGATGGTTTGGCTGATTTAATTGTGGGTGCCTTCAATGATGACCCCAATGGCGATCGTAGCGGTGCCAGCTTTGTGGTGTTTGGTAAAACCGATGGCAGTGCCGTGGAGTTATCTGCGGTGGAGGCCGGCACCGGCGGGTTTGTGATTAACGGCGTGAGTGCTGGTGACCGAAGTGGCTATAGCGTTAGCAGTGCAGGCGATGTGAATGGCGATGGCTTTGCTGATTTGATTGTGGGTGCCCGGGGTGATGCCCCCAATGGAAGTCTTAGCGGTGCCAGCTTTGTGGTGTTTGGCGGCCAAGGCAGTAGCGCTACAGTGGGTACCAGCAGCGCAGATACCATAACCGGCGACAGCAGTGCCAACCAATTAGTCGCCGGTTTAGGTGATGACACCTTAGTGGGTAATGGCGGCGCGGATGTATTGCGCGGCGGTGGTGGAGATGATGTGTTGGCGATAAGTGATGCTAACTTTGCCAGCCTTGATGGTGGTCTAGGCATTGATACCTTGCGTTTAGATGCAAACCTAGATTTCGATTTAACCGCTATTAGTAATACTCGTTTAAGCAGTCTTGAAGTGATCGATTTAAACAATACCGGCTCTACCTTAACTTTGAACACCGATGATGTATTAACCATTGTAGGCGATGAAGCCGCTAATGATTTACGCATAACCGGTAATGTTGGGGATACGGTTGACTTAAATGGTAATGGCTTCGCTGCCAGTGGTAGCACTGAAGTTATTGATACTGTTACTTATAATGTTTACACCAATAGCAATCTAGACAGCAGTGTACGTTTGCTAGTAGCCCAATCACTTACCGTTGTAGGCGGCCCCATTGCTCCTATAGAGCTTTCTGCCATTGAAGATAACAGCAACAGCGGCGGGTTTGTAATTAATGGAGTGAGTGCTTCTGATTTCAGTGGCTCTAGTGTTAGCAGTGCAGGCGATGTGAATGGCGATGGTTTGGCTGATTTAATCGTGGGAGCCATCGGTGATGACCCCAATGGAAGTAATAGCGGCGCCAGCTTTGTGGTGTTTGGTAAAACCGATGGCAGTGCCGTGGAGTTATCTGCGGTGGAGGCCGGCACCGGCGGGTTTGTGATTAATGGTGTCAGTGCTGGTGACAGCAGTGGCTATAGTGTTAGCAGTGCAGGCGATGTGAATGGCGATGGTTTGGCTGATTTGATTGTGGGTGCCGGGCGTGATGGCCCCAATGGCGATCTTAGTGGTGCTAGCTTTGTGGTGTTTGGTAAAACTGATGGCGTAGTAGTTGAGCTATCTGCATTAGAGTTGGGGGCAAATGATAGCGGTTTTGTAATTAATGGTGTCAGTGCTGGTGACCAAAGTGGCCGTAGTGTTAGCAGTGCAGGCGATGTGAATGGCGATGGTTTGGCTGATTTGATTATGGGTGCCCCGTATGGTGACCCCAATGGCGATCGTAGCGGTGCCAGCTTTGTGGTGTTTGGTAAAACTGATGGCAGTGCCGTGGAGTTATCTGCGGTGGAGGCCGGCACCGGCGGGTTTGTAATTAATGGTGTCAGTACTAATGACCGAAGTGGCGTTAGTGTTAGCAGTGCAGGCGATGTGAATGGCGATGGCTTGGCTGATTTAATTGTGGGTGCCTCAAATGGTGATAGGAGTGGTGCTAGCTTTGTGGTATTCGGTAAAACCGATGGCGAAGCCTTGGAGTTATCTGCGGTCGAGGCCGGCACCGGCGGGTTTGTGATTAATGGCGTGAGTGGTAATGACAACAGTGGTCGTAGTGTTAGCAGTGCAGGCGATGTGAATGGCGATGGCTTGGCTGATTTGATTGTGGGTGCCTACCGTGATGACCCCAATGGCGATAAAAGTGGTGCCAGCTTTGTGGTGTTTGGTAAAACCGATGGCAGTGCCGTGGCGTTATCTGCAGTGGAGGCCGGCACCGGCGGGTTTGTAATTAATGGCGTGAGTGCTGATGACTACAGTGGTCGTCGTGTTAGCAGTGCAGGCGATGTGAATGGCGATGGTTTGGCTGATTTGATTGTGGGCAATGGCGGTTATAGCAGTGCCAGCTTTGTGGTGTTTGGTAAAACCGATGGCAGTGCTGTGGAGTTATCTGCAGTGGAGGCTGGCAGCGGCGGGTTTGTAATTAATGGCGTGGGCAGTAGCGTTAGTGTTAGCAGTGCAGGCGATGTGAATGGCGATGGCTTTGCTGATTTGATTGTGGGTGCCACCGGTGATGATCCCAATGGCAGTTATAGCGGTGCCAGCTTTGTGGTGTTTGGCGGCCAAGGCAGTAGCGCTACAGTGGGTACCAGCGGCGCAGACACCATAACCGGCGACAGCAGTGCCAACCAATTAGTCGCTGGTTTAGGTGATGACACCTTAGTGGGCAATGGCGGCGCGGATGTATTGCGCGGCGGTGGTGGAGATGATGTGTTGGCGATAAGTGATGCTAACTTTGCCAGCCTTGATGGTGGTCTAGGCATTGATACTCTGCGTTTAGATGCAGCCATATCATTAGACTTTAGCAGTGTGGCTAACATTAAGCTGCAAAGCATTGAGCGAATTGACCTAACGGCTGACGGTGGCAATAGCCAATTAGATATAAATTTAACCGACGTGTTAAATTTAAGTGAAAACACTAATGTGTTAAGTGTGTTTGGTGATACGGGTGATGCGGTGAACTTAAGTAATACATCTAACGGGCAAACTGGCAGCTGGTCATTTACTAACGCTGGTGGGGTAAATACTTATGAATTTAACTCTGGTGGTAATGTATTAGCTACCGTGTTGATTGATGATGATGTGACGACAAGTGTCATTTAATTTCTTGCTAAATAATTATTGTATTGACTCACTGAAATAATCGAGGAAGTTTTGCATGAGGGATAAAAAAGCAGCCGGCGCAGCGGCTGAACCGCAATTTGAATTAAACGCTACCCGCCAGTTTGTACCGTGGTTGATAGAGCAAAATATTAGTTTAGGGTTTAGTACCTATCAGTCGGGCAAAATACTATTGGTGGGGCATAATTCAAATCAGCAGCTGTCGGTTTTTGAGCGCACGTTTGAACGTCCTATGGGTTTATGGAGCGATGGCCAAAACTTGTTAGCGAGTAGTTCTTATCAGCTGCATCGCTTTAGTAATACCTTAACTGCAGGTGATGATGCTGATGGTTATGACTGTTTGTATGTGCCTCAGGTGAACTACATTACCGGTGATATTGATATGCATGATGTTGCGGTTAACAGCAAAGGAGCACCGGTATTTGTAAATAGCTTGTTTAGCTGTTTGGCGACAGTAAGTGAAACTGCCAGTTTTAAACCACTTTGGAAGCCAGATTTTATCACCGAGCTACAACCGGAAGACCGTTGTCATTTGAATGGTTTGGCAATGAAAGATGGCGAGCCTGCTTATGTGAGCGCCATTGCAAAAACCAATGTAGGTGACGGTTGGCGCGACCATCGCGGTGATGGCGGCATAGTGATTGATGTGGCGACTAATGACATAGTGGTCGAAGGTTTGTCGATGCCTCATTCCCCGCGTTGGCATGACGGCAAATTATGGGTAGCAAATTCGGGTAAAGGTGAGTTTGGCTTTGTCGACTTAAAAAGTGGCAAGTTTGAGCCTGTAGCTTTTTGCCCCGGTTATATTAGGGGTATGGCGTTTCATAAACACTATGCTATTTTAGGTTTGTCGCGTCCACGCGATAATAAGACCTTTAATGGCTTGGCCTTAGATGAGCGCTTAGCAGAAGAAGGCATTGCGGCGCGCAGTGGTGTATTGGTGGTTGATTTAAAAACTGGCGGCATAGTGCATGCCTTGTATGCAGAAGGTTTTGTGAGCGAATTGTACGATGTAGTGGTGCTGCCTAATGTGAAGCGTCCAAGTATGATTGGTTTTAAAAATGACCAAATTAAACGGGTTTTGTCGGTTGAAAGCTAGCGCTGGGATTACCAATGCTGGTTTAGCTAGCTAGCTAGCTAGTTTGTCTGTTGTGAGTGATTCTATTATTTCCATTGAACAGTGTTTACGCCTACATCAAAGTCAGGATTGGACAGGTGCTTTGGCCGCGTATCAGAAAATTTTAGCTAGCGAGCCAAATAACCTGCAAGCCTTGGCCAATGTGGGTGCGGTGTATAGGCAGTTGGGTGATGTTGATAATGCCCGTAGCAGTTATGAAAAAGCATTAGCCATTGATGCTAACTTTGTAGAGTGTTGGTTTAATTTGGCTAACTTATATTTAGCTGCTAAACACTACGAGGAGGCAGAGCGCTGCTACCAGCAGGTGATAACACGTCAGCCTAAAAATAGTTCAGCTTTGTATCAATTGGCTGTAGTGCAACGTGACCAGCAGTTATGGCAGTCGTGTAAAAATACTTTATTGGCTACCCTTGAATTAGAGGCAAACCATACGGCAGCGCTAGTAGACTTAGGTAATGTGTGGCGGCATTTAGGTAGCAGCTCTAAATCCAAAGCGTGTTTTTTACAGCTGATAGCGGTCGATGAAAGTTCTTGGAAAGGCCATTTTAGTTTAGCGAAGTGGTACGATCAGCAGGGCGAGGAAGCTTTGTTTAAACAGCATATGGATCTAGCCTTAAAATATTCACCTGGTGCACATGTAATACATTCAGCTTTAGCCCAAAGCCGATTTGATATGGGTAATTATGTTGGTGCAACAGCACAATTTGAACTGGCGCTAACACGTAACCCGAAAGATACTTCTGCTGTTATCTCACTAGGTGCTTGTGCTATGCAGTTGGGTGAGCCAATAAAAGCCAAGCATTATTTTCAGCAGGTGAGTGGTGTTAACGACGTAAGTGTTTTAAGCGAGTTAGCTAGAGTGATTTGGGAGTATAAGTATTTTGAAGAAGCTATTGTTATTTTAAAGAAGATTGTCACCTTGCGCCCCGACTTGCCCGATGTGTATTTAAATTTAGCTAAGGCCGAATACGAAAGCTGGCATTTGTCGGCAGCAAATTCAGCGTTAGATAAAGCGTTGGAACTACGCCCAAACTATATTGATGCGGAACAACTAAAAGCCAGTGTGTTGTTACGCCAAGGCAAAGTGGATGAGTGTTTGCCATTGTTTAAACAGCAGGTGGCTGTAGAAGGCGGACAGAGTAGAGCGGTGAGTAGTTATTTGTTTACTGAGCTGTATAGCGGTGAAGTAAGCGTTGAAGATAAGTTTGCTCACCATAAAAGTGCGATGGATAGATGGGTAGATGATTTAGCCATTGCGCATGTCTTTGCCAATAGTAAAGACCCTGACAGGAAAATTAAAATTGGCTTGGTATCGGCAGATTTTCGTGATCAACATCCAGTTGGTATTTTTATTCAGCCGTTATTACGAGAACTGGATAGGAAAAAATTCCAGCTTACTGGTTATTACTGTAGTCGAACCTTTGATACCAGTACTGAAATTATCTGCCAGCAAATGGATGCATGGCAAGACGCAGCTGGTTGGACCGATGAGCGCTTACGTGAGCGTATAATTGCTGATGAAATTGATGTGCTAGTGGACTTATCTGGCCATACAGCAAAGCATCGCTTAGGTGTGTTTGCAATGCGGGCAGCGCCTATACAAATTGCCTGGATGGGTTATCCGCATTCGACCGGCTTACGCAGCATAGATTACTTGATTGCTGATAGGGTGGTATGCCCGCCAGAGAATGATGTGCTGTGTTCTGAGCAAGTGTTACGCCTAGAAAACCACAGTGTGTTTTGTTTTTCATCTACCGATGATTTTCTGGAAGCCGATGCTGATAAAATCAAACAGCGTAAGCAAGTGGTGTTTGGATCGTTCAACAATCTAACTAAGGTAAATAAAAAAACCTTGGCGTTGTGGTGTGATGTGATGCTCGCCGTGCCTGATGCACTGCTAAAATTAAAAACACCATCGTTTGCCGATACGAATTGCATGCTAGATGTAATGGCTTATTTTATCGATAGTGGCATAGCAAAAGAGCGGTTGTTATTCTCAGGTCCATCATCGTTAGAAGACATGATGGCTGAATATTCTGAAGTAGATATTGGTTTAGATACGCTACCTTATAACGGTGGTACCACCAGTTTTCAGGCACTTTGGATGGGCGTGCCCGTGCTTACTTTAGCGGGTGAAAACTTTTGCGGGCGAATGGGCGCCAGTGCTATGACATTTTTGGGCATGGATGAATGGGTGGCTACATCGTCAGATGAGCTAATAGAAAAAGCGGTAATTTTCGCGGCTAATCAAAAATCATTGATTCAAATAAAATTAGGCTTACGCGATAAAATGCAAAACTCTGCCTTATGCAATGAGAAAGGATTTGCTGATGAGTGGGGTGGTTTGATCTATAGTGCGTGGATAGATTATTGTCTGGAATAATAGAAAGGCAGTTAGTTTTTAACGCACCTTAGTATTATTTATCTGACTATAATATCCGATTCATTCTTGTATGCTTTATGGCGATATGAAGCGATCAAGCTATTACGCAAGATGCCAAAGTAGCCGAGTTATCGATAAAGAGCGCGTAGTGTTGCGAGCCGCAGTAAGTGAAAAGCATCGGCTAGGCCGAGGCTCGGCAGGTAGCCGTTCCATTGTTGCCATGCTGGCTACGGATGGTATTCAAATTGGCCGATTCAAGGTTAGTCGCTTGATGAAAGAGGCGCTGTTAGTTAGCAAGCAACCTGGCGCGCACAAATACAAAGTTGCATTAGATGAACGACTTGAAATACCTAACACGCTTGATCGAGAATTATCTGTTGCAGGCCCGAACGCCCCTCGGTGCGGAGATATAACCTATATCTGAGCGAGCGGTCGCTGGGTTTACTTAGCCGTTATTATTGATTTGTGCGCGCGACGTGTTGTTGGCTGGTCGATCTCAAAGAACCCAGACGCATCACTTGTGATCAACGCCCTTGAGAATGCCTACCAGCAGAGAGGTAAACCCAAAGGTTTGATGTTCCACTTAGACCAAGGCAGTCAGTATACGAGTTTGAGATTTAGACAATTGCTGTGGCGCTACCGCATTAAACAGAGCATGAGTCGGCGTGGTAACTGCTGGGATAATGCGCCAATGGAAAGAGTCTTCAGAAGCTTGAAAACCGAATGGGTTCCAGCCAAATGGTATGCTGGCCTAGACGAAGCTAGATTAGATATTAGTAGTGACTTGATGGAGTACTATAATTACCAAAGGCTGCATACATTTAATCAGGGTTTAGCTTCAGCGATAGCTGAAAAAATATCTAATGTCCAAAATTACTTGACCACTATATACATCACCATTTGTGAAAGCATAGAAGAAGTTATGCAAGGTGATTTCAATAGTGCCTATACACTCGAATATAGTGATGCATTCAAGCGTTTTTCTGCGTTCGAGTATGTATCAGGTAACTCGACATATGCGTTTTCGTATTCTAATCAAAATTCTAGAGTAGTTGAGGTCCCTAGGACTGAAATAGTCAATATGAGTCCGCTAAAAATTAGTTTTTGAGCCTTACCCCACCCACTACCCGACCCAGAGCCTAGAATCTAGGTGATATAAAAATAATATTTTAATTTAAACAAGAGTAGGTTTCTACGTTGTTGATAAATAAAAACTTATGGCCCACCCTCCCCGATTCGAACGGGGGGACCTTCCCCTTAGCAGAGGTATAAAGTAAATGTAATTATTCGGGGTGTTTAGGGTAAGTCGTTGATAGATGCTCTGTTTTTTTCAGTAAAAATCATCGCCGTTTGTCAGTTAATGTTATGTATTATAAAGCTCGTTGAGGATAAAATAAAAAACAGCGCCTTATAAAAATTATTAGTCATGACAACCTTAATTCCCTTATTACATTTTTGCACTAGACTTGCAGCCCGATAGGCTGCCTAAATAGAATATTAATCGCGAGAAAGTGTAGCTAGTTAGTTCAAATAGTGATGATTAAAGCATTGTCTTCATCGCGTTATGCATTAAGTTAAATCCTTCTTCTGTCGCTGCTTTTCTTTTGTCTTTACCTGGTAGTAACCATACCAGTACACCTCTAAATTCTTCATACTGCAGCAGGATGGTTTGGCCATTGCCAGTCGGCTTCAGAATAAAATAGTGCTTGCTGTCGTAAATGCCGGGAACGGGGAATCCGTTAACCCAGTGAAATGATTTATTTTTATTCACAGATGCAATGACAGGCGTTGTAGTAAATGGCTTGTCAAAGTTTTTGTTGCGTAGAGTAATAGTGATTTCTTGCCCTGACTTTAGCTCACCTTCTGTGGCTATTAAATAGGGGTTCCAGTTTTTGTATAGCGTAAATTCGGTAAGCACTCGCCATATTTTTGTTGGCGTAGCAGAAATGTTTACTTCTGCTGTTGCAGTGTAAACCGGTGGTACCAATTCTGAACCTATAACTACCAAAAACCCATACAGTACAGCAAGACATATGAGCGTTCGTTGAATGAATTTTTTACTCATGCTGCTGTTCATTTTGCGCTGCTTGCTGGTCTGGTAACTGCTTAAATAATCGTTCCCACAAAAAAGGAACTAGTAATTGTTTACGCCAAGTTTGTGGGTAAACCTCCCCATGTGTTCCTAAACCAAACTGTTCTACATTTTGTGGCTCTGTGGGTAAGTAGCGGGTGCCAAAAATTGTGTCCCAAATGATTAGATTATTACCGTAGTTGCTATTGCTCTGAGAAATAATAGAAGAATGATGCCAGCGGTGTAATTCTGCGGCAGAATAAACCCAGTTTAGCCACCCTAAACGATAACGCGCATTAGCGTGTTGCCAATTGCCATGTAGACCGGTAAAAATACTCACCAGTACAACTATTTCTGCACTCGCGCCGCATAATGCTAAGGGAATAGCGCTGGCAAGGCCGGCTAGGCATAAATCTATAAAGTGAAAGCGAGTGGCGTTAAGAAAATATAAGCGTTTTGAACTGTGATGGACCGAGTGAAACCGCCAAGCAATATTCCATTCGTGGAATAGGCGATGACGCCAATAGGTACCCAATTCGGCAACCGCTAAACCTAGTATTACCTGCAAGCCTAAAGGCCAATTACTGGGCCACGTTACTAATGCAAAAGATTCACTAGTGCTTGAGACGGCTAAGAAAAACACATAGATTAGTATTACGCGGAGTAAGGTTGCCAACCCGAGAGAGAGTGTTGCATGGGCTATGTCTGTAATAATGTCATTGTGAGACGATTGCCGCTTTTTCATATGTGGCTGAATAAATTCTGCAAGGCAGGATGTAATCAGACCAATTAGGGCTAAGGGTAATAATCGCTGTGGATTGTCGGGTGTGCTAATAGCCACAATGCAGGCCAAGGGTAACAATACCCCCGGCGGATAAAGTAACCAGCTAATAACAGTTCTAGTGAATGAGTCTTTATAGTTAATCTCTTCCACGTATTAATCGCCTGACTTAACTATTTTTCTAGTTCCAAAAACACGCCGGTAAATAAACTTACCAACACGGTATAGCGCATACAGCAGTCCTAGTAATATAAAGGCCAGCATTGCTAGTCTTACAACCCATTCGCCATAGCCTTTTCGGTCTGCTTTGGTACCGCTCATTTTAAGCGGCCGCGCGCCTTCACTGGCTATGCTTTGCTCCATTTGACTAATGGCAGTTTGCATAGCTTTCACTCGTTCAGGGTGATCTGTGGCAATATTATTTGCTTCAAACGGGTCGTCTTTTAAATTAAACAACATAAGCTTATGAGCATAGTGGTCTAGCTTTATAAATGGTTCGAAAATTTTAGGGTAGCCTTTTCTGGCTAGTTTCAATTTCCATTCATCTTGGCGGTAAGCGTTTATTTGAGGTTTGATTGCTGAGATATAAAAGAACTGTTCGCTGCTTGTATCGTCTTCAGGTTTTCTGCTTATTAATGCAGAAATATTTCTTCCATCGATCACTCTATCTTCAGGCAGTGGGACATTGACTATAGCGGAAAAGGTAGGCATTAAGTCTAATAAACTAGAGGGTTTTACCTCTACTCTACCGCTGGTAATTCGGGCGGGCCAATAAGCCAGTGCTGGCACTTTTTGACCACCTTCAAAGGTAGAGCCTTTACCATCGCGCAACTGACCAGCACTACCACCGTGGCTGCGCATTGCTAGCCATGGGCCATTGTCAGAAGAAAAGATGATTAAGGTGTTTTCTAGTAAATCCAGCGCTATCAATTTATCGACGATTTGCCCAGTGCTCCAGTCTAATTCTTGAACGACATCGCCGTATAATCCGCGGTCAGATACACCGTCAAACTCGGGGGAAACATACAGTGGTGTGTGGGGCATATTGTGAGACAGATAAAGGAAAAAAGGTTCGCTAGCATGACGCTCAATATAGTCTATTGCTTTTTCGGTATAACGGCGGGTTAGATAACGCTGGTCTATTTCTTGGTGCAGCATTTGACGATTTTCGTAGAAGAAAAAATTACCCATGTCGTTGCTGTATGGCACGCCAAAAAATTCATCAAAACCTTGGTTCCATGGCATGTAGGGGTCTAGATGACCAAGATGCCATTTGCCTACCATGCCAGTGTGATAACCGGCTTGCTTAAGCTGTTCCGCAATAGTTATTTCTGACGGTGGCATTCCGTCGGTAGCGTCTTCTCTGAACACATGACTGATACCCATGCGCGCAGATAAACGTCCGGTTAGCAGTCCTGCTCGTGAAGGAGTGCATACCGGTGCCGCGGAATAAAACTGAGTGAACTTAACACCTTCGTTTGCTAGTTGATCAATACGTGGGGTTGCTATATCTGTTGCACCAAAACTTGAAATATCGCCATAGCCTAAATCATCAGCCAAAATGACAATGATGTTTGGTTTTGGATTAGCTGCTACCCAAGTGCTTAACAGTACAAGTAGCAACGAGATCAGTCTTAAATTTATCACCGAGATTATTCCTTTATTATTAAACCGACAGTGACGATATGGCTTTGAAACTGTTTTCTAATGCTTGTAAGGGGGTAGTTGTTTTATCATGTTCAACAAAATAATGTTTCACTCCAGCTTTTTTGGCTGCTGGAATAATTGCTGCAAAATTGATCACGCCACTACCGACATCTACCATAGCGCCATTGGTGTCCATGTCTTTAAGATGACAAAGAGTGAATCGGTTTTCGTGAGCAGATAAATATTCTATTGGGTCAAGCCCGGCTTTAGCAATCCAGTATAAATCTAATTCCATTTTCACTAAGTTGGGATCAGTTTCCTGAAGTAGCAGGTCATAAGGCCTAATCGAATCCAGTTGCATAAATTCAAAGTCATGATTGTGGTAACCCAGCTGTATGCCTTCGGCTCGACATTTTTCACCGGCTATATTTAAGTCGTCAGCTAGCTGTCTATATTTGTCTACACTTTGGCGTTGGTTTGGCTCAAGCCACGGTACAATAATACTTTTATGACCGAGTACATGAGCAATATCTATTGCGGTGTCGGTATCGTCTCGAATTGTTTCCAAATACAAATGAGCCGCTGGAGCGCTAAGCCCTAGATCAGCCATAATTTTAATAATATCTGGGAACGCCTGATTATGATAACCAGCAAATTCTAACTCTGTATAACCTAGCTCGCTCACTGTTTTTAGGGTGCCGGCAAAGTTTTCGTCTAGTTCTTTGCGCAGTGTGTAAAGCTGAACGCCAAGTCGATCTAGCGGTTTTTTAGCAGGCCCTACCGTTAGGCTATCACAAGCAGATAAGGCCATCATTGCACCTAAAGTTGTGGTTTTTTTTAAAAATTGGCGTCGCGATATCTTGCCAGTATTCATCTATATTCTCTATTTTATTATAGTCCCTGAAGGGGGATGTGAGCGTTTGATTAAACACAAAGACGGCTATTCTTGTCAATGCACCAAGTGTCTATAGGTAGATATTTGATAATCTGCCATCCACTAAAGCAGTTGCTCGCCTGCCTATTTAGTCATTAATTAAAAACCTAGAATAGCTCTGTATTCAATTTCACAGGCTAGCCTCTGATGAAAATGTCTTACTGGAGGTGGAGTAGTGTGTAGCTATAATCGAGTCGCCACTGGACATAAGACGCAGCGCCAGTTGACGAAGTTCTAGTTAGATCATTAAGATATTTTGTACTGCTAATCTTGACATTGATTCAGTATAGATAAGGTTTCCCTGCAGAGACTGCGAAAATTAAATGTAACTTTTAATATTCAATTTAACGGCGTTTTTCGTTATTTAGTCAGTTAATTTACTTGTCTAATAGTTTAAGAGGAAGATCAATATTACAAGTGAAAGCAGAGCTAACGTTGTCTTAATCGACTCATCCTATACTCGCGTGGGCTTGAATTTAGGTGATTGCTAAAACAGCGGGAAAAGTAAAGCGCATCATTGTAGCCAACAAGTTGAGCTATTTGACCTATTGGCTGTCCAGTTTGTACTAATAGCTGTGCAGCTCTAGCCATTCTTTGCATATCGCGCCAACGCATTATGGTTGTGCCTGTTTCTTGTTTGAATAGCACAGCCAAGCGCGCCGGCGACAGCCCTGCAGTTTTGGCCAATGATGCAACCGTAAATGTTTGGTGAAAGTTGGCAGAGATATAATCAGCCACTCGGCTGATACGAGGATCTGTTAATTTAGTAGTATCACCGGGCGCCAATTTCCTACACCTGATTAAAATTTGTTCTAAAATATTTCTACTGAGTAAGGGTGATAAATCATCTGTGTCTAAATGAATATCATTGATCTCAGCAAATAATGCTTTTAGCTTGTCAAATTCATCGCCCTGGCTATGAAGATGATAAATGTTTGGGCCAATCTCAGGCCATTGCAGATGTTCGAGCCATTGTTCTTGTTGGGGGAAGTAAATCCATTGATGCTCCCATTGTTCGCAATTCTCATCACGCCCATAATCATAAATGGCATCTGGTCCCAGTAAAATTATATCTCCGGGTACTGCTTTCAGCTGAGTTTTGATGCAGTTGTAGCTGCCAGTTCCTTGGGTGGTAAGCTGCAGGCTCCATCCCGATTTGCTGTTTGGCCTGCGCGTCACTATGTCGTTAATATGATTTCTTTGGCAGCGGGTTGCACCGGGAGTGATGTAGTTGGTAAATACCACGTCAACTTCTTCTAAGCAGCTATAGACTTCACGCAAAAAATCGCTAGCGTCAGCTTCTATTAAAATATTGTTATGATTAAAGCTTCTTTTCCAGCGGCTAATCAACTCTGCAGAATTTGTCTGCTGTTGAAATACCGAGCCAGTAATTGGGTCAGGTAGCTCCCGAGTTAGATAATGAAATGGGCTACCTAGATGCTCTCCCATAACCAAGCGCAGACATGCCGTAAAGTCTTTGCGCGATACTGCAAAACCGTTCAGCATTCTCCAATGAGTCACTGCGGCGTGTTGAATAGCTTTTGTCGATTTAACGATAATTTTATCTTGCAATGCTATTGTCCATGTTTGTAAAGCATTTATGTATATATTTAAATTCATGTAACTGTGAGAATAAAACTATATTTATAATGTAGTAATGATAACACTACAAAACCGGTCAAGTATGCGCCTAGTTTTTCAATGGATAAAAAATATAACAAAATATTTTTATCCATACTCGAGAGGAAATGCAATTGACCTCTAGTTAGCATAATAAAACACTATGAATAAAACACTGTAACGCTAGAATTAGCTGAAAAATAACAATAATTACTTTTAATAATCACCGGGGAAAATTATGGTTTTATATAAAAAAATATCGTAACTGCTGTAGCATTAGCGTCAACATCGCTTCTTAGCCCGCTAACTTTGGCGCAAAATAGTTATACTTTGGAAGAAGTCCTAGTTACCGCTACCAAGCGGTCGGAAAACTTGCAAGATATAGCTGTTGCCGTTACCGCTATTTCTGGTGACATGCTTGCACAGGCTCGTATTACCGATTCACAGGATTTAGTTAAATTAACACCATCTCTTACTTTTCAAGATGGCGGTGAAGCACGCTCTTCATCCTTCAATATTCGCGGTATAGGTACGCAGTCTTACAGCTCAGGGGTCGAACCTAGCGTATCAACAGTTGTTGATGGCGTTGTAATGGGGCGATCGGGCATGGGTTTTTCGCAAATGATGGATTTACAACGCGTTGAAGTCTTGCGTGGACCCCAAGGTATGCTATTTGGGAAGAACGCTAGCGCTGGTGTTGTTCATTTAATTAGTAACGATGCGGGCGAAGAGTTTGAAGCAGAAGTGGGCGTAAGAGCTAACAGTGATGATTACAGAGTTAACGCTATGGTTTCTATTCCTTTGGGCGATACGCTGGGGCTTCGCATAGCTGCAGTGAAATCGGATACTGAAGGGCATATTAAAAATATTTATAATGGCAATAACGTAAACGGTTCTGACGATCATGCGGTACGGGCCAAGTTACGCTGGGAGGCCTCGGATGATTTGGAAATAAAATTTTCTATTGATAAAGCAGAGACCGATGGTGAATGCTGCCAGTTTCAATCTCGTTCTAGCAGCGACATACCGGTAGGGCTGTTTGGTTCACAAGAACTTCAGTTGGCGACAATTGTAGGCAGTAAGAGTAATCGCGATGTGAATACCAATGCCGATTTATTCAGTAAAAGTGAGGCGTCTGGTTCGTCGATTGAGATCAACTGGAACATCGGTGACTATACCTTAACGTCTATTACCGCCAAGCGAGAATGGGATCAAAGCAGCAATTTAGATGTTGATGGAACGCCAGAAATTTGGCTTGATGTAAACCTAGGTGCAACAGAGCAAGAACAATTTACACAGGAATTACGTTTGGCATCTCCGGTGGACAATACTCTATCATATGTGGTCGGGGCGTATTATTTTGATCAGGATATCAATCGTACCTTCACTAGAGATCTCTATATATTTTTACCTGATCCAACTACTGGTTCTGGGGGAACTAACTTTCTTGGATCATTTGACGCTAATGTAGAGTCCACTAACTATGCATTTTTTGGTCAACTCACGGCAAATGTTAGCGACACAGTTCGAGTGATAGCTGGTGCTCGTTACACCCATGACGAATTAGGATTCGATTTTGAAAGAGTGGGTGCGGGCCTTCAAGGTAGCACTCCTATCCCCGCACAACCGCGATTTGAGGCGACAACAAATAAAGAAAGTGACACGTCTTATAAGCTCGGTACGCAATGGGATGTTAATGAAGATATTATGGCTTATGCGACTTTTAGCCAAGGCTATAAAGGCCCAGCATATAACGTAATATTTGAAATGGCACCGGATACGCCGCCGGTTGATGCCGAGACTAGTGATTCGTTTGAAATTGGGTTTAAGAGTAGCTTGTTAGATGATCGCTTACGCTTAAATGTTGCCGCATTCAATACTGTGTATGGAGATTTTCAATCGCAGGCTCAGGATGCTACCTCCGGAACATTTCAGTTACTAGGGATAGGCGATGTTGAAACTCAGGGTTTAGAGGTTGACTTTCAGGCACGGCCGTTGGAAAACCTAGATATATTCGGTGGCTTTGCCTATGTGAAAACCGAAATCAAAGATTTAGTTGCGGGTCAATGTGCTCCTGTTCAAATTGCCAATAATGTAAGCAACTGCGCGATAGACGGCACCCAAGATGTTAGAGGTGAAGGCATGCCAAATTCGCCAGAGCTTAAGCTTACGCTGGCAACTAGCTACTTAATTGAAATAAATAACATGCCGGTGAATCTATCTATTAACGCCGCTTATCGCTGGCAAGATGACACCTTGTATGCGTTAGACCAAGACGATAATAAAGTACAAAAGGCTTATGGTATTTTAGACCTGTCTTTAAACGTATTAGATAAAGACGATCACTATCAAGTAAGTCTGTTTGTAGACAATGTGTTGGATAAAGAATATGCCAGCGTCATACTACAAAATAATATCTTCAGTGCAGCAGGACGTGGTTCTATTCCTTATGACCAATATCTACCAAGAGGGGCTGAAAGAGTCGTTGGTATAGAAGCTAAGTATCGCTGGTTTTAATACTAAGTATTAACTCAATACGTTAGAACGACCTTGCTGGAATCGCTAATGATTAAACTATTATTGGCGATTTCAGTATCATTTTTATGTAAGCTATATTTCAATAATAATCACAGAACGGCCTCTTTAAATTCATTTTTTCAATATATATGAATTTGGTTACTTGTTATGAATAATTTACAGTTTAGCCTAAATTAATTTTTTAAAGTGGGCTTGCTACTTGTTGTTAGCGCTATACCTTCACCTGCTAATACTAGCTCAGCAACAACAATGCCATTCAAATCGTCCGCCAACCAATGGGCTGCTGGCATAAACGACAACGCCGAAGGTTAGTGCTTGCAGGCGTGCAATGGCAGTGATGGATGATGAAACATATGCGCCGCATCTGGTTAGGAGTGGAGTAACGCGATTTTAACACCACGATAAAAAGCTACTAACTACTTATAAAGAGTTAACAGATGAATATTGTTACCTATGCCACGCCGTTTTTCCTACTTGCCATACTGCTAGAGCTAGGCTGGGGCTTACTAAAAAAAAATAACACTTTCAGAGTAAGTGATAGTCTGAATAGCCTAAATCTTGGGATGATAAGCACCCTTAATAAAATAGTATTTATCAATATTGGGGGGTTGGTTTTTGTTAGCATCGAACAAGAATTTTCAATGTCCATCCTAAATATTGAATCTGTTTGGCATTGGGTTTTTGCTATATTAGTTTATGATTTTTGCTACTACTGGTTTCATCGGATTAGTCATGAGCGGCAAATATTTTGGGGTGCTCACGTTGTTCATCATCAAAGTGAAGAATACAATTTGACCACCGCTTTACGGCAAACCAGCACAGGTTTCATTGTTACTTGGATTTTTTTCATTCCATGCTTTCTCCTAGGTATGCCTGTGTACATGTATGTGACTATTGCTTCTGGTCATTTGGTTTACCAGTTTTGGATTCATAGTCGCCATATCCCTAAGCTCGGAATATTTGAAAGCTTTATGATTACGCCATCAAATCATCGTGTGCATCATGCACAAAATGCCCAGTATGTTGACAAAAACTATGGTGGTCTTTTGGTTATTTGGGATCGCTTATTTGGCACCTATGCCGAAGAAGATGAAAAAGAAGAGATTATCTATGGCTTAAGAACACCCTTGGTAAGTTGGAATCCACTATGGGCAAACCTACACATCTACGTAAACATGGTTAAGGATGCTTGGCGTACAAAAAAGTTTAGCGACAAAATAGCGATACTTTGGTCTCCTACCGGCTGGCGGCCAGCAGATGTTGCACAGCAATATCCTAATAAAAAAACAGACTTGAGTGATTTTCAAAAATACGGTCCTCAACTTAATCGCCAAGAAAATATATTATTATTATCACAGTACTTTTTGTTACTAATGTTTTTTAGTTGGTTCATGCTGAATTTAGCCGAACTATCTTACCAAGCAAAGTTTTCCAATATAGTGATAATGACACTTACTGCAATAGTTATCGGTGCAATATCTGACAAAAGACCTTATGTATTGGCGATAGAATTAGTACGAGTAATGGTTATTTTAGCGGTATTAATAATAGCTTATAGCGGCCAATATCCATCCCAGTGGGTACAGTTGGGTAGTGTTTACTTAATATGTAGTTTTACGTTCACAATGTTAGGGCTAAGACAAAATAGGGCGCTGATAGCTTAGCTGGCTATTTTTAATAGAGAGCTATTTAATAAGTAAGCAGAGCGTATTAGCGTCACTGTTTTTCGACCGGAATTATTCGATATATGATCTACATATAATTTAAAACTTTAATCTAGTTTTTATATAACTGTATTGAATATCATTTTATATTGATGATGTATGTTATTAAATAATAGAGCTTAGTGGTGCAGTTTTAGGTGCATATCAATAAATAGGCGTTAAACTTTTCTCCGATGTAAAATAATCACTATATGGTCCACCCTCCCCGATTCGAACGGGGGACCTTCCCCTTAGGAGGGGGACGCTCTATCCAGCTGAGCTAAGGGCGGTATAAGCGCAGAATTTTACTGATTTATGCTGCGCTTAGATAGCCCCAAATGGTTAGGGTTAGCAAAGTGACTACCAAGCCCAAACAGCTCTTGCGAAGAGGTTTCTGCCGGAGCCTGGGATACGATCGCCAACCCCTACGTCGCTGCCACCAGCACGATTTACGCCAGCTAAATGGTCGTTGTATTCGCGGTCAAACAAGTTGTTGACTCCAGCATTGATGCTGAGGTTTTCTGATAACGCAATACCACCGGTTAAATCAAATAGTGCATAACCAGAAGTTTCGGTTTCATTATTAAAATTAGCAACATTGTCTTGCTTGGCGAATGCCATGCCGGTAACGGAAATATTCCAATTACTATGGCTGTAGTTAGCACTTATGCGAACACTTGGTGGGGCAATGCGATAGAGGTCATCGTCGCCGTTGCGCAATTCACCGCGTACATAGTTAACGGTACCTTGCAGCTGCCACTGATCAGAGATCAAATATTGCCATTCAATGTCGAAGCCATACATCACCGCGTCAACATTATTGAACTGCAGTGGGTTTGGATCGCCTGCCATCATATTGCTAACCATATTGGCAGCCATATTGGTTGATGGAGTGCCCTGGATATAGTCATCTATATTGCGATAAAAAATACGTGGTGCGATAAAGATCTTGTCACCAATTAGATCTAAGCCTAGCTCAATTTCATCACTTGTTTCTGAGTCTAAATTTACATTGCCAATATAGTTTTTACCATCAGCTAAGCCGGCAGTTGCTTGCAGTGGCAACCATAAATACAGTTCTTGATAAACCGGTGCACGGCTTTTATGTGATACGGCCGCAGTATAAGACAATGTCTCGCTAGCTTGATAATCAAGGCGCGCCATAGCATCTATATTGTTGTAGGTTTGGTCTCGGGCAGCATTGTTGAAATCATTTTGTAGAGTTGCAACCATTGGCATCATCATAGCCATAGATGAGCCGACTTCGTCAGCATCGACGGTGATTTTATTGGCACGAATACCTGCGCTTAGCTTAGTTTTTCGTTGATGACTTGTTGGCGTTCAGTATAGGCGCTTAATATTTCTTGCTGGGCATTATTAAAATTGCGGACAAAAAACATGCCGTTATTTGGGTTACTGATATCTGAATCATGGCTTTCTTCAGAACTATCAACGCCTAGCGTCCAACCGCCGGTTTCATCAGTGCTTTCTGCATGCAGCCCAAAACTAGTGCCTTCTGCAGTTGCTAAGTTGGCACGCCATTTTGCTGGCATTGGCGCAGCACGCAGATGAAAGTTAGACATTGAATGCTCAACGTCGGTATCGGTAAAGTTTGCACTTATGCGCCAGTTATCTAGGCGGATTAAGTAATCTAGATTAACCACTTCGCTGTCAATGTATTGAATATCCATTGGTAGCACTGGTGTGCCGGCGTCGTTAGTTTTGTTGTTGCTATAACGAACATTGAATTCTTGTTGCTCTGTTTGCCAGCTGTATTGGATACCTGTGCGTTGGCGTTCGTATTCAGTAGGCGTGATTTCACCGCCATCAAATTCCGCATCATCGGATTGCTCTTGTAATAATGAAATCGCTATTTTATGGTTTTTGTTAGCGGCGGCTGCCGTGGCAGCAATTTGATAGCTGCTATCTATCGATTGTAAGCCTGCGACCAGACGTCCAGATGTTGTTGTATTGTTGTCTTTTGAGAACTCACCTTCCCATAATGTAGCTTCTATACGGCCACCAATAGTTTGTGGCGCAGCGCTAATTGGAGCAATGCCACGGGTTACTGTTACCTCGCTTAAAAGAGCCGCTGGCGCATACTGTAACGGTGGGTCCATTAGGTTTGGGCCACCTGAAATAGTTTGGTGCCCATCAACAGCAATAGATAAGCGTTGCGACACCATACCGCGGTATTGGGGAAGCGTTGTTAGTGGGCCTTTGGTGTTAAAGCTTGCACCCGGTACTTGGCGTAGTAATACGCTGGCATCTGGTGAGCTAGTTAGGTCAAGATTAATACCCTTAAACTCTTTGAATGCCTTAGCAGTAACTTCTACTGTCTCTATTTCAGGATGGTGATCCGCCATAACAGTTGGTACGCTGGCAGCAGTTATAATGAAAGCCATTAAATTGACTTTTTTTCTCACATTATTCCCCAATGATTTACGGTCGTATTAGCTGATAAATAATTTGCGGGCAGTGTAAAGAAAACAGCGATTGGGCGGGAGTGACATGATGTCGCAGGCATAAAAAAGCCGAGTCTACACTCGGCTGAGTTACGTGCTGTGCTTAGCTAACTAGAATTCGGTTGTCACCATCGATACCGCATAAATACCGGCCTCACGGGCTGAATTCGCAATATCAGCATAAACTGAAGCATGTGCTTTATTATTAGCCTGAATAATTACGCTAGCATCTGGATTTTCCGCATACATGCGTTCGATGTTTGCCCTAACAGCGCGCTTATCGATACGACGGCCTTGGATCCAAACTTCGTCTGCCGCGGTAATTTGAATAATAATGTTTTGCTTGTCGCTATCTGGTGGCGGTGCATCAGTGACATCATCTGGACGACTAATTTCGATACCAGACTCTTTAATAAAAGAAGCGGTTACGATAAAAAAGATAAGCATAATAAAAACAACGTCCAACATAGGTGTTAGATCAATTTCTGCTTCTTCATCTTCGGCTTTTCTAAAACGGCTCACTGATAATCTCCAGTTATTATTGTTAGCATCGAGATATCTTAACCTCTTAAATCGATCAAAGGAAGCCCCGCGACGCGGGGTTAAGCCTTATGTAGCCTTGATGTTACATAAATACTCACATTACCGTTTATTGTTTAACTGGCCGCTTTTGTAGTTTGCGCTGCAGAGTCCGTCTATGCATATCTAATGCCCTGGCAGTAGCGGAAATATTGCCATCGTTCGCGCTAAGAATCCGCTGAATATGCTCCCATCCCAGTCTCTCTAGTGATGGCGGTTTTACTGCAATGTTGTCGCTTTCTGGCGCAGGAGCTGTATCAAACGCGGCTAAAATCTCATCAGTATTGGCCGGTTTACACAGGTAATTCACCGCGCCTAACTTAATTGCGTCAACGGCAGTACTGATACTTGAATAGCCAGTGAGCATTAATATAGCCAACTCGGGTTGTACTTTGATTAGTTCAGGAATTAATTTTAGACCAGATTCTTGGCTGATTTTTAAGTCGACTACGGCATGACTGAATGGCTGCTTGGCGCTAGCTACCAAGGCTTCACTGCTGCAATTGGCTGTTATTACGCCAATCCCTCGGCGGGTTAACGCGCGGGCAAGCACGGTGGTAAACGTTTGGTCGTCGTCGACTAATAAGATATTTTGAAACGCTGTCACAAAATCACCTTGCTTATTGGCAGCTGCAGCTGGGTAAGCGTGCCATTAGGCTGTTTGTTAAATAGTTGCACGGTGCCACCAAACCGCTCGATAGTGGCATGGCTTAACGATAGCCCCAAGCCCAGGCCCTTACCTTTGGTGGTAATAAACGGTTTGCCAATTTGTTCGGCCATATCTATTGGAATGCCGGGGCCGTTATCTTCAATAGCTAAGGTGATCATTTTGTTATCCCAACTAAGTATAATTTTAATATCAATAGTGCAGGCGTCAGCGGCATTGTCGAGCAAGTTAGTGATAGCCTGCTTTAATGTGGCATCACTGTCGATATGAGGCGACTTACTGTCGTTGGTCACAATTAGGCTCGAGCTAACTTCAGGCCGCATCAGTAGCCAGTTGTCCAGTACCTGGTCGATTAAATATCGGACGCTGATGGCCTCTTTTACCGCATGGCTTATTTGCGCTGTATTGGTCAACTTTGTCAGTATACTTTTGCAGCGAGTGACTTGTTCTAATAACAAGGTCAAATCTTCTTGTAGCTCGCCAGGTTGTGCGTCTTTATTTAGCTCTTCCAACAGTATATTCATGGTTGCCAGAGGAGTGCCTAATTCATGTGCGGTTCCAGCGGCCAGTGTCGCCACAGCCATTATTTGCTGGTCTCGGAGGCTGTCTTCTTTTTGTCGGTTAATGGTTTGCTGTTGCTCACGCAACGCCGAAGCCATACCAACGACAAAGTACGTAATTAGCCCAGCGCTGAGTACAAAGTTAATCCACATACCTAATATATGAATGTTTAAGCCATCGCTATGATGACTCGGGGCATAAATAGCCAGTGGAATGTAGAAAAATAGTAATAATGAATAGGCGACGACACTTAATACTGCCACAGAAATGGTATAGGCCCACGGCAAGGTGATTGCGGATATTGACAGTGGAATTAAAAAGTAGGATACGAAAGGATTGGTAGCGCCGCCGCTAAAGTAGAGCAGGGCGGTGAGAAAGCCGATGTCAGAAAATATATGGGCAAAAAATTCTTGCTCGGTTACTGGCCATGACTGTCGCAAGCGAAACCAGCATAGCGTTGTATATATTGCCAGTATGCTTATCACCCAGGCTATGCTGGTGGTTGCGACAGTAATATTTTGAGATCTTGCAATCGCGAGAGCTACAGTAATACCGATAAGGAGTATTACGCGAATAAGGCAAAGCCGTTGCAGGTTGGTGGCTATAGCCGCAGAGTTGAAAGCTTTGATCACAGTCGTTGATACGCGTATGGCTTTAAGGTCACCTATCATAGCCGATACAATATGCGCCGGCATAGTCGCGGTGTCATAGGGCGCATAACTTTTTGGCGCTACTGTTTACTGAGTAGATTGGATTGCCGCATTTTTATTAGCTGTTTATTCACATCATGCAGCGTTTGAATATCGTCATTATGGAGCGGCTGATTAATGGCGGTTAAGCCGCCGCAGAAATAATCTGCAGTCGATCTTTAGTGAATCTGAGTAAAGCCCTGAGCTGCGCCATTGCCAAATTATTTACTTGCCTACTTGTTTGCTTGTAAATGTTGATACAAGCATCGCGCTCTATGTTTAAAAAATACTATATTTAGGTATTTAAAATACCTGAATTATAGATAATATAAACCTTTTGGTTGATGTGGTTTAAAAAAATAGATATATTGGAAGTATGAATACCGAAAGAGAGTCAAAATTAAACACTCTGCTTAGCACTCAGCCTTCGGGCATAGTGCTCTCTTCGGCATGGTTGACGGATCAGGGCTATAGCCTCGATTTACAAAAGCAGTACAAGAAAAGCCAGTGGTTTGATTCTATCGGCACGGGTGCCCTGATACGTCACGGAGATCAAGTGGACTATTTAGGTGGTATCTACGCCTTACAGTCCCAGCTAGGCCTCTTTGTGCATCCAGCGGCTAAAACCGCGCTGTCATTGCAGGGAAAAGCCCACTATTTGGAGCTTTCTACCAAGAAAGCGCAGCTTTTTGGCGGTAAGGATGAGAACTTGCCGCTTTGGTTTAAAAAGCGGGATTGGGGTTTAAGTGTAGAGAGTAAGTTAACAAGCTTTTTGCCGCCTGAGCTTGGTTTGGTTGAGATCGACCATAAAAGTTTCAAAGTGAAGATATCCAGCCCTGCGCGAGCAGTGATGGAATGCTTATATTTAGCGCCAAAGTCTCAGCCGCTTATGGAAGTGTTTGAGCTTATGGAAGGTCTGAATAACTTGCGGCCAGTGACAGTACAAAAACTATTAGAAGAGTGCACGTCTGTGAAGGTGAAGCGCCTGTTTTTGTATTTAGCAGATAAAGCAGATCATGAATGGCTCAGCTATATCAAGCTGGACAAGGTTGATTTGGGATCGGGTAAGCGTGCCATAGTGAGCGATGGCGTTTATGTCTCGAAATACCAGATAACTGTACCCAGAGAATTAGCGGCAGCGGCATGAATAAGGCCTACACGAAACAGGTGAAACTGCTCTTGGATGTGTTGCCAGAGGTCGCTAAAGAGACATGTTTTGCTATGCATGGCGGCACGGCAATCAATCTCTTTGTGCGCGACATGCCAAGGCTGTCTGTTGATATCGACTTAACCTACGTCGAAATAGCCGAGCGCAATGAAACGCTGGATGGCATTAACGCAGCCCTTATTCGCATTAAAGAACGTATTGAGGGCTTGCGGCCATCGATACGCATTCAGCATAAAGAAAATATTTGTAAACTCCAGCTTGATGAGCGTGGTGTGATGATCAAGATTGAAGTGAATATGGTGGGGCGAGGCTTGATAGGTGAGGCTACGAAAGGCCAGCTATGCGAGGCTGCACAAGAACAGTTTGACGTTTTTTGTGCCATGCCTATTGTGCCGTTGGGACAGCTATATGGAGCTAAGTTTTGTGCGGCGATGGATAGGCAGCACCCAAGAGATTTGTTTGATGTAAAACTCTTGCTTGAAAATGAAGGTTTTACCGATGACATCAAGCGCGGTTTTATTTTTGGGGTGGTTGGCAGTAATCGCCCGCCCCATGAAATGCTCAGCCCTAATTTACTTGATCAACGAATGGCGTTTGAGAATCAGTTTAAAGGTATGAGCGCAATAGAATTTGGTTACGATGAATATGAAGCAACAAGGCTTCAATTAATTGAAACGATACAGTCCGATTTAAATGAAGACGATAAAGCATTTTTACTAAGCTTTAATCGCTTAGAGCCTGATTGGTCGATTTATGATTTTCAGGAATTCCCATCGGTTAAATGGAAACTCTTGAATTTAGAGAAGTTTAAAACGGAAAACCCAGAAGCTTATCAGCAGCAATTGAGTAAGTTGGAAATGTTTTTGGCGCAATAATGTATGGCGTAGCGCTTATTAGTTAGAATAGTGAGCTTTTCAGCTGCCTTTTTCCCAAATACGGGTGAGAGGTAATTTAACAAACAAGTACAAGGTTAAGTACAAATTAGGATTTTGAAGGTATGAGTGATAGCAATTTTATCAATGAAATCAACAAGAGACGCACGTTTGCTATCATATCTCACCCTGATGCGGGTAAAACCACCATCACTGAAAAGCTGCTATTACTTGGCCAGCTTATTCAAACGGCGGGGACTGTAAAAGGTAAAAAAACAGACAAACATGCGACCTCCGACTGGATGGGTATGGAGCAGGAGCGTGGGATTTCTGTTACTTCTTCGGTAATGCAGTTTCCTTATCATGACCGAATGGTTAATTTGCTGGATACCCCAGGGCATGAAGATTTTTCGGAAGATACTTATCGTACGTTAACAGCCGTAGATTCAGCTTTAATGATTATTGACGGCGCGAAAGGGGTTGAAGCCCGAACCATTAAATTGATGAATGTGTGCCGCCTGCGCGACACGCCAATTTTTAGCTTCGTCAACAAAATGGATAGGGATATTCGCGACCCTATTGAATTGCTAGATGAAATAGAAGATGTGCTGTCGATTAAAGCGGCACCTATTAATTGGCCTATTGGCATGGGCAAAGAGTTTCAAGGCGCCTATAACTTATATACCGACACCATACATGTGTATGAGCAGGGTAAAGCCCGCACGTTGTCAGACGATATTCAGATAAAAGGAATAGAAAGCGTTGAAGCCAAAGAGTTTTTGGGCGAGATATACGACAACTTTATTGAGGAAATGGAATTAGTGCGCGGCGCTAGCCATGAATTTAATAAAGAAGAGTATTTGGCCGGAAAATTGACCCCGGTATTTTTCGGTACCGCCTTAGGCAATTTTGGCGTACGTGAAATGCTCAATGATTTCGTGATTCATGCGCCAAGCCCTTTAGCCCGTGCAACCGAAAGTCGCGAAGTAGCGCCGATAGAAGATGCCTTTTCGGGTTTTATCTTTAAAATTCAAGCCAATATGGATCCTAAGCATCGCGACCGGGTAGCATTTTTACGTATTTGCTCTGGCACTTATCAGCGCGGTATGAAAATGCGCCATGTGCGTATTGGTAAGGATATTAAAATCGCTGATGCAGTAAATTTCAAAGCCGGTGACCGCGAGCTGGTTGAAAAAGCAGTGTCTGGCGATATTATTGGTCTGCATAATCATGGCACTATTCAAATTGGCGACACGTTTAGCGGCGGTGAAAATTTAAAGTACACCGGTATTCCGCATTTCGCGCCAGAGCTATTTAAACGCATCAGAATGACTGATCCGTTGAAAGTAAAACAGCTGCAGAAAGGTTTACAGCAACTAGCCGAAGAAGGCTCGACCCAGGTATTCTTTCCGACTAAGAACAACGACATTGTGGTTGGCGCAGTTGGTGTACTGCAGTTTGAAGTAGTGGCGTATCGACTTAAGGATGAGTATAAAGTGGAAGCCATCTACGACGGCGTGAATGTTCATACTGCCCGCTGGGTAGAGTGTGACGACCCCAAAAAGCTGGAAGAGTTCAAGCGTAAAGCGGCTGATAACTTGGCTATTGATGGTGGCGGCCACCTTACTTATTTGGCCCCAACAAGAGTGAATTTAAGTCTTACCATCGAGCGCTGGCCTGAAATTCAGTTTAGGGCGACTCGCGAGCATTAAGCCTAAAAGCGTGTAATACATTGAATTTAGTGGTAAAAATGCTAATAATTACAGCCTTAGGCTATTAGATAGATGCTAGATATTATAAAAGTTAAAGGAATGCCGGCGTTCTTGCTGATTGTATTCTTGAACGCTTTCGTCGATCTTGGCCATAAGATCGTTATTCAAAATACCATTTTTAAAATTTACGATGGCAGTGAACAAATTGTGCTGGCCGCATTTGTTAACGCAATGATTCTGCTGCCCTTTATACTATTTTTTGTCCCTTCGGCAAATACTTCAACCCGTTTTTCTAAAAATACAGTGATGCGTATTGCTTCGCTAGCTACCATTGGTTTAACGCTGGGTATTACCCTGTGTTATTACAATGGCTGGTTTAAGACTGCATTTGTATTAACATTTTTGTTGGCTGTTGAAAGCGCATTCTTTTCACCAGCCAAATCGGGTTATATCAAATTTTTGGTTGGTAAAGAACGATTGGCACCTGCCAACGGTTTTGCTGCATCGATGGCTATTTTTGCCATATTGTCAGGGACTTTTGCCTACTCTATTTTATTTGAAATACAGTTTGATAAATATGGCGCAGAAAATGAAGCACAAATATTAAAAGCCATAGCGCCATTGGGGTGGGTTTTAGTTTCTAACGCAGTCGTTCAAACGATATTTGCATGGACCCTACCTACCTTAGAAAATGGCAATACTAGTGCGAAAATAAGTTGGTTAAGTATTAGTGCCTTTAAACGCGCTTTTAGTCCGGTGATAAAAAAACCAACGATACGCTACTCTATTGTAGGTCTGACAATATTTTGGTCAGTGAGCCAAGTGATGATTGCGGCATTTCCAGCCTATGCCAAAGAGACTCTGGGCATTACCAATACTGTGATTATTCAAGGCGCAGTTGCCTGTAGTGGTATAGGTATTATGTTGGGGGCATTGTTCGCAGGCCAAATATCAAAACGTTATATCGAACTGGGTTTAGTACCAGTTAGCGCGATAGGCTTAACCATTGGTTTATTTTTACTACCCAATCTAACCAGTATGCCTTTAGTAATTGCCAACTTTCTATTCATTGGCTTTATGGGCGGAATACTGATTGTGCCGCTTAATTCTTTAATTCAATATTTTTCAACTGACGATGAATTGGGTAACAGTTTAGCGGCCAACAATTTGATGCAAAATATTGGCATGGTGTCGTTTTTGAGTCTAACCGTTGTCTTTGCTGTAAACGGTATTGCTACCGATATGTTGTTGTCATTATTGGGCGTGGTGACGTTTATAGGTGCCATTTTTGCTATTATAAATTTCCCGCAGTTTTTATTCCGTTTTATTATTTTGTATTTGTTACGTCATCGCTATAGCGTGGCTGTTAAGGGGTTTGAGAATATCCCAGAGAGTGGGGGGCATTCTTATGCTCGGTAACCACATCAGTTGGATTGATTGGGCCTTTATTCAAACAGCCTCACCCCGGCCAGTTCGATTTGTGATGGAGCGTCTGCTGTACGATAAGTGGTATTTGAATTGGTTTTTTAAACTTTACGGCGTTATACCTATTGAGCCTAATGTGACCGCAGCGACGTCATTAAAGGCAGTTGGACAGTTGTTACAACAAGGGGAGGTGGTCTGTTTATTTCCTGAAGGCGGCCTTACTCGATCAGGAGAGTTGACAAAATTTCGATCTGGTTTCGAAATTGCCTGCCGCCAAGTGACGGCAGAAACGGTGGTGATCTTGCCGTTTTACATTAAAGGCTTGTGGGGTAGCAGATTTTCTCGCTCTGAGCATAGAGGAAAAGAGCTAGCCGGTGGCTTGACTAGAAGAAAGCTAGAAGTGGCTTTTGGTAAGCCAATAAATAAAGATTCGACTGCCGAAGGAGTAAAACAATGCGTTTATCAGTTGTCACAGCAAACCGATTAGTTATTTCTTAAAATGTGACGTTAGTGGCGGTATTTTCTACTTAGGGTATTATTATATGTGTCTAAATTTTAGATACTAACAATAATAAAAAATTATGAACCAACTTATGCAACAGGATCGACGCTTATACCCACGTTATTCAGTTGATATAGCGCTGGATGTAGATATAGATGGCAACGCAGAGGAGACCGCCTTTTCCGCTTGCGCGTGTAATTTGTCCCAAAACGGCATTAGTATTATATGTTCAGACCCTGAAAAATTTTTTGTTGTGGAAGGTTTGTCCTACTCTGATGAATGCGTATTGCATTTTGCCTTAACTAAAGAAGAAGAAGTAGAGTCTTATAGAGCTAGGCTTAGCGTTAAACGCAGGATATCTAGTACTAAGTATGAATTAGGCTTTCACTTTTTTAATATGACTTCTGGGCAAGAGAAAAAATTAGAAGAGCGCTTGTATTTTCTTAGAGTCAGTCGCTAGTTCGTCATTCCCTTGACGAACGTGTATGGCTACTTGTCACAGTAGCTCTTTAATTTTCTCTGCAATTTTTTCAGGTGTCGTGGCAGGAGCAAAACGTTCTACTACTTTGCCGTCTCGATTGACTAAAAACTTAGTGAAATTCCATTTGATCTTCTTACTGCCCAATAAACCAGGTGCAGCATCTTTTATATATTCAAATAGGGGTGAAGCTTCTGCCCCGTTAACATCTATTTTTTCGGCCATGGTAAAACTTACACCATAGTTCAATTGGCAAAATTCAGTAATCTCGTCCATGTTGCCCGGATCTTGCTTGCCAAACTGATTACATGGAAAGCCAACAATCTCTAAACCTTGACCGGCATACTCTTTGTTAAGATTTTCTAAACCTTCAAATTGCGGAGTAAAGCCGCATTTACTGGCGGTGTTTACCAATAGTAAGACCTTGCCTTTGTAATCACCCATGGTTTTTTTGTTGCCGTTGGCGGCGTTAAATTCGAAATCGTATATGCCAGTCATAATAGCCTCGGTTTAATGTGTTCCGCCACTGTAGCAGATTGCGGCATTTTACGCAGTTTGAGGCAATGGGTTATTTATTTTGACAATAAATATGCATCACTTAGATTTATTGCTAAGGTGCGTCTTATATTGATAACGTCTATTTGTAGGGTAAATACATGATAAAGCACGTAGTTTTGTTGACTTGGAAAGATGGCACTAGCGAAGAGCAAATAGCAGAGGTAGATGATAGCTTGGGACATTTAATAGAAACTCTTGATGCAATTCATAGCTATGAATATGGCGCTGATATGGTTTTAGTTAAAGGCAATTGCGACTATTCAATAGTGGCTGAGTTTTTAACTGAAGAAGACTTCTTTACCTACGCCAAGCATCCAGAGCATATGCGGTTTGTGACTGAGATTGCCCAGCCGATTGTCGCCACATCAAACGCTGTGCAGTTTTACACTGATGATGAAAACGCTTAGAAATAGCTTCGTTGAATAAACCAAAACATGCCAAGGGCGCACAATATAGCCGACAGTAGCTGGTTGCCTAAGTGATATTTTAAACTGGGTATCACTTTGCGTAAGACCAAACCGACTAAGGCAATTGCAAAGACGATGGCGATTTGTCCGAGCTCCACTCCAATATTAAAGCCAAATAATGCTGATAAAATTCTGTTTTGCGGCAAGCCTACCGCTAGCAATACATTAGCAAAGCCAAAGCCATGAATAAGGCCGAATAAGCCAGTTAAGGCGGGGCGTAGCTTTAATGCTGTTGATGTTGAGTCACTAAGTTTTAGATAACAAAGACTAAATAAGGCTAAACCGACTAGAGTATAAACTGGTGGTCCAGAGATAACTGTCGCAGTTAATAGCGCTAGCAAAATAAAGAAACCGCCGCTGAGCCAAGCAGCCTTATTATTTGCCCCGGTTGAGGTCACAACATTTTCTATTGCGACCAATGCAATAGTAAAACCAATTAATGCTTCTACGACCATTAGATCTGGTGTTACCAATTCTAATACCGCTAGCGACAAGGTAATGCTATGGCCAATAGTAAAGCCGGTAATCACCAGCAGTACATCACGCAGACGACTGGCAAGCAGTAGCAGTGTTAATAAAAATGCTATGTGGTCTAAACCAATTAAAATATGTTCAAAACCAAGATAAATATAAGCAAAAAATACATCTGCAGCAGAGCTACTGGTGACGTTTTCATCGTCAGAATTTAATACTAAAGTCTGCTTAGTTTGGCGCGGATTAAACAAAAATTCGAATGACGGCTTATCGTCAAACTTAAAGCGCGCGAAATGGACGTGACTGTCGGCATACTGGAACATTGTGCCGACGAATATATCAACTTGCTCAATAGCTGTATCGCATTCAAAGCTAAGCTCTAATCGCTCAAATCCTGGTTTAGCTTTTTGCAGTTTGGGTATTGTCGGTCTACAGCGCTGGTCATTATTTGTTATTGCTGTCGTTTGGGCTAGGTGAGCGGCAATAACTTGGCCAGTATCGGCGTTGTATTGATAGCTTGGCAGGCGCGTGATTTCACGAGTACCGATTGAGTAAATCATCTGAGCTTTGTTGTCATCAAAGCGCCAGTAGGAGTAAGACTTACTTTGTGGGTCTGCCAAGACTGTTTGACTGAGGCTGATTAAGACTAATGCAGCTAGTGCATATACGTTAAAAAGCATTGGCATTAGGGTGCTGCCGCTACCCTAGTGGCAGAGGCTAAGTCATCAAGAAATTTTTCATCAATAGTGATGTCAGCGATGGTGCGCAAATCTTCAAGATAAGAGGCAAGGGCATCGTCGCCGCGGCGACGTTCAAACTCACTTTGGACTTGTGGTCTAATTGCTTCGAGAGGAGGCACATTTGCTTTAACGTGATTAATAACGACAATAATTACAACGTTGTCCCCGTCTTTGAATGGCTTAGAAAGCTCGCCGTTGTTTAAGCCAAGTGCTATGTCGGTTTGTATTGGCCCTAAATACTGCAGCAGTTTGTGCTTAGGCAGCGGGTCATTTGGAATGCTAAGTAGATCGGCGTCGGCATATTGTTGTTTGACAGTGTTATATAATTCGCCGTTCACTAATGCGTCAAAAGCTTGCTGCGCTCTGCTTTGATTGTCGCCTGTGCTGCTAACGTTTTTAAACAACATTCGTTGAACTTGCAGCCTGGGGGGGATGGTAAAGTAAGCGATATTGGATTGATAAAAGTCGCGCAGTTCTTGCTCACCAGTTTGCTCAGTTTCACTTTCACTCAACACCACTTGCATGACTTGTTGCACAATAAGTTTTCGCACTTGCGGAGATGACTCGGTTAGTCCGATTTCTATGCCGCGTCCGAGCAATAGTTTTTCATCAATCATGCGTTGTAATACGCTGCGCTGGTCTTCTTTGGTGAGCGGGTTGCGCTTGTCCTTTGCCAGTAAATCTAACAAATTTAGATACTGTGCTTTATCGATGCCATCGCCGTTAACCATAGCGAGGGTTTTCATACCTAGGGCGGGCTTTGCGTCTTCTAATAAGCCGCTAGCAGCTAAAGCGATACCAATCGTTGCGCCGACTACTAACAGCCAATTTGCACGTTGAGGTTGATCCATTGCTTGTCCCATTAAAATTGAGAAAAAAAGTAAGGGGCAATGGTACTAATAGCCTTGTTAGGCTTCAAACATTATTTGTTCGAAGTCTTGAACTTAGGTCAGTGGCTTGAGAATAAGCGGCAAATTATCCATCGGTTTAGCGAACGGGAAATGCTGTACGTTAGCTGGATACTTATAACCTGGCTTAAAGCTAATGTGATTATTTTGCAGTAGGTTTGCCAATACGCATTTGAAAAGCATGTCAGCAAAATGGAGGCCGATACATTTATGTGCACCGCCACCAAATGGTGACCACTGAAAGGCGTGTTTTTTATGCTCACCACGAGCAAAGCGGTCGGGGTCAAAATTATGTGGATTGTCCCAATATTCTTCCATTCGCCCCACATAAAGCGGTGATATTTGAATGATGGTATGAGCAGGAATTTGATGCCCGCCAAGTTCAATGTCGCGCACTGTGCGGCGCATCATCATTGGAACGGGAGGGTGTAGGCGCAGCACCTCTTTAAAGGTGTTGTCAAAATCAGTTAAGTTGGACAAATCATCGAAATCGATATGATCTTTACCTAGCCCGGTAACTTCCGCGCGCAGCCTATCTTGCCAGTCTTGATTGTGTGCCAAGAAGCTGCAGGCCATGGTGATTGCACTGGTGGTGGTGTCATGGGCCGCTAACAGCAAAAATATTAGATGGTCGGCAACAATTTTATCGTCGTATAAATCACCATCTTCGGTAGTTTCATTGGCAAAATAGGTGGCCATGTCATGGCCTTGTTGGCCACGTTTTTTCGGTACTAGTTCAACAAAAAACTTCTCCAAATAACGGCGTCCGTTCATGCCTTTACGATAGGTGAGGCCAGGCCAATCTTTTCTGATTACTGATAGCGTACCTTCACCCATATCTAGGAATGCTTGGTTAAGTTCTTTGGTTTCTTTCCCTTCCAGTTCTAAACCTAAAAATACTTTAGCGCCTATGTCTAACAGCAGCGTTTTTACATGAGGGTAAAAGTGAAAGTCTTTATCTTCGCGCCATTTTGCAGTAGCGCTGTCGATGATGGGGTTCATTTCATCAATATAGTTGCGCATAGCGGCAGTTTTAAAGGCTGTTTGCATAATGCGGCGATGAAATTTGTGGTCACTGAAATCTTTGGTTAATAAACCGCCTTCGAAAAAGTCACCGACTGGGCCGCGATACCCCATTTCAGATGAAAACACTCGGTCAGAATCTAAGGTCAGTTCTTTAATAAACTCTGGCCCTAGCGCTACTACAAGTTTTTGGAAGGTCAGTGATGCTTTAGATACAGCACCATGCTTTTTGTATATTTTATCTAGCATTTCGTAGGGTTTTGTTACAAAGCCAAACGTCTTGCCTAGTAAGGGCATGCCGTAGTCCCCGGGAATATGACCAAGGTCAGTATTGTCAGGTTCCTTTATGTATTCTCTGGTAGGTTCTGCTGCAGCCATTAGTTGTTGCCTCTATATGCTTATATCGAATGAAATTAATATATGCCTCTGGCTATGATGTGTCTATATGGTGACGCGCCTGTTGCATGACGGTTTATTAAGGCTGCTACTAAAGCAGCGCATTGCTGGGTAGACTTGTTATTAAATATTCGCCACTTAAGAGAGCGTTATCATGATCACTAGCTTTGATGATTATTGTATTCACCAGACTCACGAACCCGTTGTGCAGCCATCGCAAAGTGATCGTAATTCATATAACCGCTACTGGTTTAATGGCTTTGACCAAGAGGCTGGTTATATTTTTGAAATTGGCCTTGGCTTATATCCGAATCGGTCAGTGATGGATGGACATTTTAGTGTAGCGATAGGCGATAAACAGTTTGCTTTTCATGGCTCTCGCCGCGCGCCAAAAGAGCGAGCAGACACTAGTGTTGGACCCCTGCGCGTAGAGATTGTCGAGCCCATGCGACAAATTCGAGTGACCTTGGCTGCCAACAAACATGACATTGAATGCGACCTATTATTTACCGCGGCGAGTATTCCCCATCAAGAACCAAAAAACGAAATGTATGATGACGGCCATCTGATTATGCTCAATACCCGTTTTACCCAAATTGGTTATTGGGAAGGGTATTTTGCTATTGATGGTAAGCGTTATGAAGTGAGCAAAGCCTACGGGACGCGAGATAAGTCATGGGGTGTGCGGCCAATAGGTGAGCCGCAAGGTGGCGCACCCGGATTGTTGAATAAAGAACCCGGTGTTTACTGGACTTGGTGTCCAATCAATTTTGGCGACTGCGCCACTCAATTTGGCACTTTTGAAGATCGTGATGGTAACCCCACGCAGGTCAGTGCAGACCTAATACCTTTGTATCAAAACCCAGCTGATATCCCGCCGTTAGAAGAGTCTGGTTTAATAGAAATGAGTACGATTAAGCATAAATACGACTGGAATGCTGGTACTCGCAGGGTAAAAAAAGCTATTTTCAATTTTGCTGATAATAAAGGTAATAATTACGACATTGAAGTGGAAACCACCGGCCTTAAATTCTTCCTGCTGGGTATTGGCTATAACCATTTTGAATGGGGTCATGGCTATTGGAAGGGTGAGCTGGAAACAGCGCGCGAAGAGTGGGATTTAACCACTGTTAATGAGTTAGATTATCAGTGGATCCATAATCATCAAGTTGTTAAGGCCAAAATGGGTGACAAAGAAGGCATGGGTGTTATCGAGACCATGGTGATCGGGCGGCATGATCCTTCTGGCTTTAAGGACTTTTTCGACGGCGCAGAATAAACGCGGTTTTTACTTTGCATTTGTTCTAAACGGAGATAGGGTAAGTTTTGGTTTTTTACCTTATGCGTTTAGGAATTCTCTATGACTGATATAAGTATTCCCGACAGTTTGCCCAGTTGGATCAAAGATCATATTGAGCTCTATCTTATCGATGGCGAAGCGGGTCATTTATGGGATTCAGCGGCTGGTGGTGGCAAAGGCCTACTCACGACTTTATTGCTAACAACAGTTGGCAGAAAATCAGGCAATCGCTTAATTATCCCACTAATCTATCAGCCAACTGGCGATGGTGATTATTGTATTATCGCCTCAAAAGGGGGCGCTCCTGTTCATCCCGCCTGGTACTTAAATTTATCTGCTTCAAATACTGTTGAGTTGAAAGTCGCCAATGATGGATTTACTGCAGTGGCTCGGGTAGCAGAAGGCGATGAAAGAGAGAGACTGTGGAATTTGATGGCTGGTTACTATCCTCCTTATAACGCTTATCAGGCGGCGACAGAGCGGCAGATACCCGTAGTAGTGTTAGAGCCAAACTATAAGGTCTTACCTTGAAAAGATAGCACTGGTCACCGGCGCTTCAACCGAGTTGGGTCTAAGCATGGCAGTAAAACTGGCAAAACCTGGGGTAAAGGTTTATGCAGTTATGCGTAATCTTGATAACAGAGCCGCACTAGAACAAGCGGCCAACAGCGCTGGTGTGATTTAGAGATAAGACAGTTAGAGATAATGCAGAAATTTATATAAAATGTAAAAATACGGAAAAAGTAGTTTCGTTATGTCTTCTTTTATTGCTGGATTTTCCCTTGGCATTTCCTTAATCCTTGCTATTGGGGCACAAAATGCCTTTGTGCTTAAGCAAGGGCTAAAAAAGCATCATGTCTTCGTGGTGTGCTTTATTTGTGCTTTGTCTGACGCAGTGCTGATCGCGGCGGGTATAGCCGGATTTGGCGTCATTGTTCAGCAATACCCGCAAATTGAACTGCTTGCTAGATATTCTGGGGCGATATTTTTAGTCGCTTATGGCCTGAAGAGTTTTTATTCTGCCTTTACCTCATCTCACTCAATGGATGCAGAGGGCGAGCTGTTATCCAGTGTCTATAAGACAGTATTAACTTGCTTGGCGTTTACGTGGTTAAACCCTCATGTCTATTTAGATACGGTGGTATTGCTGGGTTCTATTTCGACCCAATATGATGGTACTAAGTTACTATTTGCATCCGGCGCCATATTTGGCTCGTTTGTGTTTTTCTTTTCGCTTGGTTATGGCGCTAGAATTTTGATACCCATATTCGAAAAGCCAATATCATGGAAAATATTGGAATTTATTATCGGCTTGGTGATGATATTTATTGCAGCTAGCTTGGTATTGTAGGGTCTTTTTGGCGTATATTTGGGTTACTGGTTTGTAGAGTTTAGGCTATAGTCACAGCTAACGAATAGGATTTTAGTCAGTTATGAAAATAAGTAAAAAAAGCACTTGGACAGAAAGCGAAATAGAGGGTTTTTTGGCTGCTGCAAAAACCCCGATGCGTTTGGCCTTTAATGACCGAGACGGTTTTCCGGCGGTATGCTCATTGTGGTTTTATTTTGACGAGGGCTGCTTTTGGGCTGCATCGCATAAAAATTCTCATGTAATAAAAATGCTTAAGCAAAGTGAAAAAGTTTCACTAGAGGTTGCTACTAACGAATACCCATATAAGGGTGTGCGTGGAAAGGCTAACGTAGAGCTAGCAATGGATGGGGCGGGCGCCGTCTTAAACCGTTTGATCGATCGCTACTTAGTGGATGGCAATAACAAACTAGCTGACTGGTTATTAAGTCGAGTCGCGGATGAATATGTATTGAAAATCACGCCGCATACCCTCAATGCTTGGGATTTTTCTAGTCGGATGGATAAAAGTTAGCGACGATTTTTTAAGTCGTTATTATGTTGTTAAGTACCAGCTGTAGCTGTCTTGCAGTCAAAATAATTGAATAAAATAATTGAGGAGTAAATAATGAAATTAGAATCAATCGCACTGCATCACGGTTATACGTCAGAGCAAACAACTAAGGCAGCCGCAGTGCCCATTTATCAAACCACATCGTATACCTTTGATGACACCCAGCATGGTGCTGACTTGTTCGACTTAAAAGTCGAAGGAAATATCTATACTCGAATAACTAATCCAACCACGGCTGTGCTAGAACAGCGTGTGGCTGCAATGGAAGGTGGTATTGCCGGTGTTGCGGTTGCCTCTGGTATGGCGGCAATCACCGCTGCGGTGCAATGTATTTGTGAGGTTGGCGATAACATTATTAGTACCAGTCAGTTATATGGCGGCACTTATAATTTGTTTGCCCATTCATTGCCTAAACAAGGAATCGAAGTGCGGATGTTGTCGCATGATGACTTTGAAGGTTTTGAAAACGCTATTGATGAAAATACCAAGGCTATCTTTTGTGAGTCTATTGGTAATCCTGCCGGCAATATCGTTGATATTCAGCGCTTAGCCGAAATTGGGCATAAAAAAGGTGTGCCTTTAATTGTCGATAATACAGTAGCGACGCCTGTGTTGTGTCGCCCATTTGAGTTAGGGGCAGATATTGTTGTGCATTCACTGACTAAATATATTGGCGGTCACGGCACCTCTATCGGCGGCATTATTGTTGACTCAGGAAAGTTTGACTGGGTGGCCAATAAAGAACGTTTTAAAGTGTTAAACACACCTGACCCTTCCTATCACGGGGTGGTCTATACCGAAGCTTTAGGCGCTGCTGCTTATATTGGACGCTGTCGTGTAGTGCCCTTGCGCAGTATGGGTGCGGCAATATCGCCAATGAATTCTTGGCAAATTATGCAGGGTTTAGAAACGTTATGTTTGCGGATGGAGCGTCACTGTGAAAACGCGGAAAAGCTAGCGGCATATTTACAAGCCCACGAAAAAGTAAACTGGGTAAATTATGCCGCCTTACCCGACAGCCCATACTTTGAGACCTGCCAAAAGGTTACTGCTGGTAAAGCATCAGGCATTTTAAGTTTTGGTATACAGGGTGGGGCAGAGGGTGGCGCACAGTTTATTGACGCATTAGAAATGATATTACGCTTGGTAAACATTGGTGATGCAAAGTCTTTGGCTTGTCACCCTGCATCAACAACCCATCGTCAACTAAATGAAGAAGAGCTTGCCGCTGCTGGTGTTAGTAATGATCTAGTAAGAATTTCTGTTGGTATTGAAAATATCGACGACATTATTGCTGACGTTACTCAAGCACTTGATAAAGTGTCATAAGAATTTTTCATTGGTAGCCATTCGGGATTGATTATGAATGAGCATCAAATAGAGACAAAAGAAGATTTGGCGGAACTGTACGGCGAAGCTAATGACCTAGTAAAGGCGAAAGTAGTTCCTGAGCTAGATGATGCGATGAAGGACTTTATCGCCAAGTCTTCATTGGTATTTATTTCTACGATTGATGCCAATGGCAATCCCGATGTATCACCAAAAGGTGATCCAGCAGGGTTTGTCTTAGTTGAAAATAACGCGCTTCTTCATATTCCAGATCGGCCAGGTAATAAGTTGATTTTTGGCTTTAATAACTTGATCGACAACCCTGCTATAGGTGTTATTTTTGTCGTGCCAAATTCTCATGAAACGCTGCGCGTTAAGGGCAAGGCAGTGTTAACCAAAGACCCTGAACTGTTAGATAAATTAACCGCCGGTGGTAAACCTGCATTGTTAGCGACTAGCGTTGCTATAGAAGAGTGTTTCTTTCATTGCGGCAAAGCCATGATTCGCTCGAAAACATGGAGCCCTAAGGACTGGGTTGATAGCGGTAAATCTCATATTGCGAAAAGCATTGCCAAAAAAATGAATGGCGACAGTGAAATAGAAGATATCGTTGAAGCAGCGCTAGAAAAAAGTTATCGCGAAAATCTATATTAAAATTGTGTGCGGCTTATTTTTTTACTAGTCGGTTTAAAATAATGAAAATTATACTATTAGTCGTAACGGTAGTTTTGTTAACGGGGTGTTCCCAGTTAGATAGCCTGTTGTGGCTGCCAAAAACTACGCCGCAACAATGGTGTGAAAGCATGCCCTGCGTTGAAATATTTGATGGCATTATTTTTACGCAACCGACTTCCACCTTGTTAGTTTATGCGCTGGGTTTGCTGTGGCTATGGGCGGGTTGGCGATTTTGGCAAACACATAATAATCAACAGTCTAGGCGCTGGTGGGCGATTGCAATGTTGATGGGTGGCTTGGCAGCATTGTCGGCGGGTACTAGTTATCAATCCTTTGGGTACGAGCTTAAATGTGTAGGCCAAGAATATTGCCAGTGGACAAGCTGGTGGGAAATAGCCTATCTGTTAATGCAAATCGCCAGCATGAATGCCATGCTAATTGCTGTTGCCTATTCATCAACCACTGGCAAACTACGAAGCGCCATTATTGCCTACGCATGGATCAATACAATATTGTATTACTGCGTAACAGGCGTAGGCATAGCGCAAGCTAACCGCTTTATGATCTCATTTGAAATGTTAGTCCTATTCTCTAGTCCTGCCTTTACCCTTTATTTTATTATCAATGGTTGGAACTACTTTAAACATAAGTCTAAGCAAGAATTAGCCCTGCTAGGGTGCTGGGTAATTATGAGCCTAACCAACGCCATATACTTCGCTTATCTGCTGCTTGGTTATACTCAAGTGTTATGGGCTGAAGGAATTTGGTTTTCAGAAAATGATGTGCTGCATGTGTTTGTTATGTTGTGGGTGTTTTATGTGGGGTTGGTGTTGGTGCCTAAAGTGAAAGATGCTGATGATCACGGTTTAACTAATAGGATAGGCGAATGAATGCTTTGGAAAATAGAATTCCTCCACCAATAGTCACCGCTATATTTGCGCTAATTATGTGGTTGTTATCTAGTTTTGTAACGCCAATTAATATGGCGCTAGAATTTCGAATTGGTGCGGCGGTGATTGTTGCTGTGTTAGCGGTGCTATTTTTAATTAGTGGCGGTATTTCATTTCGCTTAGCGAAAACGACAGTTAATCCTTTGAAACCAGAGTCTGCGTCTTCACTAGTTGTGTCAGGCGTTTTTAAAATATCGCGCAATCCAATGTATGTCGGTTTTGCTTTGTTATTA
>JBKEHH010000003.1:0-315300 GCA_046710535.1 Pseudomonadales bacterium
AGATATTAGTAGTTACTTGATGGGGTACTATAATTACCAAAGGCCGCATACATTTAATCAGGGTTTAGCTCCAGCGATAGCTGAAGAAAAACCTTATTCAATGTCCAAAATTACTTGACCACTACAGACATCGCTGCCAGCGACGCTAATAGAAGCTCTGCCCGCAATGGCGGCTATCGCTTAGTCGCACGAAATATTAAAGCCTATTTAGCTGACACCCCCGAAATGATGAAAAAATACCAAGCACCTCACTATCGCTGGGGCTCTATATTAGGCGTACAAAATGACGGACTGCTAGTATATCAACCCGATGGCACAAAGTTCCGCTTCCCGCGCTGGTCAATTAAAACAATATTGTTGCCACTGCTGGTACGTAAAAACATATATCAAGGAATGAGAAAGCCTTAGCTAGTTTAACTTCCACCAATGCTCAGCTGGCACTTCACTATCAAGTAAATATGGCTGACCGATAACAGGAGTAGCTAAGCTAATATTTTGCTCTTGAGCCAAGGCTGAAAGCTTTTCTAATGGGTCATACCAAGGATGAAATGCCAAATCGAAGGTGCTGTTATGCACCGGTAATAACACATCGGCATTAAGGTCTTTATGCGCTTGAATCGTTTGCTCAGGCATCATATGCACTGACGGCCAATTTTCGTCGTAGGCACCATTTTCTAAAATCGCTAAGTTAAAAGGCCCTAATACTTCGCCTATCTTTTTAAAACCGTCAAAGTACCCGCCGTCGCCACTATAAAAAATATTATGCGTCGGCGTGGTTATCACCCAGGACGCCCATAAGGTTTCGTTACGATTAGATAAGCCTCGACCAGAAAAGTGCTGGGCAGGCGTCGCAGTAAATTTTATTTCATCGAGAGCAATATTCTGCCACCAATCCAACTCATTCACTTTATCGCTGGCAACCCCCCATTCTTTTAAATACTTACCCACGCCTAGCGGCACCAAAAACTGTTTAGTTTTGCTGCTTAATTTTTTAATAGTTTGTTTATCTAAATGATCATAGTGATCGTGAGAAATAATTACCGCATCAATCTCAGCGAAGTCGTCAATATTCAGCGGGACCGGATGAAAACGTTTTGGCCCGATAAAGCTGAATGGTGATGCGCGCTGGGAGAACATCGGATCAATAAGAATTATCTTGCCCGCTATTTTAAGCAGCAAACTGGAATGACCTAAGCGATAAATAGCCGGAGTGTCGTCAGCAAGATTGATCACATCCTGGTAGCTCACAAGTTTTAACGGGATCGGCTGAGTTGGCTCTGCATCAATTTTTGCCTCTAACAAATAGCGCTTCATAAAGCCAAAGGCTGTTGTATTATTTGACGCAGGTACTGGGTCGTTATTAAAGGCGCCATTGGCATACTGTGGAGACTGGTTGTATTCAGGAATGCCTGCCTGTAACCCACAGCCGACTATTACCAATGTACTAACCAAAAAAATAAGTACTACAACGGTATCTTTAATCAATTTCATCACTAGTTAATCTCACTAAACTCATCATTATTTTACTGACAACATAGTATAGTAATCAGAACTAGGGATGAATACCGAAGCGCTATCACACACCTTTACAGCGCGGTTACCCAACCATTCGTTTAAAAGCACTGTCGTGTTTATCAACAAACTGATGTTTGAGTGCACCGAGAATATGAGCTCCCAAAATAATGTATAGCAAGTAAGGCAATATATATTTATGGAATGTCCCCCAGACTAAATAGGCCTGCCCCTCACCCCATAATGGAGGTACTTCCCAGATAAAGAAGTAGGTGGGGTAACCATGATAGGTGGTCATGACATAACCGGTTATGGGCATCATCATCATCATTACATATAGGGCGATATGCACCCGATGGGCCCATCTTTTTTCGGCCGGCTTCAAGGTTTCGTCTAGCTCTGGGCGCTTAGATTTTCTATTCCAAAGCAGCCTTATAACAAGCAGACCAAAGACAATCATGCCTATGGTTTTATGCACGACGTAATAATGATTACGAAACCACGCATCTTCAGGAATCATTGTGGTAAATATTCCAATTGGAATAAGGGAAATAATTAAAATGGCGGTAACCCAGTGCAGAAGGCGAGACACCCGGCCATAGCGCACTGGCTCATTGCTGGCATGCAATTCAAGTACCACCGTATTTTTACTTTGCTTATAAGCGACAAGCACCAAAGCCCAGCCTGAGATAAAAGCGATAGCAGTCTGAATCCAAAGCAAAGCAGGTTTGGCCGAATCTAACGGCGCTTGATTAGGCTTTGGGTTTTCGAGAACACCGGTGGAAAGAATATTGGCGAACCACACAACAACAGCAAAGCAGCCTAAAGCGGCTAATAAGGTGCCAAATGCACGTACTTTTGGCGCGCGATAATTCATAAATAATGCGGTTAGTACTGCCGTAATAACAATAGCCAGCGCCGCCCAACTATCCCCATGGCTTATCGGCAAAGTATTTTCTACAGCCGAAGCTGCAGAAGACAACGCGATAATGGGTATAGATGTTAAAACTAACCGACAAAAAAAGTGAACCATGTGGCACCTACTCTGCTTATTTAAGAAATGGTTTAGCTACGTTTATACAGCTGCTGCGACAAATAGTACTTTGCCAGATCTGCCACTTTCACCCGCTCTGGTCACCGCAGCGCCAACTTGATCAATGGTAAAACGAGAATCTATTTTTGCTTTTAGTGCGCCGCTAGCAACTAGCTGAATGACTTCACCGAAGGCTGCTTGTTTGTCTTCAGGGCTGGCGACTTCAAACCATTTAGATAACCAAAAACCACGGACACGAACGTCGTTGAAAATTATCGCCATAGAACTAAGCGCAGGCGGCTGCATACTAAGCGAGCCATACGCAACAATTGTTCCGCCCAAGACTAAGGCATCAACTAGATGAGAAAAAGTGGCGCCACCCACTGCATCAATGGCTAGCGAAATTTCAGCATTATTAGTTGCGCTTGCTATACGCTGGGCTAAGCCATCGCCGTCGGTTAATACAACATCACCGCCTAATGCTTCTAACTCAGCGACCAGCGATGCACGACGTACGATATTCACCGTTTTTAAACCGCGTTGCTTCGCTAATTGAATAAGGTATTCACCCACGGCAGAATTTGCTGCACTTTGTATAATCCAGTCACCGGGCTTGAGGTCGACAAAATTGTTTAGCATTAAATAGGCGGTTAAGGGATTTACTGTCAGCATAGACATCTGCTCAGCATCACCAACATCTGGCAAGGGGATAAATCCAGCCGCTGGTCCAACTAGTTCTTCACGCCAGGTAGCGCCCCCAGCTAACATAACTCGCTGCCCAATTTGTAACTGACTTACATTATTAGCAACTTCTAAAATCTGACCAATACCCTCGCTGCCCGGATGAGCAGGCAGTTCTGGCTTTACGCCATAAAGCCCAGATATTTGTAATAAGTTTGACGGATGAATTGGCGCGGCCAAAACTTTCACGCGCACTTCTCCAGCGGCTAGCGCTTGCTGCGGAGCGTCCATGACTTTTAATACTTCGGCAGGGTTTCCTAGTTCATCATGTTGTATATATTTCATTTTGTCTCTCTTTAGACTATGCTTGATTGTTGTTTTTATAAGTATAATCTAGCTATATTGGTAGATATGTAGGCATAAATACACTTTACAATTGTCATAAAGACAATAGTATAGAAATTGGCAGAGTAGAATGGATAAATTAAGAGCGCTAAACTATTTTGTTGAAGTTGCTAAATCTGGCAGTTTTACCAAAGCAGCCAAAATATTCGATGTGCCCGCCTCCTCAATCTCCAGACGTATCCATGATCTTGAAAGCGAATTGGGCGTGGTGTTATTTCATCGCTCTACTCGCGTTGTCAAATTGACTGAGCTTGGTATTTTGTACTTAGAGCAAATTACGCCGGCTATCACAGCCTTAGACTTAGCCGACGAAATTGTGGGTCAGCATTCAGACATACCATCGGGCGTACTAAGAATATCGGCAATACCCGATTACGGCCGCTCACGCTTGTTACCCGCACTGTCCAAAATGAAAAAAATTTACCCTGATATTATCTGCGATGTAGAACTGTCTGATCACATTTCTAACCTAGCGCAAAACGAAGTGGATATCGCCATTAGGGCAACCGCCAGTGTGTCCGAGCGAGCGGTCGCAAAAAAGCTAACCAATGGCACCTTTATCTTAGTCGCCTCCCCTCAATACTTGGCCACCTACGGCACCCCCAAAACAGCAGCAGACCTGCAAAACCATCGGGCTCTACTTTATCGACTTCCCAGCGGGATTTTATACTGGCAAGCGAAAATGGCTGGCGGCTGGCACGAGCTGCGCCCACCACCCGCATTTATCTGTAATCAAGGCAATACCATATTGGCCGAAGCACTGGTGGGAACAGGTCTGGCATTAGTTCCGCGCTGGGGAATTATCGACAAGCTTGATAATAAAGAGTTAATCCATATCACTTTAGACGACGCTAATGTACACGCAGCAAGAACCGACAGCTCGGGAATTTATTTGCTTTACCATCGACCAAAATACGCGGTTCAAAAAATACGCCTAGCAGTAGATTTTCTATTAGCTGAACTTAGCGAAAACAGTGAAACCAGCGTGGAAATACTGCAATAGCAGACTCTAGCGACTCAATCATAAAAGCAGGCAGCAGTGTTTCTTTAGATGGAATCTCAATGACAGCAGCACCATAAGAGACTAGTATCCGCCTAATTATTCTATCTATCACTTTTAACCGAGGACGGCTTGAAAATACTACTCACCATAAGCTCACTTTTATTATCTACAGCCATGCTGCTGATTGGCCATGGTATGCAGCTTACTGTTTTACCACTGCGAGCCGCCGCTAATGGCATGCCAGATTCAGAAATTGGACTAACAGCATCGGCCTATTTTTTTGGCTTTATTATTGGCTGTCTGTATGTACCCAAACTGATAACTAGGGTTGGCCATATTCGCGTATTTGCTGTGCTCACGGCGATTTTGGCCAGCTCAATATTATTACTAGAGCTGATTGACTCTTGGCTAGTATGGATGCTCTTACGCTGCTGCACAGGCATTGCCATTTGTGGTATCTACACAGTTATCGAAAGCTGGCTAAACACAACGACCTCGCCCACCAATCGCGGCCAAATATTATCCGTCTATACCTTTATTGTTTTAGGCTCAATGGCGGCTGGCCAGCTGCTAGTAAACGTTGGGCCAATAGATACCTCAATTCCATTTATTGTAGCGGTATTGTTTTTGGTGCTAGCAATTATTCCAATAGGCTTAACTAGAAGCCTTGCCCCCAACCCAGTAGAGCCTGCTCACCCTAGCTTTGCTTTACTGTATAAAAAGTCTCATTCGGCGTTTGCTGGAGCACTGGTGTCAGGGCTAATTGCTGGCAGTTTTTGGTCGCTTGGGGCGGTGTTTGTCTCTTTTTATAGTGACACACAGCTGCAAGTAACGTGGCTGATGACCGCCACCATTGCTGGCGGCGCACTACTGCAATATCCCATTGGTTATTTATCAGACAAGGTAGATCGACGAGCAGTAATGGCGTTGCTATGCCTATGCGGCGCTATAAGCTCTGTCTTAGTTGCGCTATATGCAGCCACTTGGGCGGCACCGCTAGTGTTATTTCTATTTGGCGCAACCATTATGCCTATTTATGCCATCGCCTTAGCAACTGCAGCTGACGTGTCCGAGCCTGATGAGTTTGTTCAAATGGGCACGTCAGTATTATTATTGAATGCAGTTGGCGCAGTAATCGCGCCATTATTTATCGGCCAGCTAATGAGTCTATGGCAGCCATCTGCGTTATTTTGGTCAGCTGCCGTTTTAGCAATCATTTTTGCTGGTTATATATTTGCCCAGCTAGGCCATAGTCGCAGTGTCACAGTAGAGGACCAGACACCATTTAACGCCGCCGCCTCAGCGATGGCTCCGACTAGCTTTGATATGGATCCGAGAGCACAAGAAGAACCCGCCGACGAAGAGGATATACCACCCCATAACGGCGCAACCTTGCCTTAAGTGAAAATATTTTTACTAACCCATGAGCGTGAGCTAAACCGAGAAACTAATACTGGCACTATTGCCATTGATCACTCGGCGGGCATTGTTGAGCGTATTGTATGGGAGCGAGTAAACCCCAATAACGACTTAGTAGAATTGTTTGCCAACAACAAGGCATTGCTACTTTACCCTAGCGATAGTGATAGCAGCGCTGACATTGAAGACTTTGACAATATTGTTGTCATTGATAGCACATGGCAAGAAGCCCAGAAAATTTATAACCGCAGCCCCTATTTAAAAGCAGCACCTAAAGCTGTTTTGTCGCCTGAATATCAATCAGCATTCCAATTAAGGCGCAACCAACGCGCAGGCGGCTTATGCACAATAGAATGTGTTATTGAGTTACTGCGGATTAAGGGGCGCGAGCAATTAGCTGACGCACTAGCAAGCAAATTTAATCTATTCAATCAGCGCTAATAATGCCGATAAGTACTTTATTATTTCTGCGCTATACGCTACTTTGCGGTACCCACTTTTTAGGAGAAATACAATGTATAGCCACATGATGGTCGGTACTAACGATATAGAAGCATCAAGAAAATTTTATGATGCGATATTAGGAACAATGGACCATGCCCCAGCGGTAAAAGATGAAAAAGGTCGGTACTTCTATTTTACTGACAGCGGTATTTTTTCAATCAGCATACCCATTGACGGCCAACCTGCCACCGTAGCCAATGGCAGCACTATAGGCTTTGCAGCAGCCAGCCCCGAAATAGCAGACGCATGGCACGCTGCCGGCGTAGCCAATGGCGGTACAACTTGTGAAGATCTACCTGGGATACGTGAAGGCGCTATCGGTAAGCTTTACTTGGCTTATTTACGCGACCCATCTGGCAATAAGGTTTGTGCTTTACACCGAGTGGCATAAAGCCTGACCGGAGTATAATGGGGCGCTACTTAGCGCCCTTTTTTTGTCAATAATAAATTTCTACTCACTACGATGGCCCCTCATAACAACCAATAATAATGCATGTCGGCCACCTTTAACCCCTCATGTTATAGTGCATTTTTTTACAAAGTCTTATTGTAATAACTGCTCTCAATAAAAACTCTATAACCCGAGACCTATATGACATTTTCCACTCTTGGATTAAGCGACCTTATTTTAGAAGCTCTTAATGAGCTGGGTTACGCTAAGCCTACAGCTATACAATACAAAGCAATACCCGAAGTTTTAGCAGGCAATGATATTGTTGCAACAGCGCAAACAGGCACGGGAAAAACTGCCAGCTTTGTATTACCTCTGCTGCAGCTATTAAGTGGCGACCGTAAGCGCAGAGCAAAACGCCTACGCGCATTAATTCTCGTACCTACTCGGGAGCTAGCATTACAGGTTGAAAAAAACATTCAGCTTTACGGCAAATACCTAAACCTACGATCAATGGCGATAGTTGGAGGCGTTGATAGCGAACCACAAAAAGCGGCGCTTATTTACGGCGTTGATATTGTAGTCGCGACACCAGGGCGCCTACTCGATATGGCTCACCAACGGGCGTTACATTTCGATGAGCTGGAATTTTTAATTTTAGATGAAGCTGATCGAATGCTAGACATGGGTTTTATTGGCGACATTAATAAAATTATTGACCGCTTGCCCCAGCAACGACAGAACCTACTGTTTTCTGCCACCCTATCTAAAGAAGTTCGCCAGCTTGCCAAAACAGCAATAAGCAATCCAGTTGAGATATCTATTAGCGATGACAATACTTCAGCACCGAAAATCTCCCAGTGGCTAACAACTGTTGATAAGGACAATAAATCTGCCTTGCTAAGCCATTTGATTACAGAAAGAAAATGGACGCAGGCACTTATATTTATCCGCACCAAACACGGCGCGGCAAAGTTAGTTAGCCAGCTAGAAAAACGCGGCATTGCGGCCGAGTCTATTCACAGCGGCAGAAGCCAAGCGGTTCGCATTCAGTTATTAGCTGATTTTAAAAGTGGCAAAATTGGCATATTAATTGCCACTGGCATTGCCGCCCGCGGCATTGATATAGATGACCTGACCCGAGTTATTAATTACGACCTACCAGATGATGCCGACGATTATATTCATCGTATAGGCCGAACTGGCCGTGCTGGAGCGGTTGGCGAGGCAGTATCGCTTGTCTCTAGAGATGATTTTAAAAGATTGTGTGCTATTGAACGTAGGCTAGAAAAAGTTATCGAGCGCAATGAAGTCACTGGGTTTAAGCCAAAAACAGAAGTGCCCGCATCAAATTTGGACTATAAAAGACCAAATTGAAAACCCGTCATCCAAACTATCCGAAAAACTGTCTACGCTAGTAAAACTTAGCTTGGCATTAATTGCGCGGGTTTAATCACGCTGCGTATCACCTCGCCATAACTTTGCGGTATATGCATATTTTCATAGGCACCTTTACTTTTTAGTAGCTCGTGCAGCTGTTTTAATTTGTAGCATGGCACGCTAGACATAAAGTGATGTTCTACATGGTAGTTCACATTATTAGGCGCAATCATAATGCGCTCCCACCAGGTTGGAATTGTGGTGCGAGTGTTTTCTCTTGGGTCGTCATGAAATAAATGTGGCACAGCGCCGTGCTCGGCAACTTGCCTAATACGAACCACCACCATAAACGAAGTCATTTGAGCGGTTAGCCAAACTAAATACATCCATGGTGCAAACACAAAACCCAACACAACGGCAAAAACGAGTTGTACCCACAGAATTTTTAACGCCGGAATCGCTAGCTCTCGCTTGGTTTTATCAACCACTCCAAACGCGCTTTTAACAATAAAAGCAATTAGCTTAAACCCTGTACGACCAGTTAAGTCGCGACTAATTTTTCGTTTAAAGCTTTCTTTCTCAACGGGGTAAGGTTGATAGTTTGCTAAATTTGGATCTTCTACTGTGCCCGCTTTTTGATGATGAACTTTGTGCTCATTGGCAAAAGTATCTAAGTCGTTAAATGTTGGGGCCGCGCTAAGCCATTGCCCAGCAAAGCGGTTTAACTTAGCCGAATGAAAAAATGTATGGTGTCCGCATTCATGCATAATTATCGATAAACCTAGCATGCGGCCAGCTAATAAAACAATAGCGATGCCAATGGTTACCGGGTTGGTCCAGACATTCACCATAGTAAAAAGCGCGAACACTCCCAACCAATTGCTTAGAAGTACAAGCCATGCCTTTGCATCACTTTTTGCGGTGAAATATTTAATTTGGTCTTGGTCGAGATAGTCTTTGATTTTCATAACACTAAACCTTCTTTGGTGCGCATTAGGCCAACAGACGCTGATCTATACTTGGCTGTAAATGAGTGGGGGACAGGTTAAATATTGAATTTTTAAATCGCTCTATCCAAAACGGCTTACCCATGGCGTCGTAGTCAATAACCAACTGAGTAAGTTGTTGGCGTAAAGCCACATTAATAATTTCTGCTGGCAACAACGGGTCTAGTGACAACAGGTGGATTCCTTCTCCGCCTAAAATAAAAGTTTCCCGAAGTAATTCGTTAGACGTTTTTTTGCCAAGGCTTTTTATACTGCGCTGAATTATCTCAATGTGGTTTTTGTAACTGTCTTCAATAGCCTTTACCGGCCATAAGCTAGCAAGCGCTGGCAGGCCTTGCGCGCGGCTAACACTTGAACAAACTGAAAGAACGATGCCTTCGCCGGCGTAGTTGCTCGCTAGACTAACTAGCTGGCGACGTAATTGTGTTTCATTTAACACTAGGTTATTTGGCCGCAACCATAAATTAGCCCACAGTATTTGAAAACCAAACCGCAAGCAGGCGTGCTCTATGTTTTTTAAAACCTTGCCATTAACATTAGGTGATATCGACACCTGCAGCCAATCACCCTGCCACGGCTTTATTCGGCTATCGCCTTCGCTCCAGCTATACAGTAAGTCATTAGGGGCACAGTGGTTTTCGTTGAGGGCATAACTACCACGCTCGTCTTGCTTTACCGCATTTTTAGCTAGCAGCCGCGCTGTATTTACCCGAATAGCATTAGCGCTAATACCAAATATCAAGCCAACTTCAACCAGCTCCTTAATCGGCCAAGTATTAGGAGTACTGGCACGCATTAAATCTAAAACTAGGGTTTTAGCGGTTATTGGTCGCTGTAAATCTTTAGGGCTAATTGAATCGGTAACAGGCATAACAATCTCTTTCAATATTACATAATTGTAAATATATCTATAATTATGTAATATTACAATTACTTTTCAGGTAATTAGATATTGTAATATTATTGCAATGATAAGTAAGGCGTTGCAGCCTCCATATCAAAAGCTTTGGCATAACTAAGCAACGCCAGCTTAGAGCCATCAATTTTAATCAAGCCTTCGGCTATCGCATCAGCGTAGCTAATCTCTTTAGTAAATGTTTTATTTAGCGTATCGCGGCTTAGCGTCAAAGTCGCATCATTATCGCTAAGCAATTCGGTATGTATATCCAAAATACTGTTTCTGATCTCTAGGGTGAACTGCTCGCCCGTATCAGTGAAGCTAAACCCAATATTAAGGTGTTTATCCTTAATAGCCTCTGCGTCTACATAAAAACGTTGGGTATTAAACAACTGTGCCGTGGTCATCTCATCTGGGGTGAAAGCAACTTTACGCAACCTTGCTAACACCTTTCCCGGATCAATCTTGCCTTCCAGCTCCAACGCACTAGTCAAATAAAATCCACGCCAGTTAGTATTGGCTGTGGCGTAGCCAATAGCCCGCAGGGCTGCAGCTTTTAGTTGGCGTGCAGGCATGTCTTGCTTATCAACTCTTACTAACAGAGCAGTAAGCTCACTCGCCCATTGGTAGTCTTCATCAAAAAAAGCTTTTTCTGCCTCAGTAAATACAGCATCGCGACCACCCATTAGCCCTATGTATCGAGTCGCTTTTTCTACTCTAGGAATTGGATCTAGCTCTGCCGGGTCGCCATTCCACCAGCTAATGTATGAGGTGTAATACGCTCTTACATTGTGCTTAACCGTGCCATACATTTCCTTAGTCCAAGGATCCACATCTAAATAGCTAGGTAGCTTTATGGTATTGGCTAGCTCGTCTTGGGTGTAGCCTTTATTAATATAGCGGATGGATTGGTCGTGGGTGTACTGAATAACATCGCGGTATAAAGTTAGTACTCGCTGACTTGCTTCACTGCCAAATACTGGCTGGCCATGACTTGGCACTAAATAGTCTATATCCAATCCGCGCATTTTATCTAAGGCGCGTAGCCATTTTTCCGCATCGCGCGGTTTGGTGCCACGTAGTGAATGTAAATTGGGATAATTAGGGCCTTGTATCTCATCGCCAGTTAGCAGTATTTTTTGCTCCGGTAAATACACCGCTATATGGCTAGCAGACTCACCACCAGTTTGCATAAACTGTATTTTAACGCCAGCAATTGTCATCTCCGCACCACCATCAACAAAGGTATTCGGAGTAATATAACTTGAGCCACCGCTTTGTAATTGATAGCCACAGCAGGATATATGATAGTCACGGCCATCGGTTTTTGGGTCTAGTAATTGGCCATACATATACAGCGCTCTAACACCCATAATAGGCCCCGTTGCTTGATTTTCATCGGCCAGCTCGCGCATAAATTGCTGCCCTGCGATAATTTTTACTTCGCCATTTTCAGCCTGCTGCCTAGTTGCAAAAACGCCGGCGCCATTAATATGGTCAGCATGATGGTGGGTATAAACAATTGCTTTAACCGGCTTTTCGGTTATTTCTCTAAAAGCATCTAGTGCAACCTGCGCGTGATCGTTAGCGGCCGTGGTATCGACAATAATAATTCCATCATTACCTTCAATCATGATGACGTTACCAAAACCTTTATTGGGCGTGTTGTAATCCCAAACTGAATAATCACCAATTTGGAATAGCTCTTCCTTGAGATATTTTGCATGCTCTACCAAATAGTCAGGTGCCGAAAATTCAACCTCATAAGGGTTTTCTTGCTGACTAATATCGTCGCTACAGGCAGTTAATAATAGCGCTGAAGAAAAAATTAAAATGACTGCTTGAATATTCATAAAACACCTTCTTATTGTTATAGGCTTACACAGTAAATGATAAAGCAAAGCATTAGTAATTATATGGCCTGAACACTAATAAATAGTACTGCCAGCAGTCAGTTCATACTAAACATGGCGTATACTGCCCGCCATGATTAATGCCCAACATGTTTTAGAAACCACCTTCGGCTACGGCTCCTTTCGCCCCCCGCAAGAAGACATTATTAACACCGTAGTAGCCGGCAAAGACGCTTTGGTACTGATGCCTACTGGTGGCGGTAAATCACTGTGCTACCAAATACCGGCACTAGTTCGTGGCGGCTGCGGTATTGTGATCTCACCGCTTATTGCATTAATGCAAGATCAAGTAGACGCCCTACGCCAGCTCGGGGTTAAAGCCAGCTATCTGAATTCAACGCTTTCCAGCGAAGATGCTTACAATACCGAGCAAGCGCTATTGGCAGGCGAGATAGACTTACTATATATAGCGCCAGAGCGGCTTAATCAATCGCGCATGTTAGATTTACTACAGCGCGCGCCTATCGCCTTATTTGCTATTGATGAAGCTCATTGTGTATCACAGTGGGGCCACGACTTTAGAGCCGATTATTTAAAACTAAGCATTTTACACGAACAGTTTCCTGACGTGCCGCGGATTGCGCTAACCGCCACAGCCGATGCTCGAACCAGAACTGAAATAATTAACCGCCTTGATCTGGGCGAAGCAAAGCAATTTATTTCGGGCTTTGACCGCCCTAACATTCGCTACACTATTGGCTTAAAGCACAATGGTAAACAACAGCTACAACAATTTTTAACTGAAAATCACCCTAACGATGCCGGCATTATTTATTGCCTGTCTCGTAAAAAAACTGAAGACATTGCCTTTTGGCTGCAAAGTCAAGGTTTTAACGCCCTACCCTATCATGCAGGCTTAGATAGCAAACTACGTGCCACCCATCAAGCCCGTTTTCTGCGCGAAGAAAGTATCATTATCGTGGCAACCATTGCATTTGGTATGGGTATTGATAAACCCGATGTACGCTTTGTTGCCCATTTAGACTTACCAAAAACGGTTGAGTCTTACTATCAAGAAACCGGCCGCGCCGGGCGTGATGGGCTACCCGCCAACGCATGGATGATTTACGGTCTGCAGGACGTGATAAAACTGCGCCAAATGATGGAGGGTTCAGAGGGCAGTGTTGAGCACAAACGCGCAGAACAGCATCGACTAAACGCTATGCTAGGTTTATGTGAAATAACTACGTGTCGCCGCCAAGCGCTACTTAACTATTTTGACAATGAATTGCCCCAGCCCTGTGGTAACTGTGACACCTGCTTAAAACCGGTCCCTACGTGGGATGGCACCGAAGCTGCCCGCATGGCATTAAGCGCTTGCTATAGAACCCAACAACGCTTTGGGGTTAACTATTTAATTGACGTATTGCGTGGCGCTGAAACAGACAAAGTCATCCAAAATAATCATCATCAAATACCGACCTATGGGGTTGGTAAAGAATTAGACAATAACCAATGGCGCTCGGTATTTAGACAATTAGTTGCCCGCGGTTATTTAAGCGTAGACCTAGAGAGATTTAGCTCACTGCGCCTAGAAGAAAAATGCCGCCCACTACTGCGCGGTGAAGAACAGATTGAGCTACGCAAAGATATTAAACAGAAAGCCGCCAAGCGTACTACCAAAACTGCTTTACCACTAGATGTAGATGTAGCGTTATGGGAGGCACTGCGTGAATGCCGCCGCGAGCTAGCCGATGAACAAGGCGTGCCGCCCTATGTAATATTTCATGACAGTACCTTGCAAGAGATGTGCACCAGCGTGCCGCAAAGCTTATCTGAGTTTGCTCAACTAAGCGGCGTAGGTGAACGTAAGCTAGATAAATATGGCAGCGTATTTTTACAAGCGATTAACTCTCACTTGGCGCAATAATTAGTTTGCCTTTGCTAGCTTGCCAACCAACATTTTATTAGCTGTACCTTGTACCAACAAACTAAATACCACCACACCAAATACCATCGACTGAATAGTCCACCAATAAGGTAAGCTCTCTGTTAGCCACAGATGGAGGAATGCTCTATTTATCTAGCTGCTGTGAAAATCGTTAGCCGTGGAGAAGCAAATAGACCCCAGCGGGTATTGCTAACTTTTGCTTCACTAAAGTAGCATCTACTTATTTACAACGATGGCTTAAGTGTTATTTTTTTCAAAATCTCGATTACATCATTATCATCGTATAATTCAGGTACTGGATAAGTACGACCCTCATTTACTGCATCTTTTGAAAGACCAGCCATGTCCTGATTTTGAATCTTTTCAAAGCCTTCAGGCATACCTAAGAGCTGGTTTAAGGCTTTCACTTCATCAATAAATTTTAGCGACCTTACGCTATCACTATCACTATCTTCACCAACACCGATTAACTCAGCTAGCTCTGCTAAACCTTTAGCCATGAATGCATGACTGCGCTCCAACACATGAGGCAAAACCACTGCATTAGCTAAGCCGTGGGCTATACCGTATTTGCCGCCAAGCTGATGAGCAATAGCATGGACATTACCAACACCAGAAATATTAAGTGATAAGCCCGCATAGTATGAACCAAGTGCCATTGCTTCACGGGCGTTAATATCTTCACCATGCTCAAAAACAATCGGTAAGTTTTTATAAATAAGTTTAACCGCAGTACCTGAGTAATTTCTAACGTCAGCATTAGCCCAGGTACTAACATAAGTTTCTATGGCATGGGTGATCGCGTCCATACCTGTCGCAGCGGTTACAAATTTTGGCATGCCCAACATAACACTAGGATCCAACGCAATTGCAGACGGTACTAGCCCCACGTCAATCATCAAGCCTTTAGCATGGGTTTGCGCATCACTAATTACCGCCGCCACACTAACCTCTGAACCCGTACCTGAAGTCGTCGCGATAGCAAACAACGGAGCTACTTTATTTTTAACTTTCATTACCCCGACTAAATTAGCGATCTCGCCATTAGTCACTGCTGCCGCAACGCCTTTTGCAGTGTCGATAGACGAGCCACCACCTAACGCCAACACTGCATTGCAGTTGTTATCGTTAAATTGTCGTACTCCGGCATCAACCATTGCGGTGGTAGGGTCGGGTAACACGCCGTCATAGATAGCAACGCCGCCGCCACTTGCCTCTATACTATCTACAACCCGCTGAGCTATACCGAGATCAACCAACGGTTTGTCGGTTACCAATAACACCTTAGTTAAACCCATGCGGGTGATATGAGCGCATAGCTGCTCTAATGAGCCACTGCCAGCAAAGGTAATTTGATTAGGCTGCGATACAAACTTTGATACTAGACTCAGGGCAAACAGATAGCTTTTATTATAAATAGTGTTCAGTAGTTTCATGTCCGTCTCACTGTGTTCAGATATAATTTATTGTTAATTTAAACCAAGCACAACACAATGACTTAAAACATGCTAATTACTACCTATTTAGAGCTAGAAAACTAGCCGAGCTGAGCTAACTGCTTTTCCATTTCGCTCCAGTCCCAATAAGCTTTCATTGATATAATTTTACCGGCATCATTTAACTCATATATAGCGACCATATTAATAGTGATCACATTGCCATCACCTAGGTCGTTCACTGCTGCCATTGGTACAGCACATGTTTTGTCACCACTAGGACACCGCAAGCCTGCTGTTAGCTTTGCATTTGATGGCGCAATCACAGCGTCCCAGAACTGCTCGATAGCGGCCTTACCAATATGGCCATTGCCGTCTGGGTCAAACGGCGACTTTCCTACCGGGTCAGACACGATGGCGTCATCAGCATAAAGATCCAACCACGCAGCTTTATCTTTAGCCATCATAAGACGAATTGAATTCATATTAGCTTGAGCAGCTGGGTGTATACTTTGGTCTGTCATTCTAATCCCCTGTCGGTTAAATAGTGATTGCTAGAATCTATCGCTTATTTACCCACGAATTAGCTAAACTTTCCCATTAATATTACGTTAGTCAAACCGAGGGGCTGTTTATCTATAAAAAAATAGACTAACTAAATAGTCGCCAAACTGACTGAAACTACCGTATATTAACTGCCATACCCTTTGCTAATGACGACAGCCATTATTGTGATCATAACCAAGTATCGGCGACTAACAACATAATACGCTGGCCAAAAAGTTACTTATAACTATGAGTCAAATACCACCATCAGTACCAGAAAAAATCCCACCCCAAGCTGATATAAATTCGTTTGAACGATTTATTGCCGATAATAGTCCATCGGCCAATTATTTTATTTCTTTTGCCGAGCCTATCGATATATCGAAAGAAGATAATGTAATCGCTACTGAAATGTACAAGCATGCGATCCTGAAAGATTATAATTTGGTTTGGGAAAAACTGATTCGTGCGGTTGAAGTCAGGGGATGCTATATATCTAAAATCATCTCACAGAACCTAATCTCACCATTTATCACTCAACTGCTAGACCATGGAATAGGCTTTGAAAATAAGATAGTTACTTTCAGGGGTTCAGAAGGCACTGCACCGTTATACATATACATATCTAGTGGCCAAAACTTAAAAATGGCAAACTCGAAAGCCTTTGGTTTTGCGCCTTAGATGTTACAGAGCTAAATAACTCTAAGAAATTATCAACTACATTCAGTAATTTGCATCTAGATTTCGTCAACAAAAATGCTGACCCGGTGCTATTTGTACAACTTGACCAACCTATAAATATTCATACTGATAAAGAAAAAATAAAGGACACTATATTCAAGCATGCCCGCGCACCAGCCGTTAGCGAAAACTGGTGTGAGATCATCGTTATAGATCGAGATGTCGTAGTAAGCAACCCGCTGTCAGCAATGCTGGCCACTGATCAATACAGAACAATTATTCACTTTATGGTGGAAAATAATTTCACCTTGACCAAAGATAGTCCACCAATTTTGACTACAAACAAAAATACCGGTGAACAATTTTGGCTGCAATCAAATTTTCAAAGTATCATTTTTAATGATTTATGGATGGGAGGCTGGCTTACTCAGCACAATGTCTCTGAGTTAATTGAAACAGCCTCTAAACTAAAAGCAGAACAAAAACGACATAAGTCATTTATTGATAAAAGCGCGGGGCCAATTGCATGCCTCGAAGTCAGACCACCAATGCCGGTCAAACTCAACAAAGAGCAACACGTGATTGGCTATTTAAAAACATTTATATTGCAGAGGCCAATAATGCCTATGCATCATGGCTTTACGCCAATAGCGTTGACCAACTAATAGGCAAGCGATTAGCTGACGTAGTAATCCATGCTAACGGCTTCGACACATTCGTTGATATGTTTTTAGCACAAAATTACAACTTTACTGATATAGAATGGACTCAAAAAAACCCCGCTAGCGGGCACCTACACACCTTTCTCTCATCAGCTACAAGTGAAGTAGAAGACGGATATCTCACCGAATCATGGACATCGCATATTGATGTTAGCGCAAGACGCAAACACTTAGACAAGATTCAATATCAAGCGGATCATGACAGTCTCACTGGAGCATATAGCCGGTCTGCCTATATCAGCTATTTAAAAACACTTTATAAGAAAGATACAACACCACAACAGTTTGCTCTGTTCACCATTGATCTAAATATGTTTAAAAGCATAAACGACTCACTTGGGCATAATGTGGCCGACCAATGCTTAATTTTATTGGCACAAAGGCTTACCCTTTTTGCTCAAGAACTCGAACGGGAAGCAATAGTTGCACGCATTGGCGGCGATGAGTTTGCCTTGGTTAGCACTGATATAACTACCCAAGAGCAAGCAGAGCTCACTGCAGCGTTGTTACTAGAGCGAATTAAAGAACACTTTCTTATCAACACTCTGGTTTTAAATCTTAGTGCAAGTATTGGCATTGCCCTTGCCCCAGAGCATGGTGCAACCAGATCTGAATTGATGAGCAATGCTGACATTGCAAAAAATAAAGCCAAAGCCAGTCAATTAGGCGCAGTTATATTCGACAATGATACCGCGACCCAACATTACAATCGGATTGAAACATTATCTGAGTTACGTGGCGCACTTAAACGCAACGAACTTGAATTATTTTTCCAACCCAAACTCGAATTACCATCGCGAAAAATCGCTGGGGTGGAAGCTCTACTGCGCTGGAATCACCCAGAACGTGGCTATATCTCACCCAGCCAGTTTATACCCAGCGCCGAGGCAACAGAAATTATTCATGATATTAGCCGCTTCGCTATTGAGGGCGCTTTAGCTAGCTGTGATCGCTGGTGGCGCAACGGTAACCATGTACCAGTAGCAATTAATATATCCGCCCGTAATCTGCTAGACCCCAGCATACTAGAGCTAATGAGCAGAACTTTAAAACGCTATTCGCTGCCCACTAGCGCCATTGAAATAGAAATCACCGAAAACTCCCTTGTTAATCATTGCTTTGCGATCAAAGACTGGCTAGACCGCTTGCATGAACTAGGTATTGCGTTAAGCATTGACGATTTAGGTACCGGTTTTTCGTCACTGTCATATTTAAAACGATTGCCCGTAACAAAATTAAAAATAGACCATAGCTTTATCACTAATATGCTCACAGACAGCCACGATCGTGCAATCGTCAATAGCGTGATTAACCTTGGCCATAACTTAAACCTGAAAGTTGTGGCCGAAGGCGTAGAATCTGCTGAAGTTTTAAACTATCTAGAAGAGCAAAATTGCGATTTTGCCCAAGGTTTCCATATCGCAGAGCCGATGCCCGCTGTAGAGTTTATTAGCTGGTTAGACCGGCAATAAATTGCCACACTTATTCGCCTCTGCAACACTAGCCAACCATAAACTAAGCGCTTATAATGCGCCGCTTGTTGAAATGTCAACAAGTGTTAGAAAGGGCCCGTAGCTCAGTTGGTTAGAGCATCCGACTCATAATCGGCAGGTCCCCTGTTCAAGTCAGGGCGGGCCCACCATCTTTCTAGTGTAATTAGCGATTCAGTATCAACAAAATTGATACTGGAGGTTAGATGTGTACTTTGGGGGCCTAAAGGCCCACCACTTTCTAATGATTTATATCGCTGGACCTGCTTACTCGGAAATACGAGCAAGAAACACTAGGTACCTAGCAATCTTTACATGCGCCCGTAGCTCAGCTGGATAGAGTAGGTGGCTTCGAACCACTTGGTCGGGAGTTCGAATCTCTCCGGGCGCACCATTATTCAAGTCTTCTCAACAGCTGAGAAAGCCTTATATAATTCGATTTATTACCAAGTCACGCTCATACCAGTGCAATTCAAACCACTGCCAATCCCCAACAGAGAGACATGGTTACCGCGTGCTATACGTCCAGCTTCTTCAGCCATTTTCAGTGTAATAGGTAATGCGGCAGGGCCAATGTTGCCTTGGGTCTGCACATTAAGAAATGCTTTTTCCATGGTTAAGCCAAGCGCTTCAGACAGTTTTGTGATGTGAGGAATGCTTACCTGATGTGGTGCGTAAACATCAACCGTAGCGTCGCTCATGTTGAGTTCGGTATCACACAGTTTCCAGGCTTTAGTTGCCAGCGCAACACCGGCTACTAACAATTCGCTGGGCTTGGTAATACCACCTTCATGGGTGCCAATGCATAAGCGATTATTCTCAGTGTCGGCAAGGCTGACCGCACCATTAATAAGATGTCCAGAGTCTGAGTTATCTTTACGGGTTAAAATCATCGCTACTGCGCCTGACCCTAGAGTCAGCGTAGCGAAATTGTCTCGAAACGTATCCATCGTTAACTCGGGATCTTTTAATCGCTCCATAGTGGGCTCCATGGGGTCACGAGAGCTCTCACCGGCTACAACTAGGCCGTATTTTATTTGGCCTGTTTCTAGCATCATCATAATAGTTGACATGCCATCGACAAAGCCAAGGCATGCATTGCCAATATCATAATTACGGCAATGCGCAGACAGCTTTAAGTTACCGTGCACTAAACAGGCAACTGAAGGTTCTAAGTAGTCCTTGCTTACCGAGGTGCTGATGATGCAGCCAATTTCATCAGGGTTTATGCCAGATTCATCGATGACCTTTTGCGCAGCAAGTGTCGCCACCGCACTAGGCATGGTGCCCTGATCCCAAAAGCGTCGCTCTTTTATACCGGTTAGCATCTCAAGACTGCCTAAAGGGATTCCAAATTTTTCTAAATTGGCTGAAAACTCCTCTTCAAGGCTTAACGATGTAATGATATGGGGAGCTAATTCGTAAGCAATTGCTTCGATGACGACGCCATTTGACATGTTAATGGTCTCTACTTTTTTACGTTAGTTAGAAAGCACCAAGTTGCGAGCACTGCGCCGATAGTCGCTGCTAATGTGAAATCCACCATTATTCTAACCCGCCTGCGGCTAGCGTAACTAGTAAAGATTCATTATGGGCTAAATCTAACGCAACCGAAGTAACGCTAGTTGTATAGTTTAGTATCGCGGTAGCGTCCTTCTGCCAACAATACCGGTGATAATCCTTACCAACCATTTGGGCGTGGCCCGAGAGAGCACACTGACCAGATTGTTTTTAAAGCCCGGGACAAGCAATGCATCGCCACTATGACAGGCATTGAAGGCCTTTTGCGCAACTGTGGGGGCATCAGCAAAGACAAAGCGTGGTATACGTCGTAATGCTGGGCTTTTTTTCTGCGCTGCGGCCACCATGTTAGTCGCTGTTAAACCAGGGCAAACAGCGGTGACTGTCACGCCTGTGCCACGTACTTCTTCAGCTAAGGCCTCTGACAGCGACAAGACAAAAGCTTTTGTGGCCGCGTAAGTGGCAACGCTGGGCAAAGGCTGAAAGGCCCCCAATGACGCAACATTCAAGACCCTCCCTTTACCTCGCGCGACCATAGGTGGCAGTAGATAGGCAAGCAGTGAAGTGATGGCGCATACATTTAACTGAACAATCTGTTCATGCTCACTTGGTTGTATTTGGACAAAGCTGCCATGCTCGACAGTGCCAGCATTATTGACCAGTACATCGACCTGTATTTCATCTTTGAGCAGCGCATCACACAAGCCTTTAACGTTACTCGACGATGAGAGATCACAAGGACGTACGCTAACATCAACGCCATATTCTAAATGAAGCTTTGCTGCCAACGTCTCTAGTTTAGGTTGATTGCGTGCCACTAGAATTAGATTGTATTGATGCTGGGCAAAAACTTCGGCCAGTGCCTCACCGATACCTGACGAGGCACCGGTGATTAAAGCCGTATCGCATAGCGTTGTCATTATGTGGATTCCCTTCAAATATACTCAGCCGCCATTCTGATAATTCGGAATAAACCGGCGCAATGTTGTTACATAACCCTTAATTACTAACTAGCTTAAACCACTTTAACGTCAAAGCGCTTTCCCTATTTTCTTTCAAGGTGAAGAACGATAACTCCATTGTGCCAGTACTCAATATAGTTAGCGCCAGTTTCTACTCTATCGGACCAGGACCCCTTACCCCGAAATCCTTTAGACACTAGATCAAGATCGCCAGTAAACCATGAACGATAGGAATCCTGATTTTGATTGGAAATTCTAAGCGTGAGTTCATCACTTAGATTGGCTGGCGCAAGCTTTATCCATACATTGTTCTCTTCAGTCCGAATATCAGTGACGATGCTTGTGTCCTGACTGAGAACATTAAATAGTTCTTGTGCTGCCAATACGGGCATGGCAAAGACAAATACTAATACTAATAGTGCAAGTGCGTTTTTCATATCTACTTCCTCATATCATATAGGGTAACTAGTTAGGGATAACATATCACACTCCATCCTAAACTGGATTCAATCTCATAATCGGCGGGGCCCACCTACTAGAGCAGATTTTATTGTTATGATTAAATGTGGCCATAATAGGACGCTACATAGTTTCTTTTTACTGCTGCCAAAGAATGATTTAAGCGATTAGCTCCCAGCTATAAGATTAGTGGCATTAGAAAGGTGAGCCTTGTTGGTGATTTTTGTAGCCACCAGAAAGCGGTTGCTTAAGTATAGGAATCACGTGAATGAGACAATACTGTGGCGAATAATTTATTTCCCGGAGATGACGGTCAGTCACTCTACTTTGCACGTAGTGATATAACCCAAACGCTGGGCACATTCTCTGCCCACCCTTTTATGCTTGATGATAAGGAATGGCCGACGGTAGAGCATTATTTTCAAGCGATGAAGTTTAAAAATGGCGACTATCAAGATAAAATACGCTTGGCATCCAGTCCTAAAAAAGCACGCAAATTGGGGCGTACTCGGTTAGAAAAAATTCGCAACGATTGGTCTACAGCTAAAACAGTATTTATGACTAGAGCTGTTTATACAAAATGTAGATCCTATGATGACATCACTGCATTGCTTCTTAGCACTGGCACTCAGCGCTTGGTAGAAAACAGTCAGTATGATTATTTTTGGGGCTGTGGCCGAGATCGGCGCGGTGAAAATATGTATGGGCAAACGCTTATGAACGTTAGAGACAAGCTAGTAGCAGAGGCGTGAAAGTTTTTGTGGTCTGAATAGAAATTCGTAACATCACTAAAGCCAGCTTCATAAGCTGTTACCTATTCAGTTAAAAAATCGACAGCTAGAACTTTTTATTTTTAATCGATTTTCCTGCCTGCTCTAACAATGGCTTATCTGGCCAACGATGTCGTGGGTATCGTTCGCGCATTTCTTTTGCCACCTCAAAGTAGGATGTCTGCCAGAAGTTAGCCAAGTCACTGGTGGTTTGAATCGGTCTGCGAGCAGGTGATAGTAATTCAAATCTAATAGGGACTTTAGCACCGCCAATTTTGGGCGAGCGTATTTCGCCGAACATTTCTTGTAGCTGTACCGACACAATAGGGCCTTGATTTTCATCATAGACAATAGTTACAGTTTTTTGACTAGGTGTTTTATATTCTGTTGGCGCCTCGTTATTCAAGACCTGCTGCTGCTCCCACGTCAATGTCGCGACTAGTAATTCATACAAGTTGAGATTTTTTAAACTAGCAATAGAGTTTATTTCGCTAAGATACGGTAATAGCCAATCGTTCACCGTTGCTTGTAACTGAGCTTTTGACAGCTTGGGGAAATTATCAAGCTGCTCACCTAACCATTGCACTCTGGCCAACCAATCTTTGCACCGAAGAGTCCAGTTGAGTAGATCCAATCCATCAACTTGTAAAATTTGCTGTAAACACTGCTGGAATTCCCCCATCGGAATTTGTGAAATCGCCTCAGATTTCATAACAATCGCGTCATAGTAAGTGATTCTTTGCCCACTAATTTTCTGTTTTGATTTATCTAGTTCATACTGCTCTTTGACAACAAACTTATCTGCCAAGCACTCCAATACAACATCATATTCGATAGCAGTTGCACTGAAAATTCTTCCTTCTTTCTTTTGCCCATCGCAATCGGCAACCATCAACCACTCGCTACCAAATAGTGGATCATCGTCAAACAAAAATACCCCTCGTCCATTGGCTAACTGATAGCGAGCCGACTTAGCTCGTCGTTTAGCCAAACGATCTGGATAGGCCTGCAGCAGTAACTTGCCTACTATGCCTTGTAACTGAGCGAGGGTGTATAGTTTCGTCTTTGAGTTGATTCTCAGCTGCCTTTTAAACATGGCTGCGCTAGTCAGTAACTGCTCTGTAGCCCCTTGTTTAATAGGGTGCAGATGTATAGCCTGTCTTCGATTTTCCTTATAATCTTGCAGCGCCAACAAACGGTCGGTTATATCGACACCGCGGTATTGGTAAAAAATATCTCTATCTGCCAACAGCGCTGCCAACTCAAACGCAATGCCTCTTTCTACTTCACCTTGTGCCCATAGCAACATAACTGCCAAGCGAGGCATGAGCCCTATTTTTGCAGCGCTTTCGCCAAGTGCCGTCACCTTGTGATCAGTATCAACTAAACCTAAGGACAGTAAAATTATTTGTGCTGCGTCAAAATGTGGTCGCGGTGGTGGCGTAAGCCAATTAATTGAGTCGTAGTTGCCAGCGCCCCAAATCAGTAAATCTAATACTAACGCGCTTAAGTCTGTCGATAAAATCTCTTCGCCTTGATAGTCTCGCAAAGCTCTTTGTTTTTGCTCACTCCATAAACGAACACAGGCGCCTGCCTGAGTTCTACCAGCACGACCAGCACGCTGCGCGGCAGAGGCTTTTGAAATATAAGAGGTTTCTAAGCGGGTCATTCCGCTAACAGGATCATATACCAATACCTTTTCTAAGCCGCTATCGATAACACAACCAACCCCGGCTATGGTCAAGCTGGTCTCGGCAATATTAGTAGTGAACACTATCCGGCGGCGTCCATGCAGGTCAGGAATTAAGGCCTGCTCTTGCTGGGCCAGAGAAAGGCCTCCGTAAAGCGGTAAAAAAATAAGCTTAGAATCTGAACCAAATAAGCTTTTGACATCATTCATACAGCGATTTATTTCACCTTGCCCTGGCAAAAACACCAACACATCACCGCAGTTTTCGGCCTGTAATACCGAACCCAAAGCAATAGACACTTGTCGTGACAAAGCCGCCTTTTTATCGCCGGTAGATTGTCTATTGTTAGGCAGGCTGGCGTTGAAATATTCGATCGATACTGGAAATGCTCGCCCAGGGCATTCGATAACTCTAGCGCCACCCATATAATCTGACATTTGCTGCGTATCGATTGTTGCCGACATCACTAACAATTTTAAATCATCGCGAATGGTCTGCTGTATCTCTAGTGCTAGCAGTAATGCTAAGTCGGCGTGAATAGAACGCTCATGAAACTCATCAAAGATGATTAAGCCAATATCAGCTATTTCGGGGTCACTTTGTAAACGCCTGGTCAGAATACCTTCGGTAACAATCTCCAAAACTGTTTCTTGAGAAATTTTTCGATCATTCTTTATTTGATAACCAATTTTTTGGCCAACCGTTTCACCCAGCTGGCGCGCTAGATAAGTCGCGATAGATTTTGCCGCCACCCGCCGCGGCTCTAGCATCAGAATTTTTTTGCCGACCAACCATGGCGCACCCAATAAACTCAATGGCAGTGCTGTCGATTTTCCCGCTCCCGGCTCAGCCTGTAGCACGAGACTTTTGCCCTGTGATAAGTGAGCAGTAATCTGTGGGATGAACTCGTCAATCGGTAAGACAGGCAAAATCAATCTCTATTAAGGCTATCGGCAAGAGTAAAAACTATTTATCCTAGTATAGACCCTCACCCTGTTTGAGATAAGTATGAACCGCCAAAAGAAGATCAAAAAAATATATGCTAAGAAAAAGAAAAAATATATGGACAAATTAGCAGCAAAGACTGAGCCAAAGTACATAGCCAAGGCTGATCGCGAAGTTAAAGCGGTTGATTCGAACACTGATTTGACCTGAACTAATACAGATACCATCACTGCTATTTTATCTTGAATATAAACTATCTGTTTTCTAAGCGATTAAAATCAAGGTAGCCGGCGTCAACTGGATGCGAGCTCATGTAAGTGTCATGCAGAGAATCACTAAAGCGCCAAAAGTCTCTATTAGTACGTCGAACGCCAAAATCATCGAGCAGCCTAGCGTAGTCTTGCTCAGATTTAATCCTTGAAAACTGATCAACAAACTTGTCTAGCTCACTCTCTTCGACGTTAAATAATACATTTGGATAGGTGCCAACCACATCGTCAATAACACTCAGTGTTTGCTCAGCTGGGACAAATTGTTTTTCTTCAGAAAATAAGTGTGAAACATTGGTATGAGCGCGATTTCTAATAAGACTTATCAAGCGATAACTGCCATCATTCAGTTTTAAACGCAGTAACGATTGCTCAGGAATAGTCTCTAAGAGTAGTCCTTCCAGCACCGATAGTCGCTGCAGAGAAGTTTGATAGCCAGTCTTTACGGCTATCTTCGGCCGAGTGTTAATGGGATCTAGCGCGATTACGTTCTCGCCCACAGTTCCACGCAACAGCTCGAAAAATTCTTTTTTCGGGTTAGCCGTTTTATAATTAATCCCACTAGCTTCAAAATCACGACTATTTAGCGCATTCAAATATTCCTCGACTTGAGCCTCACTTCCTCTATACCAAAAATCTAGCTGCTGTTTGGCGTAGTCATTTGGGAAGAATTTCAAAAACGCCGCCTCGCCTTCCATCCGCAAAAAATCCATATAAAGCCGAGTTAGCAACTGGTGGCCAACGTTGCCGTAAACGTCAAAGCCTGCAACCAACAGATAATGTATGCGCTCTAATAACGGATAGCTGATAACCCAGGCAGTTTTTGGTGTATCGCCTGCCAAGCCTTTGATTACTGAAGAACTATCAAAATGGCGAAAAACTGTAAGGGCTGCATTGCGGTTATTACCGCCGCCATCCCAAATGTGATCTAAGGTCAGCTTTTCATCGACACTCATGATTTTACTAAATCGTTTTTCTCGAGCAGCAATAAATTTCTTTTCCATGGCGGAGTATTTCATCCAGCCAGTCAGCGGGGAGAGGGCAGTACTACCCTGCTCTGCCGGCAGCCCCAAGTCGATCGCCTCACGCGCAAGGAATTCGCCAGTCGAGTACTTAACTTCACTATCAGGATCAGTAAATACCACCCAAAAATGATCATTGATGACATTTAACGCAACTTGCCCACGACAAACTGGCCCTTTTATATAACCCATGATTGTGAACTGAGCCTCGTCAAGCATAAACCGATAACGCCCATTAACCGGAATGTCTTTAAAAGTAACAAATGGGTTCGAAGATAATTCTGGATCATAGCTAGGCAGTTCGCTAACTTCATAGCTGGGGGTCAAAAACAGTTCAGTCCAACGATCCATGCGCTGCTGATCAAATCTGTAAGGCATATGGCGCTTAGCCAAAATAGTTGTTTTCACTCTCTGCAGTCGATAGAAAAACTCCCCGCCGGGATCGTCAAACGGGCGTCGTGAAGCTATCACTTTAATGGCAGCTCCAGATGGCGTTGTTGAGCGCACCAACTTAAAAAACTGGCGTTGCTCGCCAATTCCCGAAAATGAGTCAGAAAAGTAAACATTAGCTAAAAATAGATGCTCATAAATATAACGCGCCATCAGCTTTTGTTTCAGTGAACTGCCATTTAAAAAAGCCTCCCAATCATCTACAACTATTTGGTTAGTTTTTTGAAATGGATAGAAATAGTCAACTTTGGCGCCATGCTCTAACCATGCTTCAAGGGTTACTTGCTGATCATTTTCAATAGCAGGCAAACCATAAGGCATTCCCCACAAAGGCTTATTCTTTTCAAACTCATCAAATTCTTCAACCTTGCTGCACTCTTGCTTGCGGTTTAATGAGAGATCAAAACTGGCAGGAAGAAGATCGCCTGCTGGCAGCGGATGCGCCGTTTTAAGCTGCAACATTCTATGCATAACGCTTGCCTGCGTATTGGCCTCAGGCGTTTGAGCCCGCTCATTCAACACGGGGTAGAAACCCTGCTGTCGCCACTGCTGCGTAGATTTGGCATCAACAGAAAAGCCAGTTGAGCTGCCCGCTAGCAAGCGCGCGCCGTTATATACTTTCTCTTTATTGGCGCCGCGATCAATCCCTTCAAAACTAGTCATTTTTAATTGGCAGGGGGCATCGTAGCAGCCATGACAAACAGCACACCTACTATCAACGATTGATTTTACATCGCGGTAATACTCTGGAACTTCCGTCAGATCGTCACTCGAAGATATTGTAACTGCCGGCGCATCAATACTGCGATCAACTACCGACTGCGGGCCATAAATTTTATCAAGATGGCGCTTGGCTAACACCGCACAACCGGCTATCAAGACCATAATAACGGCTAATGTTATGCGCCGTATAAATGGCCTTGTCATGGGTTTATCTGTGTAAACATATAATTGGATCCACCCAAAAAATCTAACTAAATATCATCTGCCAGTCATGTAGTAATACCAGAATCGATTGCCGCTTTCTCTGGCAGAGTATCCGTTGTTTCTTTGGCCAATGCCAAATACACATGAGGCAATATAAATAAGGTGAAAAATGTGCCTATTGCCATACCGGTCACTAAAATAATACCGATACTGTTACGCGCTTCTGCCCCCGGCCCAGACACCAGCACTAAAGGAAAATGACCCAAAACAGTTGCTGCAGTTGTTATCAAAATAGGACGTAATCGAATTTGCGCCGCTGCTGTAATCGCCTGTACTTTAGCAATACCTTTCAACTGCAGTTCGTGGGCAAACTCTGTCATTAATATGCCATTCTTGGCAATCAAACCTACCAAGGTTATAAACCCTATTTGCGAATAGACATTTACCGTTGTCCAACCTATAAAGGTAAACAGCATCGCTCCTGCTATGGCTAGAGGTACTGACCCGGCAAGTACAACCAACGGCAGACGCAAGCTGTCAAACTGGACCACCAAGGCAAGATAGACAATGGCCAAGGAAATCATCAAAACACTGACCATGCTATTGCCTTCCGTGCGCAACTGCCGTGACACCCCGGCATAGTCGACCACATAGTCGGCAGGTAATATTTCAGCCGCGGCAAATTCTAAGCTTTCTAGGGCAGCATCATTAGTTGTATGAGGCAGAATTCCACCAAAAATACGAAAGGCTTTCTGTTGATTAAACTTGCCTAATACACGCGGCGCTATTTCCATGCTTAGCTGAGCAATTGCACGTATCGGAATCAATTCGCCAGCCGGTGTTTTGATCTGCAGATTAAGCACTGCTTCAGGGTTATCTCGCGCATAGTTTTCCACCATTGGTATCACACGGTAAGCCTTACCATCTGCGTTAAAACGGTTGATATCTTGCTCTGACACCAGCGCCGACAGCTGTTGACTGACTTGCTGAACGTCCATGCCTAAATCAGCGATGCGATCACGATCAAATACAAGCCTAGATTGCGGCAGGTTCACTTCAAGGTCGGTATCGACAAACATAAAGTGGCCAGTTTGATAGGCTTTTTGTATTAATTGCTGGGCAAAAGCCTGCATTTCAACGTATTCGTCGTTAGATTGCACTACTAGCTCAACATCAAAATTGCCGGCGGTAGGCAGTGCCGCAGACAAAATAGGCAGTACTTTTAATCCAGTAATAGTGGATAACTTGGCAAACAGCTCTGATTGCATTTGCTGCACAGATTTATCACGCTCGTTATAATCAACAAAATTTAAACCGCCAAAACCGCCATTAGAAGTGACTATTTGCCACGACATAAGGTAGCCGGGAGTTTGGCTGACTAAATCAATGACTTTATCCATATAATGGTTGGTATAGCTTAGCGATGAGTTGGCTGGTGCTTCGATAATAATATTGATTTCACTTTGATCTTCTACTGGCGCCAGCTCTTTATTAGAAAACAAATATAGCGGTACGATTAATAGGCTAAGAAACAAAGCCAATAATAATATTTGCTTATGCCAACTAAAGCTTTCCTCTAGCAAAACCGTATAACGCTGTTTAAGCTGATCAAAGCCTGCGTTCACTTTTGTTGTCATCTTTGACTCATTACCTTTTTCGGCGATGACATAAGCACTCATGATTGGCGACAGGGTAACGGCGACAATTCCTGACATCACCACAGCAACTGCCAAGGTAAACGCAAACTCTTGGAACAGACTGCCCGTTAATCCCGATACAAAACCGATAGGTATGTATACCGCGGCTAAGGTAAATGTCATCGCTATAATCGGCTTTAGTAATTCACGTGAGCTTATTAGCGCTGCATCAAAACGACTTTTCCCTAGACGCATATGTCTGGCAACATTTTCTACCACCACTATGGCATCATCAACGACCAAGCCAACCGACAACACAATAGCTAACACAGTAAGTAAGTTGAGGGTAAAACCCATAATCAACATGGCAGCGATAGCGCCTAAGATAGAAATAGGAATAGTAACTAATGGCACTAAAGCGGTTCTAAAAGACCCCATAAGGGCAACAACAACAAGGCCTACTAATATCACTGTTTCAACTAAGGTAATAAAAATTTCTTTTAGCGCATTACGCATGTAGATAGTGCCATCATAACCAACTTGGATATTCAACCCTGCTGATAGCCCAGTATTAATTTTTTCTAGACGCATATATAGCTCATCTCCAATTTCTATTTCGTTGGCACCTGGCAGTGGCCAAACAGAAATGTAAAGTAGCTTTTGGTTGTCATAGCGAGCATCGACAGAACCTCGATCTTCACCGAGCTCAACGCGGGCAATATCGCCAACTCTCAAAATTCCGTTATCAGTGCGGCGTACAATTAAACGCTTAAAATCATCAGCCGTTGTTAGTGTGGCGTTAGTTAATAAATGAATCTGCTGCTGACTATTCTCTGTTTTCCCGATGGCTGCAATAACATTATTACTTTGCAGGGCTGCCAACACTTCATTGGCGCCAAGGTTAACTGCTGCCAACTTCATTGGGTCTAACCAAATACGCATGGCAGGAAATCGACCACCTTCAAAGCCAACACTTTGGACGCCCTCTATTGAGCTAATCTGCGGGCTAACTTGACGCTGCAAAAAGTTAGTTACCTCAGCGCGATTCCAGTTAGTGCTATGCACGTCAAGATAAAATAAGGCGCTGGATCTATCTGCTCTAACCACTTCTATAGCCGGGTCTTCAGCGCCAACTGGCAGCTCATATCTTATTTGATTAATACGGGTTGTTAGCTCTGCCAAAGCCTTGGTGCTGTCTTCATTTAGCTCTAACCAAGCGGTAACTGTGCTTAAGCCAGCAACGGTAGTCGAGTCCAAGTAATCAATGCCGGGCACAGACATGGCCGCCCGCTCTATGGGGTCGGTGATAAACCCCTGTATTACCTCGGCAGACGAGCCCGAATAAGAGGTAGTGATAACCAGTGAAGAACTGTCAACTTTAGGAAACTGCAGCACTGACACTTTAAACGCCGCATAGCCACCGGCCAGCACTAATACCACTGACACGACTAGCGCCAATATAGGGCGTCTAACAAAAACATCCATTACAAGGCTGCCTGCGTGCTAACAGGCTCAGGCTTAGGAACGTCAGCAGGCTCACTAATCGGGGCCGGCAACTGACTATGAATCAACAAACCTGGATACAATTTAAATGCCCCATCAGTGGCAACCAACTGGTTTTCACTTAGTCCACTTTCAATATAGCTGCGACCGGCTTGTTTAGACGCGACCACCACATTCTGACGTTGCGCCCGGAAGCTATCACTGTCTTTATCTGCCTTTAGCAAAAATACAAATTGACCTAAATGATCTTGCTGGACGGCAGTGGCAGGCAATGTCGCTACTTGAGTTTGCTCTCCCACTGAAATTTTTACGCTGACGCCGCTATTAACTCCCACCGGTAAAGCCGCTGCACTAACTTTGGCACGATATTGAAAACTTCGATTCACTTTATCCACTTGAGTACTACTAGCGATTACTTCAGCGAGCACCCAATCACTTACATTATTGCCAGCAGTATTACGCAGTAACTGCACCTCTACTGCTGAGCCGTTATTTAATACTGGATAAAATTGCGGCACATAAAAATCCACCCACAAATAATCGTTCTCACCAACGAGTTGCGTGATCAGTTCGTTGCCCTGCAATACCAAGCCTTGTTCAAATTGATGAATTCCAGTTTTACCCTTAAACGGTGCGGTGATAGTTTTCTTGCGGATCACCGACTGCAAGCGCACGATATCAGCCTTGACCACTGCTAAATCTAGCCGCGCTTTGTCGTAGGCTTCTTCGCTGACTGCGTTGGAGTTAAACAGGTTTTTATTACGTTTATAAATAGAATTGGCAAGTTCAAGGCTAGCCTCTGCGGCACTTAACAGAGCTTGCTCTTCGCCAACATCTTGCTGAATAAGTATTTGCCCTTTGTCAACTAACGCTCCCGATTGAAACCCAACCTTAACAATCCTGCCAGCAGTTTCACTATACAAAGCGACTCGCTGCACCGCGGCAACCTCACCTAACACCGTCAAAGTTTCTGAATATGGCAGCATTTCCACCAATGCCGATTCGACTGACTCTGAGCGCTCTGGAAATGACTCGGCAAAAGAAATTCCGGAGCGAATTTGCATACCCTTAAATAATACCAGCGCTAAAAGAATAATCGCGCAAACTGCGACTGTTCTACTCCAAGGGCCTAACTTCATTATTCTCTCCAACCATCATTTTTACTTAACAAGCTATGCAGGACACATTAAAATAACAGTGAAAATCTGCATAAAAATAGATAAAACACCTAACCTAGACAGTTTTTTGACTACGCTAAGTTATACACGTTACAACAACGCCAGTAGGCCAAAAAGCACTGCGCCAGAGCCAGTTGCAATAAGAGTAGTGCGTCGCAAGCCAAGCGCTGACACCCCCAGCCAAAAACCAGAGAGCACTACAAACAACAAGCCTACTGCAATTACTTTCTGAAAGGTTTTAAAGATCTCCGGCCCATGTCCTTTATGGAGCTCGATTAATTTACTCTGGATGCTTGGCTTATTGTAGCTAACGACAAGCCCATCGGGCTGCACGTCAAACTTATAAAAATTACGCGATGTTGGCCGAGTTAACAGTGTTTTCCCCTTAACTTTAACATATTCAAAATCGTGAGATATACCCGCCGTTGACAACACTTTTTGTACATCTTGATAAAGCGTATCTGAACTAGGATCCAAGGCTAGCTGACCAGCCACCGCAATTACTGTTTGCTCGACACTGCCTTTTATGCCAATTAAATATAAACCACCTGAAATAGCTAAAAACAAAAATGCAGGGGCAAGAAAAGCAGCAGCGTATAAATGCAATTTGATCAATAAGCTTCGTTTCATAAAAAGTACTCTCTCGGCAATTTTTAGTGATGTAAATAAGCCAATTATAAGTGCCTAATAAGTGGAAACATAGGTATATAAGCAAATGTCTAACAATAAAAAAAGCCGCCCCATAGGCGGCTTTAAACTGATTAAGTCACTGCTACTTAGGCGGCATACGGATACCGCCGTCAGCACGCACTACTTCACCGTTCATATAATCATTAGTGATTAGTTCAGACACCATTGAGGCTAACTCGTCGGCATAACCTAAACGCTTAGGAAATAACACACTTTTACCTAAATGCGCTTTAAACTCTTCTGATGCTTCGCCTTCGCCGTATATTGGGGTATTAAACAAGCCTGGCGCAACCGTATTAACACGAATGCCTGATGCTGATAAGTCACGAGCAATTGGCAACGTCATACCAACTACGCCGCCTTTAGACGCAGAATAAGCACACTGGCCAATTTGACCATCAAACGCTGCCACTGATGCCATGTTTACTATCGCACCACGACAACCATCTTCGTTGACAGGCTCTTGCTTAGACATTGCCGCCGCTGCTAAACGAATACAGTTGAAAGTACCGATTAGGTTTACTTTAATAACCATTTCAAACGACGCTAAATCAAACGGATTACCTGAGCGATCAACTGTGCGGCCAGCGCTACCGATACCGGCACCGTTTACCAAGGCGCGCAATGGAGCCATGGCTAAAGCCGCATCTACCGCCACTTGAACTTGCTCAGTATTAGACACATCTGCTTTAACAAACTGTCCGCCAATAGCCGCGGCAACGGCTTGGCCTTTTTCTTCGTTTAAATCGACGACAACACATTTCGCGCCCAGTGCTGCTAAACGACGAGCGCAAGCTTCACCTAAACCTGAACCACCACCTGTGACAATAGCCGAGCTATTTGAAAGATCCATTAGATATCCTCTGTGACTGAATTGCGCAAAGCACAATGATTAAATAAGTATCGCTAACTGCAATATATTCCGGACCAGAAAGTTAGCAGCTATGGATGGGCAGCACAAATAAAAAAATGGGCAGAGAACTGTTATACGCCAACCGGCAATACCGGCCAGCGCTGTTCGATGGTATTACCACGCACACCAACTAAATCGCCAAACTCTAGCAGTACTGCTTCACTCTGCGTTGGACGCAAGAATATAAAATCATCTATATCTAAGCCCACTGAACTAGACGCGTTATAGCCCTGTTGATTAGAACTAGCATAAGCGAAATGCTTAGATAACCCCGGCGGTGATTCCAACTCCGCCATCCAATTTCCGCTGTAGGCAAAGTAGGTTTGCGCTTGGTTTTTGTCCCACCCTCGAATCAATGGCCCAGCCCATTCAACTGCCGGTAGACGCCCCCCTTGGAGGCGCTTTAACACTGGCGATGCAATAAATGAGCTTTCTTCAAAATCTTCTAATATGTCTAAATCAAAATGAGTAGGCTTCAGTAAACAAGACCCAGCTGAGATTTCGTTAACGACGGTATTGTCTTCGTAGTGCCTGAAAGTAGGACTGCCTGCACCGTTAAAGCATAGCTTGTCATTTATTAAGGCAGGATATTTTTCCTGCAAAAAATCAACCGCGGCTGCATAGCGTTGTTTGATTTTTGGCAGCTCACCCTTTGCCAGTATTTTTGGCAGGCCCGAAACATGCGCGTCATAACCCATAAAACCTGAAAATTCTAACCGTTCAGGGTTAGCGATGATTATATCTAATGCAGTCGCTAACACTTCTGGACTGTTATAACCACCGCGATGCAAGCCAACATCTAACTCCAAATTAATCCGCAGTTTCAGGTTTCTAGCTTTGGCCAAGTCTAAGTATTGAACAAGCCTAGCATCGGTATCAATCAACCACTGCAGTTGTTTTTCAGGGTTAAATTCGCCCTTATGCTGCTCATAAAAAGTTTGTGCTGCCGCTATTGGCATTGGCTTGCCTAGCAACAAATCACTATTAGGTCGCTGGGCCACCATCGCTTGAATAAATGGGCGATGAAATACCATTAATGCGTTGGTATTGGCACGATTAGCCACATAGTTAACCAAACCAGGGCTCGGAATGGACTTAACGACTACCCGATAATCACGACCAGCACCTGCCGCTACTGACTTTGCAACCCGGTCAATATTCCTATCTAAGCGATCTAAATCAATTACTAGGCTAGGCCTATCAATACCATTTTCTCGCAAGGTATTATTAAGCGCTTGAAAATATGGCGAGTAATTACCGCCGTTATCACTGGGCTTTACCCACACTAGTCCCACTGCTGCCGCGCCGCCAATCAATAAAGATCGTCGAGAAACCATTTTATGCTCCGAACAATGTTTTTAAATGAGTATTCAGCATCTTACCGCTAGGATCAAGCTCGCGCCTTACCTCCTGAAAATCACTCCAGTGGGGATATAGCTCAGCTAAACGCTTGTCATCTAAGGTATGAATTTTACCCCAATGCGGACGCCCGCCATATTTCCAAAAGATAGGCTCTATTTCTGCAAACGGCGCCTTGTAATCTAAATCACCATATTGATGAACAGAAATCGCTGCGCCATCGCGCTGATGAAACATCGATAGCCATGCATCATCACCTTTCACCACTCGATACTCTAAGGGAAAAAATAGCGGCAGCTTCTTTTTCTTAATAATAGCGAGCACTTCTCTCAGGCACTGGGCACCAACTTCTGCTGGCACGGTGTACTCCATCTCCCGAAAGCGCACAATGCGCGAATGAGGGAATACATCAAACGACCTGCCTGTTCGCACGGTGTCACCGCCAGCGTCTTTAGCCACTATGTTTAATATCTTGTCGTAAGCATACTGGCCAATACCCGGCACCCAAGCCACTGACTCAAAGACAGAGCGCAGCGTATGAACGGCTTGTGGATCATCTTCGCCACTGCTTTTGTCACCCGGCTTAGCTAGCCGTGTGCCCACAGACAGCGACAGTGATGAATACGGTATCGGTAAAATCTCATAGTGACGATATTCTTCACACAAACTGTCCCAGTTTTCTAACACCTCTTCAGTATTTGCCATACTGCCGAATTCAGTCAGCTCAAATGGCTTTTGGTTCTGTATCCGCATTTTGGTTACAACACCTAAAGCACCAATAGATGCTCGTGCCGCTTGAAAAATCTCACTGTTGTTTTGTCTGTCACAATCTATCAAGTCACCGCTAGGTGTGGCCAAGGTAAGACCAGTGACATAGGAAGACGTAGAACCAAATTCTGTTCCAGTAGCATGTACAGAGGTCGCGATAGCGCCGCCCATTGAAGGATAGTTCATATCTGGCATATTCGGCATAGCCTGACCGACTGACGCCAGCATTTCACCCACCGCATGCATACGGGTACCTGCCATTAATTCAGCTTCTAAGGTCTCGGGGTTATGGCTTACTAAGCCTTTAAGTAGATCAGTGGTAATAAAGGTATCGTCGGTCGGCACAATAGCGCTAAAGGAATGACTAGCACCTACCGGGCGAACAGTACCTGTTGAATTTTTAAGAATGGATGCAACTTCGTCCTCTGTTCTAGGCGCGTATCGCACCTTTGGGATACAAGCATGATTACCAGCCCAATTCACCCATGGCAAAGGTTTGCCGGGCGTAAAACTAATCGGCGTCTGCAATTCAGTGCTGGGTTCTCCACAACCAGACAGTGTTGCTCCCGCTGCAGCTCCAACCGCTAGAGTCAGTGACTTTTTAATAAACTCGCGCCGTTGAATCATATTAGTTAGCCTCACTAGTATTTTTCACAGGTAATTCGGCCATCACTCTAATGATTACTCTAAAATCTTGCTCATTACAGGCACTACAATAACCTAGCGGCGGCATACCTTGAAAACCTTCAATCACATGCCGCAGCAGCACTTCTTCGCCCTTAGCACGGCGAGACTCCCATGCTTGTGCATCTCCAATATTGGGTGCGCCCGACTCTTCAAACGCATGACATTGAACACAATTATTAGCAAACAGCTCCGTTTGCCTTTGAGTCATTTCCTGCGCCGAGCTATTAACAACAATAAGCATGCTCAAAATACCTAACAGCATGCTATAAAGCGTGATGTTTGTAGATTTATGTATACTCAAAAGTGCACCATATTTATTGCTTATATTAGGATTTATTATAGGTTAATAACTGTACCGTTGTACAATTATTAACCTTGCAAAAATTTCGACTGTTGCCGCCAGTTAATACGAGACTACGAATACATACCACTAACCAAGACATCTTTTAGGATTGATAGATACATACTATGCAACAAAAATTACATCTCGACATTGCTGGAATGGGGTATAAATTCCCTTTTTATATTCATAAAGAAGGCGACAACCATGTCTCTAAAAAATTACTTGAGCAGGGTATATGGGAAGCCTATGAAACCGAGCTTTTTTTAGGCTGCCTGCAACAAGACTATAAAGTGTTAGATATTGGAGCAAATATTGGTTACTACGCTGTATTAGCAGGCTTATATCTTGGTGATAAAGCACAAGTGTTAGCTTACGAGCCCAACCCGGAAAATTTTGCTTTATTAGACGACAATATAAAAATAAATAGCTGTGCCAACGTACAAGCATTTCAGCTCGCATTATCAAATATAGATAACGACGGCTTTTTATTTTTAAGTGCTGACAACTTTGGCGACCATCAAATTTATGATAATAACGAGCACCGTCATAAACAGCCCATTTCATTAGTCAACGGTGATACCCACACCAAACAATTTCTGCATAAAGTCAATTTGATAAAAATTGATACCCAAGGCGCTGAGTGGCAGGTGTTGCAAGGAATTAAAGAACTAATAAAAAACAGCTTGCCGCAATTACAAATGATTCTAGAATTCTCACCTAATAGCTTACGCTTGGCAGGTAGTAAACCGGATGATTTGCTGCAGTATATTTTCAGCCTAAAGCTACCTATCGCCATGATTGATCACATTAACCACCAGCTAATACCAACTAGCTTTGAAGAAATGAAGGCATGGTCTGACGCCACCAAGCCTGATATTAACGACTTAGGTTTCTTCAACTTATTTATCGGCAAGCCACCATTTTAGCGGATTAATATGACAGCTGAAAAACGACAAATCTGCAGCCGCTGTAACAGCCCAGTAAACCGCTGTCTGTGCCATACCATTACCGCCATAGACAACCATTGGCCCATACATATTTTGCAGCACAGTAACGAAAGTAACCACTCTTTGGGCACCGCTAAAATTGCCCAGCTCAGCCTCAGTCAATGTGAAGTCAACATTAGTAAAATAACAGCCGAGCACGAACGCTATATTGAAACCATGCTTAGCGCCAAACCAATACTGGTATTCCCCAGCGGCAGTAGTTCAGCGCTTGAATCAATTAATACTGACAATGCAAGGCCGCTGATATTTTTGGATGCAACTTGGCGCAAAGCCAAACGGCTGTATTTGGCATCTGAGCTTTTACAATCACTACCTACGGTTCATCTACAGGCGACGAGTCTGCCTGCCTATAAAATTCGCAAGAGTCCTAACCCTAAAGCCCTATCTAGTATTGAAGCCATAGCAGAGACATTGAGTACACTTGAAGCCAATGTGGAAAAATATCAGCCGCTACTAGCCAGCATGAATTGGATGGTAGAGCGACAAATAGAATTAATGGGGGAGAAAATTTACCGAGAAAATTATTTTAAATAGCCAGAATAGAAAAATCAAAGCCTAAAACCAACAAAGACACCCAAAGGTGTCTATGCCGAAACATGGCGCTATCCCTGTGGCCTAACTAAGTAAACTCTAACATCCGTATTAGACCGATATCCTTATCAAGTTTACCTAGCAATTTAACGCCACGACCATATTAACTAACGCTTATTTGCTCACACAAATAAGCTGAACAAACTATAAGTCTATTGATAAACGCTGGATACTATATCCCTATGCAAGCCACCTATATGGGTAGCTATTAACTTACTGAAACTGTAAATAACGTGAACTGCTTCACAAAAACTCGGTAATCCAAAATTCAGCTGACAACCGAATTACTATTGACCAACGCTTGCTAGCAAACTCTTTAACAAGACCGCTATAAAACACGGGCATTAAAAAACGGGCCATAAGGCCCGTTTAATCATTCAAAAAGGCAGCTTAGAAGTTGTAACGAACCTTCAAAGCTACGTTTCTTGGCGCTTCATAGAAGCTGTAGTATGCGGCATTACTAGTCCCTCCGTTAAGCGCACTAATCGCAAGAGGTAATTGATTACCAAACGTTGAAACGTCTTCATCAGTTAAGTTTTCACCAATTAGCGCAACAGACCATATTCCGTCAATTTCTGCTAACTGTACTCTAGCATTAACTTTAACAAACGCATCTTGCTCTAAGTTTGGATCCAAAGTTGGCGATACGAAATACGAGTCGCTGTAGGACAAATCTAGTCCCAAAGTTAAGCCCATAGAATCAGTGACTTCTATTTCGTAGTTGGTAGTTAACTGTGCAGTTAACTCCGGTGCGAATTCTCTTGTGTCACCTGAGCGATCACACAAATTGCCACCATTAGGACTGTCTGGAGTCTCACCATAGAAGCACTGAGAGTCTTCAAACTTATCAAATTCGAAATCTAAGTAACCCAAGGCACCACTAAAGAATAATGAATCTGTAGCTTGCCAGCGGCCTTCCATCTCAATACCTTGAATTGTCGAAGCACCGGCATTGGTAACATTAAATCCTAATACACCGTCAAACTGGCTAGTTTGTAAGTCCGCATACTCGGTACGATACAAAGAAACATTCAGCTCAGCCGCGCCGTCTGCCAAAGACATTTTGGCACCTAACTCCCAGCTTTCAGCCGTTTCTTCTTCAAATTCAAAGTTGGTATTTAAATTTGAGCGAGCATCAAAACCACCGGCCTTAAAACCTTCTGTATAAGAGACATAGACCATAGTGTCTTCAGTCGGATCCCATTGCATATTAACCGCTGGGGTGAACATCGTCTCACTTCTTTTCTGATCTAGATTATGTCCTATTGGGGCGCCTGTTGCGTCAACAGGGTTACGAGTATTTATATCAACGGTTGGATCAGTGATAAGTTGCTGACTGTCGATTCCAAATAAAGCCTTATATGTTCCAGCTTGAGCTGGGTTTGTGTTAAGCGGGAAGCTTTCATAGTCACGGAAAGGGCCTTCAACTTGGGCGACATTAACGATATCAAGCCTTCTGGTACCAGTTTTATCTTCCTCAGCGTAGCGACCACCAACTGTCAATCTTAGCTCGTCACTAATATTCCAAGTTGCTTGGGCAAACACAGACCATTGCTCACTATCTGTTGTAAATTCTCTAAAATTACCAGTACTAGAAAGCCCCGTCGGAACCCCTAAAATACTGTTTTGCGAAAGAATTAATGATGATGGCGAGTCGATGTCGTACTCTGAATAATATGCACCAACGATGTAATCAACAGTTTCACCTTCTGGTGAAGCTAAACGAAACTCTTGGCTAAACTGGTCATAGTCTTCGTCACCAGCCGTTTCGATGATTACAACATCAGTGAAATCACAATCACACTGTTGGTAATAATCGTAACTTACTGAGCTAGTCACAGAGGTAAGAGTAAAGTCGTTCATATTATAATTAACGGTAAGGGTGATGTTGTCTAATTCAGTTTCTTCCAAATCACCATTTGACTGCCGTTTAAAATCTTGCTCGGTATCAACAACCACTCCAGGTTGTCCAAAAGCAGCCGCAGTACCTGCTAGCTGTGTTCCATAATTCAAGGCTCCTGCAGAACCGTCAGTAACTGGACTTACCACTTCAGTAAAGCGACCTACAGTATCGAACTGCGCATTCTCTACTTTAAGATTTACCGATAAATCATCAGTAGCATCCCATTGAAAGTTAGCACGGAAAATTTGATGATCAAGTTCAGATTCATCTTTACCGTTAGTGGTATTTTCATAGTAACCGTCAGATTCACGCTTCAAACCGGCTAAGCGAATCGCAAAGGTATCACTAACAGGAATATTAATAGCGCCTTGTAGATCATAACCGTTTTGGTCAAAGTTATATTCCGCATCAACGAAACCAGAAAGCTCTTCGGTATCAGCCTTTACTGTGATCGCACTAATAGCACCTGCGATTGCGTTTTTACCAAATAAGATAGGCTGTGGTCCGCGCAGTACTTCCACTCGGTCTACATCTAAGTAAGGAACACGTGCTAACTGTGGACGACCATAAAATACATCATCTACATACATACCAACCGACTGTTCAAATGCTGGATTAATACCAGAACTTATGCCACGAATAGTTACGTTAGTGCCCAGACCAGTTTGGTTCATGCTTAAATTTGGCACGAAGTCGGCAAGGTCATTAAGGTTGGTAATGCCAGAGTTGGCTATCATTTCACCGCCAACCACATTTACCGAAATTGGAACGTCGCCCAAGCTTTGTGAACGTTTCTGCGCTGTGACAATAACTTCTTCAAGCATTTGGGCACCCGCAGTACCCGATATTGCTAATGCTGGAACAAGTGCCATACCTGCTGCTATCGCATTGATACGAAATTTCATATTTAGAACCCCATTGTATTTATTTTATATGATTAAAACTTGCAGCTAAAGAGGCCACAGCTTCCTATTATTAATTATTACATCAACTAAGCTACTATTTAGAACTAAAGATCACCGAAGCGCATTAGTACTTACCCCTATATATGCATCTTCACCTATTCCAACTCAATTGAGCCAAAGATAGATCACGCGTAGAATCATTCCTTATATAAACAAACAAGAACCTATATGCTAAATATCAAACCAGACCATCTAGTGGGAAAAGGCTTACACAGCGAGGTGTATCGTCACCCTGAAGCTAGCAGTAAATGTTTAAAAATAGTAATCCAAGACAAGCTAAGAGGGAATTCCGGCGACGAACAGACGCTTCGTGGACAAGCCTACCACACTACACCAATAAAGCGCGGCAAAAGCTGGGACGGCTTACCAAAATTTTATGGCAATATAAAAACTAATTTAGGCACTGCCGCCATATTTGATTTAGTGCAGGACATTGATGGTAATGCGGCCGAAACGCTCGAATACTACCTTGCCAGCGAAGAGCTCACTCAGCAGAATCTCACAGGGCTTATTCGGGCGATGATAGATTTAAAAGCTACACTAATCGCCGATAACATTGTCACCATGACAATTAAATCAAAGAACATTGTCTACCAAAAGACCTCGCTCACTGAAGGACGCCTATTAATCATCGACAATATCGGCAACTCAGACTTTTGGCCTATTGCCAATCATATAGGCCTGCTAGCGCGACTGAAAACCAAACGTAAATGGCAACGGTTTGAAGCAAGCATACTAGCAATGACCAATAATAGAGCCGCTCACAGCATTGTAATCGACAGTAAGGCATAGATTAATAGACTCAGTGTTTATAGATTGTATGCCAGCGGCTAGATCGTTAAGATCAAACCGATAACAAATATAGAGGTTTTCATGTCAGAGTTTTCTTTGGCCAGTACTATCGGCAATACACCACTGATCAAATTACAACAGGTTTCAGAACTTACCGGCTGTAATATTTATGGTAAAGCTGAGTTTATGAATCCCGGCGGCAGCGTTAAAGACAGAACCGCCCTGGGGATCATCGAAGCGGCAGAAGCTAATGGCAGCTTAAAGCCAGGCGGCACAATTGTTGAAGGCACTGCGGGTAATACCGGTATTGGCTTAACTCTGCTAGCTAATTCAAAGGGCTATAAATGTGTGGTGTTAATGCCCGATGTAATGAGCCAAGAGAAACAAGATTTGCTAGAGCTCTATGGCGCTGATTTACGGATTATGCCATCTACTAGTATTGATGACCCAAAACACTATATTCATCGGGCTGAAAAACTAGCCGCGAAGATGAACGAAAAAGAGCCGCATAGCGCGATTTGGGCGCAGCAATTCGACAACCTTGCTAATATGGATATTCATTACACCACCACCGGCCAGGAAATATGGCAGCAAACTGGTGGTAAAGTAGACGGTTTTATCTGCGCGTCAGGCACCGGCGGCACCTTGGCCGGCGTCAGCAAAGCGCTGAAAGAACACAACCAAGATATAACTATTGGTCTAGCCGATCCGATGGGATCAGGTATGTACAGCTACCTGAAAACTGGAACGGCTGAGCCTCAAGGCAGTTCCATTGCCGAAGGAATTGGCATTAGCTTTGTGACCGAAAACTTTAAACAAGCTCGCATCGACAAAGCATTTCAAATAGAAGATAGCGAAGCATTGCCATACATTTTTGATTTAATAAGAAATGAAGGACTCTGTTTAGGTGGCTCAGCAGCAATTAATATAGCCGGCGCCGTGCAACTTGCGAAAGAATTAGGCCCTGGACATACTATCGTGACAATTCTGTGTGATAACGGCAGTCGCTATCAAAGCAAATTGTATAACCCTGTTTTCTTGCGCCAGCGCAACTTACCCACCCCAGACTGGGTAACTGGCTAGTCTTTAGTACTGGGATAAACCGGTGCGCGCTGCATTTTTGAGGGGATAGGGATAATGCAGTCAACCTCGTTATAAGGCGGAAACACTTCGCCAAAAGGTTCGTCAAATATACGCTGATGAACCGCATCTAAAACTACCAATACCTGGTCAAACGCCACTATGCCGAACACTAAGCCAGCTTGGATAAAGCCTTCTAAGCGCAAACGTTCGCCAATAGCAACATCTTCACCATCGGCATAGCGCTCAAATATCCGCTGTAATCGCGCACCAATTTCTGTCAAAAAACTATCTTGCGTAAGCTCTACCATCTATTAATCCTCGCCATTACACATACGAATTGCAGACAAAAAAAGACCCGCAATTGCGAGCCCAAGTATAACGAGATCTAGATGGGGATAGTGTCAATTAGTCATTAAATAAATCACCAAGAGCAGCTACGCCCAACATTACTAAAAATACTGTAAATATGATGTTGGTTAGCATGATGTTTCTCCTAAGTAGTTGTTGTGTTGTTGAAATGAATAATATGCCTAGTAGTGTTATGCTTCAAATGTATTAAAGTAATGACATTTATAACTTTGAGATATATCACTAGGAGGCCAAGCTAATGCAATTAAAAGCTCTTAAACGCATTGATTTAAATCTGCTTGTTGCGCTGCAAATATTGCTGGAGGAATCCAGTGTCTCCCGCGCCGCAGAGCGACTTTTTATCACTCAGCCCGCAATGAGCAAAACCTTAGGGCGACTGCGCGATGTGTTTGATGATCCGTTATTTATACGCGGCCCTCACGGAATTAGACCAACCCCCAGAGCTATAGATCTACAAGCTATGCTGGCCACAATACTAGAGGATATTGATACGCTAGTTTCACCAGTTGTGTTTGACCCCAGCAATTTTGTGGGTGAAGTCAGCATCGCGGTCTCAGAGTTCATCGGTATCGCAATAATCCCTTTGCTGATGAAAGAACTGCAAACTGCAGCACCTAGTCTACGGATTAAAACTATGTCTAGAATCGAGCAGCAGCTAGATCACCTGGCCGACGGCGACTTAGATATAGCTATACATATTCAACGCGACCATTACGGCAATGACTTTAATACTCTGTGTGTAGCCGAAGGCAATCCAGTTTTTTTATGCCGAGAAGATCATCCGCTGACAAAGCAAGAAATCAATCTACAAAATATATCAGAGCAGTCCTTTGTCACTTTTTATATAGCAGACCGCGAAGAGCTAGCTATTTTTAGGCAACAAACCAGTGGCAACGAGCGAGTACCGGAAAACTTTTCACGGTTTGAAACGGCGCATTTATTAACCGCATTAGAAGTTGTCAGACATACCGACATGTTAATGGTTGCTCCGCCTTACTTAACCGGCAACCCAGTCATTGCCGGTGGTATACGCAGCATTCCAATTCCAATAAGCGAGTCGATAGCAACCGTAAACTACATGCTAGTCTCCCACAAGCGCACCGACCGCTCACAGGTCGTTCAGTGGGTGAAAGACAAAATTGCTAATATTTGTGCGACGCAGATGCAAAGTTAATACCGACGATTAATTGGCATAACAAATTGAGTTCCGAATACATCGGCCACTTAGCCGATGATCTCCAAATACTTTGCATGATTAGCGCCAGACCTATGTTTGATGGGCATGGATTATTCCTTAATGGGCTTATGTTTGCTCTTGTGACAAATGACGCTGCCTACCTAAAAGCGGATCAACAAAGCGCCGTACTTTATCAAGCCGTCGATTGCGAACGCTTTATCTATATGAAAAAAAGCAAACCCTTTTATATTTACTACTACCAAACCCCAACAGCATTTTAGACGACCAGTCTAAATTACAACACTGAGCAGTAATCGCGGTGGCCAGCAGCGAAGGCGAAAATGTTAAAAAATGGCAAAAAAACCTAGAAAATAGATACAAACCCTGTTCGCTAAACAACCAATAAACAGGTAGTATGCGCCTCCACTCGAAATAGCTGCCAGTGCTTACACCAAGAACATAGGGTTTACGCCAAATTGCAGCATCTAAGCAGGCAAACCCTAATGTCAGAACTCCCTAAAGCTAGCATCTCATTTGCAGATCTTGGCCTATCCGCCCCCGTAATGAAAGCTGTTGAAAGAGTTGGCTATGAAAGCCCATCACCCATTCAAGCTGAAACTATTCCTTTGTTATTAGCCGGCCATGACCTTATTGGCCAAGCTCAAACAGGTACCGGTAAAACCGCAGCCTTCGCATTGCCAATTTTGTCACGGTTAGTAAAACCAGGCACCAGCAAAAATCCGCAGGCAATTGTACTAGCCCCTACTCGTGAACTAGCCATTCAAGTTGCTGAAGCGTTTCAAACCTACGGTAAAGACATCAAAGGCTTTAACGTACTGCCTATTTACGGCGGCCAAGATATGCGTGGCCAGCTGCGTCAATTAGAACGAGGCGTGCAAGTTGTTGTTGGTACGCCCGGTCGTGTTATGGACCATCTAAAGCGCAAAAGCTTAGTATTATCTGAAGTAACCAGTGTAGTACTAGACGAAGCCGATGAAATGTTACGCATGGGTTTTATCGACGATGTAGAAGAGATTTTATCGCATACATCGGGCGAGCAACAAACAGCATTGTTCTCGGCAACACTACCGGATCGCATTAAGCAAATATCAGCTCGATTCTTAAAAAATCCTAAGCACGTAAAAATCAAATCAGAAACTAAAACTGTATCTAATATTGCTCAGCATTTTTGGATGGTTAAAGGGCATGAAAAACTAGAAAGCCTTACCCGCCTACTAGAAGTTGAAGAATTCGACGGTATGATTGTTTTTGTGCGCACTAAAGGCACCTGCGCCGAGCTCGCAGAAAAACTATCAGCACGCGGTTATGCTTGTTCAGCGATCAATGGCGATATGAACCAAGCTGCCCGTGAAAAAACCATCAAACAATTGAAAGGTAAAAAAATCGATATATTAGTAGCCACTGATGTTGCTGCTCGTGGCCTAGATGTAGAACGTATCAGCCATGTTATCAATTACGACATCCCATACGATAGCGAAGCTTATGTACACCGTATTGGTAGAACAGGCCGCGCTGGACGTACTGGCAAAGCCATCATGTTTGTTACTAATCGTGAGCAACGTTTATTAAAAACTATTGAGCGCTCTACCAATCAAGTATTAACGCCATTAGTGTTGCCAAGCGCGGAAGAGCTAACCGCACAACGTGTTACTAAATTTAAAGAGCGCGTTACCAAGGCGCTGCCTAACGGCTCAGAGTTCTTTACTAAGTTAGTTAATGAAATTTGTGAAGAAAATAATACTGATCCGATTTCTGTTGCCGCCGCACTTGCTTACTTAAACCAAGACAAAACACCACTACAGGTTAAAGATTCGCTCCAGCCAGAGCGACAAAGTCATGACCGCAATGACAGCCGTGAACGTAATGATAGCCGTGATAGCCGTAAGCCAAACCGTGAGCGTGGCGAGCGTAATGACAGCCGTGACAGAAACTCTGACCAACCTCAACCTAGCAGACGCCGCGAAGAAAAAGGCAGCGATAGCGTACCAATGGAAACCTTCCGATTAGGTGTAGGCCATGACCATGACGTCAAAGCCGGGGACATTGTTGGAGCTATTGCCAACGAGATCGATTTGGATTCAGAATTTATTGGCCGCATTGAAATAAATGATGACCACAGCTTTATCGATTTACCACAAGGTATGCCTCCTGAAATTTATCAGCATTTGAAAAAAGTGCGAGTAAAACGCAACCCGCTAAAAATTAACCGCGTTGAAACCGAAGCTAAAAAGCCAAAGAAAGATGCTGACGACAAAACCAAATCTAAAAAACCAAAGAGCTAAATATGTTTAACACCAATCAATATTTCGATGGCAAAGTAGCCTCTATCGCGTTTCAAACTGAAACATTACCGGCAACTGTTGGCGTTATGGCGATTGGTGAATATACTTTTCGTACAGACAAAAAAGAGACTATGACAGTGGTTAGCGGCGCGTTAACCGTACAACTGCCAGGTAGCGATAGCTGGCAAATATTTAATGCCGGCGACAACTTCATCATTGAAGCTAATCAAAGCTTCTCATTAAAGGTGGCAGTCGAAACTGCCTATCTTTGTACTTACCAATAAACGGCAACCAACACTAACCGCCATGCATATTTGGGTCGACGCTGACGCATGCCCTGTAGTCATTAAACAAATTCTGTTTAAAGCTGCTCAGCGAACTCAACTACCGCTAACGCTGGTTGCTAACCAACCTTTAACCACTCCCCTCTCACCCCTCATTAAGTCGGTACAAGTCGAAGCAGGCTTTGATGTAGCCGACAGCTATATTGTTCAGCAAGTTGAAGTAGGTGATTTAGTTGTTACTGCCGACATCCCGCTTGCCGCCGATGTGGTAGAAAAAGGCGCCTACGCCATTAACCCACGCGGCGAGCTATATACCCCAGAAAATATTCGCCAACGCTTACAAATGCGAAATTTTATGGAAGAAATGCGCAACACTGGCCAAGCCAGTGGCGGACCACCACCGCTTAACAACGCCGACCGGCAATACTTTGCGAACAATCTAGACCGGTTATTAGCCAAAGCACTAAAAAAATAACCTAGCCCAGCAGATAATTTAGCCCTACTATTAACTACTATCAATATTAACCATTGAGTTAAGCAGTTGTGAGCGAAAAAGATAAGCCTACTAGCGACACCTTAACGTCTATGATTATTAGTCAGCTCTCGCAGTTTTCTGGTCAGATGGCTAGTAGCGCTAAAGAGGTGGCAAAATCTGCCGCTACCATGTCGTCACTATGGGGCGATGGCTGGGTTAAAGATATCCTGCTCAAGTCGATGGACCCAGAACGCATTCAAGCGATGGCCGACGCAGGCCACTTTTTAAAAGACGCGCGCGAAGTAGCTGGCCTTAACCTTAGTGAAATGTCTGCTGCGCTGGGTTTAAACGATACCGAATTATTGGAAGAAGTAGAAAGTGGTAAAAAGTTGTTACCGTTTGAAATGATTTTTCGTTCAGCATCAGTACTCGCTCGTCATGATCCGATCCCGTTTATTATTAAATTTTTGCGCACCTATAATCCTGCTTTAGAAGAAAGACTTGAAGCGTGGGGATTAGCCGCACTGCCAAAACAATATGAGCGTGAACGCCGCTTTGTAAATATCTATCGTAAACACGATGCTTTACGCGGCTTAAGCGACGATGAGTTTAGCCGTATTATTGGTTACAGTGACAACATGATAGGCCTTGCACTAGACATTATGACCAAGGAAAAAGTGGAAGCGCAAAAAGCGATGGATGACTTAGCCGCCATACATGAGACCGAGCTAAACACCGAGAAAGAAAAACGTAGAGTATTAAAAGAATCCCGATCTAAAGTTAAGCTGCAAGCGAAGTCAAAAGCGAAGAGCAAAGCCAAACCAAAGCCACGTAAGCCAAAAATAGAAGACTAAACGACAATAAAAATCTCAGTGAGAAACCCTGCGCAGAGATGCTCCCAGCCCCCGTAATTAACTAACAGCCTTCTAACAAATACCAACTGTCAAAGTTTATGAATAAATCAATCTCGAAAAAATACTATTTAGTACTCGCCAGTTTTCTTATTGTTAGCTGTTCACAATCACCGGTAGTGTTAAATGAAAACAACGAAAGTAGCCCAGCAGGCTGGCCCGCATATGGGGCAACAGCTGGCGGTACACGTTTTTCGCACGCTAGCCAAATAACACCGAATAATGTTGCTGGCCTAGTCGAGGTTTGGCGTCACACCACTGGTGACAAAACCGACGCTGTCGGCCGCGAAGGCATGCCTATCGAATCTCAAAGCTCCCATGTTTCTACGCCCATACTAATCAAAGATCGCTTATATTATTGTTCTCCGTTCAATCGAGTATTTGCCCTTGATGCGAAAACTGGTAAAGAAATATGGGCCTTCGACCCTAAAGTTAATTATGAAGAAAGTTTCTTTAAAAGCTGCCGTGGCGTAAGTAGCTGGCAGTCTGGTAAAACTGGCTTTTGCGAACACCGTATTTTCAGTGGCACATTAGATGGCCGACTCATTAGCCTTGATGCAGATACTGGCAAAAAATGCCCTGACTTTGCCGACAATGGTGAAGTCGACCTAAGCTATGGCTTATCAAAATTTAAGCCGTGGGAATATGGCGTCACCTCGCCGCCAGCGATTTTGAATAACTTAGTCATTACCGGCTCTAGTGTTTTAGACAACCGACGAGCCGACATACCTAGCGGTGTAGTGCGGGCTTATGACGTTCGCAGCGGCAAATTAGTTTGGACATGGAACCCTGTACCAAAAGGCGTGGCAGGAAAAAATGCTGACGGCACTTATCTAAATGGCACCACCAACGTCTGGTCTATTATCTCAGTAGATGCTGAGCGCAATATGATCTTTGTGCCTACCGGTAACGTTTCACCAGATTTCTACGGCGGTCTCAGAAATGGTTTAGATTATTATTCCAGCTCTGTGGTTGCCTTAGATGGAGATACTGGCGAAGTAATTTGGCATTACCAAACGGTGCATCATGATATTTGGGATTACGACGCGCCAGCACAACCAACCCTAATTGACCTAACCGTCGCTGGTGAAACGGTTCCAGCAGTAATTCAAGTCACCAAAATGGGAATGACTTTTGCTCTGCACCGCGACACCGGCAAACCAATCTGGCCTGTTGAGGAACGCCCCGTGCCGCAGACTGGCGCGGTAGAAGGTGAGTATTTATCGCCGACCCAGCCTTTTCCAAGCCACATTCCGTATCTGGTCGATAGCGATATCACACCCGATGATGCATGGGGCTTAACCCCTATTGATAAATACGCCTGCAAGAAAAAACTTGCTTCACTAAATAATCAAGGTTTGTACACACCACCATCGCTTAACGGCAGCCTACATTTTCCTAGCAGCGGTGGCGGTAATAACTGGGGCACACCGGCTATCGACCCCAATAGTAATGTAATGGTGGTTTATACCGTCAAGCTCCCCGGTGAAATAGTACTAATCCCGCGCGCGGACTGTAATAACGCGTCTGAACCTCAAACTGGCACACCGTATTGTGCTAACAGAGACTTTATTACTTCCCCCATTGGCCTGCCATGTGTTGCCCCACCATGGGGCACACTAGATGCAATAGATTTGGCTGGAGGTAAAATATTATGGCGGGTACCGCTTGGTACCACTCGAGATATGGCACCATTTCCATTTTGGTGGATTGACGGCCTACCCGGTATTGCTGCACCGATGATTACCAAAGGCGGCCTGGTTTTTTCAGGTATTAGTAATGAGCATGCCTTTAGAGCCTTTGATTTAAAAACTGGCGCAGAGCTTTGGAAAACCGGACTACCTACTGCAGCCAATGCATTGCCAATGAGCTATCAACTAGCAACTGACGGCAAACAATATATTGTAGTAGCGGCTGGCGGGCATTGGTCTGGCGGTGCGCCGGCTGGTGACTATCTAATCGCCTATGCTTTACCAGACAACTCTGTAGTTAATGAGCGAGACTAACCAGTGTTTTAGTCTACAAGCACCAAGCCTTGCGCTAGTACTTGTTCTAATTCATTAATAGAGTCGGCAGTTAATTTTATTTTATTTACTCGGCTTAACTTTTTAATAGCCGCCTCCCTGCTACTGGCAACACTTCTGTTTTTACAAGTCTGTAAATACACCAGTTGCTTAGGGCTGCGACCACGAAAAAACTTTGCTCCCTTGGGTGAATGCAAATGTTCATGCCAGCGTCTAGCTACATCTACCGTAATGCCGGTGTAATAACTATTGTCGGATGCCAAAATGATATAAACCCACCACGAACTTTCACCAACGATTGTATTTTTTTGTACCAAGGTTATTTTACCCTTACTCAAAACTTAGCGTCAGCATATACTAGCCAAACTTAAAGCCAAACCGCTTAATCACCGTTAACAACAACTGATTATTAATCACAATGTTTGAGAAAAAAGACTTAGTCAGCTTAGCTAATATGCCCATGCCATTTGGTAAATATAGTGGCCGAGTGATAATCGACCTACCTGAAGAGTATCTGCTGTGGTTCGCAGGCAAAGGCTTCCCCGAAGGCAAGCTGGGATTACTAATGGGCCTAGCGTTAGAAATAAAAACCAACGGCATGGAAAAAATTATCGACCCATTACGCAAAGCTAAATATTAAGATTTTGTGACAAGATTAGTTTAATACTTCATAAAGCCTGAAATTGTCAGATAAAGGTTTACTTTTCTGAAAAACGTGTACAATAGCTAAGTAAGCAAGCGTTTCAGGTAATTATTGGTGGCTCCACTTAAGGCAACTACTGTTATACCTCTACAATTGCACTTTGAATAATTAAATATATAGAGGTAATAAACAATGGCTACTGGTTCTGTAAAGTGGTTCAACGAGTCTAAAGGCTTCGGCTTCATTTCACCTGCTGACGGCGGCGCTGATGTATTCGTACATTTCTCTGCTATCCAAGGTAGCGGTTTTAAAACTTTGGCCGAAGGCCAAGCTGTTAACTTCGACGTAGAGCAAGGCCAAAAAGGTCTACAAGCTACTAACGTTAACCCTGAGTAAGTTTTTACTCTTGGTTAAAAAAGCCCGCTTTTAGCGGGTTTTTTTATGTCTGTATGTGTTCTAGCCTAAGCAGGATGAATATTTTTTAGCCGTGTTAAACAGGCACTTAAAGAATAGTCCAGCACAGTCGATAACTGCTTGGCCTTATCTTTCAATTGCTTGCCACTTTGGGTATCCAGTTTCTTACCTGCCAATACAACCCAGTTACCGGTATTAGTTGAGCACATTCTCACATCGCTAAATATCTCTTTCAAAATATCTAATACGTCTGTTCCTGCTCTGTGCTCACTCCAACAATTAAGCACTAACCAGCCCTCATCTTTTAAAGTATCAAAGCACGCTTGCATGTACCACTGCTGTATTTGCTGCTGATCTAAGCCTTCGGCGCTGTAAATATCGGTAAACAATACATCGGTTTTTTTAGGCTGTTCATCTAAAAACTCCCCCGCATCCGCTTCAAAAACTTGTAAGCGTTTGCCGCGCGGTAGTTGAAAATATTTATATGCCACCTTAGCAACTTTAGGCCTAAGCTCTACCGCGCGTATTTTAATATCGGGCCAACAATGGTGCAAGCAACTCACTAAGCTGCCGCCACCTAAACCCAATACAATCACATCGCGAGGCTGTAGAAACAACATCACTAACATCATCGCGCGAGTGTATTCATGCTGCAATTGCCCAGGCTTAGCTTTTAGCATAGAACTTTGTTCTTCTTCGCCACCAAAGGTCATTACCCGCTTTTCGCCGTCGTCATAAACCTCTATCGGTCCAAACTCGTCATAATCGCAATGAATATTTTTACCTAATGATGACATGCTAGTGCAACTTATGCGGTTCTAACTGCAACGACTCGACGCTGCGACCTAGCAATATAATGCGACCGTTATAGCGGTCTTGACCGGTAGAAGAAAAATCAAAAACGTAAGAACGCCAAATATGCACATTGCCACGGGCATCACGTTTTAACCAAATTGCACGCAAGGCAATATTTTCGTCCAAAAATTGAACTTCCATATCCAGGCAATATTTACGCACAGCTGCCAATGCAATTTGCTTTATCTTTTGTGCCGACGTCCAATAAACGGCGCCAAACGCAAACAGTATTAACAACAAAGCATCAAATAAATTAAACATTGCTGGTTAAACCCGCGACATAAACTTGCCAGTAGTGGTATTTATTTTAACCACCTCGCCGGATTCCAAGTATTCTGGAACTTGAAGTTCGAAGCCTGTCACGCATATTGCTGGTTTGGTTCTACCAGCAGCGGTTGCACCTTTTATACCAGGCGCTGTTTCCTTAATGGTCAAGCTAACTGATTGGGGAAATTCAATGCCTAGCAATACATCATCCATTAGCAAGCCTGTTAAGCCTTCTAAGCCTTCTGTTATAAAACCTAAGTTGTCTTCTATATCTTCAGCGCTCACACCATATTGGCTGTAGTCTTCGGTCGACATAAAGTAATAGGTGTCGCCCTCTTGATAGGAATACTGCAAAGCAAAGCGTTGCACATCGGCATCTTTAACAAAGTCGTCACTCTTAAACGACTCGTCTGATTTTTGCTTAGTTTTAATATGGTTAAAGCGAATTTTGTATAAAGTAGAAGCGCCACGCGACGATGGATTTCTGACCTCAACGGTTTTTACCGTATATGGCTCACCATTAAGCTCTACTACCATTCCTTTTTTTAGTTCACTTGCTTTAGGCACTACTGCATTCCTTTAACTTTGCTTTATTAGTTTAGACACGTCTAATTTTAAACTGACGACCTTTAATTTTACCGTTTTCAAGCGCTTTCAGGGCGAGCTTAGCTGACTCCCGCTTTATCGCAATACAGGTCGCAAAATGACTGATATCTATTTTACCCACTTCGCTGCCGTCTATACCAAGCTCACCAGTTAGTGCACCCAATACATCACCAGGGCGCAGCTTATCTTTTTTACCGCCATCAATAACCAGCGTTACCATGGGCGGGTATAACTTCACTCTGGCGTCAAAGTCTAATTCATCGCCAGAAACTATCTCTGGTGCAACGCCTAAGTAGTCTTCAATGGCATTTAACAAGCCAGTCTGTTCAGGCGTATAAATACTTAACGCCAAACCTTGTTCGCCGGCACGGCCAGTACGCCCGATCCGGTGCACATGCACCTCAGGATCACGCGACAACTCTACGTTAATGACTGCATCTAAGCCTTTCACATCTAAACCGCGGGCGGCCACATCGGTTGCCACCAATACTGAACAACTGCGGTTGGCAAAACGCACCATCACTCGATCACGGTCACGCTGTTCTAGGTCGCCATGCAGAGCCAAGGCAATAACGCCTTGCTGGCGCAGGTCGTCACAAATGTCCTGACATTTTTGTTTGGTATTACAAAAAACCAGCGAAGACTCTGGCTGGTATTTTGCTAACAACGCTATTAACGCTTCGCTGCGTTGTTTTTTATTCACTTCGAAAAACAACTGCTTTATATCTGAGCTTTCTTGCTTGTTTTCAATTCGCACGCTTTCAGGATTGCGCTGAAACGACTGGCTTAGTTTTTTAATAGTAGTCGGATAAGTCGCCGAAAATAATAATGTCTGACGATCGCAAGGCATTTGCTTGGCGATGTTAGTAATGGCCTCATTAAAGCCCATATCTAACATGCGGTCGGCTTCATCAAGCACCAACATTTTTAGGCCGTCTAACTTTAACGTGCGCTTACGCAAATGATCTTCAATACGCCCTGGCGTGCCTACCACAATATGTGCGCCATGCTCTAACGAACCGATTTGCGGCCCAATCGATACGCCACCACATAAAGACAATACTTTTACATTGGGTATGCCGCGGGCAAGACGTCTAATTTCTTTACATACTTGGTCAGCCAGCTCGCGGGTTGGGCACAACACCATAGCTTGGATGTCGTAGTTTTTAATATCTATTCGGTTTAGCACGCCAAGGCCAAAGGCAGCTGTTTTACCGCTGCCGGTTTTTGCCTGCCCTAGTAAATCTTTACCCTGCAAAATTAGCGGCAAGCTTTGGGCCTGAATAGGCGTCATTTCGCTATAACCCAAGGAATCTAAGTTACTTAACAACTGATGATTTAACGCTAAAGTAGAAAAATTGCTTGTCGTCACAGGAATGCTTCTTAAATGTAAAAATGGCCATAGCCGAAAGGTCGCATTGTAACAGAAACTAGACGCTCTATACTGTTACAAAGGCAATGAACATTCTTCAAAATTAATAATAAACTGAGGATATAGCAATGACTGAGATGGAACTGTTTATACAAACAAACCAAATTTCCCAATTATTGGTTTCGTCGACAGACACTTTAGGTACTCATACCAGTATCTACCTTACTATTGTCACGGGTTATATCCTTGTTGCCTATCTTGTTGGCGCCAAGTTAACTCGCCCACAAGTGACAATTGCCGCTGCCATTTATCTTGTCGCTTACATTTACGAGTATCTTTTAATTACCGTACTGACTCGCGGACTTACCATACAGTCAGCGAACTTAATGGCTTTAGACCCAACACTCCCTGTCGGTATGATGCAACAAGCTCAAGCCCCGCCGTAGGACTAATAATATTAATTGCAGGCCTATAGCATCACTGTGGTTTATGTGGACAGTTAGGCGCCCTAAAAACAAGAAACTTAACACACCAGCAGACTAAACCCAGTGTGCCTACTCAAGAATTAAAGTAACTAAACATGCTTCATATTGCCTTACACTTTATAGCCCCAGCCTTACTTGCTGGCCTTTTTTTTAGAAAGAATTGGCAGCTCGCCTATTTTTTAATGGCCGCAACGATGCTGGTAGATATCGACCATCTATTGGCGACCCCTATTTATGACCCAAACCGCTGTAGTATCGGCTTTCATCCCTTGCATCAATTATGGCTGATCTGTTGTTATGCTGTACTTTGCTTTATGCCAAAGATGCGTAAAATAAGGCTGCTAGGAATTGGTTTATCGGTACATATGCTGCTAGATGCTATAGATTGCCAAGTGACCAATGGCGTTTGGATCAGCCAAATTTGAGCACCAGAAAACTATCACAAAACTATTTTATTGGCCTGAGCATAACTAGCAATCACAGCAATGAATCCGAACGCCGCCCGCTCTCGTAAGTAATTGAAATATAACTAATTTTCTAGCATATACGCTGTGCTCAATAATTGTGCTAACAGAACAGCTGTAATTTGTTTAGCAACACTATAAAGCGGTAATATTAGACAGGTATTTTTAGTCGTTATTTGTAATCTAAATGCGAACAACAATTTGGTAAATTTAAGGTCAACTATGCGCTATCAACTCCACCGTGCAACCAACAATTTAGTTAGAACAATATTGTGTGGGGCGATTTTGTGCGCAGCTAACTTGGCTGCAGCTCAATCTGGCAATGCGACCGAAGTAACTGCCTTTGAGATAAGTGTCCAGCCATTTACTGACTCAATTGAAGCCATTGGTACTTTAAAGGCACAGGAGTCGGTAACTTTATCGGTAACCGTAACTGAGAAAATTAGCGCGATTCATTTTGATGACGGACAGCAGGTAACCAAAGGAAAGGTGCTGGTAGAAATGACCAGCAGTGAAGAGCAAGCCATGCTGGAGGAGCTGGACTCAGCCGCCGTAGAAGCTAAGCGTCAGTTTAACCGCTTAACAATATTGAAAGAGCAACAATTGGTAGCGGAAGAGTTGTTAGATCAAAGCCGGCAGCAATATGACGCGGCTCGCTCACGTCAATTGGCTATGCAGTCACGACTCGATGACAGATTAATTATTGCACCGTTCTCCGGAGTGGTGGGGCTACGCAATGTGAGCATTGGCGAACTAGTGACGCCGGGAGACTCGATTGTCACTTTGGACGATACCACTGCCATGCGATTAGATATTAATTTACCCGCGCCTTATCTATCTAAAATTTCCGCAAAGCTACCTATACAAGCGCAGACCGTTGCCGTAGACAGTCAAATTTTTGCGGGCATCGTGACCGCTATTGATAGCAGAATTGATCCGATTACAAGAACGATTACAGTACGTGCCATGCTACCCAACCCTGATAGCTTATTAATACCCGGCATGCTGATGACGGTAATAATAAGCTCAGCAGAGCGCCAAAGTTTGTTAGTCCCCGAGTTAGCGCTAGTGCGCCAAGGCGATGTTACTCAGGTATATATTATTGGGGAGAACAATATTATTGAAAGTCGCAACGTGACTACTGGCGGCAGGGCAACTGGCCAAGTGGAAATAACCAGCGGTCTAAAGCTTGGCGAGGAAATTGTTAACCATGGCGTATTAAAAGTTAGACCTGGCAGCAAGATCAAGATTCTTAACAGCTCGCCAGCTGACTCTGCCAAAACCAAGCCGCCTATGACTGGCGAGTCAGTTTAATGCTGTTATCTGACACAGCCATCCGGCGCCCCGTGTTTGCCAGTGTATTATCGCTACTACTATTGGTTTTTGGCTTACTAGCGTTTGATCGGTTACCGCTGCGTGAATACCCCGACATTGATCCACCGGTTGTGTCTATTCAAACCGACTATCCCGGCGCTGCCGCAGCGGTAGTTGAAACTCGCATTACGCAGTTAATTGAAGACCGTATTGCGGGGCTTGAAGGCATTCGTTTTATCAGATCAGCCAGTGTTGATGGTCGCTCCAATATTGATATTGAATTTGACCTATCGCGAGATATTGATGCCGCCGCCAATGATGTGCGTGACCGAGTATCGCGAGTATTAGACAACCTTCCCGATGAGGCCGACATTCCTGATATTGAAAAAGTCGATTCCAATGACAATGTAATCATGTGGCTAAACTTAAGTTCAGACCGCATGACCGTACCCCAGCTCACCGACTACGCCGAGCGTTATTTGGTTGATCGATTTTCAGTGGTTAATGGTATTGCCCGCGTGCGCATCAGTGGCGGCCAAAGTTATGCACTGCGTATCTGGGTAGACCGTATTAAGTTAGCTGCCCATGACTTAACCATGACAGATATTGAACAAGCTTTGCGGCAAGAAAATATTGAGCTCCCAGCAGGTTATGTGGAATCAGTGGAGCAACAATTTTCGGTCCGAGTAGCGAGGGTCTTTACCGCGCCAAATGATTTCAGAGAGCTAGTATTGAAGCGCTCTACTGACGGCAAACAAATTCGACTAGGTGATGTAGCAACGGTTATTTTAGGTACCACTGAACACCGCACATCGTTTCGTGGTAACGGCGAAACCATGGTGGGGCTGGGCATTACTAAGCAATCTACCGCCAATACCATTGCGGTTGCTAAAGGGGCACAAAAAATTGCCGCCTTGCTCAATCCTAATTTACCGCCCGGCATGAGAATCAATCAAAGCTTTAATAGTGCGATGTTTATTGAGGACGCGATTGACCAAGTTTATACAACGCTAGCCATAGCACTACTGTTAGTTGTGTTAGTAATCTTTATATTTTTGGGTAGTGCGCGCGCCACTATAGTACCGGCTATTACTGTACCAATTGCCTTAATCGCTACCTTTATTGTTCTTTGGGCAATGGGCTTTACCGTTAACTTACTGACTTTATTAGCTATGGTGATGGCTATTGGTCTTGTAGTTGATGACGCCATTGTGGTGTTAGAAAACATACATCGGCGAATGGATGAACTGGGCGAGCCAGCGATGCTGGCGGCCTATCGCGGTACCCGTGAAGTTGGCTTTGCGGTTATTGCAACTACGGCGGTACTGATTGCGGTGTTTGCTCCCATCATTATGTTAGAAGGTGATATGGGGCGGCTGTTTGCAGAATTTTCACTAACGCTTAGCACTGCAGTATTTTTCTCCTCGTTTGTAGCATTGACGCTATCGCCAGTTTTAGCTGCGCTATTGTTAAAACCCAAGTCGCCAAAAGCCAGCTTAGCCGAATCGGGCGAAAGTAAACCTAGCTTAATGCTGCGCATCGATAACGGTTTTCAAACTCTGCGCACATTTTACGAACAAAAGCTGACTACAATATTATGTCGCCCTATTCTAGTAATGGGAACGTATTTGGCAATCATCGTCGGCGGCGGACTATTATTTATAGCGTTACCACAAGAATATGCCCCAAAAGAGGATCGTGGTGTCTTTTTTATCATAGTAAAAGGTCCAGAGGGCGCTAGCTTCAAATACATGCAAAATTATATGGATAAAGTTGAACAACGGCTGCTGCCATTAGTGGAGAGCGGAGAAGCGCTGCGTGTTTTAGTCCGCAATCCGGGCAACTTCGGTAACTTAGCTAATTTTAATAGTGCAAATGTTGTGGTGGTACTCAGCCCATGGAATGAACGCAGGCCAGTCGATGAAATCGTTAAAGAGGTTAAAGGCAAGCTTAGTAATTTGGCTGGTATAAGAGCTGCGGTAATAACGAGCCAAGGCATTGGTGGCAGACAGAGTAAACCAGTGGAGTTTGTCGTTGGCGGCGGCAGTTTTGAAGAATTAGGCCAATGGCGCGATACCTTATTGGCCACTATCGCTGCAGAAAATCCTAAGCTTACCGATCTTGATTCGGACTATGAGGTGGCTAATCCACAAATTGAAATCAACATCGACTATCCACGTGCAGCAGAACTAGGCGTATCAGTAGAAAATATTGGCCGCACCCTAGAAACTGTTTTAGCATCACGGCGAGTAACAACCTATATTGAAAACGGCGAAGAATACGACGTTTTAATAGAGGGTAGGCGCGAGCAGCAAAACAGCCCTTCTGACATCAACAATATTTATGTGCGCTCAGAAACCAGCGGCAAGTTAATCCCCATGGCTAACTTAGCAAGCTTATCTGAACGCGCCAGTGCACGAGAACTAAACCGTTTTAATCGCACCCGCGCCATCACTATTGAAGCAAACTTAGTCGACGACTATAGCTTAGGTGAGGCGCTCGATTATTTAGGAGCCCTAGTGCGCCAACAATTACCTGACCACGCTACCATTGATTACAAAGGCCGCTCTAGAGATTTTGTTTATGCAGGTGATAGTGGCTCTCTAATATTTGGTTTAGCCATTGTGGTGATGTTTTTAGTACTTGCGGCCCAATTTGAAAGTTTTATTAGCCCACTGATTATTACCTTAACCGTGCCGCTAGCAATTGGTGGTGGCTTACTAGGCTTATGGCTCACTAATCAAAGTTTAAATATCTATAGTCAAATTGCCTTGTTGATGCTGATCAGCTTAGCCGCGAAAAATGCTATTTTAATTGTCGAATTTGCCAATCAACTAAGAGACAAAGGTCGCAGTGTCGAAGAGGCGATACTGGAGGCCAGCAGCTTACGTCTACGACCGATTTTGATGACCAGCATCACTACTGTTGCTGGCACCCTGCCGCTAATTTTAGCCTTTGGTGCAGGCGCTGAATCACGCGCAGTGCTTGGCATCACCTTATTTTCTGGTGTTTTAGTAGCAACATTTTTTACTCTGGCGATTGTGCCAATGGCCTATTTAAAACTCGCCAAATATAGTCAGCCACCTGGCGCTAGCGAAAATAAACTAACCAAAGAAATTACCGAGCACGACGCAGCTCTCTGATAACATCAAGCGCTTATAGGCATCAAGGAACGACCGATGACTTACCAAGGCTACAATAGTTTTTGTCGCACTCTGCCTGCAACATCCTACGTTGTTCAGTGGGGAAGCTCACATGTTTGGAAAGTGGGAGGGAAAGTATTATCTATTGGTGGTTGGCAGAAGTCTGATGGCCCTGCATATACATTTAAGGCATCAGAATTAAATTTTCAGGTATTGAGTGAACAGCCAGGTTTTAGACCAGCGCCCTATATGGCTGCCCGCGGACTGAAGTGGATACAGCAATATGACAGCACTGAGAATACCGATGAAACATTAAAGTACTATCTGAAAGAATCTCATCAAATTGTCTCATTGGGATTAACTAAAAAGAAGAAACCAGAACTCGGACTAAACCAAAGCTAACTCATGAGCTAAAATAAAAAACACTACCAATTATCATAATACCTATTATATAAACAGTTAACGGCGGCAGTCTTTTGATCTATAATTTTTTATAGCTAGCAAACATCAAAACTCAGTAAAGGTTTCACTCGACAATGATGGTATATGTATTGTTACTAAACTGCTTGGTTGTCGCGATAGTGGTAATCGTTCATTACGAGTTTCTCTGTCGTATCACTCTGCTTATCCCAAAAATGACTATTAAGCACCGAGTGAGGATAGTTGCAGGAGTCGTCGGTGCACTAATAGCACATACCATAGAGATTTGGATTTTCGGTATTGCATACTATTTCATGCATCACACAGACAACTGGGGCGAGCTCACGGGAAACTTCAATGGAAGCTTAATGGATTGCGTCTATTATTCCTTTACCGTTTTTAGCACTGTAGGCTTTGGTGATATCGTTCCTATAGGTAATCTAAGATATTTGACAGGGATTGAGTCTTTGACCGGGCTCGTTCTTATTACTTGGTCTGCTTCTTTTTTATATCTTGAAATGCAAAAGCATTGGAAGGCACAATAAATATGACTAGACATTGCGGCGGCTGCTTATGTGGAGCAGTTAAATATTCTTTTGATAGTGAACCAATAATGACTGGCGTTTGTCACTGTGAAAACTGCCAACGCCAAAGTGGCACAGCGTTCTCAATTATTGTTGGTGTGGCTAAAAGCTCATTTGAGATTGAAGACACCAAAACACTTAGCGAATATATAGATCAAGGCGCCAACGGTAGCAAAGTACGTCGCCAATTTTGTAATAATTGTGGCTCACCGATTATATCTCTAATAGAGTCGGCGCCAGAGCTATGTATGCTCAAAGCAGGCACCCTAGATGACAAATCTTGGCTTGAGCCAACTATTCATTTCTGGTGCGACTCGGCCCAACCTTGGATCGAGATCCCAGACAGCATTCTAAAATTCGATCGCAACCCGAGCTAAGATATCTCAATTTTAGCCAGCAGTTATTTATCTTACTGCTGGCTCAGCCTTCTCATTAATAATAGGCGCTAAGCACTCTCTCCTCTCGGAGGTAATCCCAGTCATGATGCTCATTCATGCCCCTATCTTATTTGCGAATATACAACAAACCAACACTTTGCCATCATATATTAACTAAGGGCATAAGAACCTAAATGTATAGTCCGACCACCCCACTTAGCTTTTACTATTTACAAAAACAATACTTAGTGGTTAATATAAACATTACGTACTGTTTTAATAAATTGCCAACTAAAGTAACCAAAAATAACAATACATTGGTGGAGAAAGTATATGAGGATGAAATATTCAGGTATCGCAGCGGCCGTTGCAGGTATATCCGCTATGACAGGCGTGATGTCAACGACAGCTACAGCGGCAGAACAGTCATTAGCGCTAGAAGAAGTTATTGTTACCGCACGTAAAAGAGCAGAATCATTACAAGATGTACCCGTATCGGTAACAGCAATTACCAGTCAGTTGCAACGATCTACCATGCAAAGTATCCAAGACCTACAAGGCTTTATTCCTAACGTCACTATTGACGAGATCCCAGGTAATAACGGTGCAGCGCTTTCTATTCGTGGTATCAGTTTCCAAGAAACCGACAAAAGCGTTGATACTCCAGTAGGTGTTATTCTCGATGGGGTTTCTTTGGGGGTTGTCGCAGGCGGCCTGTTGAACAACTTTGACATGGAACGTATTGAGGTATTACGTGGCCCACAAGGCACCTTATTTGGCAAAAATACTACTGCCGGTGCGGTTAACATTATTCGTACCGCCCCTACTAGGGAACTAGGTGCACGCATCAGAGTAGGTGCAGGCAGCTGGGACAAACGTCAAATTCAAGCGGTGGTAAACACGCCATTGTCTGACAACGGCGGCTTAAAACTCTATGCCAATAAAGATGAGCATGACGGCTATATGCGAAACAACATTATCGGCGAAGATACTGGCGGTAAAGACTACTTACAACTAGGCGCTACTGTTGCCTTTAATATTACTGACAAGTTTGACCTATCTTTTACCGCAGAAAGGATCAATGACGATTCTAATGTTGGTGCATGGTCTAACTTTAACTCCTTTAGCGATGTAGCTTGTCTTATTTCTTTGGGTGGCATCCCTGCAGCAGGAATTCCTGCTGACGTTACCGGCGCACCTAGCGGCAGCGGTTGTATGGATTTGGATACTGACAGCGACGAAGACCACAGCTCGCAAAATGCACCAAACACATCTGAAACCACCAATGACTATTTCAACCTAACGATGAATTGGGACATAAATGACAGCTGGACAGCAACTTCTATCACTGGCTATGTAGAGCGTCAGGAAGAATTTCGGGTGGAGTATGACGCTAGTCGAGTAGAGTTTTTAACGGTACTAGCCGAGCAGGACTATTCACAGTTCAGCCAAGAGTTGCGATTTAATGGCAGTATTAACGACAATATCAATTTGACTGCTGGTTTGTACTACTGGAATTCAGAGTATGACCAATTCCAAGAGTCGTTTGATATGTGGTATTACCTCGGTATTGGTTTTGGTCCAGAAGGCGGATTTAATCCTGGTGATGTTTCAAGCCAGTTAGATGGCACTGGTGAAAATACCTCGTATGCGATATTTGCATCGATGGACTGGTCGCTCACTGACAACCTACTACTGAACTTAGGCGGTCGTCTTACCCAAGAAAAAAGATCACTAACAACAGCAACACCAAATTTTTACTCTAATGAGCTTGATTTTGCGTTAGTACCATTCGGGGCAACCCAAAAATTTGAGGAAGATTGGACCGAATTCTCGCCTCGCGTTGCTCTGCAATATTCGTTAGATGATAATTTGATGTTTTTTACTTCATTCTCTAACGGTTTTAAAAGCGGCGGCTTCTTTGCCCGCACTCAAAATGTCGACGATATAAACTCTTACGACCCTGAGTATGTAGACACTTATGAAGTAGGCATGAAAAGTGAGTGGCTTGAAAACCGCTTGCGCTTTAACGCCACAGTTTTTTATAGCGACTACAGCGACAAACAAGAAGAGGTTATTACTAACCTAGGAGGCGGTAACGTAACAACTATTGTTAACAATGCCGCAGATGCAACAATATCAGGTCTTGAAATAGAGCTTACCGCTCAAGTTACTAGCGGGCTATCGGCATTCCTAAATATCGGCCTATTAGATGCTGGATTCTCGGATTTTGAAGTATCAGACAATTCAGGTAACTCAGTGGACAACTCTGACCTTGAATTGCGTAATGCTCCTGACATGACCGTAGGCTTAGGTGTCGATTACCTTATGCCATTAAGTTTCGGTGAACTCGGCATGCACTACAACTATCAATGGCGCGATGAGTATCACACCATCATTGATAACGCTCCGATAGGATTGGTAGAGGCTGGTGGCTTTCATAACGCTAGTATTGATTTGTCAATTGGCGATAGCTATAGAGTAAGTATTTATGGTCGCAACCTTGGTGACGAGCGCTACGCACGGGTTATTCCAATTGGCGTATCTACTTTTGGTCAATACAGCGCGCCTAAGCACTACGGCATAGAGTTTACTGCTGAATTCTAGACACTTTAGTTTTTCCCTCCGCGACAATGAATCTAATAATCCCATTCATTGTCGCGGATTTTTTTACCGCTCTCCTTTACTAATTCTTTCTTTCAACATCATTTTGTTATTCCTAAAACACTAGGACCAATAAATAGTCATCCGCTTTAGGCATAAACTTTCATCATCAAAAAAACCACCAAGAAACGCTATTAAAGCTTTAGCATTAGTGGCGGCTTTAACTACCTACGTTAGTTTCATGTGCTGGCTTGTCAATGCTTTCAGCAGCTTTACGTTAGTTCTACTAACAAGGGATTTTCGTTTTATGGATATCATTATTAGATGCGACTTATTTTAGGCATAGCGTTAGCAGTCTGCGCAAGCTGCGCACAACTCCCCAATAAAACAATCACTACCCTGCCCTGCAGTGAAAGCTGGTTTAAGCAAATAGAACAGCGAATATTTACTGCTGATAGCCAAGGCCACGGGCCAGACTTAGGTAGCCTGGAATAGCGTCATACCGTCGAGTTTAAATTGGGTCTGCGAAGCAACCAAGATCTACCTGCTGGCAACTCACCAGCTTGGTGTGACTATATCGATAAATATATTATTCAGACCAGTAAATAGCTAATATCTAGCGCAAGCTAAATTTAAAACGACTAACACTATGTACATACCGAAATATTTTGAAATTACTGATAAAAATGAACAATATGCCTTCATCGCAGCCAATGGTTTCGGTCAACTCATTTCCAGTTCAGCTGGTAGGCCGTACTCAACCCATCTACCCTTTTTATTGTCTGATGATAAAACTAAGCTACTGGCACATTTGGCAATACAAAATCCACAAGTGGATAATATTGCCGACCAACAAGTATTAGTCACCTTGCAAGGCACCCATGACTATATTTCACCGTCTTGGTATCAGAGCCCAGGCGTCCCTACTTGGAACTACCAAGCAGTACATATCTATGGAACCTGTGAGACATTTACTGATATCGATAGACTCGAAGACATAGTCAATAAACTTACGGCCAAATATGAGAGCTGCTTGCCGTCACCATGGGCGCCCGACTACAACCCGAAAATGCTTAACGCTATCATCGGCATTGAAATTTCTATTAGTGAAATTCAATGTAACTATAAACTTAGCCAAAATCGACCCCAGCAAGACCAGCAACAAGTAATTGATCAACTTAACACCAATGGCTCAACTGATTTAGCCGCAGCAATGCAGTGAGTCAAAAAATAGTATAATCACCGATCTATGCTGACATAAGCTGAAGACAGCTCAGCCCGGGAGTATCAAATTGCCTAAATGGTGTTTTCGACTAGCAACCCTTACCTGTTTCATAGCAGTGCGGGCTCAGCAGCTGGTAGGCTCCTTGCTAGTACTGCCGCCACTTAACAGTTCAAATCTTCCATTAAACATTATTTAGCTACATTGCTTATGAAAATAGTAACTATGAACCATTTCTTGCCGTTGCTACTAATCACTGTAGTCACCGGCTGCATGAGCCTGCCAACTGCGCAAATTAAATCTTCTAAGATAAAATTTGATACCGACAGTATTAACACACTAGGTTTAAGAGGGGGCCAACTAGTCTACGATCAGTGTCTTATGAGTTTTGCATACCAAACAATGACGTCATGGCTAAGCAAGTGAGAGCTATTGACTCAAGCGTACAGCTATACAAACAAGCTCGCGGACGAATTAATTGTAGCGCTACTGAAATTCTAACTATTGGCAACACCCAGCAAGCACAATGGCAACCAGTATTATTAGATTTGTCAGCGCTAGACTATATTGTAGAAATACGAGAGACGTTTTTTGAATAGCGCCAAATCGCTATACCGAAAAAAAAAGGCATTAAATATAAATAGCATTCAGATTATCAGCTTTACCCTGATGCACTTTTACTAGTTGTGTCACCCGCCCCTAATGGTCTACTAATGGCTAAAACCGTACCATTTTCCGGTAAGAATGCCGGCTTCGCTAATGTTGTCGGATTTTTAGCCGCATTTTATTTGCATGGATCACTAGCAATCTTAGGAATATCTGTACTGTTAATGAAATCTAGCGAAGCCTTTATGTTGGTCAAAATTATTGGCGCTATTTACCTATATTGGATTGGACTTAAATCTCTTTTCGGTGCGTTTAAAGAAATAAATACTACAACTGCTGAGAAACCAATAGTAAGTCAAAAACATTCCTCAAGTCTTTTCTAGAGGGATTTTTAACCAATGCACCAAACCCTAAAGTATCTATGTTTTACTTAGCAGCATTTCCACAATTCATACTAACTGGCGACGCTGCAATAGCTTATGAATTTCTACTAGTCACCATTCATTCAGTAGTGAATATGCTATGGTTTTCTGGCGTGGTAATTCTTTTTTCAAAACTTGCAGGCGCTGCACAGCACCCACTAATGCAGCGGTTATTAAAAGGCATAACTGGCATAGTATTTATTGGCTTCGGCGCAAAATTGATGATGCTAGAGTCACGTTAACGTTAAATTGCCTTTATTGGAGACCAGATGATAGACCATAAAACTATGACCGATTTTTTCGCCACAGAGTTTCCCCAAGCAAATTTTGAACTAGAACACTTAGGTGAAATGTCGGCCAGTATAAGAAAAAAAATAAATCACCACCATCTGCGCCCAGGTGGAACCGTAGCCGGGCCAGTGATGATGGAAATAGCCGACACGGTACTATATGTCGCAATACTTAACGAAATTGGTTTGGTCGCATTGGCGGTAACAACTAGCCTAAATATTAATTTTTTGCGCAAGCCGGTAGCAGATAGAGATATCATTGCTGAATGTAAACTAATTAAACTAGGCAAGACGCTTGCCGTTGGTGAAGTATCAATTTATTCCGATGGGATGACAGAGCCAGTTGCTCAGGCAGTTGGTACTTATTCCATACCTCCAGCTAAGACCAACTAGTCCGCTCATCATAAAGAGAAACTAAAATGCTGTTACAGGACGAACGTCAATCGGTAGTTGTATATTGTCAAAAACTGGCTAGTACTGGGCTAACCTCTGGCACCAGTGGCAATATCAGTGTATTCAATCGGCAACAAAACTTAATGGCCGTTAGTCCTAGTGCAATGAGCTATGAGGCAATAGCTGCCGAAGATGTTGTAGTGTTAGATTTAAATGCGAAAATTATTGATGGCAATCGTCGCCCTTCTACCGAGTTTGGCATGCATCTTGACTGCTATAAAGCTCGGCAAGACATCGGCGCAATTGTGCACACTCATTCTACTGCTGCCTCTACACTCGCAATCTTAGGCTGGGATCTACCCGCTATTCACTACATGATTGCCTATAGCGGTGGCGCTTTAGTGCGCTGCGCCCCTTACAGATTATTTGGCACCAAAGCGCTTAGCGATGTTGCCGTTGAATATTTAGGTCAAAGTTATGGCTGCTTATTAGAAAGCCATGGGGTACTGGCCGGTGGACCAAATATAGGTCATGCGTTTGCATTGGCGCAGCAGATAGAATTTTGTGCTGATTTATATTTGCGAGCTAAAAGTGTTGGCGAGCCTAAAATATTAAGCGCTGAAGCAATAGCCGATGTAGTTGCCAGCTTTGCTAACTACAATACTCAGAAATGACTAACAGCCTAAACTGCTATGCCAGTTGCATAACCCGACGCCCACGCCCATTGAAAATTAAAACCACCAAGATGACCACTAACATCAACTACCTCACCAATAAAATATAAACCGGGCTGGGTTTTACTTTGCATGTCTTTAGACGATAGTTCATTAGTATCCACCCCGCCCAAAGTAACCTCGGCGGTACGATAACCTTCAGTGCCAGACGGCTTTAATTGCCAGCCATTAAGTTTTTCAGCGACAGCTTTAAGCATTTTATCAGGCACTTCCGCCAACACAGTCTCTGCATATTGTTGCCACCACAAAATTTGCAGCTCGGCGACTAAGGCTTTTGGTAATAATTTTGCCAATACCGTGCGCAATAAATTTTTACCTTGATTTTTTTTAGCGTCTAACAATACCTCTGTCATATCCTCACTAGGCAGCAGATCTATCGATATAAATTGACCTTCTTGCCAGTAACTTGAAATCTGTAAAATTGCGGGGCCACTTAAACCACGATGAGTGAATAGCATATTTTCGGTAAATGAGACTTTATCTATCGTTACGGTAACAGCAATAGCATTACCGGATAAGCGCACGCAGAGTTCCTTAGTGTTATCACTAAAGGTAAAAGGCACTAAGCCTGCCCGCAGCGGTAAAACATTCATGCCAAACTGCTTAGCTAGTTCATAACCGAAACCAGAGCCGCCCAATGTTGGAATAGATAAAGCGCCAGTCGCTACTACCAATGACTGGGCGGTAAATACTCCGTCGCTAGAATCTAATTCAAATTTGCCATTGTGACTTACTGTATTTACTTCACAGCCATCTAATATCTGCACATTCGCGTCACGACATTCTTGCAACAGCATGGCCAAAACATCTTTAGCCGAGTCATCGCAAAACAGCTGACCATGCTCACGCTCGTGATAAGCAATACCATGTTTACTAACCAGTGATATGAAATCCCACTGGGTGTAACGACTTAATGCCGACTTACAATAGTGGGGGTTTTGTGAAATAAAATTATTAGGTTGAACGTCAAGATTGGTAAAGTTACAGCGACCGCCGCCGGACATAAGAATTTTTTTCCCAACTTTATTAGCACGATCAATAACTAAAACACTTTTACCACGCTGACCTGCTGTCAGCGCACACATTAAGCCAGCGGCGCCAGCTCCAATAATAACTACATCAAATACACGCATTAACAACTAGCCTAAAAACTTGAATTTAGAACCCGCTAGCTCGGTAACAAAGTGACCGCCAAACGCCATTGACGGAGTAAGACTGCCACTTTCAATACCGTCATGCATAATTCGATCTGCTACTTCAAGTGATGCCATTACAGTGAAACCATAACCTTCTGCCACATCCAAATAAGCTTCTTTACTATCGCCTTTCGCATTAGTGACTTTACCCCATAGATTCATACTGCCATCCAGACGCTCTTTCTCATTAGGGCCGGTAACTTTTTTCTCTATTTGACTCTTTAGAAAATTTTGTACAAAACCTAACTTAGTAACAGCCATTAAAGGCGACATTATTTTGACAGTAGTAGCAGCGCCTTTTGGCACACCGGTATATATTCTAATATTAGGAATACCGGTGGAGTAAAACGCAGTACTGACGTCGCCCCAAGGTATTGTCATACACCAACGCTTGCCGATACTAAAAACGATTTCTTTTTGGTACTTACCGTTACCAATTTTAACGATGTCACCGTTTATTCGCTCACGGCCACCATCACCTAACATTTCCACCATGGTTTTCGCTGTACCAGGGCTGGCGCCACCCTCACCGCAAAAGGCCATTTCTAAATGAGTTGCACCAGGCAGTTGTTGCGCAAGTAAGGCCGCCAAGCAATCTGACGGCACTATGTCAAAACCTACACCGGGAATTAGTGCAACGCCCGCTTGTTTTGCTTCAGCATCGCGGCCATGAATATCTTCAAATACTGCAATCTCACCGGTAATATCTAGGTAGTGTGTTTTAGTCTTTAGGCAGGCATCAACCATCGGCTTACTGGTTGCTGAAAAAGGCCCGGCACAATGCAGCACCAGATCAACATCCGTTAAGGCTTTTTCAGTAGCAGTGACATCAGCTAAATCGAAGATGACATAATCCAGCTTTAGCGCGTCGGCAACAGGTTTTACTTTCGCCTCGCTGCGACCTGCCAACAGTGGGCGCCGACCTTTCTCCGCTGCTTGCTCTGCGGCTATTTTACCAGTGTAGCCATTAGCGCCGTATATCATCCAATTATCATGTGACATTGTTTTTCCTCTTTAAAATATTACAAAAATTTGGCCACATACCAGCAGCTTGCGGTTATTGTTAAATTTTTATCCTGCGCCCACCCTAGGCCTTGCCGCACTATTGTTTCGGCATAGCCTTTACCACGCAGCTTAGTTGGTACAAAGGTATGCGTAAAATTAACCTCTTTACCCGCTAACACATACTCCAGCACAATTTCTTCACCGCTATCGCCGCCAACAAACTTACTCTCTTTTACTTTATGTTCAACTTCCATTGGCATGCTCTACAACAGTAAATGGGTACGAGCATTAGCAATTGGCTCGCTGCGTTTATTCTGCCATGCCGACACCGAAACGTTTAACACCTTGCGACCTTGGCGCACTATTTCACATATTGCATAAGTGTCTTGGTAACGGCCTGGACGCAAATAGTCGATGGAAAAATCAATCACCTTGGGCACTCGATCGCTATCAACAGACCCCAGAGCGTGGAAAATCGCCGCGCTTTCCATAAAGCCACCTAAAGCGCCGCCGTGTATTGCGGGCAGTGTAGGGTTGCCGATATTGTCCTCAATGGCAGGCAACACAAACATCAGCTCATCACCAATGTGATAGCTTTTCATCCCCAATAGCTTGGCATAAGGCACTGCTTTAATAAGCGCGTTGAAATCGCGATTTTCACGCGCAGCGGCTAATGAATCAGCAAACATCTATTTACCCTCCGAAGACTTGTTGGAATTAGAGAAAGAGCCCGCCATAAGCTTCGGGTCTAAGCGCATAAAGGTTGCTGTGCAATGGGCAATCGGAGTGTCTTGCTGACCTTCGTGATAGGCAATACCGCGACAAAACACCACATTATCAGTAACGCGATAAGCTTCTGCTTCACCTATTATGTCTAAACCCGGCTCGCCAGCAGACATATAATCTATTCGTAAGTCTAATGTTGGCATTAAACTTGGCTTGGACATTGCAGCCACTCCAGCAAAGCCGCAGGCTGTATCCATCAAGCTAGTCAAGGTCCCGCCGCTAACCGACCCGGTATCTACATTGCCAACAATATGGTCACTATAAGGAAGTATTAACTTAATTTTCCCAATATCTGCTGAAATCACATCAATACCCAGCACTGAGCAGTGCTTTATATGGGGGATAATTTTGCGCATTCGCTCGACAATTCTTGCTTGAACTTCAGTCATTGTTCTCTCTTACTATTTATTAAGCATAAATAAACAGTTTAACACCGTTTGATACGCATGTAGCTGCACAAAAATTAGTCAAATAACGTTATACTATGCGGTCATCAATAACAGTTGGCGCCATGAAAAAGCAAACAAGTAAAAAAGAAGTCCGTAATCAACTACAACAACAAATGGATGATTTTCTATCCAAGGGCGGCGCAGTGGCCAGTATTGAAACCGGTATCAGCGGTAGAGAAAATCCAGCAGCCGCTCCGCCAAACCATCCTTTTGCTAAGCCTAAAGAAACACGTACCCCGGTGCTCGACAGTATTGAGTCAATAAAAGCTAGACGAAAAACAAAGACCGGACCGGTTAAAAAATCAAAGTCTAGCGGCCCAGTTCGCAAGCCTGTACTAGATGATTTTGGTGAAATTGTTCGCTGGGTTTGGGTTGAAGAATAAAAGACAATCCCGGAAATTGGCGCTAACATAACTATAATAAGAACGATATGCTGAGGAATAGCAATGCGTAAACTAACTCTAACTGATGCCAGTTTTTTAATCAGTGAATCCCGACAAACACCGATGCATGTTGGTGGGCTGAATCTATACACAATGCCAGACGGCGTTAATGAAACGGAGTACCTTCACGATATTGCAAAAAAAATGCGTCATCGGGGAGCGCTGCGTTTTCCGTTTGGCGATATTTTAAAAATGGGGCCATTTGGCGTGTATGGTAATATTTATCTAGAGCGTGATAGCGCTATTGATATGGATTATCACATCCGCCACTCGGCGCTACCGAAGCCCGGCCGTTATCGAGAACTATTTGTTTTGGTATCACGCTTACATAGCTCCCTACTTGATCGGTCTAGACCGTTGTGGGAAATGCACTTAATCGAAGGCCTGCCGAATAGGCAATTCGCCACTTACTTTAAAATCCATCACAGCGTGATGGATGGTATTGGGGCAATGCATTTTAGCGACAGTATGTTGACTGAGAATCCAAAACAAAAAATAGAAATATCACCATTTTCTATTGAAGCTTATGACACTTATAAAAAGAAATTGTTTAACAGCGTTAAGGCGCCAGCATCTATTGCACCAAAAGCGCTAACAGAAATAGTTGAGGATCGAGTTGGTAGCGGTACTAATATAGCGAAGGCTCTACAAAAAACAGCTTCAGCATGGTTTAACGGCAACAATGGTCTATCGACTCCTTGGCTGAATATTCCACGCACTGCATTCAACGAAAAAATCACTGGTGCTAGACGTTTTGTCGCCCAATCGTGGGATCTAGAGCGGATAAAAAAAGTCGGCAAGGCCTATGACGGCACTCTTAATGACGCTGTATTGGCCATGTGTTCAGGCGCTCTGCGCCGTTACTTAATATCTCAAAACGATTTACCCGACGGGTCTTTAAAGGCGATGGCGCCAGTATCTGTGCGCGCCGCAGGTGACGTCGACGCAGCCAATGCCATTAGCTTTTTAACTGCAGATTTGGCCACAAACATTGGTGACCCGAAAGAGCGTATGCATGCTATTCAACGCTCAGTAAGTGCGGGTAAAGAGCAGTTGCGCGCCATGACTAAAAAAGAGATAGGGTTATATACTATTCTTGCGCAATCGCCATTAATTCTCACTATATTAACGGGCACCGGCAGCAAGTATCCCGCGTTTAGTACGGTGATTTCAAATGTACCAGGGCCTAGAAATCAAATGTATTTTCACGGTTCTAAACTTGATGGTATATACCCTGCATCTATACCATTTGAAGGTTTTGCAGTTAACTTCACCGTGGTAAGTAACTGTGGTCGCCTCGACTTCGGTATTACTGCCTGTCGCAAAGCCGCACCACAATTGCAACGCCTAATAGACTATCTAGAAGATGCGCTAGTTGAACTGGAAGAAGCGGTTGGTATTACTCCGCCTAACAGTAAGAAAGCTAGCACAGCCAAACCTAAGGCAGCGAAAGCGGCACCTAAGGCTAAAAGCAAAGTCGCTGCTTCAACAACTGCTAGATCTAGCGTTAAAGCTGCGCCAAAGGCTAAGCCGCAAACAGTGCCAAAATTAAAAGTGAAAGCAGAGGCTAAGGCAAAACAAAAACCAAAAAGAAAAGCCACCATACAAACTGGCCTTAAAAGGAAAAAGGGGCCACCTAAAAAAGTTGCCGACAAGTAGGCATTAACTAGGCAACCTTGCTCCAACTAAATTCAGCCTGCCCAGTGAGCGTCTGCTTGCTGGGCATCCATAATGCAGCGGCAAGGTCGGCAATTTCTTCATGCATACCATTACTTATCCATGTCGCTAAGGTCTGAGCAACATCGGGATAATTAACGCCTTGCGATTGAAAAGCTGTTTCCAACCAATATTTTGCTTGCACCTTATCCAAACTATGCATTACCGAGGCATAGCCCAGCTGCTCCAGCGCTAATGCGTTCGATAGTTGTTCCACTTGGTTTAACAGCGGCTTAGTCAGTACTGGCTTGCCTAACTGTAAACACTCACTGATTAGTTCAAACCCGCTGTTACAAATAACACCTTTACTGCGCCACAGTTGACGCTTGAAATCCACAATACTGGATTTACGCAAATTAACATTTTCAGCCATACCGTCTGCTAATTCTGGGGAGTATTGGATAAAGCGATACTCTGGCATTTGCTGCAACCAACGAGTCACCTCACGTTGATCTTCAAACGGCAGATACACCAAGTAGTGATCACTAGTAGATTCATTAAAAGTCGGCAAATCTAAAATAGGCGGCAATATAGTATCGCTATAAGGATGCCAATGCAGACCAATCCCGAAATCTACCGGTGCAAAATTTTTCATAATAAAACGAGTTAAACTTGTATCACCGGTCATTGGCACATCTTGACCAAATGCATACTGATGCCCAATACCAATTGACTTCACTTTACTTAAACGTGCCGCCCACGCTGACACTGGTTCAAAATCACTGATTACTAAGTTATAACTAGACACGTCTACTGACAGCGCTTCCATTAATAAATACGGGATATTTAGTTGCCGCGCTGTATCCAAATAACTTACTTTGCCGCCACCGCTACTAAAACTTAAACCACGGTAGTACCGACAATCGTCAAATGGCTCCATGTCGTAAAATTGATCTTTATCGCGGCCAGAAAACAACCAAGTAATGTCCACCGGCAGATCTTCAAAGGCCTTCGCCATTGCTCGTGCGCGGCTAATATGACCCTGTCCAGTACCTTGTACACCGTATAAAATTCTCATTATATTAGCTCCATAAAGTTCGCTACTAGCAAACAACAACCAGACCCCATTAACGCACCAACTAATGTGTCACCAGGGAAATGTACGCCCAACACCACTCTAGACAGCCCCACTAAACAGGCCCACGCATACACCACAATAAATGGTGACGCATAAACAACTGCTAACGCAGTTGCCAGTAAAAATGCACCCGAGGTGTGGCCAGAGGGAAAACTAAAACGATCAGATGCGGTAATAATACTGCTAAAATCCGGGAAAAAATCTTGTGGTCTGCGACGCTTCAGTCCATTTTTTAATAACCAGTACAATATTCTTTCGATTAACAATGCCCCTGCCAACAATACAAAGAATCCATTTGCTTGTGGCGCTGCCATTAATAATAATAGTAGCGGTATCAGCGCATGCAGATAGCCATCACCCGACCGAGAGATCGCTTTAGCCACTGGCACTACTGTGCGACGCCTACTCTGCTTGTAAATGTAGCCAAGCAAGCTGGCATCAATTTTTTGTAACTTTGATAAAATTTCCATTCCTATAACTTGGCATGAGTTTATGACAAAACTATGGCCGATCAATGAACCTTTGAAGACACTGCCCTCTGTTCGCTGTCACAAAACTTTCAAGTAAATCACCACGCTTTGTCATATTTAAAACCAATAATCAAAGCCGACATTAAAACCAACTAAAACAATACAGGTGACTACTATGTTGACGACAGATATGGAATGTAGCGTACTAAAAAATTCCGCTCGCCAAGAAATACACTCTCAAATAGAGGATTTTATTGCTAGAGGCGGGAAAATAGAACTATTGCCCAGCAATATTTCTACGGTAAAACCGGTTGGCCCTATTTGGCACAGCGAGAAACTAGAAATGACCTCGATTAATTAATTTTGCCAACCTAGTAGAACTACGCATATACAAGAACTGGCAACAGGCAGACTATGCGCCGGCAGATTACAAAATTCTTACAATATAATTGGTATAAACGTGAATCTTATTTCTAACAGCACCATGCATCTGGAATGTAAACGAGTTAAATCGTTTGCGATGGCCTGTGTATGGTCTGCAAATAGGGTTCCCAGTTAGGCTAGTTATTTAATTTTTACAAAAAAGCCTTTGGGACCGAATAATCCCAAAGGCTTTTTTGTTTATGTCTGTTGGGGTTTTCGGATGCAGGGCCAGAACTTGGTTAACATCATGGAAAACTTACTACGTAGCAACATTACAAAAATTCAAATCATGGGTTTCTTTCAGGCTTTCACACCTGTAGTGCCTATCTTTGTGCCTCTAGTTCAAGCGAACGACTTAAGCATGATGCAAATCATGCAAGCACAAGCCATATTCGCTTTCACTATTGCTATGGCAGAGGTGCCATCGGGTTATTTAGCCGATAGCTGGGGCCGTAAAAACACCTTGATACTTGGCTCCGTTTTACTCGCTATAGGCTGGATATGGTTTTGCTTTGCCACCAGCTTTAGCGGCCTAATTGTGTATGAAGTACTAATGGGAATCGCACTTAGCTTATTCTCAGGCACTGACTTGGCTATGCTTTACGATAGCCAAGCGGCAATTAATAAAACTAGCATACATGCCGGCGCGGTTGATAGTAGTGCGTCAAAACTGGTCTCAATAAAAGCCTTTGCTGAAGCAGCAGCCGCATTTGGTGCCAGCATATTAATGATCTTTTCAATAGCCTGGGTTGCGCCAATTCAAGCTGTAACAGCCATAGTGCCATTGCTAATAGCCCTAAGTTTGGTCGAGCCGATGCGTGAATCCAGCTTGGTTAGCCACAAAGATAATTTACGTAATATGGTTTGTGCGGTAACTAATAGTCCAATAGTAATGTGGACTATTGCCGTCATCATAAGCTTTGGTCTAGCTACCATAGTAGGCTTTTGGACGCTACAGAAATACTGGCAGCACAATGATATTGCCATCGAGAACTATGGTTATATCTGGGCGTTTTACTGCTTGATTGTATCGCTTAGTGCTCGTGGAGCGGTAAATGCCGAGCGTCGATTAGGCGTCAAAAACCTATTGCTACTAATGATTGTGTTTGCGATAGCGGCATTTGTTGGCATGGCGTTAAGCAGTGGTTGGATAGGCATATTGATCGGTGGTTTATTTCAAGTAAGCCGAGGATTTTATCACGTAGTGTTTTTCGACGCGTTAAACCGACGGCTTGCCAGTGAATATCGAGCCACTATTAACTCGATAACTAGCCTGGGGATAAGAGCGATCTTTATAGTCTGCGGCCCTGCGCTTGGTTTTGTCATTGACCAATATGGCATTACTGTCGCGCTGTGGGCGATAGCTGGGTTATTCACCCCTACCCTAGGTATTATTTTAGTAGTACTTACCCGCTGTATTAGTAAGGGAGAGAGAGAAAATACCACGACCGCGCTGGCTACAAACTAATCCAAGGCCAGCCTTACTTACCTTCACCGCTGCATAATCGCAGTGCTGAAGGCTTTTTTTTACAATGAGCTTGGTGCTGGCTTAGCCTCAAAATTTTGCTCGTCAATTTCAGTAGTATCTTCACCACCAAAAGCGCTTACCAAGCCCTTAATAAAGCGAGACAACTCAAGCGCCATAATAGAAAAGTCATTATCAAATTTTTCAGCAACGTCCTGTGCATCGCTACTGTCAGCCTGTTCTTGAATCACATCATCAAAACCTAGACCTTTGACTGCTAAGTTTTCATCTATTACGCAATCAATTCCCGCACTCCAAATCAAGCCTAACTTACTAACAGTCATACCGGCCTTTAGATGATTGTTCATCTCTGTTGATGTTAAGTCTTGATGTTTACAGCGAATAGTACCGCCCTCATCACTAGGGTCTCGCAACTCACACTGATGACCAAACTCAAAGCCGTTGGGTGCTTCGCTACTGAGCAACCAATTAGTCATCGCTTGCAGTGGAATATTTTTAGCCTGCAACGGAATGACTGGCAAAGTACCTAAAGCATCACGCAGTGCATTGAGAAAATCTTCTGCTTTTTTGGCTGAGGCACAATTGATAACTAACCAACCTTCGCGTGGCGCAATATAGGCATACTGTAGGCTTGAGCGTACAAACGCCTTCGGCATGAGCGTGAATATCATCTCTTCTTTTAGTGACTGTTTTTCTTTACGCCCAACGCTGCGCGCTTCCGCTTGTTCAATCATTTCAATTTGCTGTTCTAATTCTTCAGCAACTACCGATGCAGGCAGCAATTTATCTTGGCGTTTAGCGCACAACATAATGTTACCGCTATTAGCATGCACCAAGTCTGAGCCATGACGCCCCAACGGCGGCACCCAGCCAGTGCGGCTTAATTCTTGGCTTTCACAAGGCTGAAATTCAAACTCGGTTAACTGTTCGCTAATTTCTTCCGGAGTTAATTCAAACGGCTTAGTAAAACGATAAATATAAAGATTTTTAAACCACATACGCAGACCACTTAATGTATTAATAAATAAAAGAGATAAAATCAGCCAACTAAAAATTAAAATGCCAAGGCGCATTTACTGCAGCCTTGGCATGGTGTTGCCCAGCTATCTTAAACGATGTCTAGCAACTCAACTTCAAAAATTAGTGCTTCACATGGACCAATATCCGCGCCGGCACCTTGTTGGCCATAAGCCAAGTGGTGAGGTACAAATAAACGCCATTTAGAACCAGTAGCCATCATTTGCAATGCTTCAGTCCAACCGGCAATAACGCCGCTTACTGGGAATTCAGCTGGTTCGCCGCGTTCAACCGAACTATCGAAAACCTTACCGCTAATAAGACTACCATGATAATGGGTACGCACTGTAGAAGCAGACGTTGGCATCTCGCCAGTCCCTTCAGTAATCACTTCGTATTGCAGACCAGATTCAGTAACAGTCACTTCGTCGCGACTCGCATTATCAGCTAAGAAGGCCTCACCCTTGGCTGACAATTCTTTCGATGCGTCTTCTTGCTGGGCTTGAAGACGAACGTTAATTTCGTTAAACGCCGCTTCCATATCAGCCTCTGCAATCGGGCTAGCCTGGCTATTTAATGCGTCATTAATACCTTCCACCACACAATCAACTTGCATGCCATCGAAAGGACTATTTGCCAATTGCTCACCCATTTGACGACCAATACCGTAACTTACACGTTCTTCTACCGAGCCATATTTATCAGACATTTCACTCACTTTATTCAAGTTAAAAAAGGGCGCGTAGTGTAGCATGAACAATAAGATACCGACGAATAATAGATGATGCGCAATATTAACCAGCCCTGTCCCTGCCAAAACGCCGAACAAAGCCCCAAAACCTATAGTCAATGCTGCCAACCCCTGCACCTAGGGACAAAGACAGCAGTGACGCCAGAGCAGCTAATGCGCTCACGTTACGCCGCTTTTAGCCTAGGCGATGCGCAATACTTGGATAAAACTCACCACGCTAGCCAGCGCAGTACTGACAACACCACTTTAGCCACTAGCCTTGCTAACACCCAGTGGCACGGCCTAATTATCACCAGCACTAAATCGGGCCATAAACCAACTGAAGGTTATGTGGAATTTATAGCTCGCTATAGCGAAAACCAACAACCTGGCCTGCTGCATGAAAAGTCACGTTTTGTGAAAGAAAACGAGCAGTGGTTTTATATAGACGGCGAGATAGTTGCAAGCGGCCCAACTAAACTACCCAGCAGAAATGAGCCCTGCTGGTGTAACAGTGGTAACAAATTTAAAAAGTGCCATGGCTAACTCTAGGATTAAAACCATATGATTATCAACAAACTCGATTTTGTTAATGGCGCCCAGCAAGCCGAAGGTATCGCTGTAATCATTGACGTATTCAGAGCGTTCTCGGTTGCCTGCTACTGCTATTACCAGGGCGTGCACAAAGTCATTCCAATGGGGTCACTAGACGATGCACTATTATTTGAGCAGGCAAATACTAGGGTCTTAAAAATTGGTGAGCGCAATGGTCGTAAACCACCAGAGTTCGACTTTGGTAATTCGCCTACTGAAATAATGGCGGGCAATGTCAATGATGCAATTATGGTGCAAACCACCCATGCCGGCACCCAAGGTTTAGTTAATGCGCATAATGCAAGCGAGGTACTAACTGGCGCACTGGTCAACGCTAAGGCAACTATTGAATATATCAAGCGGCAAAACCCTGCGGTGGTCAGCTTGGTACGAATGGGACATGAAGCGGCCGCGAGAACGGACGAAGACGATATTTGTGCCGACTACATGGAGGCACTATTACTTAATAAACCATTTGATATTGATTCGATTCGAGCGACACTGCTGAATTCTCCCTGTGCACAACGGTTTCTCGACCCAGCGATACCTTGGAACCCCATGTCTGATTTCGACTACTGCACCGACGTTGATCGATTTAATTTTGCGCTAACGCTAATTACCAGCAGTACCGAAAGACCTTATCTCGAAAAAACACCAAGTTAGTCACATCAACAGACTATATACACCTCCTAAAATGGACATCACTATAGCCTAGCTTTAGTCTTTACCGGCTGAAGCTAACTATTATAATAATCAGATTATCAACAGAGAGTATTTAAATGTCAGACGTTAGTTATAAGATTGAGGGATCAGACTTACAATTTGTGGAAGTAACATTGCAGCCAGGCGGTTCAATTGTCGGTGAACAAGGCGCAATGATGTATATGGATGAACACATCGCCGTAACAACTGTCCTCGGTGACGGCACTGCCGCAAAATTTGGCGCTATTGGACGTTTTTTTAAAGCAATTAAACGTATGTTCACTGGCGAGGCATTATTTAGTGGCCGTTATAAGAACAATGCAAATACAGCACAAAGAATTGCTTTTGCCACACCCAGTATTAGTAAAATACTAGCGATCGATCTGGCCGAATTGGGTGGTAGTCTTATTTGTCAAAAAGGCGCCTATTTGGCAGGCGAAGAAGGCACCGAAGTAAAACTGGCCTTACAAAAGCGCCTACGAGTTGGTTTCTTTGGCGGCGAAGGATTCATTATGCAGCGCATTGAAGGCAATGGCCTGGCATTTATTGGGTCTAGTGGAGCCCTCAAAGAAATGACACTAGAGCCCGGTGAAGTGATAAAGGTTGATAGCGGCTGTCTAGTCGGCTTATCTCCGAGCGCTGCTTATGAGATCAAATATGCTGGCAAAATGAAAACTGCTTTTTTTGGTGGTGAAGGTCTATTTTATGCCAGCGTTACTGGGCCAGGTAAAGTCTGGCTGCAGTCGTTACCTGAAAAGCGCCTTGCGGCGCAACTGGCCACTGCCGTTGGCAAACGTCAGGGTGGCAAAGTCGGTAAAATTTACCTAGCCATGATAATTATCTATGTCATATATATTATCGCCGCAGGTGCAGGAGCCTAAATAAAAATGAGTCAGTTTAAGGGCATTCTCTATGGCACAGGTTTTCCTTTGGCTGGCGCCAATCACAGCGCCAAGTTTACTAGCGTATCGTTAAAGATAGATAATTTCGATGATATAAATCTTAACTCACTGACTGTCAGAGTCGGTGGTTTTGATCACAATCAATTATTTTTTCATTGGGAGGCCGCAAATAAATCTAAATACTCATTCCAACTTGCGTCTGTTATCGATGCAAAACTGGCCATTAAGCACGCGCCTGACCTATTAACCCCCCATTTTACAATATGGCATAAACGTAGATTTTCCATCTCTACGGTTTGGACAGTAATTCTCAGCTCTATCGCTATCATCGCAATTGCTAGCGTTTTATTTTGGTGGAAATATGATGAAGTTATTTCATGGGTTGCCAGTCAAGTTACTATTGAAAACGAACAAAAACTTGGTGCGTCTATTTTTGAGCAAATGAAAGCAGATGTTGATATTGTCGATGATGGCCTGCCACTAGAAACGTTGAGAGCAATCGGTGGAAAACTGACTGCAGACTCGAATTATGACTACCAATGGTATCTTGTAAAAGATACCCAAATTAATGCCTATGCCTTACCCGGTGGCATAATTATTGTTAACACTGGGCTTATAACAGCAGTTGAACAGGCCGACGAACTAGCCGCGGTATTAGCACATGAAGTACAACACGTAGAGCAACGCCACTCACTTAAAAGTTTAATTAATAGTCTTGGCTGGGCTGCTGGCATGATGGTTCTACTCGGCGATGTTAATATTTCTACTGCAGTGATCGTGCATCAACTTGGCAATATGTACTTTAGCCGTGACAAAGAAAATGAAGCTGATCAACTAGGTGTAGAATTACTAATTGCCGCCGACATTAATCCCAGTGGAATGTTGCGCCTTATGCAGCGCCTAGAGGAAGTGTCGGATTCAGATATACCAGAGTGGATTTCATCGCATCCGACAACATCTGATCGAATTGATCGGATTAAAAATCTATTAGCAGAAAATCCTTGCGCTAGCTGTAAGTCACTCGATTATGACTGGGCTAAAATAGCCAATGACGAAACCATAGCTATTGAGTAACAGCAGGACTCTGCAGATACTGCAATAGTTTCGTAACAATTCCCGACTAATATGAATTTTATCTTAATGATTATATTACTGGCCAGGGGCAAACAATGGACATAGTTACTATTTCATTAGTTGCCCTAGTGGCATCTACACTAACCTTGTTTTCAGGCTTTGGCCTTGGCACCTTACTAATGCCCGTGGTGGCAATTTTCTTTCCACTAGACATTGCGATTATGATTACCGCCATTGTTCATTTAGCTAACAACTTATTTAAAGCGGCGTTACTTGGCAAAGACGCAAACTTAGGTGTATTGCTGCGCTTTGGTGGCCCAGCTATTATTGCAGCCTTAGTCGGCGCAACTCTGCTAAGCCAGCTTTCAATCGGCACACCAATTTTTCAATATTCTGCTTTTAGTAATAATTTTTCTATAGTTCCAGTGAAGCTGGTCATCGGCACACTCATTCTCGTTTTCGTTTTTCTAGAGCTATCTCCTCTGCTTGCCGAGCTAAAACTAGATAAAAAGTATCTACCGCTGGGCGGTATTATCAGTGGTTTCTTTGGGGGCCTGTCAGGCCATCAAGGCGCACTGCGCAGCATGTTTTTAATTAAGGCAGGTCTTAGTAAAGAGCAGTTTATTGCTACTGGGGTGATGCTAGCGATAATGGTTGATGTGTCACGAATGACTATTTACGGCTGGGATATTGTTCAAACCAATACAGCGATCGCGTGGCCTCCGGTTATCTGCGCCACTGTTGCGGCCTTTACTGGCGCTTATTTTGGCAAAAAGCTTATTACTAAAGTCACTATTCGATCTATTCAAATCCTAGTATCAATACTACTTTCGTTGGCGGCAGCGGGCTTAATACTCGGAATTATTTAGTCTTTACATAGCGTCTAATCCAGCGCAGTCTTGACATCTAAACATAGCGCACAGGCAACCTCATGGCAGGCATCTCAACAGAATTAAGCGTCGCGGCAAAGCTCGCATGGCATACTTTCAAAAAGAGGCTAGCTGGCGAGATAGAGCCCCTGCCAGATTTAGTTAGCTTTAACGATAATATGCAGCTGTTGTTAGATAAGGCTTCTGACGACATTATCGAAAGCTATTACTGGCTAGATATTACCGCTACGCAACCTCCTTGGCTGGCCAGCCAAGCACTACTTAAAACGGGTGATAACGTCAGCTGTTTTGCAGCAGGACGAATTTACGCCAATAAATTTCTAGATATCTATGTACCTTTGTCAATGCAGATATGGTTCAAAATCGGCGCTGGGGATATTTTTCGTGGCACTCAAGATAGCCACTCTTTTGTGGCCCAAAACAATGGCGCTTTACAGTTTGGCAATTACTTCCCCAACGACTGGCAAAGCCCTGCCGGTGACCGCCAACAAGATGATAAAGTTTATGCATCATCTACTGGTGACGCCAAAATTTTGATTATTAAATGGGCGCTGCCAATGCTAGCGGGGCTTAAACAACTGCTAACTTTAGGCGATGTAGACAATCGCTTAAGCAACGAAATTAGCCGTATCGAAAGCGGCTCAACTACACCCATCGGCTGGAATTACTTGTGGAATATTGGACCATCAGATATCTACCGCGACCATGCAACAACTAATGACTCTCCCTGCATAAGCTGTCATACCAACGGTAATACTGGAATACTGCAAAAAGTTGTCGACCTGCCCTTAGATGACAGCAGTGAAATTAGCTGGCGCTGGTGTATGCATCAACTGGCCTCCACCATACGAGAAGATGCAGTACCAAGTCATGACTATTTAAGTATCGCGGTTGAGTTTGATAATGGTCGCGACATTACCTATTACTGGAGTAGTACGCTGGCATTTGAGACCGGTTATGACTGCCCACTTCCTAACTGGAAAGGTAAGGAATACCACGTGGTTGTTCGCAGTGGCGAGCAAGGCTTAGGCCAGTGGCAAAACGAGCGTCGTAACCTTTATAAAGACTATCAACGCTATATGGGCGAGCCGCCAGCCCGCATTACAAAAATCTGGTTAATAGCCAACAGTTTGTTTCAACGTAATAATGCTAGCTGCGACTATAGTGATATAGTCTTACACCATGACTGTGACTCACACCAAGTGTTATAGACTATGGTGTCTAAAATCTGCTAAAAAAATAAACAGCGGTAGAAAATGGCCACGAAAAAACAATCCAATACTCCAGCATACATCACTATAGATCCACGTAATCGGCATCATGAGATAAGCGATGCTTTGGCAACAGATTGGTTTGATAACCATGCGTTTAAAACTGCATGGTCTAATTCAATGTCGATAACTTTTCCCTTAGGCGAAAAATACTTCATCGATAGTGTTCGTCACTTTGCTGACCAAATTGAAGACCCAAAACTACAACAAGAGATAAAAGGCTTTTGCGGTCAGGAGGGATTTCATCGTCGCGAACATGATCTCTATAACAAGACCTTATGTAATTTGCGTGGCTATGATCTAGATTATCTGGAAGGACGTCTCGCTAACAAGATCACGCTATCAGAAAAACACTACCCGCCTATTCAACATCTTGCCTTTACCGCAGCACTGGAACACATCACTGCAATTATGGCCGAATCTGCACTGGGCGACAAAGATCCGTTAATGAACCAAGCGGACCCAGCAATGAAAGCATTATGGGACTGGCATGCCGCCGAAGAGATGGAACATAAAGCCGTGGCATTTGATGTTTATCGTGCAGTTGGCGGTACTGAAAAAATGCGTAAAAGAGCGCTTCGACAAGCAACAATCTTTTTAAGCGTTGATGTTATTGTTGGCGTTATTCATATATTGCGCAAGGATAAAAAGATGTGGAGTTTGCGTTTATGGGCTCAAGGCTGGAAGTTTCTTTTCTTTAAAGGCGGCATGCTCCGTCGTATATGGCCAGCATATAAAGCTTATTTTCAAGACGGATTCCATCCTTGGCAACGCGATACAGAGCACCTGTTAGCCGACTGGAAAACGCGCCAACCGGATATGGCTAGATAATATAACTAACTAATTTATAGGGAGCACCGCACTGATGTCATTTATTATTTTTTGTGTACTACTTATTGTCGTAATACTTTTTATTGCTGGTATCTATAACAAACTGGTTACATTAAAAAACCGTTTTCAAAATTCGTTCGCTCAAATTGAAGTACAGCTAAAACGTCGCTACGACTTAATACCAAATTTAGTAGAGATCGCTAAAGGCTATATGAGTCACGAAAAAGAAACATTAGAAGCAGTAATTAGTGCCCGCAATGAAGCTGCCGCTATTTTAAAAGCGACTGCTGGCAACAACAATAAAAACAACTTATCACAATTAGCCGCAGCCGAAGGTAGCCTACAAAGCGCATTGGGGAAATTAAATGTTGTAATGGAAGCCTATCCTGATCTAAAAGCCAGCGACAACATGATGCAGCTCACCGAAGAGTTAACAACAACTGAAAACAGAGTTTCATTTGCTCGCCAAGGATTTAACGATGCCGTAATGGAATACAACAACTACAAACAAAGTTTCCCTCCGGTAATGATCGCCTCATTCTTTGGTCACAAAAATGATGCCAATTTGTTGGAATTTGCCGATAGCGTGCAAATTCAAGAGGCTCCTAAAGTTTCATTTTAGTTAATTAAATGAATTTCTTCTCCGCTCAAGATGACGCAAGGCGCAAGACTCGCCTGCTAGTCTTACTGTTTTCCATTGCTGTTATAGCCTTGATTGCCATTACTAATTTTTTGATCGTAACCGTACTAACATTGGCCGAAGGCAACGGTTATATCGTCACTCAAAGTGTTAATTTTAGCGCTCAACTGCAGTGGAGCCTAATAGCCAAAGTAAGCATCTTAGTAATATTTGTTATTGCCGTAGTCGTTACCTTTAAGTGGCTACAGCTAAACGCTGGCGGCAAATACGTCGCTGAAGCCTTAGGTGGCGTGCCACTAACCCCCAACACCGAAAACATCGAAGAAAAACGTGCAATTAACGTGGTAGAAGAAATGGCCATAGCCGCTAATATGCCGGTACCTACCATTTATCTATTGGCAAACGAAAAAGGGATAATCGCCTTTGCTGCCGGCAATACTCCAGCCGATGCGGTGATCGGAATAACCCGTGGTGCACTAGATCAATTTAACAGAGAGCAGCTGCAAGGTGTTGTGGCGCATGAGTTCAGCCACATTCTAAATGGCGACATGCGCCTAAACGGTCGAATGATGGCGATGATAAGCGGCATCACGTTTATTACAAAAATAGGCGAAGTTGTCTTACATTCTGGCAGTAATCGCAAAATCTACAGTTCAGGTAAAGGCGCCAGTAATCTAAGCTTTGCTATGCTTGGTATAGGGCTAGTTATCGTTGGTTGGCTCGGTACATTCTTTGGTAGCTTAATAAAATCGGCCATTAGCCGCCAAAGAGAATTCTTAGCGGATGCCTCTGCAGTACAATTTACTCGAAACCCTGCAGGCATAGCAGACGCATTGAAAATTATTGGCGGTTACGACAAAGGAGCCAGAATTATAAGCCCTAATGCAGAGCAAGCCAGCCACATGTTTATCGCCAATGGTCTTATTGGCAAACCTCAATTTCTAACTCATCCACCACTGCCGGCACGAATCAAGCGTATTCAACCAAGCTGGAATGGAATGATGATTCCGCGCTCAGTAATTCGTTATGAAGAACAGTTAGCGGCGCCAACAGCTACCACTACATCACCGGAAAAATTTATCGCCGCGGCAATTTTAGGCGGCGTTGTTACCACCAATACTGACAACAAACAGACTTTAGTAACCGCAGCACGTCAGCAAATCAGTGCACTACCAGAACACATCAATATACTTGCCCATGATCCTTTAGGAGCCTGCTCAATAGTATTAATGCTATTGCTAGACAAGCAACAAAGTATTGCTGAGGTTCAATTAGGGTTGATTGCTGATGCAAAAATTAGTGGCTTAGAGCAACAATGCCACACTATCAAAGCTGACATATATGAGCTAAGTGTCGATTTACGCTGGACGCTACTAGAACTTACTTTACCTACATTACGAACATTATCGAATAGCCAATATCAAACAGTTAAGCAAACTCTAACTAAGTTAATTAAGACTGACAAAAAAATAGATATGTTTGAATGGTGTGTGTTTCAAGTCTTTCGTCATTATCTAGCAGCTAACTTTGACAACAAAAAACGTAATAAAACGAAATTTATAACTAAGCATGACGCGATGAAAAGCTATGCCATTGTATTGTCTTGCCTTGCCTATCACGCTAGCGTTGATCAACAGATTATAGAGCGTGCGTTTTATCGAGGCACTAATACTGCTGGATTTTATAATGTGTCGCTGTTGGCTAAAACTGACTGCAGCATTGAAGTTTTTGGGGCAGCCTGCAACAAACTAGCTAACAGTTATCCATTGTTAAAAGCCAAATTGTTAAAAGGATTAATAGATTGTGCGAAACAAGATGATATTATTAATAGCCAAGAACAACAAATTATTAAAGCAATAGCAGCGGTAATCGACTCACCCCTGCCTAGCCTCAATATTTAGCGGGAAATTATGCCGGAGATTTCTATAGATGATTTTTCTAAATCTATTTTTACTGCCAACAGCGCTGAAGCCAGGCCAATAACTCACGATATTTATCAACTCGGTAGCGGCGCACCAGTTGTTATTATTCAAGAGCTACCGGGCATTGGTCAAGAAACTTTATCGTTAGCACAAAAGTTTGTCGACCAAGGCTTTAGTGTTTATCTGCCTCACCTATTTGGCCCCATAGGGAAAATAAGTATGGCGGGCAATGTGGCTCGCGTCTTTTGTATGCGTAAAGAGTTTCATTTATTTAGCGCCAACAAAACTAGCCCCATAGTCGATTGGCTAAAGGCTTTGTGCCAGAAAATAAAAACCGATACTGATACCCAAGGCGTTGGTGTTATTGGCATGTGTCTAACCGGTAACTTTGCCATTTCTTTAATGGCTGATGACAGTGTACTAGCAGCCGTTGCAGCGCAACCCTCTATGCCTATTGCAAAGCAAACCGCCTTACATATGAGTAGCGACGATATCAGCCAAATTAAACAAGGCATTGATTGCAGCGAGGGAATGTATGCTTACCGCTTTGAACATGACCCGATTTGTAAAGCGGCAAAGTTTGCGGCCTTAGATGCTGAGTTTAATCAGCAGACATCACGTATTAATTTGGTAACCCTGCCAGGCAAAGGTCATTCAGTACTAACATTAGACTTTATTGATAAAGAGGGTCACCCGACTCGCCAAGCGCTGGATCAGATTTTTGGTTATTTTTCACGCCAGCTTAATTAACAATACCAATTAATCAAACTGTGAAAAGTTAACAGGACGTTTTTCGGCAAAAGCGGCCACAGCCTCGGAAAATTCTGGCGACTCTAAACCTTCGCCAAACAATATAACCTCTTGCTTCATGGTCTCCGCTAAGGGTTCAGCATCGCGTCTCATTAAGCGCTTAGTGGCGCGCAACGCTTTCTTGGGTTTAGCCGCAAGCTTAGCCGCATAGACCATAGCCTGGGTTAATACATCGTCGCTGATGCTATTCACAATGCCATAATCTTTGGCCTCAGCAGCGCTAAACCTTTCACCCAGCATTAATAATTTAGCCGCATTTTGGTAGCCACATTGAGCCACTAGCAACTTGCTTGAACCCGCCTCGGGCACTAAACCTAAATTGATAAATGGCATTGCAAAGCTGGCATTAGGGCTAGCAAAATTTTGATCAAAGTGCAGCAACATGGTTGTGCCAACACCGATAGCAGCGCCATTAACCGCAGCAATCAACGGCACATCGGTGCCTGCCATATTAGCAAGAAACCTAGCTACCGGCGTAAGCTCGCCATCGGAGCTTACCTCAAAATCATCTAAGTCATTGCCGGCAGTAAACATGTCGCCAACCCCGGTATACACCACTACTTTCACTTCCGTGTCAGTTTGTGCGCGCTCGATAGCATTAGCCATAACGGCATACATCGGCTGTGTTAGCGCATTCTTTTTCTCTGGTCTATTAAGGGTTACTAGCAATATGCCGTTGGTTAATTCTGTTTTAACAAATTCGCTCATAACAACACCATACTAACGATAGGTAACGGCTTTAGGATCATTGGACACTAATGGTAGATGACAATGTTCATTATAAGAAGACAGGGAAATCTCTTTGCTGCTGTATAGAAAACGCGTGATTGATGCGTTGATCACAGGCTCAAACACACTATAAACTTTGCTGTCGGGCAAACCCATAACATAGGCCACCAAAGTGGCAACAACGCCTCCTGAAGTAAACACTGCAGTCGTTTTACCTCTACCCTGCATTGTACGTACGTCTTCTAAAGCGCTAGCTGTTCGCGCTTTAAATTCTAGCCAGCTCTGTAGACCATCAACCTGCGGGTTATCTAACACCCAATGGGCAAATACTTGTTTCAGCAGCTTTTGATATATTTTGCTATCGCTAGCAGCGCCTGCCATTAAGCTGCCAATCTCAGGGTTAGTTTTAGCTAGTACTGGCGACAACTTATGTATTTGCCCGGCGGTATCCAGCTCGTTAAAGCGCGGGTCGATGATTAGTTCTGGTAACGCCACTCCCGCTTTGGAATAAATTTCTACCACGCCTTGTGCAGTTTGCCGCTGGCGCTGCAAAGATCCGCTGTAAATAGCATCGAGTTTAACGCCGCTGCGCTGTAAAAACTCACCGGCCCAGCGCGCTTGCTTTTCGCCTAGCTCCGACAAGCAATCATAGTTATCAGTACCAAATGATGCCTGCCCATGGCGGACTAATATTATTTCAGCCATTACAAGCTAGACTTAGCAATTAGCTGACGACAAACCTCACCCAACACTTGTACGGCTTGAGAGAATTTCCCAAAACGTTTGTCGGAAGTTTGGCCATTATAAAAACGGAAATAAATTTGCTGTAAAATAGCCGCTTGACGGAAATAACCGTAAACCATATAGAAATCAAACTTATCAACATTGGCGCCAGTTTTATCGGCGTAGTGTTGCAACAACTCTTCTCTGGTTGCCATCCCTTCGACATTACTTGGCTGCATAACCATTGCCTGCAACCCAGGGTGGTCATCAGCCTGAATCCAATAACCCAACGTGTTGGCAACATCCATCAATGGGTCACCCAAAGCGCTAATTTCCCAATCAAGTACCGTCACAACGTCAAACGGATCAGCCGGGTTTAACATCATATTGTCGATACGAAAATCACCGTGCAAGATGGCATGACCACTCTCAACTGCTGGCATTTTATCCGCCAACCATTCACGTACATCGAGCAAATCGGGTACATCGGGAGTATGGGCTTTTTCAAAGCGTCCATTCCAGCCACTTACTTGGCGCTCGATATAACCAACTGGGCGCCCAAAATCCTCAAGGCCAACTGCCTTGTAATCTATTTGGTGCAAGGCGACTAACTGGTCAAAAAATGCATACGACCACTTTTTTCTATCGCTATTAGTGAAGTTCCATTCGATAGGAATGTCTTGTTTAACTAATACGCCTTCGACTTTATCCATTACATAAAATTCAGCGCCAATCGGCGAGTCTTCATCGGACACATAATAGGGCGTTGATGGCACCGGATAATGACCAGCCAAGGCAGTCATGATGCGGTATTCACGATGCATAGAATGACCAGACTTAGGCTTAGTGCCCAATGGCGGGCGGCGTAATACTAACGGCCGATCTGGATAGTTAACTGCATAGGTTAAATTAGAGTTACCACTAGGATACTGGCTAACTTCTGGTGCTCCCTCTAGGCCTTCAATATTTGCTTTTAGACATTTATCGATAACTGCAATATCTAACTCTTCACCATCGCGTACTTTTATAGTGGGATTGTTTTCCATTATTATTCTCTAAGTTTAATTTTATTAACTACTAACAGCAGTTGAATTGCCGTCTAGCCTCACGTCTTACTGCCGTAGTAACCGAGCACAGCTAGAACCTTATCCAAGCTTTTCCTAAACTACTTTTTTTTACCGAAATTTAACAGATCATTAGCAATGATTTTCTGTCGCAATTTGCGCATACCGGTTAGCCAACGATCATAATCGGCAGCTTTACGCTGCCTAAAGGTTTCAACTTCATCATGGGTTAAAATCAAAAAGCGCTCTTCGCGCATACCTTGCAACACTTTTTCCGCCACTTCATCAGGGCCAATCACGCCGGCAACAGCGCTAAAGTCATCGCCCTCACTAAACCCAGTCATATTGGTTGCTACATACTGTGGACAAATCACTGAAACAACAATGCCATCGTCACCATGAGTAATCTGCAAAGATTCAGCAAAGCCAATAGCCGCATGCTTAGTTGTGGTGTACGCCGCATCACCAATTTGTGCGAGCAAGCCTGCTGCCGAGACAGTATTCACAAAATAGCCAGCGCCACGTTCAATCATCGACGGCAATACTGCCCGTGCTGCATACACATGCGACATCAAATTAACCTGTAGATTAATGTCCCATAACTTATTACTAGCATCAGTGGCTTTTGAGGTCGCATTACCCATATCACCAGTACCGTTATCGCCAAATCCAACGCCAGCATTTGAACAAAACACGTCAATAGGGCCATAGTGCTCACTTGCCTTAGCCACCAAATCTATAACCTGGCTTTCATCACTAACATCGCAAGCAATAGCGAGACCATTGATCTCAGCGGCAACAGTTTGCGCGGCCTGCCCGTCTAAGTCAGACACAACCACTTTGGCACCTTCTTTGGCGAAACGGCGGCACAGCGCTTTACCAATACCATTGCCGCCACCAGTAACAACTACAACCTTGCCTGCAACTTCCATTGAGATCTCCAAAATAGGTCTAAATAAGCAAAAGCACACTATAAACTAGCCCTCTGCTAGCGTCACACAAACCGCTATTACAATTTAGAATACCGCCATATAACACCCCCTTATGTGAGCTATAGAAACTATGTTCGGCAAATAGTGCCCAGCCTGAGCGGCTTTGCTACAATTACCGATTTGAAGTAACTAACCGCCTCCAAGGACAACGCCATGAGCCTTGCTAATAAAGTATTAGCCGTTAACAACGACCTGCCTATTCGCACCAGTAGCCCAGTGCACAGCGGCAAAGTTCGTAGCGTTTATTGGTTAACACCCGAAGACAGCGTGCGCCTGATTGCAGAGAAAAACTATGATGTTGCCGCTGACGCGCCACTAGCTATTATGGTTATTAGTGACCGCATCTCTGCTTTCGAGTGCATTTGGCATGGCGAAGACGGCATCAATGGCGTTGTTGGCAAAGGCGCTGCACTGAATGCCATCTCTAATCATTGGTTTAAGCTATTCCGTGAGCAAGGCCTCGCTGACAGCCATATCTTAGATATTCCTCATCCGTTTGTGTGGATAGTACAAAAAGCTAAACCAGTAATGATCGAAGCCATTGCACGCCAATATATTACTGGCTCTATGTGGCGCGCTTATGAGAAGGGCGAGCGAGAGTTCTGCGGCATTCAGATAGCCAATGGTCTAAGCAGGGATCAAAAATTGCCAGAACTGATAATCACTCCATCTACCAAAGGTATTTTAACCGGAATTCCTGGTGTACCAGAGGCTGACGATGTAAATGTGACACGGACAGATCTTAGCAACAACTTTGAAGCATTTAAGTTTAACTCTGCTGCTGACGTGGCCAGTTACGAAATATTACTCAGCGAAGGCTTTAAAGTGATTAGCGACGAGCTCGCAAAAGTGGGTCAAATTTTTGTTGATACCAAATTTGAATTTGGCTATGTGAGTGCCCGCGATGGCCATGAAAAACTAATTTATATGGATGAAGTTGGTACGCCAGACTCTTCTCGTATTTGGGATGGCGCTGCTTATGCTGAGGGCAAAGTGGTAGAAAACTCTAAAGAAAAATTTCGTCAGCTATTATTAAATCACTTTCCTGAACCGGAGATTTTACTAGATAAAACTCGTATGAGCGAGCGCATCGCATTAGCAAAAGATAACGCACTGCCTGCTCAGGTACTAATGCAAATATCAAAGACATATATCGATATTGCTGAAAAAATTACTGATGGAAAACTAGTATTATCTGACAACCCTAAAGCGGAAATTATCGACATTCTTCGCAGTGACTATGGCTTAATCGATTAACCTAGTTAAAATTTACTACGGTCACAAAGTAATGGACGATAGTAGCACTTTAGCAAAAATTACTCGCCAGACCAGATGCGCATGCTATTAGACAGCACCTTAGTCGAAGCATCACTAATCAAATTAGCGTCATCCAGCTCCACAAATATTTCACTCACTATAGCTCTGACTTTATCTTCTCTCATGCCTGGCTTTATTTTGGGATGATATAACAGTTTTAACAGCACATAATCTAAGCCCGACAAATAACTGTCGGTACTTTGATCATTAAATATTGAAGGATACACATCGGCAGAGTCATTTAACAACCCCATCACTTGGGTTATTTCTTCCACCACGCAGTTTAAAAACACCCCACTAGAGCGAGTGGAATCCACCGGGATGTGAATAACTGCGCTAACAATTTCTCCCTTACCGTCAGCCTTTATATTAGCAATACAAGCTGAATTTTTCAAAACCTCATCGCTGCCACTGTCATATAAGCCCAGCGATTTAATGCTATCTTTCATATCTTTTTTGAGCATAAAGATAACTATCAAATTCGCTTTTTTAACGCCTTTGACAAAACCCGCGCGGTGGCCAGTAATACTAGATAAATGGTTTAACTGCACTGCCACCATTTCTTTTTGCAGTTCACTATTGCCTATAACAGAATGCACATAAGCTCTTATCGGCTGGCGCCATTTACGAATCATATCTAGCTTAGCGTTGGTATTATATTCTTGGTGTAAGGCAATTTTTACAAAACTGTCAGCAATATACTGCTGATCATGCCAGGGCTGATCAACAGACGCATTAGTATTAAACACCACTAGGCATAGGGTAAAAAATACTGCCGCTGAACTACTGATGACTGACATAACGCAATCTCCTGTCCTTAGTCTCTGGCGTTCACACCAACCCAAGGGCTTTTATTCTCACTGACATAATATGCTTCGACTTTGTCCCTAGCCCACTGCGTACGACGTAAAAAATTTAAGCTAGATTTCACGGTAGGATCACTTTTAAAACAGTTGATATTTACCTCTCCTGCCATTGCCTCCCAACCACGATACTCAACTAGCCATTCCAAAATAGCCTCAAGCGTAATGCCATGTAAAGGATCCTTATTGCCACCTGCCATCAGCTCAGCTCCAAGTCGTCGCCATAGAAATAAGTATCGCCCTGCTGCTGGCATAAAGCCTGCTCGCTAGTGTTGGTGATCGCTGTCATCAAAGCTATGCCACCAGTATTGCTTTTAGCTTGTTGCTTCAAAAATGACATAAATCTTTCTAGTCTCCTCAACGACTTCCCACTCTCCAGAAAAATCTGCGGGAATAATAAAGTTATCGCCGGCTACCAGTTTTTTGCTACTGCCATCGCTGCCGTGCAGTATGGAAACACCGGCTAGAATCTGGCAAAACTCATACTCAGTATAGTTCACTTTCCAGCGGCCGACGCCTGCCTGCCAAACGCCACTATGAAACTGATCACTTGGGTCCGAGTAATGGTTCCATAGCGACTGCTCCGGGTTGCCCTCAACCCGCTTTTCTTCAGCGGCATAATATTTATCTACGAGCGTTGCGGCATCATTAAAAAATACTACATCGGATACTGTCTTACTCATAACAAACCTTCTAATTATTTAAAATAATAGAGTGTAAACTAACTTTAGCTTGGTAACAGACATAAAAAAGCCGCGCGCAATGTCGCGGCTCTCAAGATAAACTAGCTTACTCAGCTGGCTTCTCTTCCTCGGCAGGCGCTTCTTCAGCAACAACCTCTTCAACAACCTCTTCAACAACCTCTTCTACTACTTCCTCAATTGGCGCAGGAGCAGCTACTTTGATTAGGTCTTCAGCTACTAATATAGTGACTTTGTCATCACCATTAATTGCTTTGCCATTTGATCCTGCAACCGAATAACGGCCGTCGCGACGCTTAGAGATACTATATGTATCGGTTTTCTTTACGATAGTCATCGTTTACTCACCTATGTTAATTATTAACGTCAGCCAGAAATTGGCTGCCGGGCGCGCACTATAATAGGAAAATAATAAAATGCAAACACAGCCAGGCAAATATTCCTGCCACTACATCATCAATCATAATGCCAAAACCACCTTGCATATGCTTATCTAGCCAGCTTATCGGCCACGGTTTCAAAATATCAAAAAAGCGAAATAACACAAAAGCCAAGGCCAGCCAATGCAAACCCGTCGGCACGCATATCAAGGCTATCCACAAACCAGCAAACTCATCCCACACAATAGCAGGGGCATCGTGCACCCCCATTGCTTTAGCGGTATAACCGCACAGATAAAAGCCAACTAATGTCGACAGCACTACAATCGCGGCATAGACCGGTAGGGATAAATCGGCCAACAAGAAATAGTAAATAATAAGCGCGGCAATAGTGCCGAAGGTACCGGGCGCTTTTGGCGCCAAGCCGCTACCCAAGCCAAGCGACAATGCATGCAATGGATTAGTCATTAACTGTTTAGGATGAACTGACATATCAGAAGTGTTGGTATCCTGATTTGGGTAAGGTGTATAACGACCCATCGGGGGAGATGCAACGCAGCTCACTACCCTCTGTAATATGGCCAATATGAGTTAATCTTAAGTGTTGTTTAGCAAAGGCAGACTCCACCATATCAGCCTTATGCGGCGCGACCGTAAAGCACAATTCGTAATCATCGCCACCGGCCAACGCATACTCTAAAGAGGGTTCACCAAACTGTTTAAACAAGGGGCCTGAAACTGGCACTTGGGTAATATCGACATCTGCACCGACATCAGATGCGGCCATAATATGAGCAAGATCTGCCAACAAACCATCTGACACGTCGATACAGCTATTGGCCAAGCCAAGCAGTAAACTACTTTCAATCAAGCGCGGTTGCGGCCGAATAAAACGCGACTTCAAGTAGTCAGCGTGACCGCCAATGAGCTGCTGCTGCCAACACTGCAAACCGCCGCAGCTATCGCCCAAGGTGCCAGTACAATAAATTTTATCACCCACCTGAGCGCCACTGCGCATTAAAGCTTTACCAGCAGGGACTATACCCGCCACTTGAATAGTAACTGCTAGTGGCCCTTGAGTGGTGTCACCACCGATTAAATCAATCCGAGCATTAGCGGCTAGCTCAAACAAGCCTTCACTAAATGCATGCAACCAAGCTTCATCAGATTCAGGCAGCGTTAACGCTAAGGTAAACCACCACGGGGTCGCGCCACAGGCGGCTAGGTCAGACAGATTTACTGCCAAGGCACGATAGGCCAAGTCAGCCGGCGTAATATTTTCGGGGAAATGAACACCTTGCACCAAGGTGTCGATAGAAATTGCTATTTCGTGGCCGCTTGGCGCTGCCACTATCGCTGCGTCGTCACCAATACCTTTAACTATGCCACGCCTGCCAGCGACCTTGGCGCGGTCAAAATATTGTTTAATAAGCTCAAATTCAGAAATGGCCAAAATAATTCAAGCGGCAACCAGCGGTTAGCTGTTTGTCTCTGCCTCGCGTAGTTTTTTAGCCGCCGCATCCAGCACGCCGTTTAAATATTTATAACTGTCAGTAGCACCAAACTTTTTAGCTAAAGCCACCGCCTCGTTAATCACAACTTTATAAGGAATATCTATCCGCTCTGACAACTCAAAGCTTGCCATCCGCAATAGTGCACGCTCCACATGATCTAAGTCTTTAAGACTTCTATCTAGATAATCTACATACAAGGCATCTAGCTCGTCACCGTTGCCTACCACACCTTGTAATAATTGGTGGTAATACAGCACATCGACATTCGACATATCGTTGTCCGCACGAAACTTGGTCTCTACTTCAGCCGCACTGCCACCGGCAATTTGCCAACCGTAGATTGTTTGCATAGCGTAGTGACGCGCTTTACGACGCCCCGCTGACGATGGTTTTTTAGCTGCTTCTTGCTCAGACATACCACTTGCTCTTTATTCAGCTTAAAGCTGCTTGTATAGACTCACGAGTTCTAAAACGGTTAACGCCGCTTCTTCGCCTTTATTCTCTTCGTTGTCGCCGCTGCGATCTTGCGCTTGTTTTAAGTCATCGGTAGTTAGCAAACCAAACGCGACTGGCAAGTTTTCGTTTAAAGCTACTGCACCAACACCGCGGGTAGTCTCACTACACACATATTCAAAATGTGGCGTGCCACCGCGAATAACACAGCCTAAAGTCACAATAGCATCAAACTTATTAAGTCTGGCTAATTTTTGTGCGGCTAATGGTAGTTCAAAAGCACCGGGAACTCGCACTACAGTCAGTTGTTCTTCGTTCACGCCATGGCGTTTAAACGCGCGCAGCGTTCCTTCTAACAAGCCTTCGGTTATATCACCATTCCAACGCGCTACTACTATGCCAAACCTAGCATCGCCCGCGTCAAAGCTACCTTCTACCGGTCTAAATTCACTCATTACTGTTCCTATAAGTCTTCATAAGCCACTACTTCAAGGTCAAAACCTGAAATAGCATTATATTTTAGCGGCGCGCCCATTAGCTTTATTTTGCCAACACCCAGTTCACGCAAAATTTGCGAACCAATACCGACAGTAAAATAAGTTTCATCACTTTCGCTAGAATTTACTCTTGGACCAGAGCTTATTCCAAGCGCCATTTTTGCATCATGTAAAATATCGGTTTCAGTCTCAGTCCCGCCGAGCAAAACAACTACCCCAGTACCGACCTCGCTGACACGATGAATACAGCGGCTAATATTCCAACCAGCTTCTCGATTGGGTAATTGTGCTCCCAACATATCACGAACGCTAGAGGCGACCTGAACTCGAACCAGAGTTTCTTCGCTAGCGTTAATATCACCTTTACTTAACGCCAAATGCACACGGCCTTCGGTAGTATCTTGAAAGGTATGTAGATTAAACTCACCGTGATCAGTTTGCACTGTGCCACTCTCAACCACTTTAATGGTCTTCTCATTGAGTACGCGGTAGTGAATCAAATCGGCTATCGTGCCAATTTTTAGATCATGTAGTTTGGCAAACTCTTCTAAATCAGGACGACGCGCCATAGTACCGTCGTCATTCATCACTTCACAAATCACACCAGCAGCATCAAAACCTGCCAAGCGAGCTAAATCACAAGCCGCCTCAGTATGGCCAGCACGCGATAATACGCCGCCAGGGTTGGCAATCAATGGGAAAATATGACCAGGCTGAGCAATATCTTCAGCTTTAGCATTGCGAGCAACCGCAGTACGAACTGTATGCGCCCGATCTGCCGCTGAAATACCAGTAGTAACCCCTTCTGCCGCCTCTATCGACACAGTAAATTTAGTGCCAAAGCCTGATACATTATTCTCAACCATTAATGGCAAATTTAACCGTTGGCAACGCTCTTTGCTCATTGGCAGACAAATAAGTCCACGTGCATGAGTCGCCATAAAGTTAATATCTTGTGGCGTAACGCACTCAGCTGCTATCACCAAGTCGCCCTCATTTTCACGATCTTCATCGTCCATCAAAACAACCATTCGCCCTAGACGAATATCGTTAATCAACTCTTCTGCGGTGTTTAGTGACATGGGGAATCTCGTATGTACTGTCTAAAATAAGAATTTTCTGGCTGGGTGCCAATATCAGGCCGCATATTATAGCCCTTTATTCGGGTTTGCGCTCCATTTTAGCGAATTACTGTAAACCCCTAGCAGCTATAGCGTAGCCAGGTATCGCTGCCTACTTTGCGGCTGTCAATTAGCACTAACTCACGTTTTTCGGCCATTACATTCAAATCTAAATTTAGTAACGGTTTGGCACTAGAACCCAACAACACCGGCGCTTGAAATACATGCAATTCATCAGCCAAACCTTGCTCAACAAAACTACCCGACAAGGTGGCACCAGCCTCTACCATGACTTGATTACAGCCTTTTTCTTTGGCCAGCCATTTTAGCAAAGCGGATAAATCTATCCGATTATCCCCTCCTCCTAGCTGTAAGACCCTGACCCCTGCTGCTTTTAATTGCTGTTGTTTCTCAATATTGTCAGTGGCACAAACAACTAAGGTATCGCCGTCTTGCTGTAATATTTTTGCGGTTAGTGGAATCTTAAGACTAGAATCCAGCACAACTCTTAACGGCTGACGAACAACATCGCTGCCATAAGGCTCTAACCAATCCTCAACCCTTACCGTTAGTGACGAGTCGTCCTGCAATATTGAATCGACACCGGTGACAATGGCACAACTTGCCGCACGCAACTTTTGCACCTGATAACGCGCTTGCGGCCCGGTAATCCACTGGCTTTCACCGCTGGCCATTGCGGTGCGGCCATCTAAACTGCTGGCTAACTTAACAATTACCTTTGGCACGCCGCTTGTCATGCGCTGATAAAAGCCTGCCAGAAATTGCCTAGCTTGCGCTTCTAACAAACCGCATTCTACCTGCACTCCAGCATCTTTTAATTTTGCCAGGCCACTACTGGAAACAACTGGATTAGGATCTTCCATTGCCGCGACAACTCGAACCACTCCCGCAGTTATCAAGCCATTACTACAAGGCGGGGTTCGTCCATAGTGACTACAAGGCTCCAAAGTCACATACGCTGTGGCACCGGTAGTGTTAGCGCCCGCCACTTTCATTGCCATCACTTCGCCATGCGCACCACCGGCTGGCTGGGTATAACCTTCACCCACTATTTTACCGTCTTTTACTAACACACAGCCGACACTGGGGTTAGGCGCCGTGGTATACAAACCTTTAGCCGCCAGTTTTAACGCCCGGGCCATATAGCGCCTGTCGATAACTGCCTGTGAATCACTCATTAGCTATCTTGCTCACTATTTTTCAGCGCTTCATTCTTTTCAAGTAAGTCCAGCTCATGCCTAAACTCTTTTAAGTCTTTAAAATCTCGATACACCGAGGCAAAGCGCACATAGGCAACTTCGTCCATCTCGCGCAGCACCTCCATCACTTTTTCACCGATAATAACCGACGATATTTCCCGTTCACCGGTAGCCTGTAATTGGTGCTTAATTTTATGAATACAGGCTTCAATCTCATCAACCGATACCGGCCGTTTCTCTAAAGCCTTAGAAATACCACGGCGCATTTTGTCTTCGTCAAATGGCTCACGGGTGCCATCACCTTTTATTACTTTGGGCAGCAACAGCTCTGCCGTTTCAAAAGTGGTGAAACGCTCAGAGCAGCTAATACATTCGCGCCTACGACGAATTTGATCGCCTTCGGTAACCAGACGAGAGTCGATAACTTTAGTTTCAACCGCGCGACAAAAAGGGCAATACATACGCTATATTTCCTGATTTAATTAATAATTAATACTTAATACTTAATACTTAATACTTAATACTTAATACTTAATACTTAATACTTAATACTTAATACTTAATACTTAATACTTAATACTTAATACTTAATACTTAATACTTAATGCTTAATGCTTAATGCTTAATATTTAATGTTTAAAGCTTAAAGCTTAAAGCTTAAAGCTTAACATAGAATAAATTATGACTAAGCTTAACGATATAAGTTTTTGGTTTGACGAATTGGCAGATAAGACGCCCTCTCGTCAGCCATTAACAGCAGGCCTGCAAGTAGATGTGGCCATTATTGGTGCCGGTTATACCGGTTTATGGGCCGCCTATTATCTACAGCAACAACAGCCAAGCTTGAGCATCGCTATCGTCGAGGCAGAGGTGGTAGGTTTTGGCGCATCGGGCCGCAACGGCGGTTGGTTAATGGGCGAAGTTGAAGGCCAGCGAGACTATTTAGAACCACTGCCCCCAACCCAGCGCCAAGCAGGCTATGACGCCATTTACGACACTGTTGATGAAGTCGGCCGCGTCTGCATTAAAGAACAAATTGATTGCGACTATCATAAAGGCGGCACGATATACGCCGCTGCTCGCTATCAAGAACAATTAACGCGACTAAAAAAAACCTATGACCATTACGCTACAAACAGTGATAAAGATTATCAGTGGCTGTCTAAAACCGAACTGGAACAACACGTTAATATGCGCGGTGGGCTAGCCGGTATTTACACCCCCCACTGCGCGGCTATTCAGCCAGCAAAATTAGCCCAAGGTCTGGCTGGGGGTATCGAAGCCAAGGGCGTAAAAATATTTGAGCAAAGTCGCGTAACCAACGTCACTAATAAAACCATTTTTACTGACCATGGTTCCATTAAGGCCGATATTATTATTGCCGCCACTGAAGGCTTCTCAGACGGCTTGCTAAATATAAACAAATACGCCATACCCATTCAAAGCCACGTAATTGCCACCGAGCCATTAACAGAAAACCAATGGCGTAATATCGGCTTAGACAATAGACCAACTTTTTCCGACACCAGTCGCATGTCAACTTATGGCCAGCGCTCGAAAGACAACCGTATAGTCTTTGGTGCTCGTGGCCAATATGAATTTGGCGGCAAAGTTCGCGGCAAATTTTCTACTCAGGATTCATTATTTAAGTTTCAAAAAACCTTACTAGTTGATTTATTCCCGAGCTTAGAAAATACCGCAATCACTCACTGCTGGGGTGGCACCCTCGGTATGGCACGTAAATTTAGACCTTACGCAATTTGGGATAAAACTACTGGCTTAGCAAATGCTGGCGGTTATGGCGGCGAAGGCGTCGGCGCAAGTAGTTTATTTGCCCGCACTCTGGTAGATATGATTTTAGAGCGAGACACGCAGCTAGCCAGTATGCCCTGGGCTTTTTCGAACGCCAGCCACCAAAGCGCTCTAAAAAAATGGGAGCCAGAGCCCATTCGCTGGCTAACCTACAAAGCAATGCTGGCGGTATTCAATTGGGAAGAGAACGTACACTGTGACAACAACTCTCCCCCTTGGCAGCGCTCATTTGCAATGAAGCTAGCAGACTCTTTAGAAACAATACTGAGTTAGTTTTTTTGTGCGTACAAAAAAGCCCCGCAACAGCGAGGCTTTTTAAATCGCTATAATTTAGCCATAAACCGGAAAGCGTGCGCAAACTTCTAGCACTTTAGCTTTCACTGCAGGAATAACTGTTTCAGAAGTACCGTTTTCTAAACTACCAAGCACGTCACACATCCAATGAGTTAGATCTACGGTTTCTTTCTCGCCAAAACCACGAGTAGTAATCGCCGGCGTACCAACACGCAGGCCACTAGTAACAAACGGCGAGCGCGGGTCGTTAGGTACGGCGTTTTTATTTACCGTAATAAACGCTGCACCCAAGGCCGCATCTGCATCCTTACCGGTGTACTCTTTGCCAACTAGGTTAACCAGCATCAAGTGATTATCGGTGCCACCAGAGACGATATTAATACCGCGTTTCATAAAGGTTGCTGCCATGGTTCTAGCATTATCAATAACATGCTGCTGATACACTTTGTATTCTGGCGTCATCGCTTCTTTAAAGCTTACCGCTTTCGCGGCAATAACATGCATTAATGGGCCACCTTGGCCACCAGGAAATACCGCTGACTGAAATTTCTTTTCCAGCTCAGGGTTAGCCTTAGCCAAAATTACACCGCCGCGAGGGCCGCGCAATGTTTTGTGCGTAGTTGAGGTACAAACGTCGGCAAATGGCACTGGGTTTGGGTACAAACCCGCTGCAATTAAACCGGCAACATGCGCCATATCGACCCACAAGTAGGCACCTACTTTGTCGGCAACATCTCTAAACCGCTGCCAGTCAACTATCCGGCTGTAAGCAGAAAACCCAGCAATAATCATCGCTGGCTTATGCTCAAGCGCTAGCGCTTCGACTTGATCGTAATCAATCTCACCGGTTTCATTAATCAAACCGTATTGAATGGCGTTGTAGTGCTTACCAGAAAAGTTTGGCGCCGCGCCATGAGTCAAATGACCACCCGCATCCAAGCTCATACCTAAAATGGTGTCGCCTGGCTTAATCAGCGCTTGAAACACTGCGCTATTTGCCTGCGAGCCGGAGTGCGGCTGAACGTTGGCATAATCTGCGCCAAACAAAGCTTTTACTCGCTCCACCGCTAAGGTTTCAGCAATATCAACATATTCACAGCCACCGTAATAACGTTTGCCAGAGTAGCCCTCGGCATATTTGTTGGTCATCTGCCCACCTTGGGCTTCCATAACCAGCGGGCTGGTGTAGTTTTCAGAGGCAATTAGCTCGATATGCTCTTCCTGACGCTTATCTTCAGCTTGCATGGCTTGCCATAATTCGGGGTCATAACTTGCGATTTTAATCGACTTATCAAACATTACGCGGGCTCCAGCGAGGTGGTTGAAAAAAGAGCTCGAATTGTACACAAAACATGGGTTCAAGAGAACGAGAAATCACCCCTATCCACATTAACTTTACTGATTTAGCCGATAATCTAGCTAAGCGCCTGCCATAACTTAAACAAACCCAAGCCAGACACAACGGCGACTACCCCAGCGCCTAATATATTGGCCCATAGTTTGTTGCGATAAGCGCCCAACAAATCGCTTCGGTTCATCACCACTAGCAAAAATACCGCTACCATTGGCAACAAAAAACCATTGGTGGCTTGAGCAAACAAAATAGCCGTTATCGGCTTAGTGCCTAGTGCCGCAACAGTAGCGCCAACAATTAAGACCAGCGCCCAAATTGCCTTAAACCGTGTATCACTCATATTAGTTGGCCAGCCCATAGCACCAGACACAGCATAGGCCGCGGCCAATGGCGAAGTAACCGCACTGGTTAAACCGGCGGCAAATAGACCTATTGCAAAAAAATACTTAGCAGATGCACCAAGCACTGGCTCTAACTGATGAGCCATCGTTTGTGCTGAAAACGCCACATCCTTGCCAAAAAATGTGCTGGCAGCAGTTATCACAATTGCCAAGGTTATTAGGCCACCAAAACTGATAGCCAAGGCACTGTCTTTGCGCGATTCAGCTAACGCTTCATCGACAGAGGCGTTGTCTGACCACTTTTCTTGCACCAAACTTGAGTGTAAAAACAAATTATATGGCACTACAGTCGTGCCAATTAAGGCAATCACCGTCAAGGTAGCGCCGGTTGGTAAACTAGGCTTAAACAAACCAGACAGCACCGCACCAATATCCGGCTTAACCATTAACATCGTTATCAAAAAGACCGTACTCATTACAGCCACCATGACTATTAGGCCACGCTCTACTACCTTATATTTACCTGATGCCAGCAAGGCGAAAGCAATTCCCGCCACCAGCAAACACCATACCCAGCGCTCAACCGGCGTGATTGCCGCTAAGCCTAATGATGAACCAGCAATATTTCCCGACTCGTAAGCAGCATTGCCAAACCCAATGGCCAAAACCACCAAAACAATCGACAAGTTAGCGAATACTTTATTATTAAATGTAGTCCGCATGGCTTCGGCTAAACCTTTACCGGTAACTAAGCCTAAACGAGCGGCCATTTCTTGCAATACAATCGTTGCGACGACTGAAAACAACAGCGCCCATAACAAGGCAAAGCCATAGTTAGCTCCGGCAGCGCTAGCGGTAGTGACAGTACCAGGGCCAATAAAGGCCGCCATGATTAGCAGCCCTGGTCCAAAACGTTTCACGCATTAACCTCATTATAATTGTTAACCGATCATAACAGTTACCTAGTTACTCTGAGAAGTGACTACTTTAGCCGCAATTACTCAGAACAGTTCATACAGCGGATGGCCTCGGGGATTATCGATAGGCGGCCAGCATCGATATCTTCACCGCAATTGATACAGACATCATACCTTCGGTGCTCAAGGCGCGCTGATGCGGCATCAATATCGTTAATCGATGCTTGGGCTTCATTGTCGATAGTGTCTATGACTTCGTCATTTTCGCGCTCAATAGCCTGCTCTGCCCAATCATGCGAGTGCTTTTGGGTAACATTAATTTTAATACTGTCTACTCGCGACTAAAGATGCGCGCGTTTTAGACGCAACTTGGCAATAACATCGATATAAGATTGTTCAGTCATCACCTACGCCTCTTTGGTGAGCATTCGATACAGTTCATCTTTTAAATAGACCCGATGAATTTTTTACTCTGCTTCTGTTTGAGTACTGACCGGCACTGCTTCATTTTCCATTTTTTCTATTTCCATGATATTCATCAAGTAATTTTCTAAAGTGGGCATTTTCGGTTTTCAGTTGATGAATCTTGGTCTTCAAATGCGGGAATTCACTAACTAAATGATGATGTTCTACGATCATAGTTTTCTCCTAAGATTATTAACATTGCGATCAGCATAGCTATCTGGTGAGGCCAAACCATGATCTAAATCAGACTGACAACTAGTTACCTATGCGACAAAACAATAACTGCGCCACTGCACCAAATATTCCCACAGCAGGTCCTTTTAGCGCACTAATATTGAGATATCGCACCAAATAGGCACCGGGTTTAGCTCTACAAGCTAACAATATCGAGAGCAATAGCGACGCATTACATAAAATTCATATTGGCATCAAACTTGCAGTTGTATCAGCGCAAACCCAATTAAACATCACCAACTAGGAGAATATCGTGAGTGATAGAGCGTGGCTACTTAAGCCAGAACCCCTCAAAGTTGCTAAAACATGTATTCAATTAGTACAGGGCGACATAAATGTAAAACTGCCATTATCACACCCTCAATTTTTGGAAATGTTAAACGACTACGCCGATATGATGGAGTCGACGCTACTTAGACAATCAGTGCAACGACTAAACTCATTAGCTGGAGCCCAGGGTGAGGTGTTTTTGAAAAACGCCGTCGGCGACAATGTGGTCCAGCACCCCTCGCATGTGCCAGCTAGAAATAATACTAACGGGGCGGTTAGCAATATCTCGAATACGCCGTCTAGAGACGAGAACGAGACCATGACGTATCGCGGTAAAATCTATAAACGCTGGCAAGGCAGCAAAGAGTTTTCTGGTTTATATCGCGGCCAAGCGAGATATAGCTAAGGCTATTCTCCCACTCACAAGCGGTTTACGCTAAAATGCTTGTCTAATTTTTTACCAAGCAGGCAAACAGCATGGCTCAGTTCGTTTATTCTATGAATCGCGTGGGGAAAATCGTTCCACCCAAACGCGAAATTCTTAAAGATATATCTTTATCATTTTTCCCTGGCGCCAAAATTGGCGTTTTGGGTTTAAATGGCTCAGGCAAGTCCACCCTGCTAAAAATCATGGCCGGTATCGACCAAGATTATCATGGCGAAGCGCGCCCAATGCCCGACATTAAAGTCGGCTATTTGGCACAGGAGCCGGAACTAGATGAAACCAAGGACGTGCGCGGAAATGTTGAAGATGGCGTGCGCGAAGCGCTAGATGCCATAGCGGAGTTAGATCAAGTATTTACTGACTACGCTGATCCCGATGCTGACTTTGACAAGCTAGCAAAACGCCAAGGTGAGCTTGAAGACATTATACAGACATGGGATGCCCACAACTTAGATAACACCTTGGAAGTTGCAGCTGATGCATTGCGCTTGCCACCCTGGGACGCTGAAATTAAAAATTTGTCCGGTGGTGAAAAACGCCGCGTTGCCCTGTGTCGCCTACTGATATCTAAGCCTGACATGCTTTTACTAGATGAGCCAACCAACCATTTGGATGCTGAATCAGTAGCATGGTTAGAACGCTTTTTAAAAGAATTTGTCGGCACTGTGGTAGCTATCACCCATGACCGTTACTTTTTAGACAACGCCGCTGGTTGGATTTTAGAATTAGACCGTGGCTATGGCATTCCTTATGAAGGCAACTACACCAATTGGCTAGAGCAAAAAGAAGCCCGCCTTGAAGCCGAAGAAAAAAGTGATAGCTCGCGTAAAAAGGCTATTGCCAAAGAATTGGAATGGGTAAGACAGAACCCCAAAGGTCGCCAAGCCAAAAGTAAAGCTCGCCTAGCGCGCTTTGATGAAATGAACAGCCAAGAATTTCAAAGCCGTAACGAGACCAACGAAATTTATATTCCACCCGGCGAACGTCTGGGCGACAAAGTTATTGAACTGCATGACGTCGCCAAAAGCTTTGGTGACAAGGTGCTATTTGAAAACCTAAATCTCACCGTTCCCAAAGGTGCCATTGTTGGCATTATCGGTGGTAACGGCGCGGGCAAATCAACTCTGTTCAAGCTTATAAGTGGCGCAGAGCAACCTGACAGCGGCGAAGTAGTGATCGGCGAAACCGTTAAGGTAGCCTTTGTAGACCAAAGTCGTGAAAGCCTAGAAGACGATAAAACAGTTTGGGAAGCAGTATCTGGCGGCCAAGACAACTTGATTATCGGCAGCAAGGAAATAAATTCACGCGCCTACGTTAGCTTGTTCAACTTTAAAGGCGCTGATCAGAAAAAGCGTGTAGGCGAACTATCAGGTGGTGAACGTGGTCGGTTGCATTTAGCAAACACTCTAAAACAAGGCGCCAATGTACTATTGCTGGATGAGCCGTCAAATGACTTAGACGTGGAAACCTTGCGCGCACTAGAGGATGCATTATTAGCCTTCCCGGGTTGCGCTATGGTTATCACTCATGATCGCTGGTTTTTAGATCGTATTGCCACCCATATTTTGGCTTACGAAGATGACGGCCATGTGGAGTTCTATGAGGGCAACTACAGCGAATACCACGATGACTTAATTGCCCGCAAAGGCAAGAACGCTCAACCAACGCGGATTAAATACACTCGCTTAAAAAGCTAAACCGTAAAAGCCAGCTCAGCGCTGGCTTTTACTCCACCTGTAATGAAGGTATTACTAGTATGTTGCCAGCATTCATTACGGTGTATGCTTTCTGTATTAAATAGTTACCGGTGTCATTGAATGCCAATAACAACAACAGATTCAATCGAGAGCTCGTGGATTGCATGCCACGAGTGCGACCTATTACTAAACATTACTGAACTGGCGCCAAAAGAAAAAGCTAGCTGCCCGCGTTGTCAATTTACCTTGACGGTAAACCGACGTAATATTTGTGACAAAATATTGGCTTATTCAATCGCTTCGTTGATCTTTCTGTTCATTACCTTTGGGTTTCCCTTTATTACCCTAGATACGCAAGGCCAAGAACGCACCATCACTTTACTGCAAACAATTAGCGTTTTATTTGAACAGCACTATTTCACGCTATCAGCGCTAATTACTTTTTTTGTGTTAATTGCGCCAATAGCTTTTTTACTGGGTATCATAAATGTCGTTATCTCCATTAAACAAAAAAATACCAGCTTCACTCAACGCCAGTTGTTGCGATCATTAACCAGCCTTGCACCATGGAGCATGGTGGAAATATTTATAGTAGGCTTGTTAGTCAGTTTAATAAAAATTATTTCTCTTGCCGATATAACCTTAGACCTCGCGTTTTACTCATTCGTTTTATTTAGCATGTGCCTTACCAGTACGTTTTTGCATGTAGACAAAGTACAGCTTTGGCGCTTGGTGAAAGAAAATGGAAACTAACGCTAACCCTGTTTATAACGAAGGTTCAGCGGCATCACTAGGTTTAGTAGGTTGCTATGGTTGCGCCCATGTTTTGTACAAAAAAGAAAAAACCTGCCCTTACTGCAACGCCGCGTTGCACAGCAGAAAAAATCATAGCATTCAAAAAACTTTAGCCCTACTGTTTACTGGAATTTTATTTTATATTCCGGCTAATCTATTACCCATGCTATCTACTCGTCTACTTGGCAGCGACTCTGACTCAACGATAATAGGTGGCGCTATAGAATTATGGGCGTATGGCTCTTATCCGATTGCAGCGGTAATTTTTATTGCCAGTGTTCTAATCCCGTTAGCAAAGTTTTGTTCTATGTTGTGGCTATGCTTTAGCATTAAGCAAAACCAACAAACGTTAATGCGTACTCGAATGTTTCGAGTCAATGAATTTATCGGTCGCTGGTCAATGATTGATGTATTTGTTGTTGCCGTACTTGTAGCCATGCTACAAATGGGAAATTTAATTACCATAATACCTGGGCCTGCAGCGGTGGCCTTTTGTGGCTCGGTGATTATGACTATGTTGGCTGCACAAAACTTTGATCCAAGACTAATTTGGGATAACTATGAACAATAACGGACAACCTTCATCGGCAACTGTGTCAAATATTAAAGGCTTTAATGGTATTTGGTTAATACCGCTGTTGGCATTATTCATTGGCGCATGGATGTTGTTTTATACCTGGATGCAGCAAGGCCCTGAAATCAAAATTTCCTTCGAGTCAGCGTCAGGTATCGAAGAAGGGAAAACCAAAGTTAAGGTTCGTAGTTTAGACATAGGCACCGTTACGGAAGTACATTTCAATGACGACTTTGACGGGGTAGTGGTCACCGCTCAAATGCTACCAGGTGCGGTGCCATTTTTAGTTAAGGACAGTGAGTTTTGGGTAGTACAACCGCGCATCGATTCGTCCGGAATATCAGGTTTAAGCACGCTGCTTTCTGGCGCATACATAGAGCTGGCCCCAAGTAAGGAAACAAAAAAAGAGAGTGTATTTGCCGGTCTCGCAAAGCCACCTCAAACACCTCCCGATGCACCTGGATTACATATCACTCTAAACAGCGGTGGCCGGTTTGATTTTTCGGCAGGTAATGCAGTGATCTATAAAGGCCTAAATGTTGGCCAAATAGAGGATGTGCATTTCAATACCGAGGAGCGCATTGTTTATTACAATGTTTTTGTTCAGGCTCCTTACCATGAACTATTAACTGAAAATACAAAGTTTTGGAGTATCAGTGGTATCTCCGTAGGAGTCACTGCGGAAGGACTTAAAGTAAAAACCGGAACACTAGGTACTATTTTTTCTGGCGGCATAGAATTTGGAGTGCCAGAGGACACACCCCTTGGTGATAAAATAACTGAACGTACCTATTTTAAAATTTACCCAGATTATGAAGCTATTTTTAAGCAAGACGACGAACATGAAATTTCAATTGAATATATGTTGTTGTTTAAAGAATCGATAAGTGGGCTTAATCGAAAAGCGGCAGTAAAATTTCGTGGCCTTACTGTTGGTGAAGTTAACGAAGTTAATGTTGCCTACGAGCAAGCCAGAAACATTTTGGATGAAAAGGTTGCCATCCCCGTACGCATCTCGCTATATCCACAAGCGATGGGATTAGCCGATGACGAAGACGCCAAAGCCCAAGCCATTGCTGATGTAGAAAAATGGATCTCGAAAGGCTTGTCAGCAAGTATCGAAATAGACAGCATTCTCGGTGGCACCAAGTTGGTCGAGCTCAGTTATACTGAAGACAAACGTAATGTCGCTGTTACCCAATTTCAATCACTTACCGTTATTCCTGTGGCGACTAACACCTTAGGGAAAATACTCAAAAATGCTGAGACACTAATAGTCCAAGCCACCGCTACACTTAAACGATTTGATCAAGTTGCCCAATCTGCTGACAAATTTGTCGTCGACACCACTGAAGCTAATCTCCCTGACGCAATAAAAAATACGCTTAGTGAAATTGACATTCTTGCTGGTGACTTAGCTCAGGACTCTCCACTGCAACAAGAAATCATGCAAACGTTTACCGCGCTAAACCGGGTATTATACGAGTTAGAACCACTGCTAAAACAAGTATCAGAACAACCCAACTCTTTAATTTTTGACCGCACCCTAAAAGCTGACGAACAACCGAGAGCTGCACAATGATAAACATTTTTAGTCGCAATATTTTTACTCGCTATATTGCCCCGCTGGCGTTTACCTTAGCTCTCGCTGGCTGCGCATCTACCGGTGTTAGTAACAATTATTATTTGCTCAACTCATCGCAGTCAGCCGATCAGCAGCAACAATCTAGCATTGATAACAGCAAACAGTTATTGGTAGAGCCGGTGGTCTTAGCTGACTTTTTAAACCAAAAGTTTCTAGTCATGCAAAAGGGTAACCAATTGTATGTATCTGAAACCCATCAGTGGGCACAGCCACTTGCAGGCAGTATTACTCAAGCGATTGCCGAAGAACTACATGCAGACCTTAGCGACTGGAGAGTGAGTAAAAGCCGACTCAATCCAGCTGAGCGCTCGGCCTATAGCTTGCTAGTAGCAATCGACCAATTTCATCCCAATGACGAATCTCTGGTTAGCCTAAAGGGCAGCTTTCAAATACGTAACGGTAAAGAGCTAGTGCTTGAAGACCACTTTTTTATTAGCGAAGCACTTAAGCAAGACGGTTTCAGTCAGTCAGTATCGCAACTAAGTGATCTGCTCTCGCAACTGGCTAAAAAAATATCCACCCAACTAGGCGCTATCGAAGCGCTAAGTTTTTAAACGGCTTCCAAGGCCTGCGACAACTTGTCGACCCCAATTATTTCCATGCCTTTAATGGCTGCTTTTGGCACATTGGCTTTAGGCACGATGGCGCGTTTAAAGCCATGTTTAGCCGCTTCTTTTAAACGGTCTTGCCCGCCGGGTACTGGTCTAATTTCACCAGACAAACCTACCTCACCAAATACCACCAAATCTTGCGGTAGCGCCCGATCTCTAAAGCTAGACACCATGGCTAAAATTAGCGCTAGGTCGGCCCCAGTTTCCATTACTTTTACGCCGCCAACTACGTTAACAAACACGTCTTGGTCGCCAAGCTGTAACCCGCCGTGACGATGTAAAACAGCTAGTAACATAGCCAGCCTATTTTGGTCGGCCCCCACCGCTACCCGTCGAGGATTGCCAAAACTGCTGATATCTACCAATGCCTGCAGTTCAACTAACAGCGGCCTGGTGCCTTCCCACACCACCATCACTACACTGCCCGCACTAACTTCTGCATTGCGTGACAAAAATATTGCCGAGGGATTTTTTACTTCCTTTAAACCTTGCTCGGTCATGGCAAACACGCCGAGCTCATTGACCGCTCCGAAACGGTTTTTAGTGCCGCGCAATGTCCGGTAGCGACTATCTTCACTGCCTTCAATCATTATCGAGCAATCAACCATATGCTCTAATACTTTCGGCCCTGCCAGCGAGCCATCTTTAGTGACGTGGCCGACCAATAACAATACCGTACCGGTTTGTTTGGCAAAGCGAGTCAGCGCGGCCGCGCACTCACGCACCTGCGACACACTGCCAGGGGCAGATGCTACATCGCTCATATGCATAACTTGAATAGAGTCGACTACCAATAATTTAGGAGCGACCTGTTGCGCGGCAATTAGAATACTTTGCACGTCGGTTTCAGCCAGCATTTGCAGCCTGTTGGTCGGCAGACCTAAGCGGTTAGCCCGCATGGCCACTTGCTGTAGCGACTCTTCACCGGTTACATATAGCGCCGACATCGTACCCGCTAAATGACACAGCGTTTGCAGCAGCAAAGTCGACTTGCCTGCGCCAGGATTACCGCCTATTAAAATAGCTGAACCGGGCACTAAGCCGCCGCCAAGCACGCGGTCAAATTCACCTGTACCGCTAGTGAAACGGGGGGCTTCGGCGACATTGATATCGTCAAGCACTTGCACCGCGCTGCGTGCTCCGGCAAAACCTGAGCGATCTGGGGTGCTTTTACTGCTAGCCCCCAGCTTTATTTCTACCATCGTATTCCAAGTTTTACACTCAGAGCACTGGCCAGACCATTTACTCGAATCAGCCCCGCAGTCGTTACAGACAAAGGCTGTGCGTTGTTTTGCCACGTGTTATCCTTATAAATAAAGTCAATCAGCTTACTTGGCAAAAATAGCCTTGCCATGTTTTTTCGTCAGATTATCGTCAAACTACTAGAACTACTAGTAGCGAGCTCGTAAAATCACTACCCATTAACCAAAAACAATTAAAATCATGCCTAGCTCGCTCATTCAAGAAAACAACATTGTGATACCGGTGTCGCTAGCCGCCACCCTAGGTCTCGAAGAGGCCACCTTATTGCAAGTGCTGGCAAGCTGCCTGCACCATGGCGACACCAATCCAAACAATGGTTATGACTGGCTAGAGATTCCCAACCCTCGCCTATTAAACCTAATGCCGTTTTGGGATTTAGGAAAAATCGACAGCGTAAGCCGCAATCTTGAAGCGCAAGGCATTATTCGGCTTAACAACGCCCAACTTAATATTGCACAGGCACTGGTATTTGCACTCAACGAGCAAAGCGAACAAGTGTCAGAGCCTAATCCACTACCGTCATTTACCGTGCCACCAATATCTAACCAATGGAATAACACCCCGCCACCAGCAAGTAAAACTATTGGTGATAGCTGGCAGCCGGGCGAGCAAACCTTGTTAACACTTAGCAAGCATCATGGCGTTGACCGTGGCTTTGCCCTTGCTCAAGTTGACGAGTTTAAAATTTATTGGCGCGACCGCGGTGCCAGCACCTACAGCTGGGACAGCAAGTTTTTAAAACATGCGGCAATGGAGTGGCGCAAGCAGCAGGCACGACCAGCCCAAAAAGGCTTTATTCCCACCGCAATGAAGGACACAGCGCTCGATGAACACTGGATTCCCAGTGTAGATGCGATGCAGATCCTTACTCGCAGTGGTATTTCTGTTGAATTTATCGAAGATGCCATCCCTGAATTTGTACTCTACTGGCGTGAGCGCGGTGACGAGCTTAAAACCTGGAACAGTAAATTCATTGCCCATATTCGCAGGCAATGGGGTCGCTACGCCTTAAGTTTGCAAGCTGACACCGAACCGCAACGTATGACAGCTACTTGGCAGCCAAGTATCGATGTCTTTGATATTATTGAAATGGCCACAATCGAGCGCGAGTTCGCCCTGCAACAAGTACCAGAATTCGTGCTATTCTGGCGCGAAAGCAACCAGATACATACTGCGTGGAACAGCAAGTTTTTGCAGCATGTGAAACATCAGTGGGCTAGACGCCACCAATACGACCCGAGTACTTATGACCAAAAAACGCCTCAATCAGCAACTGGATCAGACCGTCGCGGGTTTGTCGAAAAACACACTGACAGCGGATGGGCAGAAGACCTCTAAGCAGCCGGTTGAACACGATGTTATTGAGGCCATTAACCAAATGTTTGCCGAGCTTGAATTGGTGTATCACAATCAATACAACAAGGCGTTTAACACCCCCGAAAAATTACACTATGCGAAAAAACTTTGGTATAGCAATTTGCGCGGCTACAGCAGCGACACAATATTAGCGGCAGTTAAACGCGCCACCAAAGAATCTGAATTTTTACCGTCGGTAAGAAGCATTCTAAAATACTGTGAAACTAGCTTAACTGAACTTGGGTTGCCCAGCCCACGGCAGGCTTATCGAGAAGCTTGCAATGCACCCAGCCCGAAACAAACCTATAACTGGAGCCACCCGGCAGTCTATTTTGCCGGCCAAGCTAGCGACTGGTTTTTTCTAGCCAACAACTCGGAATATGTAACGTTCAAAGTATTCGAAAGCAATTACCAAAACTTCTGCCAGCAGGTTAGCAGTGGTGAAGAGTTAGTTGTGCCAGTACCAACAATGATCGAGCAAAAGCCATCCCAGCCACTAGCGCGAGCTGACCAAAAGCAACATATGAAAGATATGCGTAAAGGGCTAGGAATATAGTCCAGTAGAAATTCGCGACCTAATGACTAACCGTTGTAGTCATTAGCGCCGAAGGCTAAATCTTCAAAGCGGGTAAACTCTCCAATAAACGCTAACCTGCTAGTACCAATCGGCCCATTACGCTGTTTACCAATAATAATTTCTGCCACACCTTTGTCGGGGCTGTCTTCGTTATACACTTCATCGCGATAAATAAACGCAATCACATCGGCGTCTTGCTCTATCGCGCCTGACTCACGCAAATCTGAATTCACTGGCCGCTTATTAGGCCGCTGCTCTAGGCCACGGTTAAGCTGCGACAGCGCAACCACCGGGCATTCAAATTCTTTTGCCAAGGTTTTCAAACTACGCGAAATATATGAAATTTCTTCTACTCGATTATTCTCTTTACCCGGCACCTGCATTAGCTGCAGGTAATCGATCATGATCATGGCTGGACTACCATGCTCACGTTGAATTCTTTTGCAGCGGCTACGTATTTCACCTGGGCTAAGGGCGGCGGTGTCATCAATAAATAAAGGCTTATCTTTAAGCTTGCTAACCGCGGCCGATAACTTAGGCCAATCTTCTTCAGTTAAGTTACCGCTACGAATACGGGTTTGGTTAATGCGGCCGATAGAAGACAGCATCCGCATAATCAGTGATTGAGCTGGCATCTCCATACTGAATACAATAACTGGCTTGTCTTGGGCCATTATGGCGTTCTCGACCAAGTTCATGGCGAGCGCTGTTTTACCCATAGAGGGTCTGGCGGCAACAATAATCAAATCTGAATTTTGCAGTCCAGAAGTTTGCTCGTCTATGTCTTTAAAGCCAGTAGTTAAACCGGTTAAGCTACCGTCGGTATTAAATAGCTCGTCTATTTTTTCAATGGTGCTTTTTAATAAGGAATTGGCATCTTGCGGGCCGCCAATTTTTGGGCGCCCTTCAGCAATATTACTAATGCGCTGTTCGGCGTCACTTAATAACTCACCTGCCTCACGCCCTTCAGGGTAAAAACAATCTTCGGCGGTGTCGGTAGCAGCGCCAATTAGCTGGCGCAGGGTAGACCGTTCGCGAATAATATCTGCATAGGCTTTGATATTGGCAATACTAGGCGTATTAGTCGCCAGCTCGCCCAAATAACTTAGCCCGCCTACATTGTCTAATTCAGCTCTAGACTGCAGTGCTTCCGACAGGGTAATGACATCAAGTGGGCTTTGAATCTCTACCAAGGAAGACATGGTGCGAAATATTAGCCGATGCTCGCGGCGGTAAAAATCACCCTCAACCAACGTGTCGGAAATAGAATCCCATGTTTCAGGCGACAGCATTAAACCGCCAATCACTGACTGCTCAGCCTCAATTGAATGAGGCGGAATTTTCAACTTATCTAAGGCAACATCACCCGTACTGGCAAAGCTGTCATTGTAGTCGCCGGGCGGCTGATCTTCTGCAGAGCCATATTCCACTAGTTAATTCCCACTAGGTCTTTGATAGACCATTAATTATAGAGGAGTGATTGTGGCGAATTTACGCGCAAAAAAAAAGCATCATCAGTAAATAACTGACAATGCCCTCATCACTACATCAATTAAAGCGATTACTGCTGAGCAACAACAACTTTAACAACAGTAGTTACATCGCTGTGAAGCTGTATTGAAACATCATATTCGCCAAGCTCACGAATAACACCTCCAGGCATTTTCACTTCGCTTTTAGCAACTTCGTTGCCAGTAGCAGAAATAGCATCAGCAATATCGCGAGTACCGATAGAGCCAAACAACTTACCTCCTTCACCAGCGTTTGACTCCATAGTCACCACAACGCCAGCTAGTTTGTCGGCACGGGCTTGGGCAGCAGCGACCTTATCAGCAGCGGCAGCTTCTAGCTCAGCACGACGGGTTTCAAAATCAGCAACGTTGCCAGCTGAAGCCGGTACTGCCTTACCCAATGGGATCAGAAAGTTACGACCGTAGCCTGACTTAACATTAACTTGGTCGCCCAAGTCGCCTAATTTACCTACTTTCTCAAGTAATATTACTTGCATCAACTTATCCTCTTAACTGTCTTTTTGTTGTTTAATCAATTTAGACCTAAGGTCAAAGAAACTATCCAACAAGGCGGCGAGGATCAAAATATCCTTCACCGGGTTAACCAAAATCAACAAACCGTAAAACAACCACAAGCTAGCCGAACTACGAGCTTTTGCTGCTACCAACGCATGTACTAGCGCAATACCTGAAATAATAAACGGCACTGCTAATAAGTAAGCCCAAGGCAGTAAATCACCCCCTTGAACCATGCATGCCATTACTACTAAAAATAATGGCACTGCTAACGTCGGTGGCAAGCGCACTTGGCGAAACTCAACCCCAAAACCACCGGGGTTATACAAAGCAGCCTGCCAACTGCGACCAAGTACCACGCAAACAACGGTAGTTATCGTGTAAACCAAACCCAACATGCCAACTATTTGCATGACTGTTGGAGGGATTATCACCCCAGCTGTGCTTTCACCTGCCTGCACCTGCTGGTTAAGCTGTTCAATGAACTGCTCTGCTACCTCTGCTACGTTATCAAGCCACTGGGGCCCAATAAATAGCACTGTTATTGCGGTAATAAGGCCAAAAGCCGTTATGCCGGTTAAGGCTAGCGGCCATGAAGAGGTTTCGCGCAATATTATTGCGGCCATCCAACTTCCTAGCAGTACTACCATGGGTGCCGTTTCACCAGCGTACCAAGCTACCATTAAGGCGGGCAATAAAGCCCATAACAATAGCAAAAACCCATCTTTAGCACCTTGGCGCAGTGTTACTAACGCTAAGGCTGCACCGCCAATCCAATAAAACATGACGGTACCGGCGCTGATTATAGTAACCAGCATGGCCTGAGTTCGGCCGCGCATTACATATTGAGCAAGTGCGCGCATTAGTCAGGCCTCAACTCAATTGTTTATTCGTGTGCGTCTGTATATGGCAATAAAGCAACATAACGAGCGCGCTTAATAGCTGTAGTTAGCTGACGCTGGTATTTAGCTTTGGTGCCGGTAATACGACTTGGAACAATCTTGCCAGTCTCTGAAACATAAGCTTTTAGAGTCTCAAGATCTTTGTAATCTATTTCTTTTGTGCCTTCAGCAGTGAAGCGACAAAACTTTCTGCGGCGAAAAAAACGTGCCATGGTAAAAATCCTCGTTTAATACAATGCTATGAAAGAGTAACTTACTCTTCGGCGGCTGCTTCGTCTGTTGCGGCTTCAGATACTGGCGCTTCTTCTGCCACAACCTCTGCTACTTGCTCAACTGGAGCTGGACGAGGTGGACGGCGATCACGGTTTTCTTTATCAGCCTTAACGATAAATGACTCTTCAGTCACAGTTTCGTCGCGACGAATAACCATGTTACGAATAACGGCATCGTTATAACGGAAAGTTGTGGTTAACTCTTCAATAACTTCTTTCGACGCTTCAACATTCATTAGAATGTAGTGTGCCTTGTGAATTTTATTGATTGGGTAAGCTAACTGACGACGACCCCAGTCTTCCAACCGGTGAACTAAACCACCATCATCGGTAATTAGCGTTGTATAACGCTCTACCATTGCTGATACTTGCTCGCTCTGGTCAGGATGGACCAGAAACACTATTTCGTAATGACGCATATATGCTCCTTACGGGTTAAAGTCTCCCGAAAATACGGTGAGACAAGGAGGGTTAAAGCCCCGTTTTTCGGGGGTCGCGCATTGTAGTGAAATATTTAACCAGATGCAATTGTTTAATAGTTAAACAACTTAAGCAAAGTGACTAGCTTGAACGCTGACGTAAAGCTTCAAACAAAAATACACCGGTAGCCACCGACACATTCAAGCTGGTTACCACGCCTGCCATAGGAATATTGGCCAAAAAGTCACAACGCTCGCGAGTTAGGCGGCGTATACCGCTGCCTTCAGCGCCCATCACTACGGCCATTGGGCCTTTAAAGTCTGACTGATAAATTGACTGTTCGGCTTCACCCGCCGCGCCAATCATCCAAATGCCCGCATCTTTCATTTTATCTAGGGTGCGCGCTAAGTTGGTTACTACCACAAAAGGCACGGTTTCGGCGGCGCCACAGGCCACTTTACGTACCACTGGCGTTAGCCCAACAGCTTTGTCTTTAGGGGCGATAACCGCAGCAACACCCGCCGCGTCGGCGCTGCGCAGGCAAGCACCCAAGTTATGTGGGTCAGTCACTGAATCAAGCACTAAAAACAGCGGCGGGGTTTCGGCTTTTTCAATCAAAGCCATTAAAAACGACTCGTCTTTAGCTTGTGACGGGCGGCAATACAAAATCACCCCCTGGTGATTAGCATCGACCTTGTCTTCTAGCTCTTGGCGGGTAACGTGCTGAATTTGCACGCCAGCCTTTTTTGCCAAGGCGATAATATCGCTTACTCGCTTATCTTCACGCCCTTGCAGAATGAGTAATTGCTCAGACCGTTTAGGGGCTTGCTGCAAAAACATTTCCACAGCATGAATGCCATATATTAATTCTTGGCTCACTGTTCTCTCACTTAGATCTCATTTAACTCTAGCAGTTACTTTTTAGGCTTAGGCTTGCGCTTACGGGGCTTTTTACCAGCCTTGGCGTCGCTGTTAGGTTTAGGCCCAGCATTGTTAGGCCCACCGCCTGGTTTAGGTTTGCCATAACCGCCCTTACCTTTGGGCTTAGACTTAGCACCCTTAGGTTTGGCTTTACTTTTAGCGCCAAACTTAACCGTTTTAGCAATTGCCTCGCGCGCGCCATCACTGGCCAGCTCTAAATCAATTTTGCGATCATCAAGGTCAACCCTGGCAATAAGCACGGTTAATTTATCGCCTAACTGATAAGTCGTTTTAGTTTTCTCACCTATTAGGCGCTGCGTTGCTTGGTCAAACTGGTAATAATCATTAGCCAGTGCAGTGACGTGAACCAAACCTTCCACATACACGTCACTAAGCTCGACAAACAAACCAAAACTAGTCACTGCAGCAATAACGCCGTCAAACTCTTCACCCACGCGCTCTTTTAAATACTCGCATTTAAGCCAAGCTTCAACGTCGCGGCTAGCTTCGTCAGCGCGGCGCTCTGCCATTGAACAATGCTCGCCGGCAGCGGCCAAGTCAGTAGTTTTGTAAGGGTATATTTTATCTAGCGCAATGGGCTTAGCGCCGCTGTCGCGCTTAACCCTAGGGCTGTTTTTACTGCTGCGAATAACACTGCGCAGCGCTCTATGCATTAGCAAATCGGGGTAGCGTCTTATCGGCGAGGTAAAATGCGCATAAGAGTTATAACTCAAACCAAAGTGGCCTTTATTCTCAGCTTGGTACACCGCTTGGTTCATTGACCGCAACAACATGGTTTGAATAACCGATGCATCAGGGCGGTCAGCTACGCCTGACAAAACTGCCTGGTAGTCAGCCGGTGACGGTTTATCGCCACCACCTAAACTCATCATTAGTTCACTTAAATAAGTGCGTAAGTTTTTCAGCTTTTCTTCTTTCGGCCCTTCATGTACGCGATACAAGCCTTCCAGTTTTTCAGCCTGTAAAAACTCGGCGGCGCACACATTGGCGGCCAACATGCATTCTTCAATTAGCTTATGGGCGTCGTTGCGCTCGCGCGGCACTATGCGTTGAATTTTACCAAAGCTGTCAAACAGCATTTGGGTTTCAACCGTATTAATGTCAAGCGCGCCACGTTTTTCACGCTTGGCGCGCAGCACTGTATATAAACCATGCAAGGCTTTTACATGAGGCAACACGCTTTGGTATTGCTCGGTTAACTTAGGCTTGCGCGGGCTATCATCTTCGGCTAACAAAATACCCACTTCGGTATAAGTCATCCGTGCATGAGACTTCATTACCGCTTCAAAAAACTGGAAGCTGTCAACCTTGCCGCTGTCGCTAATGGTCATTTCACAAACCATACACAGGCGGTCTACTGCAGGCTTAAGCGAACATAGGCCGTTAGAAATTGCCTCGGGCAACATGGGTACCACCCGCGCCGGAAAATAAACCGATGTACCGCGACGCCAGGCCTCGCTGTCTAAGGCTGAATTAACCTGCACATAATGTGACACATCAGCAATGGCAACCAACAGCTTCCAGCCACCCTCTTTTTGTTTCTCACAATACACTGCATCGTCAAAGTCGCGCGCGTCTTCACCGTCAATAGTGACTAGCGGCAAGTGACGAATATCAATACGGTTTAACTTGTCTTTGTCATCCACCTCTTCGCCCAAGGCATTGGCCTCAATCATTACCTCATCATCCCATTCAAACGGAATATCATGAGAGCGAATGGCTATATCAGTTTCCAAACCAGGCGCTAAGTGGTCGCCCAATACTTCAGTAATTTTACCCGCCGGTAATTTGTGTTTTTCAGGCTGCTGGGTAATGCCAACAATCACAAACTGGCCGTCTTCGGCTTCTAGCTCACTAGCTACAATTTGTACGTCATGGCAAATACGCTTGCTGTCGGGCACAACATAACCGCCTTGGCTATTGGCATAATAACGCCCCACCAAAGTCTCGGTATTTCGGTGTAGCACTTCAACAATTTTGCCTTCAGGGCGGCCGCGTTGGTCTACGCCGCTTTCACGCACTAATACTTCGTCGCCACTGAACACCAAACCCATCTGCCGGCTATGCAAAAACAAATCGTCGCGTTTACCCGTTGCGTCTTTCGAGTCTTCACGAATTAAAAAACCAAAGCCATCTTTATGGCCTTGTACGCGGCCACGAATCAAACTCAGCTTATCCATCAAGCAATAAGCGCCCTTGCGGTTGCGCATTAACTGCCCATCGCGCTCCATGGCACGCAGGCGGCGGCGCAATGCTTCTTCAGCATCCTCACCTTCAACCTGCAGCGCTAAGGCAATTTCTTCACGCAGCTTAGGCACGCCGGCTTCAGTTAATTCAGTCAGTATTAGTTCACGACTCGCAATAGGGGCGTCGTAATTAGCTGCTTCACGAGCAGCGTGGGGGTCTTGCGGTTGGCCTTTTTTAGCCATAAATATCAAATCCCATAAACAACGCTGCAGTGCAGCAATTTGGCCATTATAACCAGATTAAGTGACAAACAAGTGAAATAGTAGCAGCTAAGCTTTGCTAGCCCTAGAGCTAGGCAATACGAGCAAACGTTAACATCACCATAAACGCTAAGGCATTGACAGATTAAAATAGGTTAGCGGCTGAATCAGCAGCGCCGTAATACCCATAGTGCTAGCGAAACCCATCCCTTTAGAAAAACATAAAGTATTAACTGAACCATAGAAATCATCACAAAATCAATCAAAAGGATCGATGATAGATAATACTTGTTCATCCTGCCCCACACCAAGGCCTATTATTATCAAACACTAATCACTACCAAACAAATCTCGTGTATACACTTTGTCGGCAACATTGCTTAACTCTTCAACCATTCGATTAGACACAATCACATCACTTGTTTTTGTAAACTCTTCGAAATCTTTGATCACCGTAGAGTTAAAAAACTCTGTCTCTTCCATTACTGGCTCATAAACTACTACTTCGACACCTTTGGCCTTCAGGCGCTTCATAATGCCCTGCACACTAGATGACCTGAAATTGTCGGAGCCAGCTTTCATAACTAAGCGGTAAATACCCACGACTTTGGGGTTTCGCTTTAAGATTGAGTTGGCAATAAAATCTTTGCGGGTAGTATTTGCGTCAACAATAGCACCAATAATATTATTGGGTACTGCTTCGTAATTAGCTAATAGTTGTTTGGTGTCTTTGGGCAGACAGTAACCACCGTAACCAAATGAGGGGTTGTTGTAGTGATTACCAATACGAGGGTCTAGACCTACGCCCTCAATAATATGCCGCGAATCAAGCCCAAGCGATTCAGCGTATGAGTCTAACTCATTAAAATAAGCCACGCGCATGGCTAGATAAGTATTGGAAAACAGCTTTACCGCTTCGGCTTCGGTTGAGTTGGTAAACAACATTGGAATGTCTTGCTTAAGAGCCCCTTGAGCTAATAAGCCTGCGAATACTTTGGCTCGCTCGCTTTGCTCACCCACAATAATACGCGACGGATGCAAGTTGTCGTAAAGCGCCTTGCCTTCACGCAAGAACTCAGGCGAGAACAAGATATTGTCACACTGTAGCTGCCGCTTAATGCCCGCAGTATAGCCAACTGGCACCGTTGATTTTATAACCATTACCGCTTGCGGGTTAATTGCCATTACGTCGTCAATAACCGATTCAACCGAGGCGGTATTAAAATAGTTAGCAACAGGATCATAATCGGTAGGGGTAGATATGATGACATAGTGCGCATCTTGATAAGCTTGTTGCTTATCAAGTGTGGCGGTGAAATTAAGACTTTTATTGGCCAAAAAATCTTCAATTTCAACATCAGCTATTGGCGATATTTTTTGATTCAACTTGGCAATTTTAGTGGCGTCAATATCAACTGCGACAACTTCATTGTGCTGCGCCAACAGCATTGCGTTTGACAGGCCAACATAGCCGGTACCTGCGATTGCTATTTTCATTTGCTAATAAATCCCATCGGTTTTTTAATACGCATTTTTATCAGTAAACCCACCGATAAATGTCTTAAGGAATATTTTTATATCTAGTATCAAAGACCAGTTTTCCATATACCACAAGTCATATTCTATACGCTTGGCCATTTTATCAACGGTGTCGGTTTCACCCCGAAAACCGTTGACTTGCGCCCAACCGGTAATGCCTGGCTTTACTTTATTGCGCCACATATAGGCTTCTACTTGGTCTTTATAATATTCGTTATGGGCTAAAGCATGTGATCTTGGACTAATTACAGACATATCACCGAGTAATACATTAAAAAATTGGGCCAGCTCGTCTAAACTAGTTTTGCGGATAAAGGCCTCTATTTTAGTTATACGCGCATCAAATTTTTGCGCATGAGTGATATTGCATCAGTCTCATTATTGATTTTCATTGGCCTAAGTTTATATACCCAGAATTTATAAGCGCGTAAACCAATACGTGCCAACCTAAACGTTATTGGCTACATGTTAGTTAACTTAACAGCTATAGCCCGACAACGCAGCCCCTAAAGTAAGGCGCACCATGTTTGATAAATACCAAAAAGAATTACTACGGCAAAATAAATAAACAGGCTGCAGTTGTCAGTAGAGTATCAAAGTTGCTGCAAGAGAATTCTGGCCCCAAACAGACTACAGACGATACATAGCCGGTCACAAAGGCAATCGCACAATCTATCGGCGCAACAGTTAAAGCCGAACTGGGTGATTTCCTGCCTAAAGTTATTCACTTATTTCCCTAGCATATAATTTTAAGTGCTCAGTCGTTAAACGGGCTACGTAATACTATAGTCTCATTTCTGTCTGGCCCAGTAGACACTATATCAATTGGCGCTGCTATCACTGCTTCTAAACGCTTGATATAAGCCTTTGCATTGTCAGGCAATTGGTCAATTTTGGTTGCACCTTCAGTTGACTCGCTCCAACCGGGCATTTCTTCATATACTGGCGTTAGACCGATAAAGTCGTCGGCATCGGTTGGCATGTTTATGCTATTGCCGCGTGCGTCTACATAGCCTGTGCATATTTTTATCACCTCTAACCCGTCTAGTACGTCTAACTTAGTTAAACATATACCCGAGATAGAATTAATTTGTACTGAGTGCTTAACCACCATTGCGTCAAACCAACCGCAGCGCCTAGCGCGGCCAGTGGTAGTGCCAAACTCATGGCCCTTTGCTGATAGGTGCTGGCCAACTTCGCAAGCAAGTTCGGTTGGTATAGGGCCACTACCAACACGGGTGGTGTAGGCTTTGGTAATACCCAACACATAATCTAAATACAAGGGGCCAAAACCCGAGCCGGTAGCAACGCCGCCAGCGGTCGTGTTGGAAGAAGTCACATATGGATAGGTGCCGTGGTCAACATCTAGTAATGCGCCTTGGGCGCCTTCAAACATAATGTTTTTACCCGCGCGGCGAAAGTCGTGCAGCATGCCGGTTACATCGCTAATCATTGGTTTAATTTCTTCACCCATGCGCATGGCATCAGCAAGTACAGTGTCATAATCAACCGCTTCGGTTTTATAGTAATTAACCAAAATAAAATTATAGTAGTCGACCATTTCACGTAGCTTTTCAGCGAAGCGCTCGGGATGCAGTAAGTCACCTACGCGCACACTGCGGCGGGCTACTTTATCTTCGTAGGCTGGGCCTATACCGCGACCGGTAGTACCAATTTTTTTGTCTTCGCCTTTGGCAAGCTCGCGAGCTTGGTCCATGGCTATGTGGTAGGGCAATATTAATGGGCATGACGGGCTAATACTTAAGCGCTCGCGCACTGGTACGCCCCGCTCTTCTAGCTCGCCAACTTCTTTTAGTAAAGCTTCAGGTGACACCACTACGCCATTGCCAATTAAGCATTTAACGCCGCCGCGTAATATTCCAGACGGAATAAGGTGCAACGCGGTTTTAACGCCGTCTACCCAAATGGTATGGCCGGCATTATGGCCGCCTTGAAAGCGGGCAACGGCTGATACTTGCTCGGTTAGTAAGTCAACAATCTTACCTTTACCTTCATCGCCCCACTGGGTTCCTAGCACTACTACATTTTTACTCATTTACTTTTTCTGCCTTACACTTTTAAACACTTACTTGTTAATAGTTTCAACATGCCACTGGCCGTTGTCACTCACTAAAATTGCGTCAACGTCTGCCGGGGTTTGTTGTCCAGCCATTGCACAAATCACTATTTCACCGCTATCGCGCAACGCTTGCACAACGCTTAACTCGCATTGCTGCGGCGCAAAAATTCTGCGCTGTTGCTGAATGTTTTTGGCAACGCTTTGCATTGCTAAGGCTTTAAGCTCTAAGCTAAAACCAGTGGCTGGGCGTGCTCGGCCAAATTGCTCACCGATATTATCGTAGCGCCCGCCATTGGCAATTGCCTGGCCGTAACCGTCTGTATAGGCGGCAAACACCAAGCCTTGATGATAATGAAAGCCGGTTAGCTCTGCTAAGTCGATATAGCATTCAACACTTTCATAGCGCTGCTGAATAACTTCAACAATCGCTGCTAATTGATTTAGCGCGGTGGTTATTTCACCGCCAAAACTAGCAAAGCTTGCCCTAGCTTGCTCAATAACTTCTATGCCGCCATGTAAACCGGCTAATTTAATAAAAGCGCCGGCTAGCTCTACGTCAGTTACATATTGCTGAATAAGCTTGTTTAGGTCGCTAATAGATTTGCGCTGCAGGGCTTCAAATACTTCTTGCTTTTGACTGCTACTAAGCTCAGCTTGCTTAGCTAATACATCAAAAATACCAACATGGCCTAGGTCTAGGGTGATATTGGTTAGCTCGGCTGTGGTGAGGGTTTGCAGCATTAGGCTGATAATTTCTATATCGGCTTCTACGCTGGCCTCACCATAAAGCTCGGCGCCAACTTGAATGGGCGAGCGCGATGCCAATAATGATTTAGGCTTGGTATGCAAGACACTGCCGGCATAGCAAAGTCTAGCAAGACCTTCACGGCGCAGGCTATGGGAGTCAATTCTGGCAACTTGGGGGGTAATGTCTGGGCGCACAGCTAATAGGCGACCATTTAATTGGTCGACCATTTTAAAGCTGTGAATGTCCATGTCGCTGCCAAGACCAATTAGCAGAGAGTCGGCGTATTCAATTAGCGGCGGGATAACTAATTCATAACCCCAGCTATGAAAAAGATCTAGCAGGCTACGGCGCAAGGTTTCAACGCTGCGGGCAGTTTCTGGCAATATTTCTTCAAGCCCGTCTGGCAGTAACCAGCGATCTGCTTGTGTCATGGCGCAATCCCTATCGTGGATATTGGGCTAGTTAACAATATAAAGTAAGGCGGTGCCGATAAGCATACTTGCCAAACCGATTAGTCGAATTTGCCTAGGCGCTAATTGCGAGACACTCACCAACATTTCTTGCCACGCCTTAGGCGCAAGAAAGGGCATAATGCCTTCGATTACCATTACCAAACAAATTGCTATTAGTAGTTCATGCCACACTTTTACCTGCCTAAATAGATGAAAATGACCCTTTTAAGCCGCAAAAACATTCATTCGCGCGCGCGCAAAAAACTGGACGGGGCCAGCTGGTGAATTATATCACATCTTTTTGTGGTTATTAGCTGAAAATTAGGCTTTAACGATGGCCTGCGGCGGCCCATTTTGATCGATGTCGCCTGATGGCGAGTTACTTTTACTTTGATGAGCAAAGAAAAGTAACCAAAAGAAAGCTCACCCATATAAACCGCCCTACGGGGAACCTGAGAATCACCAGATATAACGGCCGCTCAGGAACTCATGAAAAATGATACTCAATCATTTTCTACTCAAAAATCCTTCACTGTAGACGCCGTTTTATTTGATAACCCTCAGGCGACTTAACAATGGGGTCCAAGGTCAAGAGCATTGGTGATGTGTGACCTGCTGGTTTTCGTCATTTTCGTAACCAAGGTGAGTTACGAAAGCCGACTGAAATAACTGCTAAGGTAGTACTGCAGGCACAAAAAAGCCGGGCAAGCCCGGCTTGTTAGCTTAACTAAAACTAGTTAGCAGTAGAGCTTTTAAGATACTTAAAGAAGTCGCCTTTAGGGTCAACTACCATTAAGTCATCTTTCGACGAAAAGGTTCCACGATAGGCTTTTAAACTACGAGTGAATGAGTAAAACTCTGGATTTTTGTTGTAAGCAGCTGCATAGGTTGCAGACGCTGTCGCATCCCCGTCACCTTTGATTTTCTGTGCTTCACGATAAGCTTCTGCGCCAATAATGGTAATTTGACGGTCGGCATCAGCACGAATCTTCTCGGCTTGCTCTTTACCTTCTGAGCGATATTCACGCGCCTCTTTCTCACGCTCTGCAGCCATTCGTCTAAATACCGACGCACTAACATCTACTGGCAAGTCAATACGCTTTACCCGTACATCTAATACTTCAACACCTAGCGACTCTTTAACGTCGGTGTTTAGCTGGTCGGTGATTTTTTTCATTAGCTCATCACGCTTACCAGACACTACTTCATGTAAAGTTTTAACACCAAACTGATTACGCAAGCCATCGTTAATACGCGAGGCTAAACGGTCACTGGCAACACGTTCGTCACCACCGGTAGATTTATAGTAAGTGTCAACGTCGTTGATACGCCATTTTGCATACGAATCAACAATGACGCGTTTTTGCTGAATGGTGAAAAAGCTTTCAGGGGTGGCATCAACGGTTAACACGCGGCCGTCAAATTTACGCACAATGTCGGCAAGCGGTAATTTAAAATGCAGGCCAGGCTCTACGTTAGTTTCAACTAAGGCACCAAAGCGCAATACCACGGCACGTTCAGTTTCTTTAACCACATAGATACTGTCGGCGCCAAGCATTACCGCTACGGCGATAACTACTAGTCCTACTACTGATCGAATTTGCATTATCGTTCCTCCCCGCGTCTGGCTGTTCCAGACGTTTTACGCAACCGGTCTAATACTTGATTAGTTAGTTGGTCAACTAGCTCTGGAGACATTGCTCCGGTGCCAGTTGCTCCGCGACCGCCACTGTTACTACCGCTAGTTAATTTATCCAGCGGCAGATACATCATATTATTGCCACCCTCCACATCAACGAGCACTTTGGTGGCGTTAGCCATTACTTCTTCAACTGTGTCTATATACAAACGCTCGCGAGTAACTCGTGGCGACTTTGTATACTCAGTTAATAGTTGCTCAAAACGCTCAGCGTCACCTTCTGCTTCTGCTACCACTTTAGCTTTATAGGCATTAGCTTCTTCGAGTACCCTCTGGGCTTTACCGCGCGACTCTGGCACTAGGCCATTGGCATAAGCTTGCGCTTCGTTTTTATAACGTTCTTTATCTTCTTTGGCTTCAATTACATCATCAAATGCTGCTTTTACTTCGCGCGGTGGCTCAGCTCTTTGCAGATTTATTTCAATAATTCGAATCCCAGTACGATAGTCATCTAAGTAATGCTGCAAACGCTGCTTTACTTCAACCGCAATTTGCTCACGACCGTCAGACAGTACTTTAACTAAAGTACTACTGCCCACAACATGCCTAAGCGCACTGTCAGTTGCATGCTGCAAACTCATTTCTGGGCTGCGAACATTGAGCGCGAATGCTTTAACGTCCGCTATGTTGTACTGCACGGTTAACGGCAGTTCAACAATATTTTCATCTTCGGTCAGCATTAAGCCTTGCGAAGTATACTGACGCTCTGCGGTCGCGTTGACTTTAATAACGGTATCAATAAGACGAGGATTCCATTGCAAACCGGAGTCGACGGTGTCGAAGTATTTACCAAGCCTTAGAACGATGCCTCGCTCCTGTGCATCGATCTGATAAAAACCAGACGCTGCCCATAAACCAGCCACAACAATAGCGACTAGCCCAATTGCTCCAGCGCTAAAGCCTTTACTTGGCTTATTGCTAGAACCACTGCCACCACCACCACCAAAAATACCGCCTAACCAGTCGTTAAATTTTTTCAGTGCTTCATCTAAATCAGGTGGGCCGTCATTGCCGCCACCGCCCCATGGGTCTTTAGGCTTGTTACCGCCAGGTTCATTCCAGGCCATCTTTATCTCCGTTGTTGCAGGCTTTGCCTACTATTTACTTAATATTGATAAATCTGGATTAATTTAGCCACATATCTTTAGCTAACAAATCACCAGGGTCTACATGCTCTGCTGCCAGCAGCCTCAGCAACTCATGCCTAGGCAACCTTATTTCTAATTTACTTTCACCAGCGTCATTATAGGTTTCGCCAAGCACACCGCCTGACTCATATAACTTCGCTCTAAGCTTGCCATGCTGAGAGTCGACTGTCACATTTTCATGCACCATGTCAACACCGAGCAGTTCTGCTATAGCTTTTTGTAGCAGCGCTAAACCTTCACCTGTATGCGCCGAAACCCACACTCGCTCTGGCTTACCGTTGTTGTCGTAATCTATTCCTGCGCTGCGTCCAACAACCATATCTATTTTGTTGTACACCTGCAGGCAAGGTATTTCATCGGCCTCTATTTCGGCCAATACATTTTCTACCTGTTCTATATTATCAACCCGATTGGCGTCAGCTGCATCTACCACGTGCAACAAAAGCTGCGCATTAGCAGCTTCTTCTAGGGTAGCACGAAACGCCTCTACCAATTTATGGGGTAAATTTTTGATAAACCCCACCGTGTCGGATAACACTATGGGGCCTAGTTCTGGAATATCAATACGTCTTAAAGTAGGGTCAAGTGTGGCAAATAGCTGGTCAGCGACATAGACCTCAGATCCACACAATTGATTAAACATGGTGGACTTACCGGCATTGGTATAACCGACTAAGGCAACTGTTGCGATATCAGCTCGGTTGCGTGAACGCCGGCCTTGACCGCGCTGAGAGCGAACCTTATCTAGGCGGCTATTAATTTGTTTGATGCGCCCACGCAGTAGGCGTCGGTCAGACTCGAGCTGTGTTTCACCCGGCCCACGCAGGCCAATACCACCTTTTTGCCGCTCTAAATGGGTCCAACCACGAATTAGGCGGGTGGCCATGTGCTGCAATTGGGCTAGCTCTACTTGCAGCTTACCTTCATGGGTACGTGCACGCTGGGCAAAAATATCGAGGATCAGCCGAGTTCGGTCAAGCACGCGACAAGATAAAAATGCTTCTATGTTGCGTTCTTGGCTAGGCGACAGTACATGATTAAAAATGACAATCTCAGCACCAGTACCTTGCACTGCTGCTTGAATCTCTTCTAGCTTGCCACTGCCAACAAAGTATTTGGCAGTAGGCGACGACTTGCTTCCGGATATGAAAGCAACTTCTTCAGCGCCAGCTGAGGCAACTAACTCACTAAATTCATCTGAGTCTTGCGTGTCTAAGGCAGAGCTAAAACGAAGGTGAACTAATACTGCTAGCTCACCGCCGTCAGGCCTATCAAATAACTCCAACTAGCTTGTTATTCCTCGCCGTCATCTTCATGAGCAGGCATACGCACTGGGCGTGAAGGCACAACAGTGGAAATAGCATGCTTATAAACCATTTGGCTGACAGTATTTTTAAGCAGCACAACAAATTGGTCAAATGACTCAACTTGGCCTTGCAGCTTAATACCATTAACTAAATAAATAGAAACAGGAACACGTTCTTTACGTAGAACGTTTAAGAAAGGGTCTTGTAGCGATTGCCCTTTTGACATGGCACATACTCCTTGGATTACTCAAAACGAGTAAAAAAATTAAAAAATAAGTTGGACGAGAACTATTGACTAGTTTATGGGGCCATTAGTTCATTTTCCAACTATTAATTGAGTTTATTATACTCTGCCCCTAAAGACTGACAGCTAAACTCACTATATTAGTAAAATAACCAGTAGCAACCGACAAAGTTGACGCTTTCAACCTGATGAGGTGCAAAGTACGTTGCTGTTTACGACTTTGAAATACAAATGGATCACCCGAAGGCGGCGCTTTAAGCAATGACATTACCTCATTTAAGCTGAGCGTTTAGGCAAGGGGACATGCTTGTTTTAGGCCGCCATTGTTAAAGCAACTTGCAGCCAGACACCACAGAACAGCGTCATTCGGCAGCGCCATGGTCGCTTATACGTTTATAGGGTTATATTATTTTCGTCTGTAAAATTATTTACATAGCGCGTTGCGGTATTAAAAGACTTAAATAGTCGCATAAATATCGTTTTTCAGATCATATCAGTCTTTCAAATATTTTTATTAGATCTAAAACAGAGGTTCGCCGGCAGCGACGAGGGCTCTCAAACTTTTTCGCAAGATTTTGGTTTTTTGTCCGTCTATACTCAAACCAACAACGACTCTTTTACAAAAAAAACATCAATAAGGGCTTGTTATGAAACGACACTTTTATATTAGCGATGATTTAGACGATTTAGTCACACTGGAACAAGAGCTTAGTAATGCCGGCGTGGAACAGCCGCAGTTCCATGTATTAAGTAACAACGACGCGGGGGTAGATACCCACAACTTACATGCCGTGGAAGCGGTATTAAAGTCTGATGTAGTCTATAAAACTGAACTCGGTTTCTGTGTTGGCATTGTAGTGGCCACACTACTGTTAACTTTTGCCAACTACTCTGGGGCCGCCGAAAGCTATACCTGGGTTCCGTTTATCTTCCTTTCTATTGTGCTGCTAGGGTTTTGTACCTGGGAAGGTGGGTTTATTGGCACCCAAGTAACCCATCATGACTTTGCTCGCTTTAAAGAGACTTTGGATGCAGGCAGTCACATATTTTTTGTCGACGTTACTGCTGCACAGGAAGATGCTCTGCAGGCGATTATTAGTCGACACCCCACTATGACCGCAGCGGGCGAGGGAGCATCAACGCCAAAAGTGGCTATTGACGCGCAGCGTGTATTTAACCGATTCATGCGCTCAGCACCCTAAAGAACAGATTGAATAATACACTTTGATTACGGCAATAATAACAATAAACCGCACTGCAAACTTATGGATTAGTTAGCTATGAAACTAGTAATCGTTTTAATACTGTTAGTTATAGGAACAGTTGTTTTTCACTTCGTCAGCCCCTGGTGGTTCACTCCTTTGGCCAGCAATTGGAGCTCTATTGACGATACTATTAGCCTTACCTTTTGGGTGACCGGCGCCGTTTTTGTGGCGGTAAACTTATTTCTGGCTTACTGCGTCTATAAATTTCGTTATAAGAAAGGCCAAAAAGCTCACTATGAACCAGAGAACAAAAAACTAGAGTACTGGCTTACTGGCATCACCACCATTGGAGTGGTGGCAATGCTCGCCCCAGGATTAGTGGTCTGGGCAAAATTTGTCGATATTCCAGAAGATGCCAAAGTGGTCGAAGTGGTAGGCCAGCAATGGCAGTGGGCATTTCGATTCCCAGGCGTGGACGGCCAGCTAGGCAGCGCCGACAACCCGTTTGTCAGTGTCATTAACCCGCTAGGGGTTAACCCCAGTGACCCGGCCGGCCAAGACGACATAATAGTATTAAGCAATGAGCTAAAGCTGCCTATCGACCAGCCCACCCGAGTATTGCTGCGCTCTAAAGATGTATTACATAATTTCACCGTACCCCAGTTTCGAGTAAAAATGGACCTGGTACCGGGCTCTGTTTCACAGCTCTGGTTCACCCCAACCAGAGAGGGCCGCTTTGATATTTTGTGCATGGAGTTGTGTGGCATTGCCCATTACGCCATGCGCGGCCACGTGGAAGTTGTACCACAGACAGACTATGACCAATGGCTAGCTAGCCAACCAACTTTTGCCCAAACCCAGCAAGGTGGCAGCGGGGATGCGGTGGCCGGAAAAGCCAGCTACGGCGTATGCGCGTCTTGCCATGGCCAGCAGGGTGAAGGCAATGCTGCAATGAATGCACCCAAGCTCGCTGGTCAAGGCGACTGGTATCTGCGACGCCAAATAATAAATTATCAGCAAGGAATTCGTGGCAGCCACAAGGACGACATTCTTGGCCAACAAATGGCAAGCATGGCGAAAATACTGCCTGATCAAGCCGCATTAAGGAATGTGAGCGCTTACATCAATACATTTGAAGACCAGCCAGTGGCGGCAACAATTACCGGTAATGCCGACAGAGGCGCATCGCTCTATGTTACTTGCGGCGCCTGCCATGGCCGTCAAGGCGAAGGCAATTTTGCGCTCAATGCACCACGCCTAGCCGGACAGCAAGACTGGTATTTAAAACGTCAGCTTAATAATTTTAAAGCTGGTATTCGCGGCACTCATGCTAAAGACCAATACGGCAGCCAAATGATTTTAATGGCAAAAATGCTTGGCAACGAGCAGGCAATTGATGACCTGCTCGCTCATATAAATACTTTTTAATGGGCATCACTTCATCCTATTTAAGGAAGGCTGAATGACACATATAGCAATTGCTGACGAGGTTGTTGAACTGCACGACCCGACCAGTTTTATAAGTAAATACATTTGGAGCCAAGACCATAAAGTCATCGCAATCCAGTATAGCGTAACTGCTATTATGGTTGGGCTGGTAGCCTTGGTATTGTCTGCACTGATGCGTTTACAGTTAGGGTTCCCTGAATCTTTTGACTTTATCGACCCCAGCTCCTATCTCCAGTTTGTCACCATGCACGGCATGATTATGGTGATTTATTTACTGACTGCGTTGTTACTCGGCGGCTTTGGAAACTATTTAATTCCGCTAATGCTTGGTGCCAGAGATATGGTATTCCCCTATCTTAATATGCTTAGCTACTGGACTTATTTACTGGCTGTTATTGTATTAATGGCGAGCTTTTTTGTCCCCGGCGGCCCCACCGGCGCTGGCTGGACACTGTATCCGCCGCAAGCAATTCTCGACGGCACCCCCGGCTACGACATGGGCATAATTCTTATGCTGGCCTCACTGGCTATTTTCATAGTGGCTTTCACCATGGGCGGCCTTAACTATGTCACTACAGTGTTACAAGCACGCACCAAAGGCATGACATTAATGCGTATGCCTCTGTCTATTTGGGGGCTGTTTGTTGCTACTATTTTAGGCTTGTTGGCATTTCCTGCGCTGCTAGTTAGCGCCATTATGATGTTATTTGACAAACTGTTAGGCACTAGCTTTTTCATGCCCGCGATTGTATCTATGGGCGAACAACTCGACTACAGCGGCGGTAGTCCAATTTTATTTCAACACTTGTTCTGGTTTTTTGGCCACCCCGAAGTTTACATTGTTGCCCTACCCGCCTTTGGTATGGTGTCGGATGTGCTGGCCGTTCATGCCCGTAAAAATATTTTTGGTTATCGAATGATGGTATGGGCCATTGTTGCTATTGGCGCACTGAGCTTTGTCGTTTGGGCGCATCATATGTATGTCAGTGGCATGCACCCTGCCTTTGGCTTCTTTTTTGCTACCACCACATTAATTATTGCCGTACCCACAGCGATTAAAGTTTATAACTGGGTGTTAACCCTGTGGCGCGGAAATATTCATCTCACCACCCCCATGATGTTTGCGATAGGTTTTATCTTTACCTTTACCCATGGCGGTTTAACCGGCCTATTTTTGGGCAACGTGGTTATTGATTTACCTCTGTCTGACACCTACTTTGTGGTGGCTCACTTTCATATGGTAATGGGGGTGTCGCCGATAATGGTTTTATTTGCCGCTATTTATCATTGGTATCCGCTTATCACCGGCAAAATGCTCAGTAATCGCTTAGGTAAATTACATTTTTGGTGCACCTTTCTTGGCACCTATGCCATCTATTTACCAATGCACTATTTAGGTTTCTTGGGCGTCCCCCGGCGCTATTACGCCATGGGCACCACCGACTTTATTCCCGAGTCGGCGCAAACTCTAAACGCAGGCATTACTGTGGCGGCAATACTGGTTGGCTTGGCCCAGCTTATTTTTATCGCCAATGTTATCTGGAGTATTTTTAAAGGTAAAAAAGCTGGCCCCAATCCTTGGCAAGCAACCACGCTAGAGTGGCAAACACCACAGGTTCCGCCTGCCCATGGCAACTGGGGTGAGTCGCTACCAACTGTGCACCGCTGGGCCTATGACTTCAGCGTACCCGGTGCAGTAGACGATTTTATTCCCCAAAACGTGCGCAACGAAGATGTGGCAGTTGAACCCGGCCAAACTTTGCAATCCCACGAGGATCAATAACCATGTTTGCCATGCTTAGACAAAAACCCTGGCTAGACTCACCACAAGCCACGGCCAGCGGTGGCAACAGCACCGAAATAATGAAGAAGAAAATTGCCCTGCGATTTTTTTTGGCGGTGGTTAGTGTTTTATTCTCGCTATTTATTGTGACGTTTTTAGCCCGTTCACAATTTCCAGACTTTGAGGCCTTAGCTGGCCAAGCGTGGCAACCATTTACTAACGCCACCCAGCTATGGATTAACACCGCTATTTTATTTGCCGCCAGCATCGCTATTCAAGTGGCGCTAGTGTGTGCACGAAAGACTGCCATTGTCGGCGCTAATGCTGCACTTATTGTTGCCGCCATATTTACGACAGTGTTTTTATGCGCCCAATTATTAGTTTGGCAACAATTAACTAATCTGGGTTATTTGGTGGCCAGTAATCCGGCCAATAGCTATTTCTATTTATTTACCGCCGTCCACGGCATGCACTTAATTGGCGGCTTATTCGTTTTGGCGCGGATTATTTTGCGCTCCAAAGCGAAATCGTCGCCAGCGAGCCTGGTTATCAGTGCCAGCTTATGCGCCAGTTACTGGCATTATTTATTGGTCGTCTGGCTATTACTGTTTGCTCTACTTACCAGCACCCCTGCTACTTATAAAACCTTAGCCGCACTCTGCGGTTTTTGAGAGCACATATGGAAATTCAAACGGACAAGCTAAATAACGACAGCCGCTGGCAAAGCCTAAGCAGCGATTGGTCAAGTGATAAAGAAACATTCCCCATGCCGTGGGGAAAGCTAATGATGTGGATCTTCTTACTCAGCGACACATTTATTTTTAGTATATTTCTTACCGGCTATATGAATGTTCGTATGTCTGCCACCGAGCCGTGGCCAAACACCAGTGAAGTATTCGCCTTAACAATTTTCGGCCAACATATGCCGCTAATTCTTATCGCCATTATGACCTTTGTCCTTATCACTAGTAGCGGCACCATGGCACTGGCGGTTAATTACGGCTACCAAGGTCAACGCAAAAAAACTATGTGGCTAATGATAGCTACCGCACTGCTGGGAGCATCGTTTGTCGGCATGCAAGTATTCGAGTGGAGCAAGCTCATTCACGAAGGCGTAAGACCCTGGGCGAACCCGTTCGGCGCCGCTCAATTTGGTTCATCGTTTTTTATGATTACCGGCTTTCATGGTTTGCATGTAAGCGCTGGGGTTATTTATTTATCAGTTATTGCTAACCGAGTACGCAAAGGGCATTACCAAGGCAAAAGTTCCTATCCGGTCGAAATTGTCGGCTTATACTGGCATTTCGTTGATTTGGTATGGGTATTTATCTTTGCATTTTTCTACCTTTGGTAGCGCATTAAAATGAGAGGCATATTGTGACACAGACAATTGATCAAGCAGAACATCAACAACACCCGATAAGCATTTACTTGAAAGTATGGCTGCTACTTTTTGTCCTTAGCACCCTGTCTTATTTAGTCGACTTTTTTCAATTTCAAAGCTACACCCGCTGGACTTTAGTGCTGATATTTATGTTTTTAAAAGCAGGTTTTATCATCAGTATTTTTATGCACTTAGGGTGGGAGCGCTATGCGCTTAAATGCACATTGTTACTGCCACCACTAGCGATTACCGTGCTTATTGCGCTAATGGCAATTGAAGCTGACCATACCTTCGCTGCCCGCCAGATATTTTTAGGCCAATGACTAGTTGCGCACCCATAACAGTTTTTAATCGCTAAGGAGGCGCCCATACAGTGACCAATGCCGTTGCTATAACGAATACTAAAACACCTAGCTGGCGCGAGTATTTAGAGCTATGTAAGCCCAAAGTTGTGTTGCTATTACTAGTAACCGCGGTCGTTGGCATGCAGTTAGCCAGCCCTAATTGGGTGCCTATTGGCACAGTCATTATCGCCACCATCGGTATTGGCTTTGCAGCCAGTTCAGCGGCGGTAATCAACCATATTGTTGATGCCAGTATTGACGCTAAAATGCAGCGCACCAAGCGCCGCCCCATTGTCAGCGGTAATATGACAAATCAGCGCGCGCTGGTTTTTTCTGCTGTACTCGGCATTTCTTCTATGCTTATTTTGGTGATATTTGTTAACACCTTAACGGCAGTACTGTCGTTGGTAGGCCTTATTGGTTATGCCGTTATTTACACTATGTTTTTAAAACATGCGACGCCGCAAAATATTGTTATTGGGGGCTTGGCTGGAGCACTGCCACCGCTAATAGGCTGGACGGCAATCACTAATACTATTAGCTCTGAAGGTATTTTATTAGTGCTGATTATTTTCACTTGGACACCTGCGCACTTTTGGGCCTTAGCGATTGACAGAATTGAGGACTATAAAAAGGCCGACGTACCGATGTTGCCAGTAACCCATGGCATAGAATTTACCAAAACCTGTGTATTACTCTATAGTCTCGCCCTGTGGGTGGTCAGCATTATTCCTTTCGTGGTCGGCATGAGCGGGATTTTATATCTAATCTGTGCGGCAGGCTTAGGCGGCTGGTTTAGCTACTACGCTTGGCAGCTTAAATACCGCCCCAAGGCTGACACCGCCATTAAGACATTTATGGTGTCGGTGAAATATTTACTGTATTTGTTTTCTGCTTTGCTTATTGACCATTATCTAACCATGATAGCCAATATATAATATGGCGGTGAAGCAAAATAAACTCATTGCCTTACAGATAGCGGTTTTTTTGTTATCGGTCTGGGCATTATTTGCCGCCGCTTTTTATCTCAATAAGTCGCCCCCCAAAATAAATGGCGTGGTTATTCCAAGCGCGCAAACACTAAAAAGTTTTAGTTTAGTCAGCCACCAAAATACGCTGTATAACAATCAGAGCCTAATAGGTAATTGGCATATTTTGTCTTATGGTTATACCGACTGCCCAGACATTTGCCCCACTACCCTGGCCTTACTGGCTCAGGTTGAGCAAAAGGTGATTGCTAGCGGGGAATACACCGATCTGGAGATTTTGTTTTATACCATTGACCCGCAGCGCGACACAGTTGCAAAGCTAGCCCAGTACATCCCTTTTTTTAGCTCGCGCTTTATTGGCCTCACTCCATCGCTCCAGTCCAACAGTTATATCGACTTTGAGCAAAGCCTAGGAATCCAAGGCGTGCTAACGCCGCTACCAGCAGGCAACACTAATTTTAAAGGCTATTCGGTTAGCCATGGGGTTATGTTGTATGTGTTAAACGCCGAAGGGAAGTTACAAGCGATTTTAAAGCCCGACGTCGATATCCAAGGAATACACTCTTTTGATAGTGAGAAAATTTACCAAGACTATCGCGCCTTACGCAATTATTTTCCCGATCCGGTATAAATCTAAGCTGGCGACTTAATGTAGTGTAGCGCAGCGGCTAGCAAGCTTTTGTCTGCCACCGCAGCCGGGCTGAGCACTTTTTGATTAGTGCCATTGGTATGAAGATGAATAACTTCGGGCCAGCCGCGCAGCCAGGTTAGCTGCCTTTTTGCCAATTGACGAGTAGCAATAACACCTCGCTCACGGGCCTCATCTAAGGACAACTTACCCTGCAGATAATCCCACATTTGGCGATAACCCACGACTCTAACCGAAGGCATTGCCTCATTAAGGTCGCCACGCTGAAACAACGCTTGTACTTCTGCAACAAAACCGGCTTCGATCATTTGATCGAAGCGCTGCTCAATACGCTGATGAAGCACCGCGCGATCTTGCGGTGAAATAGCCAGTAATAGGGGCGAAAACTTGCAATCTTTGGCTAACTGGCTGTTTGAGGCCTTATTTTCAAGACTTTGCTGTTCATGTAATTCGGTCATTGTTTTACCGCTTAACCGGTAGACCTCTAGTGCGCGCTGCAAGCGCTGGCGGTCACTAGGCTTTAAGCGCTGGGCGGCTTTTGGGTCAATAGCTGCTAACTGCTGGTGCATAACATCCCAGCCTTTTTCTGCGGCTTCAAGCTCTATTTCGGCTCGCACTTGAGAGTTTGCTTTAGGCATGTCAGCTAGGCCATAGAGCAGTGCTTTAAAATACATCATGGTGCCGCCAACTAATAACGGCACTTTACCCTTGGCAATAGCGGTATTTATTTCAACTAAGGCGTCGGTTCTAAATTGGGAGGCAGAATAGCTTTCAGCAGGGTCTAAAAAGTCGATTAACTTATGCGGGGCGCAGGCTAATACTGCTGGCTCAGGCTTAGCGGTACCGATGTTCATGTCTTTATATATTAGCGCTGAATCAACACTGATAATTTCACAAGGTAAGCACTTACTAATCTGTACTGCTAAATCAGTCTTCCCTGAGGCCGTTGGGCCCATCAAACAGATAACCAATGGCGGCTGCGCCGTTAATATCTTGTCGCTATCTGCTTGGGCTAACAAGGTTTACTGCCCGCGCAAAAATAGCTTATCAAGTTCCGACAAACTCATCTGCGTCCAGGTTGGCCGACCATGGTTGCACTGACCACTGCGCTCGGTTATTTCCATGTCACGCAACAGGCCATTCATCTCTGGAATAGTTAACTGGCGATTAGCTCGCACCGAACCATGGCAGGCCATAGTAGAAAGAATTTCATCCATGCTGGCTAATATTCTGTCACTGCTTTGTAGCATTAATATGCCTGACAGCACGTCGCGCACCAACTGTTCCACATTGGCATTGGCCAACATCACTGGCACTTGGCGCACCACTAAAGATTCTTCGCTCATGCGCTCAACAGTAAAACCCAAACCGCTAAATACGTCGTTGTGCTCTTGCGCGCAGTTAGCTTCGCGGTCACTTACCGCAATAGTCTGCGGCACTAGTAAGGGCTGCGCCTGAATACCTTGCTGATCTCGTGACTGCTTCATGCGCTCGTAGATAATACGCTCGTGGGCAGCATGCATATCGACTACCACCAAACCATTGGCATTTTCGGCCAAAATATAAATGCCTTTCAGCTGCGCAATAGCAAAACCTAGCGGTGGAATTTCTGCATTGCCAGCAGACATTTCTTCCATCGTGGGGATGGCTGAAGGCTGAGCCGCAAAGCCTGAACCCGCTGACATTGACCCCGCCGGTTGATGTAAATTTTGGTAAGCAGCAATTTTCTCGTTAACCCCAGCGACTGGTGAAGACTGGTAGCCAAGCCCCATATTTTGCTGCAGCGGCGCATGCTCTGACCCCATTGGCTGCTGCGCCAATTCATTGGCGGGCAATTGCTCATCGGGGCGCACGTCGGCCAAAGCTTTATGCAGCGCACGAAACAAAAAGTCATGCACGCTGCGCCCGTCTCTAAAGCGCACTTCATACTTAGTAGGATGAACATTTACGTCGACAACTTTTGGGTCCAGCTCTAAATACAATACATAAGCCGGGTGCCTGCCATGAAATAAAACATCACGGTAAGCTTGGCGCATAGCGTGAGTTACCAGTTTGTCTTTAACTACTCTGCCATTAACAAAAAAGTATTGTAAGTCAGCTTGGGAGCGAGAAAACGTTGGCAAAGCCACCCAACCACTAAGGCGTAAACCCATTGCTTCGGCTTCGATACTAAGCGCTTGATCCATAAAAGCGCTGCCACAGACAGTCGCAACTCGGCGTTGTTTTTCTGCCAAAGTATCGGCTTGTTTTAATGAATAAACAACTTTGCCGTCGTGACGCAGTTGAAACGCTGCATCAAAGCGGCTTAATGCTTGGCGCTTTACGGTTTCAGCCACATGATTAAATTCAGTTTTTTCAGTGCGTAAAAACTTTCTTCGGGCTGGAGTGTTAAAAAATAAATCGCGCACTTCTATGGTAGTGCCTTGCGGGTGTGCGGCGGCGGTAACATCAACGTCCATTTCACGGCCGTCGACCGTTGCCTTCCAACCTTCACCGCCGGTGCTCGAGGTCAATGTCACTCTGGCCACCGATGCAATACTGGCTAAGGCTTCACCTCTAAAACCTAAAGAATGGACTCCTTCTAAGTCTTCAAGATTTTTAATTTTACTGGTGGCATGACGACTTAATGCCAATGGCATGTCTTCTTTTAGTATGCCGCTGCCATTATCACGTAACTTTATCTGCCGGGTGCCGCCAAGCTCCAAGTCAATATCTATGCGTGTTGCACCTGCATCCAAACAGTTTTCGATCAACTCTTTGACCACCGAGGCAGGTCTTTCGACCACTTCACCGGCAGCTATTTGGTTAGCTAAGCGAGGACTTAATAATTGAATCTTACCCATGAATATTCACTTTTTACACAAACTGAGGGCGCTTAAGACCCAGGAATTTTTAATTTTTGTCCAACTCGAATTTTGCTAGACGCCATATCATTAGTGCGTTTAAGCGATGCAAGGCTAACCTTGTGACGCATAGCAATGCCGCTCAGTGTATCACCGCTGGATACCACATACTGACGGCCTTTGCCGGAGTTTTGCTGCTGCCAGGCAATTAGGGTGCCGTCGGGCGGGTGGGATTTAAAATATTGGTGAATACCGGTATAAATCGCGTCGGCCATTTTATGTTGATAACTGGAGCTGTTTAAGCGACGAGATTCTTGCGGGTTAGAAATAAAACCAGTCTCTACCAAAATAGATGGTATATCTGGGGATTTTAAAACGGCGAAACCGGCTTGCTCTACTTTCGTTTTATGTAGCCTGGAGACTTGTTTCATCTGGCCTAACACTTCACGACCTACATCTAAGCTAGCATCAAGGCTCGCGGTCATCGACAAGTCGAATAATACACTGGCTAACACATCGTCTTTATCAGACAGACTGACACCACCGACTAAGTCAGCGCTGTTCGCTTTTTGTGCCAAAAATTTAGCCGAAGCCGAAGTAGCGCCGCCCGGTGACAGGGCATAAACCGAGGTACCATTGGCACGCGAATCGGAAAACGCATCTGCATGAATTGATACAAACATGTCGGCCTGGAATTTGCGGGCAAGATCGCGGCGCTTGGTTAAACCAATATAGTAATCACCGGTGCGAATTAACTTTGCGGTGTAACCCGGTCTTTGATCAATCTTATCTTTTAATTTTTTAGCCATTTTAAGCACAACGTCTTTTTCACGCAGCTTACCGGGGCCTAAGGCGCCGGGGTCTTCACCGCCGTGGCCAGCATCTATGGCGATAATAATGTCACGCTTTTTACTATGGTTAGCAGAGATAATTACCGCTGACTTTTCTTTTTTCGCATCATATAAATCAACTACCAAGCGGTCGTGTAAGTCACCACTGGCGGCCAGCAAAAAGCTACGCGGCTTGATCGCTTGGCTCATATCCAAAACTAAGCGTAAATCGTTTTTATTGCGCACGCCGCTACGCAGTTTTTTAATTGGGGTGCTAGCAAAGTTAAGTGAGTCGAAAGATGCTTTAAATGACGCCGCAGGAATATCTATAACAACCCGCTCGGGAGACGATAAGGTAAGGATTTCGTGTTTAACTGGGCCGGATAAATCAAATACCAGACGGGTGTGATCTGGGGCTCGCCACATTCTAACGCCGTTAATATCTGCTGCGAAAACTTGGCCTACCAATAAGCTGGCAGCCAATATAATTCCCGTTTGCACCATGTGCTTGCGCTGATTATTCAGCAGTTTGCAGATCATTTGCCGCCACACCATTTCTTGTATTCGTTATTTAATGTTATTAGTAGCCTTAAATGCAAATTTTGCGCGCTAATTCTTCACCTCGCGCAGTATGAGCACTAATAGTTAAGTCACGCCCACTGCCGTTTGGTTCCAAACTCAGGGTAATATCTGCGGGCGCAATATAACCCTCACCACGCTGCGGCCATTCAACTAACCACAGTGCATCATCAGCTAGATAATCTCGAATACCTAAATATTCTAATTCTTCAGGGTGGCCTAGACGGTACAAATCAAAATGGTAAATCTTACTCCCGTTGACATCGTAAGGTTCTACCAAGGTATAAGTCGGACTTTTTACCGCACCAACATGACCAATACCATGCAATATGCCCCGGCTAAAGGTTGTTTTTCCCGCACCTAAAGTGCCCTGCAAATAGACTATCGCACCTTGGGCTAGTTCCTTACCCCAGCTATTCGCCAGGGTTAGTAATGCTTCTTCAGTGGGCAGATTAAATTTCTGACTAAAGCCTGTCATGGATTAACCAAGGCTTTTAGCTCGTTAATAACATCGGTGGCGAGCAAACCACGCTCACCATTTTTTGCCGCAACATCAGCGGCCACGCTATGCAGCAGCACGCCGCATTGACTAGCCTCGTCTAACGACAAGCCCTGAGCCAGCAAGCCACCTAAAATTCCACTTAATACGTCACCCATACCGCCGCTTGCCATACCGGGGTTGCCAGCTGCACATAAATGAATGCTTTCAGACTCACCTTTGACCAAAGTGCCACTGCCTTTTAATACCACTACGCCGCCATAGTTTTTTTGTAACTCGGCAACAGCGACAAATCTGTCTAGTTGAACCTCTGCAGTTGTTATCTCTAACAAACGAGCTGCTTCACCAGGGTGAGGCGTTAACACCCAATTATCACGTCGACGCTGGCGGATAACGCGCTTAGCAGCTAATAAATTTAATGCATCAGCGTCAACCACCAAAGGCACTGTGGCCGCCGCAGCTTGCTGCAGTAACTGTTCAGACCAAGCGCTTTGGCCTAAACCTGGGCCAACCACAATGACATCGGCTAGTTCGACTAACGCCGCTAGTTCTTGCCCCGAACGTACTCCGTGGGCCATTACTTCGGGCGTGCGCGCTACAATGACAGCAACGTGTTCAGGACGAGTTGCCACCGATACTAAACCGGCGCCAACTCTCAACGCTGCCTCTGCCGCCATCGCAACCGCGCCAGCAAAACCTTTAGCGCCACCAACAATTAATACATGGCCGTTACTACCTTTATGGCTGGCTTTGTTTCTTGGCGGCAAACACTGCTCAAATAAATCTTCTGGTAGGCGTTTTACAGTTGCGGTAACCGCATCAAATACGTGCGCTGGCAGGGCCAAATCGTCAAACCATAACTCGCCACTGCAAGCTGGCCCACTGCCAGTGAGCAAACCCTGCTTTACCCCTATAAAAGTAGCGGTTAAATTTGCCTGAACGGCACAACCCAAAATAGCTCCGGTATTTGCACATAAGCCCGACGGAATGTCTGCGCTTGCAACCGCTACGCCAGCAGCATTGATACATTCTATTGCCGCAAGGTAGTCGCCAGTAACCGCTTTGTTTAAACCAGTGCCGAGCAAGGCGTCTACAATTAGCTCTCCACTGACGTCAATGCCATTACTAAAACGTTCAACGGCTATCGCTGCATCTTGTGCTTGTTCAAACGCGGTTAAGGCGGCGCCACCTAGCATAGCGGTGTCAGTTACGCTGATCACTTGGACATTAATTCCAGCTGCTTTGGCGATGGTAGCAACAACATAACCATCACCGCCGTTGTTACCACTGCCGCAAAAAACTGTTATCCCACTAACATTTGGATACATTTGTAAAATGCTTTGCCACAGTCCGCGACCAGCACGACGCATTAGGGTATAACCACCTATGCCGTGTTCTTCAATAGCCACCCGATCCAGTTCGCGCGCCTGCTCAGCAGAGTACAATTCAGTGGGTAAATAATGCGTATTTTTCTGTTTCAAAACGACAACCTAAGTTTTGTACCAATGAAGTGATAGGATGAACAGATTATAGGCATAGCACAGCGCTCATGGAACCAAACAAACAACTAATTGCTAGTGATCAACAGCTAGCGCAATTAGCTCAAGACATAAAGTCTTGGGGCAAAGAGTTTGGCTTTCAAGAAATCGCTATTAGCGACTGCGATCTAGGCGAGCATAAAACTCATTTGGACAACTGGCTGGCCAACGACATGGCTGGCGAAATGGACTATATGCAGCGCCACAAAGAACTACGTCAGCACCCAGAACAGCTGCAAGAAGGGGCTATCCGTGCCATTTGTGTGCGCATGGATTACTTGCCCCTAGCAACCGACGCCCAAGTGTTAATTGAGCAACCCAGCAAAGCCTATGTATCGCGCTATGCCTTAGGCCGCGACTATCACAAACTTATTCGCGGCCGCCTAGCGAAGCTTGCCAAGAAAATTGAAGCCGCCGCGGGTGGCAGCCATCGCGCCTTTGTTGATAGCGCGCCAATATTAGAGCGCGCCCTGGCTGAAAAATCAGGCTTGGGCTGGATTGGAAAAAATACTATGCTGATCAATAAAAATGCTGGTTCATGGTTTTTCCTTGGCGAAATATATACCAGCTTGCCATTGCCAGTAGATGCGCCTACCACTGCTCACTGCGGTAGCTGTAATGCCTGTATCGATATTTGCCCAACTAATGCCTTTACTGGGCCATATCAGTTGGATGCCAAGCGTTGTATCTCTTATTTAACTATTGAGCTAAAAGGTAGCATTCCCGAAGAATTTCGTAAGCCCATGGGCAACCATGTGTTTGGCTGCGACGACTGCCAAACTATATGCCCATGGAATAAGTTTGCTCAGCACACTCAAGAGGACGATTTTCAGCCCCGCCACGGCTTAGACAGCGCAGAAATTCTTAGCTTATTTGAATGGGATGAAGAAACATTTTTAGAAAAAACCGCAGGCTCGGCCATTCGCCGTATTGGCCATCAGGGCTGGCTAAGAAACCTGGCCATAGGTTTAGGCAACGCACCGTTTGATGCAGAAATTATTAGCGCACTCAAAACCCAACTAGACCATTCTTCTGCTGTAGTAAAAGAACATGTTGCTTGGGCAATAGCTGAGCAAGAAGCCAAAGCAAGTGATTGAAATATCTAACCTAACAATTGCACTGCTTACCTTTGTAGCATTTTTTGCCGGCCTATTTTCAGCGGTTGCTGGTGCTGGCGGCATGATCACTCTGCCCGTTTTAATGTGGGCAGGTCTGCCGCCTATTAATGCCATGGCTACTAACAAAATACAAAGCGCCATTGGCACGCTGTCATCCACTATTAACTTTTTTCGTAAAGGCCATATTGATTTTAAAACCTTATGGCCTGGCTTAATTACCGCATTTGTTGGCGCCATGTTAGGCGTATTTTGTTTCCGCCTGCTAGGTAACGATGTATTGAAATCGGTGCTACCAATACTGTTAATCGCTGCCAGCGTTTATTTTTTATTTTCGCCAAAAGTTAGTGACAAAGACAGCAAAGCAACATTAACCACCAACCAGTTCAACTTGTGGGTGGCTTTGGGGATGGGGTTTTACGGCGGCTTTTTTGGTCCCGGCATGGCAACCTTTTTTGCCATGGCATTTATTGCCTTACTTGGTTACAACAGCCGCAAAGCAACCGCCCATACCAAACCGTTGGTGCTCGTTATTAATGGCAGTAGTGCAGTGGTGTTTATTATTGCAGGGGATGTTTATTGGACCCTAGCGATATGCATGGCAGTGGCGCAGTTTGTTGGGGCGCGGATTGGTTCTAATCTTGTTATTAGTAAGGGGAGTAAGATTATTCGGCCAGCACTTATATTGGCTAGTTTGGTTATAGCGGTTAAGTTGTTGGTGGATAATTATTGATTTGAGTCTCAGGGTTCACTTGCTGGCGAGCCACTTCTTGGTTTAGCTGTATTCGTTGAGCTGGGTTTCGCCCGCTGGCGAGTGTCTTTTCTTTGTTTGGGCAAAGAAAAGCACGTAGTGTGTTAAGCGCCGGAAGCGGCGACCCGCAGGTCGAGCGAAGAGAGTAAAAGTAACTCGCTGTCGGCAACCCGACTAACAAGCTAATTAGGCATAAAAACTAATGAAAACTCTAGACATAAAAATAGCCTCAGACATTTCTTGCCCTTGGTGCATCATCGGCTACAAAGCCCTACAACAAGCCTTAGAAAATATGGGTGACGACGTCACTGCAAACATAACTTGGCTGCCATTTGAGCTAAATCCAAACATGGCTCCAGAAGGCCAAGACATTGGCGAGCATATACAGGAAAAATACGGCGCTACTCCAGAGCAGTCTGCGGGTAACCGCGAGCGGATAAAGCAAATGGGCGCTGATTTAGGCTTTACCTTTAATCGCGGTGAGAGAATTTATAACACCTTTGATGCACATCGTCTGCTGCATTGGGCCGAAACACAGAATAAACAAACCGAGCTAAAACTTGCTCTGTTTGATATGTACTTTACTGATGGCGGTAACCCGTCTGATAAACACCAGATTATTGCTACTGCGGTAAAAGTTGGCCTAGATGAAGTGCAAGTAACGGCTGTTTTAGAGTCAGACCAATATGCAGATGAAGTGCGCGCGTTGGAGCAACAAAACCATCAAAACGGCATTAATGCAGTGCCTGCTTTTATTATTAACAACCAATACATGATTAACGGCGGCCAGCCGGTGGAAAGTTTTGAAAAAGCGCTAATTAATATTAGCGCTGAGATGGATCAAGGATAAGGTTAATCTTGAATAAAAAACGTTTTGCGATAATGAGCTAATTCAGCAATCGAGTCTTTCACATCATCAAGCGCTAAATGACTGCCTTTTTTATCAAAACCGTCTAATGCGGCGGGTCGCCAGCGCTTGGCTAGTTCTTTAATGGTCGACACATCTAAATTGCGATAGTGAAAATAGTCTTCTAGCTCTGGCATGTACTTAACTAGAAAACGGCGATCTTGGCCAATACTGTTACCACATATTGGCGAGGCGCCTTTATCTACATGGTGTTGTAAAAACTCGATAGTCGCTAGCTCAGCATCGCGGGTTAAGATGGGACTTGCTATTACTCGCTGGGTTAAACCGCTGCCACCATGTTGGTTAGTATTCCAATCATCCATTGCCGCCATAGTTTCAGCTGACTGATGAATAGCAAGCTCTGGGCCTTCGGCGATAAAGTTAAGGTCTTTATCGGTAACAACGGTGGCAATTTCTATAATGACATCGGTTTCTGGGTATAGACCGGTCATTTCTAAATCAATCCAAATCAGGTTATCTTGCTTGCTCATACTGTTACACTCCTAAATATTGAACGCACTCTAACGAAACATGGGCTTTATGGCAAAACGCAAACTCAACCGCAGGCAATCTTGGCGCATTCAGAAAGTCCAAGACGAGCGCAACAAACGCGCCGAACGCCGCGATGCAAAAGCTGATGAGACACTTAATAGTACTGACTTAGGTGCAGAACAACTAGGCTTGGTCATTGCTCACTATGGTACTCAAGTAGATATAGAAACATTAGAAGGCAGTAATGCTGGCATAGTGCAGCGCGCCCATATACGGGCCAATGTAGACGCCTTAGTCACTGGTGACAAGGTAGTTTGGCGGCCCGGCAACCCAACCGGCGTAGTGGTGGCGATGCAAGAGCGCGAGTCAATTTTACAGCGCCCAGACAGCCGCGGCCTACTTCGCCCTGTTGCCGCTAATATCAATTTTTTGGTTATTACCTTTGCTCCAGAGCCCACCCCCTATGCCAATTTGATCGACCGTTATTTGGTAGCAGCCGAACACTCTGGCTTAGAACCGGTGTTACTGCTCAATAAAACCGACTTAATCACTGATGATAACCGTGAGCAGCTAAACGACATGCTGCAGATATACGAAGATGTTGGCTACCGCTTAATTAGAGCGTCTACCAAAAACGAGCAGGGCATGAGCGAGCTGACAGAGCTATTACAGAATAATATCTCGGTATTCGTGGGCCAGTCGGGGGTGGGCAAGTCATCTCTCATTAATACTTTACTGCCCGATAGCGATATAAAAGTTGGTGAATTATCTGAGGCTACCGCCAAAGGTAAGCACACCACCACTACCGCCAAGCTATTTCACATCCCCTCTGGTGGCGACTTAATTGATTCGCCGGGTATTAGAGAGTTTGGCCTTTGGCATATGGAGCCGGAGGATATTGCGGCTGGTTATGTCGATTTTGAGCCTTTTTTAGGTTTTTGTAAATTTCGTGATTGCAGTCACAACGAAGACCCAGGCTGTGCGCTGCAAGCGGCTGTCGCTGATGGCACGCTAAGTGAGCGACGCTTAACCAGCTATCACCATTTGGTCGGTTCACTAAGTGAACTTGACTAAGCTTCCATAGACGACATTATTAAAGAAAACAATAATTGCTCTTAATCAATAAAACATTTATTTTCCATTCTATAACGATTTGGAAACAACATGGATATTGAGCTACTCAAAACATTTCTTGCGGTGAAAGATTTTCGCCACTTCGGCCGCGCTGCAGATAACTTGTACCTAACTCAAGCAGCTGTAAGCGCCCGGGTGAAACAAATTGAAGAATATTTAGGTGTGCCGCTATTTATTCGCAACCGTAACAATATTCAATTAACTGATGAAGGTGAACGCCTAGTTCCATATGCAGAAAAAATATTACAAACGTGGAATAAGGCCCGTGGCGACGTTAGTCTAAAACATGAACAAAAACAGCAGCTGTCAATCGGGGCGACTTCTGGTCTGTGGAATTATACATTTCAATATAGGCTTCCAAGTCTTGGCAAACAGCTGCCAAACTTAGCCATTAGCGCCGTATCAGGTAACGCTGACGATATACTTCAGCTGATAGAAGGGCGCTCTATCGATATCGGTATATTATTCGACGCCCCTAATATAAGTGATCTAACAATTTACCCGGCGGGAAAGCTAAAACTGATACTGGCCAGCTCTATAGAAAATATTAGCGTGAGCTCGGCACTAAAAGACAACTATATTTACGTTGACTGGGGAAAAGCTTTCGACTCTTTTCATACCAATAAATTTGGCGACCATAATTCGCCCATACTGAGCACATCACTAGCAACCATTGCACTGTCTTATATGGAAAATCAGCCTGCATCCTCATATATCCCTATGCAAATGGTGAACAACACTGTGCTTAATCACATCCACGCGGTCGAAGGCGCACCAGCATTTTCTCGACAAATCTCGTTGGTATACAAAACAAACAGTAAACACATTGATTTAATTAAGCAGGTAATCCCGCTATTAACAGCGGAGGTCTAAAAAACTCTAGATTTTCACTGTATGTGATTTTTATAATCAGAGTATTTTCTTACCCTCTTATGCACACCCCGACTGAATGCCTTAGTGCGATCCTCTAGTAAATCAATTCCATATAAAATAAAAACGACAATAATCGACATCTTAATGGCAGCCATTAAATGATTACTCGCAATCATTACGCCTATTGCCGCCAGCATCCAGATAGTTGCGGCAGACGTTACACCCACGACTGAGCCATCTTTAGCCAACATAACTCCGGCACCTAAAAACCCGACACCCGTGATAACTTGCCCCACAACACGCGACGGATCAACAATCGGTCCTTCTAATAAATACGCAGTCGCTAAAAATGCATAAGTGCCGAGGGTAATCAGCGCCGCAGCTCTTATTCCTACTGGCTTTCCTCGCAACTGGCGCTCCAAACCGATCAACGCTCCGCAAAATATAGCCGTACCTATTGAAGCCCACTCGTAAGGGCGAATACTTAAAATGTCTTCCATTCTAATCTCTATTAAAAACCTGAATCCGTAAGGGGTTACTAGACTACGCCAGTCTAGTAACCAATAAAACCATCTAATAACATTAGATGGTTAGCGCACTAACTATGTATGACTATACAGCGCAATCAAACCGAGCAGCTAATGGAGACTTAATTAAAGAGGAAATCACTTAAAATAATATTCAACTGTGATTACTAGCTCATAGATTTTTCGATCAATAATCAAAATCACTCATCATTCGCCGCAAATCTGCGCGCTCTTCTATCGCTCGTCTTTTTGCGGTCAACAATCTACTTTTTTCACTGGCAGTCATCGCTATCTCAACATTTAACGAGCCATCAAGTGAATCAAAATCATCGTCTATAACAACATCGTCGTCTTCGAAATCACTCATAATGTCACCCTTATGGTTAGCCCTACTTTTGGCGAAATATGCAACTAGCAAGCGATACTGTAAAACAATAAATTTCTATGCTTATTACAACGATTATTGATCGTGCCGGTAGCTATATTTGGCGAGTACAAAATCACTGTTATAGCAATTAAACCTCACCGGTCACTGACAGCAACGTGTAGGTAGATTACAATTCGCCTCTGCTCAATATCAACCCGTACGGAACGAGTCATGTCCTTACCCCTATTAATTCAAGCTGAAGATCTTGTGCCTTATTTACAAGACAACAACTTGCTAATACTAGACACGTGTAACACTAATAACTATGCAGCTGGACATATTCCTGGCGCGATGCATATTGCACCCAGCGAGCTACAAAGCGGTGAAAAGCCGGGAGTTGGCCGGATACCGTCAATAGAAGCCTTAAGCGCTATGTTTTCACGGGTTGGTTTAACGCCAGACAAACATGTTATTGCCTATGACGATGAAGGTGGTGGCTGGGCAGGCCGACTAATTTGGACGCTAGATGCGATTGGTCATACTAATTATTCGTTTCTAGACGGCGGCTTAAACGACTGGACGGCTAAAGGCTTAGCCTTAGAGACCGAAGTTAACACAACTGCTAGCGATTATTCTGTCACCGAGCTCAATTCAGCTGTGATAGCAGAGACTGATGAAATCATTGCACAGCTTGGCCGTGATGATTTTGCTATTTGGGATGCAAGGTCAGCAGCTGAATATACTGGCGAGACAGTCTATGCCGCCAAAGGCGGACATATTCCCGGCGCTGCTCATTTGGACTGGACGGACTTAATGGATAAAGAACACAATTTGCGTCTATTGCCGCTGACGACAATCCAAACCATGTTGAATGAGCGCGGTTTAACGCCAGACAAGAATATCGTCACTCACTGCCAAAGCCATCACCGCAGTGGCTTGACTTATTTAGTCGCAAAAATTTTAGGCTACCCTAGCATCAAGGGCTATCATGGCTCATGGAGCGAGTGGGGCAATTTAGACTATACACCTTTTGAAACAGGCAACTCGTAAATGAATACTCTCTTCATCGCTTTTCAGTACATTATTCCACAACATTTATTGTCGCGCATGTTGGGCTGGCTAGCTGAATGTGAATGGCCAATATTAAAAGTGTGGCTAATAAACATGTTTATCTCAAAGTACAACGTCAACATGAGCGAAGCCTTAGAAGAAGACACTGCCAGCTACAAAAACTTTAATGCTTTTTTTACCCGCAGCTTAAAACCTGACGCTCGTTCAATAGCAGAAGATACAGCCGTTATTATTAGCCCCGCCGATGGCGCTGTGAGCCAGCTAGGTGATATTAGTTATGGGCGTATTTTTCAGGCTAAAGGCCAGTCATATACAGCGGTTGAATTGTTAGGCGGTAACAGCGAACTTGCCAGTGAATTTGACGACGGTGCTTTCGCTACTATTTATTTATCGCCCAAAGATTATCACCGCGTACACATGCCTATAGCAGGCACTTTACGCGAAACTATTTATATTCCCGGCGATTTATTCTCGGTTAACCAAACCACCGCCGAGAACGTGCCGCGCTTGTTTTCGCGCAATGAGCGCTTAGTCGCTATTTTTGACACCGAAGCAGGCCCGATGGCGATGGTATTAGTAGGCGCAATGATTGTTGCCGGTATTGAAACTGTTTGGGGCGGCCAAATTGCGCCACCACCAAAAACCCCGACGAGAGTCGATTTTGCCAGCAATGCCAAAGTCACCTTAGCTAAAGGTGATGAAATGGGCCGCTTTAAACTGGGCTCGACCGTTGTGTTGTTATTCCCTAAAGATGCAATGGCTTGGAGCGAAGCACTAGGCGCGCAAAGCCCTCTGAGCATGGGCGAAGAGATCGCTAAGCTAACTGCTTAGGCATTACCAAACGGAAAACTTAGTAGCTCGCCAATGTTGCTAATACCGGTTCTCGCCATTAGCAGTCGATCCAAGCCTACGGCTACGCCAGCGCACGTTGGCAGGCCATTGTGCATAGCGGCCAATAAATAGTCATCGCCAACATTAGTCGCTAAATTTTGTTGCTGGCGTATTTTTCTATCTGCGTCAAAGCGCTTGGCAAGCTCGTCGCTATCACGTAATTCCAAATAACCGTTGGCAAGTTCTACCCCATTAATATAAATTTCAAAACGTTTGGCAACCTCATCGCCGTCGTCATTTGCGCATATTTGGCATAGCGCTGCTTGGCAGGCCGGAAAGTCAGTGATAACTGCAATACCTGCAGGCAATTTTGGCTCGACCACTTGACTCATTAATAAATCTAACCAATCTGCTCTAGTCATAGCAGCTAACTTGCGGCCTGCAGTTTTTTTACCTAAATCAGCCAACAACTCATCGCTTACTTGGTGTGGATTTACCCCCACGTGCTGTTCAAATAATGTTTGATAGCTAACTTCAAAAACCGCTTGTTCACCTAAAATTTCTGCAACCAAAGCTATTAGCTCAGCTATTAATTCCGGCAGGTCAAAACCGATGCGATACCATTCCAGCATAGTAAATTCGGGATTATGCCTGGGACTAATTTCGCCGCCACGAAATGATTTACAGATTTGAAAAATGTCGCCACTGCCTGCAGCTAACAAGCGCTTCATGGCAAATTCTGGAGAGGTCTGCAAGAAACGAGTTTCATCGTTGGTATCAACTTGAATACTTTCTAGATGCGGGTCGGTCGGCGCACCTTGGCAAAGTAATGGCGTTTCAACCTCAAGTACTTTTCGCTGGGCAAAAAATTGCCTCACTTGCGTGAGCATCTCGGCTCTGGCAATTAGTGCGGCGTTATTGGCGCCGGGGCGCCATTGATTTGTCATATTAAGTTAGTTATTAACCTTTGGCGCGGCTTACGTATTCACCGGTACGGGTATCAATTTTCAGCACTTCACCAATATTTATAAACAATGGTACGCGCACTATAGCACCGGTGCTTAAAGTAGCTGGCTTACTGCCACCTTGAGCGGTATCGCCTTTAAGGCCTGGATCGGTATCAGTCACTTCTAGGTCGACAAAATTTGGCGGCGAAACCGACAACGGCGAGCCGTTATACAGTGTTACTTCAACTTGCTCCTGCTCTTTTAGCCATTTGTAATTGTCACCAATAGCATTTTTATCCGCTTGAAACTGATCAAAGGTGTTTGGGTCCATAAAATGCCAAAACTCGCCGTCATTATACATATACTCTAAGTCGGTATCAATAACATCAGCGCCTTCTAAGCTTTCGCCCGACTTAAAGGTACGCTCCCAAACGCGGCCATTGCTTAAGTTACGCAGCTTTACGCGGCTAAACGCTTGGCCTTTGCCAGGTTTAACAAACTCGTTGTCTAAAATTGCACAAGGGTCACCCTCTAGCATTACTTTCAGACCTGAGCGGAATTCGTTGGTAGAATAGTTGGCCATTTGTACCTCAACAACTAAATAAATAAGTAAACGCTAATGATACCGCGAACCAACACTATTGTGCAGACTAAAGACTGGCAAAATAGCCTAGCAACGGCAATTAAGTCGGTGGCAGAGCTATTGGAATATGTTGGCATTAGCCAGCACCCCAGCGCATTGTTAGACGATCAGTTCAATCAATTCCCATTACGGGTTCCGCATGGCTATGCGGATAAAATACACAAAGGCGATATTAACGACCCCTTACTGCTGCAAGTGCTACCAACTAAAGACGAATTAGAATGTCCTCCGGGATATACCTTAGACCCACTAAGTGAAAAACAGGCTAGTCCGGCACCGGGCATAATTCATAAATATCATGGCCGCGTATTATTAGTTATTACCGGTGCTTGCGCCATTCATTGCCGTTATTGTTTCCGTCGCCACTTCCCCTATGCAGAGCATCGCATGGGCAGCAATGAGCGCGCGCAGACGTTAAATTATTTGCGCGATAATGAATCTATTAGCGAGGTAATCTTTAGCGGCGGCGACCCACTGGCGGTAAACGATAAGCTACTCAGTCAGTGGATAACAGCTATTAGCCAAATACCTCATATTGAAAGGCTGCGGTTTCATACTCGCTTACCGGCGGTAATTCCTGAGCGTATTACCGACCAGCTACTTGCTAGTATTAGCCAGTGCCGCCAGCAAGTTGTTTTTGTACTGCATATTAACCACGCCAACGAGATTGACTCACAGATTGCCAGCGCTATCGGTAAGCTGAAAGATCATGACGTCACTGTACTTAACCAAACCGTGCTATTAAAAGGCATTAACGACCACAGCCAAACCTTGGCAGACTTAAGCAATAAGCTTTTTAGCGCCGGCGCCCTACCTTACTATTTACATGTGTTGGACAAAGTGGCCGGCGGTGCCCATTTTGATCTTGCACAAAATGAGGCTCGCCATATTTACGGCCAGCTAGTCAATTTACTACCAGGTTACTTGGTGCCAAAACTTGTTGTCGAGCAAGCCGGCCACACCGCCAAAACTATTCTGCCGCCAATTTTATAAATACCGCCACATAAGTAGCTAGAATACGCCGTACAAGTGTACAATTATTGCCACGGAGTCCTATTTACCGATAGTTAGCACATATTTATGAAAACACCTGACGTCATCCATTTGCTTATTATTAACGAATCGCAGAATGAAGCGGAAACGATTACTAACTTGTTCCGCAATGACGGCAACCCAGCAAGAACAGAAAGACCCGCTAGCGCTGACGAACTAGAACATTTGCTGGCAGCTGCGCAATGGGATTTATTGATTGCCGATGGACTGCATCCAGATATCGATTTAAAGCAATTAAAGTCACTGCTAAAGCAGATTAAAGAAGATATTCCAGTATTGCTGCTAACTCGCTCAGCTAACCAAGCCAACAATATAGACCATGCGATGGAGCTAGGTGTTGAAGACGTAATTTATCGAGACCAAGAAGATTGGCTGCTGCATGTGGCAATGCGGGAAATTAAAAACCGTCGCATTCGCAAACAAAACAAACAACTCGGCAAAAACTTTAATGAATTACAAGCTCGCTATGACCTTGTCTTAGAGGGATCTAACGACGCTATCGCCTATGTTATTGATGGTATGCATATCAATGTAAACGAGGCATACGCTGAACATTTTGGTTATGAGAACCCAGATGACTTAGCCGTTATGCCACTGATTGATTTAATCGCCGATGACAAGCAAGTAGAGTTTAAGAAGTTTCTTAAAAGCTATACTAAGTCTCAGTCTCAAGAAGCTAGCCTAGACACAATGGGGACTACTGCCGACGGTTCTCCGGTGCCTATGTCGATGGGTTTTTCACCGGCCAGCTATGAACAAGAAGACTGTACCCAAGTTGTTATTCGTGCCGAAGCTAGCGCCGGCAGTACTAGCGCCGTAGATGCAGATAGCGGTCACTTTTTAAACCAATTAAAACACTATATTGCACAGACCAAAGCCAAAGAAACTGCTGGAGCATTGATATGCATCCAACCTTGGAACTTCTGGAAAACACGCCAAGAGCTTGGTCTATTCATCAGCGGTGAAGTACTTGAGCAAATGGGCGAACTTACTGCTAAGAATCTAGATGGGCGCGGGGCAATTGGCCGAGTGGGTGGTGACTTCTTTGTTATCGCCGTGCCAGATATCCATGTGGATGAAGCGCTTGATTTAGCTGAAAAGCTGTGTGAAAAGATCGAAGATCATCTATTTGAAATCAATCACACTACCGCGCGCTTGCAGGCTAAAGCTGGCGTGGTTGTGTTTGATAAAAATACCCCAGAGGCTGCTGAAATAGTTATTGATTACGCCTTTCATGGTTTGGCTAAATTTGTCGACAATGAGACTGATAAACTAGCAATTTTATATCAGCCGCCGGCGGAGCCGGTAGACCTGTACAGTGGCGACATTGATCTGAACGAATTAGTAGCGCAAGGCAAACTGAACATGATGTTTCAGCCCATGGTTAGCCTTAAAGGCGCCAAAGGCGAATATTATGAAGTGATGACGTCAATAACGGATGAAAACGACGAGCCCGTTAAAACCTATAAAGTTGCCGAGACAATGTTAAGCAAGGCGACCGGCTCGGGCTTTGACCGCTGGCTGTTGTTTTCAGCTATTAAGCGCTTAGCCATACAACGCAAAACTGGCAACGATACTAGACTAATTCTCAATATAACACCCAGCGCGCTGCGCGATGCAGACTTCGCCAACTGGGCCGCTAATGCTATTAACGCCGCTGGCTTAAAACCTGGCACGCTGGTGATACAGCTAGAAGAAGGCCCGGCCACAAATTATCTAAAACTTGCCGCCAACCTATTTGAAAATTTGCGCAAAGCAGAGTGTGAAGTATCACTCGCTAACTTTGGCATTAACGAAAGCGCAATGAAAACCATGGCAGCGCTTAAAGTTAAGATGGTGAAAATTAACTACTTTGCAGCCACTGGTCAAAAAACGCCTGACGGTGACACTTTTGACTTAAAAGAAATCTTGGCCGGTGTAAATAAAATTGATGGCACTGCTTTTGTACCGGGTGTTAGTCAAGCTGCAGACATGGCAAAGCTTTGGCAATATGGAGCAGCATTTATTCAAGGTGAATACCTGCAAGGTCCGCGCCCCGATATGAACTATGAGTTCACCGACATGAGCTAACAGGGCTAATCAACTTGCAGGTAAGTTTCACGATCTGAATAGCCCAGTAGATATAAAATACTATCTAAACCCAAAGTAGAAATTGACTGCTGAGCTGACTCTTTCACAATTGCCTTTGCTCTGAATGCAATACCTAGCCCGGCTAAACTCAACATCGGCAGGTCATTGGCTCCATCACCCACCGCAATAGTTTGATCAAGTAAAATACCTTCTTTCTTGGCTATTTCACGCAGTAAATCAGCTTTGCGCTGACCATTAACCACCTGACCAATCACCTTGCCGGTAACCTTACCGTCTTTAATATCCAACTCGTTGGCATATACATAATCAATGCCTAAACGCAGCTGTAGAAACTTACCAAAATAACTAAAGCCACCCGATAAAATTGCCGTTTTATAACCCAGCTTTTTAATCGTCGCAATGAGTTCTTCCGCACCTTCGGTTAACTTCAGATTTTGCGCAATACCCTCAAGCACCGACTCATCTAAACCTTTGAGTAAGGCTACGCGCTGAGAAAAACTTTCATCAAAGTCAATGTCACCCTGCATGGCAAGCTCAGTTATCGCAGCAACCTGTTCACCGACACCGGCTGCTTTTGCTAACTCATCAATCACTTCAGCTTCAATAAGGGTTGAATCCATATCGAAGGCGACTAACCGTCGGTTACGTCTAAAAACATTATGCTCTTGGTAGGCAATGTCTATATTGAGTTCCGAAGCCAGCTTCAAAAACTCGCGTCGCGCTAAAGCAGGGTTCTCTAAGCTACCGCGCGCCGACAACTCTACGCAGGCCTTTGTTTGCTGATTGTCGTCGTTTAACGAGATACGACCCGACAAGCGATCAATTCGATCAATATTCAAATTGTAAGCGGCCATTAAAGTCGTGACTTTTGAAATATGAATAGCGTTAATTTTTCGCGCCAGCAATGTCACTATATGTTTGGGCTTACCTTGTTGTGCTACCCAGTTGCTATAGCTTTCTTCCGACACAGGGGTAAAACGGGCCTGCAAATCAAGTTCATGTACCCGAAACAATACGTCTTTTAATACCGTCGAGCTATCACCGGCAGCCGACATTTCTACTAATAAGCCCAAAGACAAGGTGTTATGGATTACTGCCTGACCGATATCCAATACTGAGACGTTATACTGCGACAAAATTTCAGTAATGGACGACGTAAGACCAGGTTTATCTTCACCCGATACATTAATAAGCACTATTTCTTTCATCGTAACCCCAATTATTGCTAAGCAGTCACTATTGTAACTCGCCTAAGGCATGAGTAATAAGCGAATGCTAGCATTTATTTTTGCGACCAAGAAGAATTTTGACGATATACTAGCGCGACAAAAATAATTCGAGCCTGTTGATGTTTAGCCAGTTATCTATTTCCAGAAAATTCGCCCTGTTAGCCGCCATCTTTGTGTTTATAACAGGCGCTGTGATTCATTTTTTGAATCAGCAACAATTAGTTATTGCCAATGAAAATTTGGCCAATCAAATTGGTAATGCTATGGCCAGTCAGCTTGCGGCCAATGCCACTAATGACGTTATCACTGACGATAAGCTTGCCTTGCAAACCATGCTGCAGCAATTTCGTAACACTCCCATCATTAACTATGCCGCGGTATTAGATGCCACCGATGTCATCGTTGTAGAATCTGGTAATGCACCGCTAGATGAGACACCTTTTCAATTTAAAGCCGAAATCACCGTTGATGACGGTATTGTTGGCCACGCTCATATAAGCCTTAACCAAGCATTTAGCCCTAAAACTAATAACAGCCTTATTAATGCCGCGGCAATTATCGGCCTGGCTATTATTAGCTTTTACTTAAGCAATCTAATGTTGAAGCCTTTCGTTCGGCGTTTAACACTGATTACTGGTCGTATTAATGGCGTCAACAAGGCTGGTGACGCCTATTTATGGCAAGACGAGCTAGGCGAATTAGAACAGGCAACGCAAACCCTATTACCTAAGCTCTATCGAGAGCCGCCAGTAGAGCAACCGCCGCGTGCAGTGATGGTGATGCAGGCCGCTCAACTAACAGAGAATTCTTCTAAAGAGGCCTTGGTAGAGATTAGCAGTGAACTTAAAAAGATCGTTTCGCTTTACGGCGGTAATTTTCATGCCATGGGCGACATCACCACTATTATTTTTGATCAATCCACTAACAACAGCTTTCAAGCTCTGTGCGCCGGTATTTTAGTGCGCGAGGTAATGATGGCATTAAGCGACCGCTATACCGAGCTTAGTAAGGTTTCGATTGGCATTGATAGTGAGGCAGAAGAGTCAGCTGACGATAGATCTCAACTTTGGCAACAACACCTCAACTATGCCACAGAATTAGCCACAGCAAATAAAGGAGTGTCGCTATCCCATGGGGTATTAAGCTGTGGCGATATCAGCGCGCAAATAAGCGTTAGCGAAAGTCGTGAAGGGTTTCGCTTAAAGAGTGTGAAAAAAGAACTGAAAGAACTGCTGGAGCAACAACTAAGTCAGTTACTGCCCAATGAAACCGAGCAGTAACTGAACTGTTTTAAACTACCTCTACCCGATCAACTTTTTGGAAACCTCTGGGAAGTTTATTGCCGCGTCTACCACGCTCGCCCATATAGTGATCTAGATCAGAACGCTTTAAGTTGATATGACGCTGACCCGCATGAATCACCAAAGTCTGGCCCTCACCCACAATCGCTACCGATTTAACATACTCTTCTCGGGTTTGGACTCTAGCGGTGGGAATACTAATGATTTTGTTACCCTTACCTTTAGCTAGCGCTGGCAAGTCTACTAACGAGAACGCCAGCATTCTACCTTCGTTAGAAATCGCGACAACTCTATCACTAGTGACGTCGTTAATAGCAACTGGCGGTAAAACCTTGCCGCCCTTAGGCAGCGATAGCAATGCTTTGCCGTTCTTGTTCTTGGCTAGCATACTGCCAAACTTAGTAATAAAGCCGTAGCCAGCATCACTGGCGACAAGATATAAATTATCCTCACTACCGGTTAACAAGCCTTCAAAAGTCGCTCCGGATTGCGGATTAATGCGCCCCGTTAAAGGCTCACCTTGACCACGTGCCGATGGCAAGCCGTGGGCGCTAAAACTATAAGACCGCCCAAGAGAGTCAAACACTACGACTTGCTGGTTAGTTTTAGCCAAGGCAGCAAACTTAAAGCTATCACCAGACTTATAGTTTAACGAGGATGGATCAATTTCATGGCCTTTAGCCGAACGAATCCAACCCATGGCCGACATCACAACGGTTACTGGCTCAGTCGTCATTAAATCTTCTTCGCTAAACGCTTTTGACTCTGCGCGCGCGACCATTGGCGAGCGCCGCTCATCACCAAACTCTGCCGCCACCGCTATTAACTCTTTCTTAATCAGTGTTTTCATTCTTATATCAGAGCCAAGAGTTTTCTCAAGACCGTCGCGCTCAGCTGCCAACTCGTCTTGCTCGCCTCTAATTTGCATTTCTTCAAGCTTAGCCAAGTTACGCAATTTCAAATCTAAAATTGCATCGGCCTGAATATCACTAATGCTGTAGCGCGCCATCAATGCAAGCTTTGGCTTATCTTCGGTACGAATGATTTCAATCACTTCGTCGATATTTAAGTAAGCAACTAATAGGCCTTCTAAAACATGTAAGCGCTTTAAAATTTTCTCTAAGCGATAAGTCAGTCTGCGCCGCACAGTTTCACGACGATAAGTCAGCCATTCTTTTAAAATAACCGCTAAGTTTTTAACTGCAGGTTTACCGTCAATGCCAATGACATTCATATTAACGCGGTAATTCTTTTCTAAATCAGTGCTGGCAAATAAATGTGCCATCAAGGCTTCAATATCAATCCGATTTGAGCGTGGCACAATTACCAAGCGAGTCGGATTTTCATGGTCAGACTCATCACGTAAGTCAGCCACCATAGGTAATTTTTTAGCCTGCATTTGCGCAGCAATTTGCTCTAAAACTTTGGCACCAGAGGTTTGATGCGGCAATGCGGTTACTACTATTTCCCCCTGCTCAAGATGATAGACCGCACGCATTTTAAGGCTGCCTTTGCCTGACTCATACATGGCGCGAATATCTTCAACCGGAGTAATCAATTCAGCGTCTGTTGGGAAATCTGGGCCTTTTACAAACTCACATAGGTCACTGACGGTAGACTTGGGCTTGTCTAGCAAATACACACAAGCACCGACTATTTCCCGCAAGTTATGCGGTGGTATGTCAGTAGCCATACCGACAGCAATACCGGTAGTACCATTGAGCAATAAGTTAGGCACTTGGGCCGGTAAAATTTTCGGCTCTTGCATGGTGCCGTCAAAATTGTCCACCCAGTCGGAGGTGCCCTGACCTAACTCCTCAAGTAACAAATTAGCGTAAGCGGTTAGCTTGGATTCAGTGTAGCGCATTGCCGCAAATGACTTGGGATCATCTGGCGAGCCCCAGTTACCTTGGCCATCAATTAACGGATAGCGATAGCTGAATGGCTGCGACATAAGCACCATGGCTTCATACACTGCACTGTCACCATGAGGGTGAAATTTACCAATAACATCGCCCACAGTCCGAGCAGATTTTTTATATTTAGCAGTAGATTTTAAACCTAGCTCACTCATGGCATAAACGATGCGGCGCTGTACTGGCTTTAAGCCGTCACCTACATGGGGCAGCGCACGATCAAGAATTACATACATGGAATAATCCAAGTAAGCCTTCTCGGTATACTGTTTTAGGGGTATCCGTTCAAAATTCTCTTCTAAAGTTATCAACTCGTCTGACATTTATTATTCCACTGAATATTTGTTCTACTGACTATTTGTTATCACCCGGCTTATGCAAGGGTAAACACGCATTCTAGTGCCCAGATTCAACAAATACACTCGTTAATGTAATCTTAGGCAACATAAAGCATAATTTCTTTCGGATATTGAATAAATGGCAACTAAAGCGCGTGAATTATGGAAGAGTATCAGTCACTAATCACCGTTATCTCGTTAACTATGGGAGTACCGTGGGCCAGTGCTATTAATTTATACGCCGCGCTTTTGTTCGTATTCCGGCGGGGGCATTGCTTGCCGCGTCAATGGTTGGCGATGTCACCCCCGCCATTGAAATTAGTGCCGGTATTTTAGGCGGCACTATGGCAGCCACCGACCATGCCGCCAAAGCAGGCGCACGCCTGGCGGAAAATGCGTCACCAGAGCCATTCACTAACTAGGGCTTATCAATCGCCGAAGATGTAACCGTATATGGGGGGCTGTGGGCAGCGTTGAACTACCCCATATTGTTTATTATTATGATGTTAGCGTTCTTTGGCTTAGCCATTTGGCTACTGCCAAAAATTTGGCGCACGGTTAGAGCAATAGTTAGAAAACTTGGTCGGTGGGCAGGCTAGGTAAGCAGGCCGATGCAGCGGACCTGGAACAGCAAGACGGCAATGATGAGCTATAGAAAAAACTACAACCGCCTAAATAAATGGCTAATCACTACCTAGCAATACTGCAATATGCTTGGTCCGCTCACTGCTTTCCAAGCCTATTTTTAGCGTAATAGTGAGGGGCACCGATAGGAACATACCAACTGGCCCGAGTAGCCACCCCCAAAAGACCAAAGATACAAACACAATAAAGCTTGATAGTCCTAAACTGCGCCCCAACAAGCGCGGCTCAATTATGTTGCCGACAATGCTATTAATTATTAAATAGACGACTGTTACCCAGCCAGCCGTTAAAAACCCAAACTGAATAAGAGCCATTAAAATAGCCGGAACTGCGGCAATAAATGAACCAATATTTGGAATAAAATTAAGTAAAAAGGCCAGCACGCCCCACAGTATTGGATAGTCGACACCAAATAACGACAACATTATCATTATCGTTAAGCCGGTGAAAAAACTGACAATAACCTTAATCACAAAATAGCGATTTAAGGTGCTGCTGAAATCATTAAGGTCACTTAGGGTTTTGTCTGAATCGGCTGAAATACGACGAACTTTCCCGGCTAAGCTTTTTAATTCTAGCAACAAAAATGCGACCACTAGCAGAATAAAAAACGCATTTGCCAAGGTGCCAACAAAGCTATTTAGCGCCGTACCAAAAAAGCCCATTACTGCGCCCAGGTCAAACAATTTTTTATACACACCGGGTTCAATATGTATCCCCAGCTTAGCCACTATGCCAATTAGCTCTGTATTAACCTGCCCAAGGCGCTGCTGGTAAAATGGTAATTTTTGCGAAAAACCATCCAGTGAGCCGCCGATTAACCCAGACAGACCAAAGCCAACAATAATCAATACGGCGAGGACAATGAGGAGGGCAATAATGGCAGGAACTTTGTAGCGTAACAGCCAAAAATAACTGGGCGCACTTATCGCTACTATAAAAAGAGATAGCAGCATTGGCGTAACTATCGGCTCGGCAATCTTCACTCCCGCCAGAATGATTACCGCCGCAGCTAATAATACCAAGGTAGGAGTAGAACTGGCTTGCGTATTGTGATCCATCAATTAGTACCAGTTACTGTATTAGTCGACGCGACGTTAAGCCCAAGCAAAGCTTTCACCTACCAATTTTTCAGTTAGCGTCCAAAGCTGATCTGCTATTGCCATATCTACCGCAAATGGCATATACCCGCCATCCGAGTCTTTTTTTGCTGGCTCTGCAATATGATTGTCTTCCAAATATAAACCACCCTTATCGGCTAACTCGGGTGCAGTGGCAGCCCATACCTCAGTCGCGGCTCCTTGCTCTATGCTTTTGTATTGCGAGCCAGAACTAGTGACCATATCACCCAGCTGTAGCATATCTCCTTTAGTTAAATGCCGACCTAAGTCGGTGGCGATCATGCCTGGGTGAACGGCGTTAGCGGTGATGCCTAATGCCAATAACCGCTTATTAAGGCCTAAGGCAAATAATACGTTAGCCGTTTTGGAACGCCCATAAGACAGCCACTTTTGGTATTGTTGATTGTCAAAATTGTAGTCTTCAAGATCTATTGCGCCAAATTTGTGGGCAGCAGAACTTAATACTACTACCCGCGCCGAGGTCGCTGCCTGTAATACAGGCACCAGCATACAAGTAAACACAAAATGACCTATATGATTAACTCCAAACTGGTATTCAAAACCATCAAGGGTCTGCTTCTGGTCACATGCCATTACTCCAGCGTTGGCAATTACCACATCTAATATAGGGTGGTCTGCCAGCACCACTTTTGCTGCCGCACGCACACTGGTTAAATCATCCAGTTCCAATTTGACATAAGATATATCGGCACCAGGATGCACCGCCAATATTTCACTGCGCACTCGCGCTGACTTGGCCTCATCTCTAGCCGCAATGACAATTGCCGCGCCGCGACTTGCAAGCACGCTAGCCGCTTGCGCTCCTAGGCCGCCAGAGGCGCCCGTTATCAATATCTTTTTGGCGGTTAGGTCTAAATCAGCCACGACATCAAAGGCGGTATTACTGCCATTAAATGTTCTCATTGCCTACTCCTGATCTCATTACTCCAACATTAACTCTACCATGGTATAAATTTAATCCCATAGCAAATAACCGCTAACAAAAACTAATAGTAGTAACTAATCAGGCAGAAAAAAAACCGCTCTGTTAGCGGCTTTTTGGATATTATTGTAACGCTATTTAGCTGCGCGATAATTAGCCAACTCGGCCTTCAACCATTCATTCATTGGTGTTTTCAACTTCTCGCCACTTTTTCGACACTCTACAATATTGAGCTTTCCTGTGGTGTCATTATTGGTGGCAACCATAGCGATAAAATCTTCCGCCGAGTTGATTTTATCCGCCTGCAGCTCATGCAAGCGCTTAAAATCGACAATGGTTTTCATACCACTTTGCATACTGTTAGCTGTTAATAGCTGACAACGCCGAGCGCCGCCAATATAGAAGTACAAACGATCAATTTCGGCTTGCATAACACTGCTAGAACTTGCAGTCGCCATAGCAGCAGTTGAATCTTCTTGCGCGACTGTATTCATGGCGCATAAAAAAAACGCCAACATCATGCTGATAATTTTGATCGTACCCATTACCTTACCTCGAATTATTTATACTTATTTTTTTAAAGGTATGCCTGAGTATAGACCGGACTTGGGAATATACAAATTTGTGAGATAATGGACAGAACTGGCCGACTAACGGTATTATTTGGAGGATCGACAAGCGTCATTTTAATTGCTTATCGCTGCAGATAGCTGCATATTGCGGCCCATTGGACATCACAGTAAACAGTTATGACACCTGACAATATTTACGCCAATCCCAGAGCTACTATCGCCAGCTTTAAGTTTGACGACAAAGTAGCCGCTGTTTTTGCCGACATGATAGCTAGGTCGGTACCTGGCTATGGCCTAACCCTAGATATGATAGGCGTTATTGCCAGCCACTACGGCAAGCCCAACTCCCACTGTTATGACTTAGGCTGTTCTCTCGGCGCATCTACCTTAGCCATGCGCCACAATGTGGCTGACAACTGTAAAATTATTGCTATTGATAATTCGACAGCGATGGTCGAAAAATGCCGCCAATTGGTTGCCCAAGACAACGCCAATGCTGCGATTGATGTTCGCTGCGACGATATTTGTAATGTAGCTATTGATAATGCCAGCCTTGTGGCGATGAACTTTACCCTACAATTTATTGAAGCAGGCAAGCGGGCTGACCTGCTAGAAAAAATCTATCATGGCTTAAATACTGGCGGCGCGTTTATCTTGTCAGAGAAAATAATTGCCACTGGCAGCGGCGAGCAAGAAACGCTAACTAATCTGCATCACGACTTTAAACGCGCTATGGGCTATAGCGACTTAGAAATCGCACAAAAGCGCAGCGCTATCGAAAACGTACTTGTACCTAGCACTATCGCTAGCCATAAAGAAAACTTACATGCTGCCGGTTTTAGCCAAGTTTACTTGTGGTTTCAGTGCTTTAATTTTGTCTCACTGATCGCTATAAAATGATTCTCTTCGACGATTTTTACGCTGACTTAAACCGCAGCCATTTGGCGCCATTTGTCGACCAGTTTAAAACGGTGATCGATGCACGCTACACCTATCGACTGCATGGCGACCACCCTAAATGGCAAGCGGCCTTTGACGCTTTACCTGAGATTACAGCGCTAAGCCCTAACTTAGACGCCGATACGGTTAGTGCGATACGAGAGCAAGATTTAGATCAGTCGGCACGTACTCAGTTAATCACTGCATTAATGGGCCTACATCCTTGGCGCAAAGGGCCCTTTGCTATTGGTGATGTATTTATTGACACCGAGTGGCATTCAGATTGGAAGTGGAACCGAGTAGCAAAACATTTGAGCCCGCTTAAAGGCAAAACAGTGTTAGATGTTGGCTGTGGCAGTGGCTATCACTGTTGGCGCATGGCTGGCAGTGGCGCTGACTTGGTTATTGGCGTAGACCCATCGCAGAAGTTTTTATACCAATTTCAAGCATTGAAAAAATACCTGGGCGCACATCCCGTTCATTTACTGCCACTGCGCGGCGAAGACTTACCAAAGAATTTAAGCGGCTTTGACACGGTTTTTTCTATGGGTGTGCTATATCACCGCAAATCACCGTTTGATCACCTAGAAGAATTGAAATCGGCGCTAAGACCTGGCGGTGAACTAGTATTAGAAACCTTAGTTATTGACGGCGACGAAAATGATATTTTGGTGCCCGGCCAGCGTTACAGCCAAATGCGCAATGTATGGTTTATTCCTAGCGCCAAAGCACTTAGCCATTGGTTAGAGCGCTGTGGCTTTATCGACGTTGTGATTGCAGATGTAAATCAAACCTCTATAGAAGAACAACGTGCCACCGACTGGATGACCTTTCATTCTTTGGAAAACTTTTTAGACCCTAATGACAGCAATAAAACCGTAGAAGGTTATCCTGCGCCCAAGCGTGCAACTTTGATTGCTCGCAAATCCAACTAAGCCATTAGTTCGCTTTTATAGCTGCAGCCTCAAGCGTTACATCAAGGTTTTCTGTTGTGAAGTCAGTAGCTAAATATTGCTTAGCTCTATCGCGCTCAGTTTGCGTTTGCGCAAAAACCATTTCAAAAAAACTAGCAACGGCCATTTGCGTTAATTGGTGCTGACGCAGCGGGTTAATAGATTCAGGTAGCTGTTCTGGGCATAGCGGCATTTCAACAACTTTAAGCACACCTTCATCAGCTAAGCCGATTTCATCATGCCAGGAACCTAGCTCCTCGACAGACTCATCTTGCAAGTTTCTCATCACCGCCCAACAGGCAACAATATCGGGATTGTTGAGCCAGCGAAGATGGGGCGCAAAGTTTGAAAAGCCAATGTGCGAGCCGCCTTTTATACTAATTAAAGTAGCGCCGCCTACCCGCTCCAATACTGGCTGCGCGTTGGTCATATAGTTAACGAGAGCATCTTGGTCGGCGGCGATCATTAAAAAAGGCAGCTCTTTGTGCTGATAAAATTTTTCACTAAACATCGCACTAGGCCCCGCTAGTGATATTGCTGCTTTGATCCGATCGTCTCCTTTACTGGGATGAAACGCCGCCATTGTGGTGGTCATACCACCCAATGAAATACCCATAGCGCCAATACTTGTGGTATCTATGCGCTGATATAAAAATGAGTCTTGATCTGCATCCATTGCCAACAATGAATCAATAAAAAAGCTAACGTCGCCCGGTTGATTCGCGACATCACCCACTAACGGCCCACCAGGTGCATCCATATTGGTTAGCGGATAACTCATAGACAGCACTATATAGCCTCGGCTAGCTAGATTTTCGGCTAAATATTCACCGCTACTATAATCAGAACCAAAACCGTGGGAAAAAACTACTAATGGATGTAGACCAGGCGCAATCGCGTCGTCTTCCACTGCGGGATACCATAAACCGCCTTCAAATTTGCGACTGCTAGCGCCGCTATATTCTTTATTGCTGCTAGTAGGCCTAGACCTGTCTTTTAACTCCATTGCAACAAAACCCACATCATAAATACTATGGGCAAGCCACTTGGCTGAGGCTAGATCTGAGCTTGGCTGTTCAGGAATCTTGCTATAGGAGGCAAATATCCAAATAGCTGCAACAACAACTGCTAATACGCCAACAATTCGAATAATCATGGTCAACCTACTTTAATTCGTCCGCGCATTCTTGTATTAAACGCCGCAACCATATGTGCTCAGGATTATGGTGCAGTAAAGGGCTCCAAATCATTTTTAGCTCAAATGGCGCAATCGAAAACGGTAATTTTTTGATCACCAGGCTACTGTCACCTTCCAATGTTTTGGCTAAGCGAGTGGGTACTGTCGCCACTAAATGCGGCTGACGCGCGAGTAAAATAGCGACTTGATAATGACGGGTAAATACGGCGATATTTCGGTGCAAGTCCAAGTCACTCAGGGCCTCATCTAAGCGGCCAAGACGCATTGACTGCCCGGGATTAATGCCTACACCACGACCCATACCAGTTTTACTGACCCATATGTGTCGCTCAGACAAGTAATTGTCTAGGGTAAAGTCGTCTACTAAGGGGTTGTCTTTGTGTAATACGCAGGAGAAATTATCATGCCAAATGGTCGTTTGATGGAAAGAATTAGGCATTTGGTCAAAGCGATTTATCGCCATGTCCACCTTGCCTTGCTCTAAATCCTCAATGCCGACATCACTGGGGGTCAGCACATCTAAACAAATATTCGGAGCTCTATTGGCCATCTTATCTAATAGCGACGGCAATAAGGTGGCTTCACCATAGTCACTGGCCATAATGCGAAACACGCGATCGCTATTAGCCGCATCAAACTCATTCTGCGGCTGAACCGTCTTTTCTAACAGCAATATAGCTTCGCGCAGCGCTGGCCTTAACGATAAAGCTCGCTCAGTTGGCTGCATACCACCGCCAGTTCGCACTAATAAAGGGTCTCCGAACAAATCACGCAGACGTTTTAGGCCGTTACTCATGGCAGGCTGGGTAATGCCCAATTTAGCTGCAGCCTTGCTAACACTGGTCTCGGTGAGCAAAACATCGAGATAAACCAATAAGTTAAGGTCAACTCTGGATATATTCATTGCGGAAATACCTATGATCATAAATATCAATTTGCTAAATCATACACGAATAACTAGAATTCGCCACCTCAGCAATATTAGAGAATTTTCAGTAATCCTTTGGAGAAGAACATGAGTACTTACCAAGCAGATATCGATTCAGTTGCCGCGCTACGCACAGAAAATGGCGATGCATGGAACACAATTAACCCAGAATCTGCAGCTCGCATGCGTGCTCAGAACAAATTTAAAACTGGCCTAGAAATCGCTCAGTACACTGCCGACGTTATGCGTGCAGATATGGCGGCTTTCGACGGTGACAAGACTAAGTACACTCAGTCTTTAGGTTGCTGGCACGGTTTTGTAGGCCAACAGAAGATGATTTCTGTGAAGAAACACTTTGGCACTACCGAGCGCACTTACCTTTACCTTTCTGGCTGGATGGTTGCGGCTCTACGCAGTGACTTTGGTCCTCTTCCTGACCAATCTATGCACGAGAAAACCACTGTTGCTTCTCTGGTTGAAGAATTGTACACATTTCTACGTCAAGCTGACGCACGTGAACTAGGCGGCCTTTTCCGCGATCTAGACGCTGCTCGTGAAGCTGGCGACAGTGCTAAAGAGAAAGAAGTTCAAGCTGCAATCGAAGGTCACCAGACTCACGTTGTGCCAATTATTGCTGATATCGATGCCGGTTTTGGTAACGCTGAAGCGACTTATTTAATGGCTAAGCAGATGATCGAAGCGGGTGCTTGTGCCCTACAGATCGAAAACCAAGTAGCTGATGAAAAGCAATGTGGTCACCAGGACGGTAAAGTTACTGTTCCTCACGCTGACTTCCATTCTAAAATCCGCGCATTGCGTTATGCATTTCTAGAGTTAGGTATAGACAACGGTGTTATCGTTTCGCGTACTGACTCTGAAGGTGCTGGTCTTACTAAAGAAATCGCTGTTGTTAAAGAGCCAGGCGATCAAGGCGATCGTTACAACTCTTTCCTAGATGTTGAAGAAGTAGACGTAGCTGACATGGCTGAAGGCGATGTATGCTTCAACCGTGATGGCAAGCTAGTTCGTCCTAAGCGTTTGGCTTCTGGCCTTTACCAGTTCCGTCAAGGTACTGGCGAAGAGCGCTGCGTATTTGACAGCATCGAAGCTATTAAAGCTGGCGCAGATCTTCTTTGGATAGAAACGGCTACCCCTAGCGTCGCTGACATTGCCGACATGATGAACGAAGTTCGTAAAGAAATTCCAGATGCTAAGCTTGTTTACAACAACAGCCCATCATTTAACTGGACGCTTAACTTCCGTCAGCAAGCATATGACCGTTGGGTTGAAGCAGGTACAGATGTTGCTGCATATGACCGTGCTGATCTAATGAACGCCAAGTATGACGATACTGATCTGGCTGCAGATGCAGACGACAAAGTTCGTACTTTCCAAGCAGATACTGCTCGCGAAGCGAACATTTTCCATCACTTGATCACTCTACCGACTTATCACACCACTGCATTGTCGGTTGATAACTTGGCTAAAGAGTATTTCGGTGATGCGGGCATGCTTGGCTATGTTGCTGGCGTACAGCGCAAAGAAATCCGTCAAGGTATCGCCTGTGTTAAACATCAAAACATGTCTGGTTCAGACATGGGTGATGACCACAAAGAATACTTTGCTGGTGAAAATGCTCTTAAAGCTGGCGGCGCGAACAACACGTCTAACCAGTTCGGCTAAGCTGAATTAGCTTTACCTGGTGATTGCTTCGCATAACCAGGGCAGACAGAAAGGCGGCTCCTTCTAAAGGAGCCGCCTTTTTTATTATTAAGATTATTACCACCTGATTCACCGCGGGAGTCGAATCATTTTTTACGCTAGTATTCGAACCTGCTTCCACTACAAACTGATTAAGTGATTACGACTATGGCAAATACACCAGTTTTTCTTATCGACGCTAAAGATTTATTAACCGAGCAAGGATTTGCTGCCAGTGCCATTTGGTATCACGGTACGTCATCGGCACTGTCCGGCTTAATCACAGAGCAAGGTTTAAAACGCTCAGGTGATAGAGAGTTGATGAGCGCTGCTAAAAATACCATGGCAACTATCGGCAATGACTATACTGAATCGATTGAACCAGTTTTTTTGACTCAAAGTAAAGAATTAGCATTTTACTGGGCGGAGCAAACGGTGCGAGATCGCAGTGTAAGGATTGAAGGTGATGAGCAGCCAGTGGTGTTTGCGGTAAAACTTCCAGCCGAACTAAACCAGCAAGTAAAACCCGATGTGGGCGCGGCAAGCTTACTACTACTAAAAGAAGGCGAGAAATTTATGGCTTATCTAGCGGCTGTTTATCAGGCGACTGGCCTCGATGTACCTTCAATAGATTTGATGAAAGCAGACCGTTTAGAGTATTTAAACACATTAGGCATGGCTTACTTTAATGCTGACATTAATGCTTCATGCCTAGAATTAATTACTGGCTAATTGTATTTATTACTAAAGACTCCGCATTCAAAGCTTATAATAAAGACCATACTGTGTGCCCGTTTGGCTATGCTTAACTCGACAGTGCTTTTTTTGTTATGCTACATCCGCTTTACCAATTTTTGGGATTTCACTAGCGCATGTCTACCTCTCGCCAACTAGCTCGCACCATTCTCAATGGCTTTCATTCTATGTTTGCCGACTTTCAAAATATAACCTTAGGCGCACGAGCACGCTTTGAACAACAAGACTGGAAAGGCGTACAGCAAGCACAAGCTGACCGGCTAGAAATTTATAAAGCTAAAGTAGATCAACTGCTGCCTTTGCTAAGAAATTTAGCTGGGGATCATATTCATAACTTGGCCACGTGGCAGAAAATGCGCCAAGACTATGGACAACTTATAGGCCAGCACAGTAACTTTGAAATTGCAGAAAGCTTTTACAATTCAGTTTTTTGTAAAGTGTTTGCGCATCAACATATTACTAATGATTATGCGTTTGTTTTGTCATCAAGACGTAAGCGCAATACACGCTCTGAACTAGCGGCTTTTTCTAGCTATAAATTCAACGGCCAAATAAAAGAGCTAGTTGCGAAAATACTCAGCGACTATGAATTTAGCACCCCCTTTAGTGACATAGCTTTTGATGTTAGCCAAATCACTCGCAACGTTATTCAACAACTAGTCGGTGACGAAACGCGGCCTAACAGCTCAATAACTGTAGATGTATTAGAACCTATTTTTTACCGTAATAAAGGCGCATATTTAGTCGGACGAGTTAATGGTGTCGGCGAAAACCCCGCACCATTTGTCCTACCATTTCTGTATCAGGCTGACGGTACATTGTATATCGACACTTTGATAACAGATCCCGATGAAGTCAGCGTCATTTTTAGTTTCACCCGATCCTACTTTATGATGGACTCAGCTGTACCCGCCCAAATTGTAGAGTTTTTGCACGGCGTTATGCCGCATAAAAAGCTCTATGAGCTATACGCTGGCATCGGTTTTAGAAAACATGCTAAAACCGATTTCTTCCGTGATTTTATGGCGCATCTGGACAATTCTGATGACCCTCTTATTATTGCCCCGGGCATTAAAGGCATGGTAATGAGCGTATTCGTTTTGCCCTCATACGATATTGTTTTTAAAATTATTAAGGACAAATTTACACCACCAAAAGAAGTTACTAAAAAAATTGTTAAGGAAAAATATCAGCTAGTAACCAAGCATGACCGCGCCGGTCGAATGGCCGACACCCAAGAATTTAATGCTATGCAATTTCCTAAAAATCGGTTTTCAACTGAGCTGATTGAAGAGTTACAAAAGGTTGCCCCATCGCAATTAACCATTACCGATACTGAAATAATTATTGAGCACTTATATACCGAACGTCGAATGGAGCCACTTAATCTTTATTTGCGAACAGCAGACGACCAACAAACAATCAACGTCATGGACGAATATGGTAATGCCATTAAGCAACTTGCTGCGGCCAATATATTTCCCGGCGACATGCTGCTAAAGAACTTTGGCGTTACCCGTCATGGTCGGGTAGTCTTTTATGACTATGATGAAATCTGTCATCTAACCGAATGTAACTTTCGTAGAATTCCCCAGCCCCGCAATGAGCAAGAGGAAATGGCTTCTACCCCCTGGTATGCGGTAAAAGAATTTGATATTTTCCCGGAGGAATTTAGATTATTCTTCTCCGGTAACCCCAAGGCTAAAAAGGCTTTTGATGAGCTTCATGGGGATTTATATGACGTTCAAACTTGGCAGGATATGCAAAATCAGATCATTGCCGGGCAAGTTGTAGACGTGTTTCCATATCGCCAGCGAAAACGATTTACGCGCCAACTCCCATAACGTGGCAGAACGCGCTATTATTAACCCTTACTTGCTGTCCTACTATTATTTCACTAAAGGTGCTCCATGAAATTAATTGCAAAAGTCATCGCTGTATTACTCATCATTGTTATCGTCGGCGTTATCTACGTGGCGATGAATTTGGGCAGTTTGATCAAACAAGGTATTGAAGAATACACACCGCCAATTGTTGGCGCTAGCGTTACCGTAGATAGCGTTAATATCATGCCATTCACTGGCAGTGGCGGTATTAACGATTTCAATGTCGGCAACCCACAAGGCTTTGGCGATGGCAACGCTCTGGCTTTAGGTGAGATTTCTATCAGTATAGAACCCGCATCACTTACTAAAGACGTAATAATTATTGATAACATACTGATCGACAGCCCTGTGATTAACTTCATTCAGTTAGCAGACAACTCGACTAACTTCACTAAGCTACTTGAGAACGTAAACCAAAGCACAGCAGCGGCTGATAAAAAACAAACAACTGAGCCAGAACCTGCGACTGACGGCGAAGCTACTGGCGTTGAGAAGAAATTTATCATCAAAAACTTCGATTTAAACAATGCACAACTATCAGCCACTATTCCTTTATTAGGTGAAAAGCCCATCTCGCTAACACTGCCAAATATTCATCTTGAGGGCATTGGAGAGAAATCTGGTGGCCAGCATGCTGCCGGTATTGCTAAAGAGATTGGTGACAAACTAACCAAAGCGATTAGTGACGCGGTGGCGAAGTCAGATGAGTTTAGAAAGCAGCTCACCGAAAAGCTGAAAAATGAAGCCAAAGACAAGGCCGAGGCAGAGCTGACGGACAAACTGACAGAAAAACTAGGCGCAGAAGACACCAAATTATTAAAAGGACTATTCAACCGCTAAGTTAGCGGTGTAATCCCATGACTAAAACTAAGCAGGATCATATACCGGCCTTTGGCAGGTTACTGCGCTTTTGGCGTATGACCACTGAACTCAGCCAGGAAGAACTATCGGCAAGGGTCGGGGCTTCAGCGCGCCACTTAAGTTTTCTTGAGAACGGCAAGTCTAACCCTGGCCGCCAAATGGTGGTTGACCTCGCTCAGGTTTTTGAGCTAGCTCATCGAGATACCAACAATATGTTGGTGGCTGCAGGGTTTCAGCCAAATAACACTACTGACGATAGTGAGAGCGAGCAGAAGTTTTTAGAAAAGTCGCTGAAGCTTACTTTACAAGCACTAAACCCAGCCCCCGCTTGTATTGCTGATCCTTGCGGCGATATTCGCTTTGTCAATCGTGCTTGGGTTTATTATCACCAATTAAAAAACACCTCTTTCGTCAACGGCGACTGCACCAACTCCTACCATTTATATTTTTCAAACGAAGGACTTCGCCCCTATTTAGAAGACTGGGACGGGGTGGCCTGTGCACTGCTAATGAACCTGCAACAAGAAGTATTGCTAACCGACGACGCCAAAGCCCAAAAAGTATTAGATGAGTTATTGAACTACAGCGGCATTCCGGAAAACTGGCGCCAACGCGGCAAAGAAGTTGCTTATAATCACAGTTTTAGAATTAAACTGCAGTTTGACGACGGCCCCCACCAAACTTATATAGCGGTCAATAACACCGTTGGCGCGACGCCTTATGTATCGCAACCACGCCTACTGATTTCATCGCTGCACTCGCTCAACCCAAACCTTTACGACCCTGATCTAAGTGGGCCGCTATCGCACCCCTTGATGGTGGGCTAAGCCGCTAGAAACTCGGCAGCGATGGTTTCCCCTAAATTTTGAATCAACGCTGAGCTAACACCACAGTTTAGCTCTATTTGCTTTGCCCATAGACAATAGCGAAACAACAAATAATCTCGATCGATACCAACACCACCATGTAAATGCTGTGAGGCCTGACTAACTCGATGACATACATCACCAGTCCATATCTTGGCAATCATCACTGCTTCAGCGGCATCACTATCTTGCTCCAATAACGATATGGCCTGCTGCGCAGTAAGTCGCAAGCATTCAACGTCAATGTAGCAATCAGCGGCGCGGTGCCCCACCGCTTGAAAGGTCGCTATAGGCACCCCAAACTGTTCACGCTCTGACGTATAACTAGCGGTTATTCGCATCATTTTATCGGTTAGACCAATCGCCGTAGCACACAGTGCTGCACTCATATGCTCAACCAAAGCCTTCATCATCAACTCTGCAGTCTCATCATTAGCAACCAGTTGCGCCGCTGCGTTTTGCATCGTTAGCAGATATTGAGGCTCACCCGTGGTACAAATTTGTTTTTCAACAACAACACCATCAGCCGCTGGATTAAGCAAGAATAAGGCTAAGCCCGCATCCGTTTTAGCTGGCATTAATATCGCTTTACTGCTGGCGGCAAACGGCACCGCAGACTTCACCCCACTGACAGACCAAGCCCCTTTATTGCAATGAGCAGTAGTTTTTGGCGTTAATGGGTTGTCATTAGCGGGCTCCAACAATGCGGCGCTTATCATTGCCTCGCCTTTGGCAAGCTCTGGCAAATATCCCTCGCACAACTCAGCGCTGGCATATTTTTGCAGTATATAGGCGGTTGTTAGTATTGGTACCAGCGGCACCGGGGCAACTGTTCGCCCTAGCTCTTCAAACAATAGCGACAAGGTTTCAAAACCAAAGCCAGAGCCTCCATACTGTTCATCAATAGCGACGGCTAATAAGCCTGCTGCAGCCAAGTCGCTCCATAGTTTGTCGTCAAACTTATGTTCAAATACGTCTACTTCTCGCAGCCTATCTTGCGTTGTTTGATCCGTTAAAATTTGTACCGCTAAGTTTCTAACATCAATTTGTTGTTGCGAGTAACTAAAATCCATAACCCCTCCTAACGGCTTCTAGGCATCCATAAACCAGCTGCCGAAATAATGTCTCGTTGTACTTCATTGGCACCACCGCCGAAGGTTAATACTGACCCGACTCGATAACGCATTTCTAATTTACCCTGCAATATTGCGCCAACCGAGTCACGGTGAAGCGTTCCAGCCTGGCCCATAATTTCGAGCAACATGCGGTAACACTCGACAAAAAACTCACTGCCATAAACTTTAGCAGCCGAAGCATCCGCCATTGCCAAATTGCCACTAGTCATCGCCCAAGCTTGCTTTAAACATATTAAGCGTAGTGCTTCAGCACCTGTTTTTACTTTGGCCAAATTAGCCTGCACCCAAGGCTGGTTAATCATTGGGTTGCCATCACCACCAAGTGTTTGGGCCGCCCATTGAGCTGTTTCTTCATACAAAGCAGCAATCGGCCCATAATTAACCAGTGATAAACGTTCACGATTAAGCTGCCCAGTAATCATTCGCCAGCCATTATTTAGCTCGCCTACTAGTGCGCTGTCGGGCAATTTCACATCTTGATAATAGGTCGCATTGGTTCGCACACCCAGGGTATGAACCGGCGTAAGGGAAAACCCAGGATTATTCACCGGCATTAAAAACATACTTAACCCTTTATGAGGTTTAGCTGCCTCAGGGTCAGTGCGCGCAGCTAACCAAACATAGTCTGCGTAGTTGGCTAAGCTAGTCCACATTTTTTGCCCATTGATTAGCCAGCCATCAGCGGTTTTCTCCGCTTTTGTTTTTAAACTCGCTAAATCAGTTCCTGCGCTGGGCTCAGAGTAGCCAACCGCAATAATCACTTCGCCTTTTAATATTCCCTGAACAACTGTTTTGCGTATTTCCTCACTGCCATGCTCAGCCAAAACTGGGCCAACCGACTCAGTCGTTAAAAAGGGGTACGGAAAGCCTGCTCGCATCACTTCGTCAGTAAAAATGTACTGTTCCATTGGCGACGCTTCGCGTCCGCCATATTCTTTCGGCCAACTCAATGCTATCCAACCGTCACTGCCCATTTTTTTTAACAAACGTCTAAATTCTGGCCCACCACCTTCAAAGTACTCAGGATTTTTCATTTCCTCAGCCAATGCGGGGGTCATTATACCTTTCATATATTCGCGTATTTCACGCTGCAAATTCAGCTGTTCAGGGGTAAATTCAATTTTCACTATTACTAACCGCCAATTATTTCTGTGGTTTAATTATACTCATCACACTAGGTTCAAAAGCTTATGGCAGTCAGACTTCACTGCCAATCAATACAGCATCGCATGACTAAATGGTAAAGTACTCACAAAGTCATCAGATCAACATAATTGATGATTAGGCGGTGTATAATTAGTCTTAAAGAGTTAGTACGACTAAGAGATAATTCCATGCCTAAATCAAAAACTGTTGTCGACGCTTTCGGCACCTTCGCACTAACGGCCAGTCATCCAGAAGTAAAAAAATTAAAACGGTTAGACGAAACGCCATCAATACACGGTAACAAAGTATGGGGGTCGAGCTTTGTCATCATGGATTACCTCATCGAAAATCCTATCCCCAAAAATAAAAAGGTATTGGATGTGGGTTGTGGCTGGGGTTTAACTGGAGTGTTTTTGGCAAAGACCTACAAGGCCAAAGTTATTGGCATGAATGCAGACCCTGCGGTAGCGCCATATTTACAACTGCATGCACAGATAAATAATGTCAGTGTTCCATTTGAGAAAAAACGTTTTCAAGAAGTTAACAACGCTGACTTTACCAATGTACATACCGTTATTGGCGCCGATATTTGTTTTTGGGAGGAGTTGACCAAACCCTTATACCTAATGATAAAGCGGGCACTAAACGCGGGCGTAAAGCAAATCATCATTGGCGACCCAGGGCGTCAGCCATTTTATGATTTGGCAGAGTTATGTGAACAAACTCTTCCCAATACCGTTAGTATTACTCGACGCATAACCACACCTAAAACTAGCACCAAGAATTTACTGATCATTAAAAGCGCTTAGATATTTTAATACTTTGCTATATTGTCAGTACTGCAACTTTTTGCCTCTGCATTGTATGAATTGTTTATATGACGACTAATGCTCCAGTGACACTGTTAACAATCATCATCCCGGCGTACAACTATGCTCAGCTGATTGAACGCGCGCTTAATTCTGTTTTCAGCCAAGATGATGACAACATTGAGGTCATCGTGATAAACGATGGTTCTACTAATAATACGCAATAAGTGTTACCTAGCTACCAAGCTAAGCTTAAGCGCCCACTAACACTTATTAATCAGGCTAATACTGGTGTTGCGAAGGCTAGAAATAACGCCATTGACGCTGCAACTGGAGAGTATGTCTGGCTGCTAGATGCAGATGACGAACTGGTAGAAAACTCTATCGCAGCAGTAGTAACCTATCTGCTGGCAAATCAACCTGAATTACTCCTGGGCAGTCACACTAGTATAAAGCCAGATGGCAAAAGAAAGACTTTCACTCGCAAGCCAGCTAGCGCTAACCGACTTGAAAACTTTATCGCTTAGCTAGACAAAACTATACCTATGATGCACGGATCATTTGTGGTGAAAAGAGCTCTAATTCAACGCTACCCCTACCCTGAGAGCTTATCTCATGCTGAGGACATTCCTGTTTCCGCTTGGTTAATCGCTAATACTAGCCCTCAAGTCATTGCCGACGTATTAGTGAACATCCATAAGCATGCCAACAGCAGGCGCCATGACAGTAGTGCGGCCATTGAGGCTGGCATGCAACTGGTGGAGGTCTTGTTCGACAAAAAATATCTTTCTAACGAGCATCTTGCTTACAAAGACTGGTACAAGGCTTATCGTATGCCATCGTTGTTTAGAACCTGCTATGGCGCAAATGACTACCAACAGGCTAAGGCGCTGTATGCTGAACTCCTCAAACTAAGCCCTCGACGGGCTTTGTGCTGGGAAATATTACGTAACCGTATTGGTATGGTTTTCAAAGGCTAAAGTTACCCTGCTTGCGGTTTCTGCATAGCTGATTAACCAACTATTGCTTATAGTGAATATATCTTGAGGACTAATTTACGCTATGGGGTCATTGCCTTTAACTGGTATCGTTTGAACTCTTTATAATTAGGGATGTAATAAATGTTTAGCTCAAAACCTATACTGACGGCATGCCTGACTCTGCTATTTATTTGCACTAGCGCCTGCGCTAGCAAACAACCGGCAATGGCATCATGGCAAGACAATGGCAGCAGCCAGCGCCTTAAAGCATTTGTAGCCAGTGTCAGCAATAGAAGCAGCAATCAGTTTGTCGCACCAGCAGATCGCATTGCGGTATTTGATAACGACGGTACGCTATGGGCGGAACAACCCGTATACTTTCAGCTTTATTTCGCGCTTGATCAGATTAAGGCAATGGCGAAAGCAGACCCAGCGTTAGCGCTACAATGGCAAGACAACCCCCTTTATAAAGCAGCACTTAGTGGTGACTTAAAAACCGTTACTGGTCATGGTGAAAAAGGCTTGTTGGAATTGGTAGAGACATCCCATAGCGGAATGACTACCGATCAGTTTGAACAATCGGTAAACGATTGGCTAAGCAAAGCAACGCATCCAACAACCGGCAAACTCTATACCGAAATGGTTTATCAACCCATGCTTGAGTTGCTTGATTATCTACGTGCCAACAATTTTAGAATTTACATTGTCTCTGGCGGCGGTATTGATTTCATTCGCCCATGGGCCGAAAGTGTTTACGGCATACCCAAAGAGAACGTAATCGGAAGCCGAATAAGTATCAAATATGACTATATTGATGGTAAACCGGTCATTATACGCAAACCAGAATTAGACTTTATTGACGACAAAGCCGGCAAGCCGGTCGCTATTCATCAATTTATCGGTAAGCGTCCTATCCTTGCCGTTGGTAATTCAGATGGAGACCTGCAAATGCTTGAGTGGACCGCAACAAATATCAAACCAAATCTCAATGTCTATATTCATCATACTGACGCGATGCGAGAATGGGCTATAAAACACCTAATATCGACAGCATCGCTAACGAAGGCATGATGTTCACCGACTACTATGCAGAACAAAGCTGCACTGCTGGGCGGGCTGCATTTATTACCGGCCAAAACGTATATCGCACCGGTTTAAGTAAAGTGGGCATGCCCGGCGCTGAAATTGGCATGCATGAAAAAGATCCCACCATTGCTGAAATGCTTAAAGGTCAAGGCTACGTGTCTGGCCAATTTGGTAAAAACCATCTTGGCGACAAAGATCACATGCTGCCTACTAACCACGGCTTTGATGAATTTTACGGCAATTTATATCACTTAAATGCCGAAGAAGAGCCCGAGCATAAAGATTACCCAAAAGACCCAGAGTTTCGTAAAAAGTTTGGCCCGCGCGGTGTTATTCACAGCTATGCTGATGGCCGCATTGAAGATACTGGCCCGCTTACCAAAAAACGCATGGAACTGGTCGATGATGACATAGCTGCTCGCGCGACTAAGTGGATTGAAGAACAAAGCGCCGCTGGCAAACCATTTTTTGCTTGGGTTAACTTTACTCATATGCACTTTCGTACCTATGCTAAGCCCGGCAGTGAAGGCCAAGCAGGTCAATGGCAAAGTACCTACCATGACGTAATGATCGATCATGATAAAAACGTTGGTACAGTATTAGCTAAAATTGATGAGTTAGGCTTAAAAGATAATACTATCGTTATCTACTCAACAGACAACGGCCCGCATATGAACACATGGCCTGATGCCGGTACTACTCCATTCCGTGGTGAGAAAAACACTAACTGGGAAGGCGCTTATCGGGTACCCGCAATGGTGCGCTGGCCTGGACATATCAAGCCGGGGACAGTCTCTAATGAAATCATGTCTCATCTAGACTGGGCACCAACACTGATGGCTGTCGCTGGGGATGACAAGATTAAAGAGAAACTACTGAAAGGCCACTCAACTGCTGGCAAGAAATTTAAAGTACATTTAGACGGCTTTAACTTTCTACCGCATCTAACTGGCGCAGAAGATAAAGGTCCTCGTAAAGGTTTCTTTTATTATTCAGACGATGGTGACTTAACGGGTCTGCGCTATGACAACTGGAAAGTTGTGTTTGCACAGCAACGTGAAACAGGCACATTAAATATCTGGGCCGAGCCATTTACCAAAACTCGTATTCCATTGTTATTTAATCTTCGTACAGATCCATACGAGAATGCCACAATTACTTCTAACACCTACTGGGACTGGTATATCGATAGAGTTTATCTATTACTACCGGCTCAAGTAGGCGTAATGGATCACTTTAAAACCTATGTTAAATATCCACCACGTTATAAAGCGGCTAGCTTTACTATTGATCAAGAAGCAATTATTGAGCAAATGACACCTAAAGGTCACTAGGCTCAGTTAACTAAGCATAAAAAAGCTCGGCAATACCGAGCTTTTTTTTATTCTAAATTCACTAATCAAATTAATTTTCTAGCTGGCAAGCTGCTGAATAATCAGCATCTAATTCTGCAGTCCGATCATAATCATCATCTATTTTATCCAGCATGATTGCCATCGCTGAAAACATCCCTTGCACTAAAATTTTAGGCGAGTGATCTTGCTTCAATAAGTTTAATTCTGTTTGATAGCGCTGATAGTATTGATCGGATAGCTTGGCACTGGCAATGCCGTAATCTCGCGATAAACCAACACTGCGCAACTGCCAATAGGCCAAACAATCTGTCGTGCTAATTTCAACAGCAGCCACCCAAGAGGTAGTTACTAAACTAAAAGACAACGCGGCAAGCATAGAAACCTGCTTAATGGACGCCACTCTCATCAAATCTAAGCCGCGCTCATTAATGCAAAAATGGCCAACCCTGTCATTACCATCAGCGCTAACACGCCACATAAAAATAGCGGCATCCGATGGGGGACATGATTAGACCCAGTATGCACAAACATGTGAAGATAACGACTGACGGCGTAAAACCAAGCTAAGCTCAAGCTTACCGTTGTAACAGCGCCTAGCTGTGCCAAAACAAAACACAGCGCATAAAATAACACCGGCGTTTGAAATTGATTGTCGATATTGTTCGAGACTTTAACCACCGGCTCAGACCAAGCTTTGTTGTCTAAGGCTGACTTGCCTCTGTCAGCAATGCCCGCTTTAACATCAGCCGCTTTACGCCGTGCTAATAAAATAAACACGCAGAAGGTTAAGAAAATTTGAGCCAATACCGGCCCATAAATTAGATTTTGACTCATAACAGCTCCGGTTATTTTAATTATAGGGAGTGAAAACTCTAAGATTCAGGCAGCTCTGCCAACACGCTTGCAATTAAAGCATTAAAACGCAACGATCTTTGCTCGGGCGTTAGTTTTTCGGCCACAAACCCTTGTAGGCTAGCGCGCCATAAAAACTCTTTGCTGCCTGCCCTAGCAATGCCGATCAGCAAGGTGCCTTTGGCCAAATCACTGCCGTCAGCATTTAACCCCGGCGACAACTGCGCTAACGCTGCCAGTGCATCGGCGGGTACCGAATCGCCCAATGTCGTTGCCGCAACAACTTCATAATTGGCGTCTGGGATATTAATACCCAAAAAGTAACCTTTGTATAAAAACTGATTTTCGATAGCGACAGTCAAGCTAGCACGGCGAGGATCTCCTGCTGGTGGCGCCAATCCATTTTCATCAATCCAAATAATGTCGCGACGCCAAGCAAAACTATCGCCGGCTTTAAAGGTAAATCCAGCTTTACCTACTGAGGCTAAAGAAATCTTAGTGATGTCGTTTAAATCTTCCACTACTCCGGCAACCGGCGCTGGAGCGGGGGTTGGAGCCGGAGCACTACAAGCTACCATTAGTGCAGCAACGGACATGCTTGCTAACAGTTTTATTTTAATTAATTCTTTCATGATGCAAACCCTCTATAAGGTGGATTTATACTTCAGCCAAATTACCTTTATCTTCTAACCACGACTTTCTATCAGGCGAACGTTTTTTAGATAATAACATGTCCATCAACTCATCAGTGCCGTCACCATTTTCTACAATTAACTGCACTAGGCGACGAGTATCTGGATCCATGACGGTTTCACGCAGCTGCAATGGATTCATTTCACCCAGACCTTTAAAGCGCTGTACACCGATTTTACCTTTTTTCTTTTCTGCCTGAATTCGATCGATAATGCCCTCTTTTTCAGCATCATCTAAGGCATAAAAAACTTCTTTGCCAATGTCGATCCGATACAGCGGCGGCATAGCAACAAAAACGTGGCCCGCTTTTACTAAATGTCTAAAGTGGCGCACAAACAAAGCACACAACAAAGTGGCAATGTGCAGTCCGTCTGAATCGGCGTCGGCAAGGATACAAATTTTGCCATAACGCAAACCAGTCAAATCGTCTGACCCTGGCTCCATACCGATAGCCACAGAAATATCGTGAATTTCTTGGGAAGCTAGCACTTCGCTGGAATCGACTTCCCAGCTATTTAGGATTTTACCTTTAAGCGGCATTACCGCTTGAAACTGACGGCTTCTAGCTTGTTTCGCACTGCCGCCAGCAGAATCGCCCTCTACCAAAAATAATTCACCACGCTCTACTTCAGCACCGGAACAATCAGCTAATTTACCCGGCAGCGCGGGGCCAGAGGTTATTTTTTTACGTGCTATTTGTTTACTCTTACGCAAGCGTTTTTGCGCGCTAGTAATAAACATTTCCGCTAGCGCATCACCTTCTTCAGTATGCTGATTCAACCACAAACTAAAAGAATCTTTGGCAACGCCAGAAACAAAAGCGGCACATTCGCGCGAGGTTAACCGCTCTTTGGTTTGACCTGAAAACTGCGGATCGCCTAATTTGGCTGACAATACAAAACTACAACGATCCCATATATCTTCACCGCCTAATTTAATCCCGCGCGGCAACAGACTTCTAAATTCACAAAAGTCACGAATGGCTTCTAACAAACCCGTACGCAGACCATTGACATGGGTACCACCTTGAGCCGTTGGAATAAGGTTTACATAAGACTCATTGACCAGTTCACCCCCTTCAGGCAGCCACTGCACGGCCCAATCAACTGCTTCACGCGCGCTAGTATAGCTGCCCACAAAAGGCTCGGCCGGCAACACGTCATAACCGCTAGTCATCTCCACCAAATAATCAGTTAAACCATCTTCATAAAACCATTCGTCTGTTTCACCAGAAGCTTCGTCTCTAAATGTCACTTTTAGGCCCGGGCATAACACCGCTTTAGCCTTAAGCACATGACGCATTTTGCTTAATGAGAACTTCGCCGTATCAAAGAACGAGGCATCGGGTAGAAAGCGAATTGAAGTCCCAGTATTACGTTTACCACAGGTGTCAATTACAACTAAATCACTGGCCTTAGCGCCATTTTTAAAACCCATACGGTAAACATTGCCATCACGCTTGATGGTTATTTCCAAGGTTTTAGACAAGCCATTTACAACAGACACACCAACGCCGTGCAGGCCACCAGAGAACTGATAAGTGTCATTAGAAAATTTGCCGCCCGCATGCAAGGTAGTTAAGATCACCTCTACGCCCGGCAAGCCCATAGTGGGATGGATATCGACCGGCATACCGCGGCCATCATCAGCGACTGCGACAGAACCATCCTTGTACAACACCACATCGATTTGCGAACAGTGGCCAGCCAAGGCTTCATCAACACTGTTATCAATAACTTCTTGGGCCAAATGATTGGGCCGGGTTGTCTCGGTATACATGCCCGGCCGTTTGCGAACAGGCTCTAGCCCAGTTAATACTTCAATATCTTCAGCGGTATATTTTGTCATTAAGCTACTTATTATTTGAGTTCTGTGGATGGTGCAAACAAAAACTTCATGATGCTTGGCAAATGCTTGTCAAAATCTTGGAAACGATGATCACCGCCCTCTTCAACCACCTGCGGACTGCCTACATATTTAGCAACAGCATCCTTGTAATCAAGTGTTTCATCACCGGTCTGCACCAATAACATTATCTTGTCTGGCTGAGGGCATTCTACCTCTAAGTCTTGTAAAAATTCCATGTCATTTACCGTTAAAGTAAAGTGATTATTGGTATAAGGGTTGATTTGTTCGCCTATATATTTCTGCATTAGATTTTGTGGTGCAACAGCAGGATTTATCAATACCGCTCGACAAGTAAACCGAGCAGCTAAAGCACTGGCAAAAAAGCCCCCCATGGAACTGCCAATTAAACCAATAGTACGACTAGGATTGGCTTGTATTAACTCACTAAGCTGCTGATAGGCCTGTTTGGGGTGATCTGATAAGGTCGGCACTAAATACTCAACCACAATAGCGCGCTTTGCTATATAAAACTCGGTTTCTTTGGCTTTGACTGAGTTGGGCGAGCTCATAAAACCATGTAAGTAAACCAACAATGGCTTGGGGGTACTTTGATAGTGCATAGAAAAATTCGGCTTCTAGCTAGTAACTGATTATTGACAAGTCTAAGCCTAAATCAACACAAATGCGCTTAACCTCGGTATCTACTTTACCATCAGCATGCAAGTCAATCACTCGATAGCCAGGCTGGCCGCTTGGGTCAATCGTAAACTCTTCACTATTTGGGGTAAATTGGGCCCAGGTTGATGGTGCGCCCAATAAGCGAACACCGTTATGGTCGGCATCAAAGGCTTGATGAATATGGCCATGAATGATTACCCTCGCCCGCTTATCTTGTGAAAGCATGGCAAACAGCTCAGCGGCGTTAGTGATTTTTTGTTGATCAAGCCATGCACTGCCAACATCAACCAAATGATGATGCACAGCAAGCAGCACGTTAGCGGCATTGCTGTCAGCCAAAGTCTGACTTAAAGCCTGTAATTCTGCCGCCGACAAGCTGCCACCGATCACCCCAGGGCTCGAACTGGTTAAGGTCACAATTAGCCAGTCACCAATTTCCACACTGCGATGAAGATACTGCCCAGCCTCTAGCTCCATTAACTTAGCATTGTCGTGATTACCCGCCAGCCAAATTGATGGAATTGAACAGCCTCGCATCAGCTCAACCATACGCTGATACGCCTTAGCGCTGTCGCAGCCAGCGATGTCTCCAGTTATCACAATAAGATCGACACTTTCTTCCGTGCTTACCGCTGCCAATACCTGCTGAAAACTAGTATCAGTGTTAACACCCAGCATTAAATCTGCGGGCGACGCCATCAGATGAGGGTCAGTCAGTTGGAGCAATCTTGTAGCAGGTTTTGACGACATAATGAAAAGGCTCTAGCGGACTAACATGCTATGTTGATAATCAAATAACAAAACAATCATCAGGCTTAAAATGCTGGGGTTGCTAACGCCCGCCCTTCTCGCAGGCAGTAGCTTAGTAGCTCGCCCAAAAAATTATTGCGTTGCCACTTCTCGTCTTCCTGATGCATCGCTTTATTTGGGTATTCATAGCGCCCCTTTAAGCCACGCTGGCCCTCCCATTCAACCACCTCGGCCATACGGGCATCGTGATACATTCTGATTTTACATAAGCTAAGGTTTGGCAAAATTGCCGCCACACCGCTTTGTTGCAAACCCACCAAGTCAGTATAGGGAGTGCGTTCAATAAGATTCATTCGCACCGTGCCGCAGTTAGACAGCGAAAATTCAAACACCCCATCATGTGCCAAGGCTGGGAATATCCGCAGCATTAAGCCATAGTTAGCCGCGCACTTAGCTTGTAAAGCCACAAGATCGACCTTGTAGCGAGTTTTAGTTTGGCGTTGGAATGGAGTAATAATCGCACCTGTAATATCAATACATAACATAGAAATTTGTTCTGCTATCAATATACTGCAATGAATTTGACTTGTAACCCTTGTAAAATAAATACCTTACATTAGCGAGCTGTAAGCTAGCCTAAGGCTGATGTTCTGCTAAACTAGGGACCCTGCAACACGCTAACAATGCACTTATCGGTATTACTGGAGCTGACGTTGAAAAAACTAACCTTATTAGCAATGCTACTATTTAGCGCAAACGCCACCATGGCCGATACGCTAACTGATATCTACGAACTAGCGCTCAAAAATGATCCAACGTTAAGAGCTGCACAAGCCAATTATCGTGCCGGCTTAGAATCTGAAAATATCGGTTTAGCTGGCTTGCTGCCACAAATTAATGCCAATGCAAACTATACCGATAGTGAAAATGAAACTGTTGGCTCTTCCGCCTTCGGCTCAAACAGCGAAAGTGATGTTATTGCAAAAAGCTGGGGTATTACCTTAGACCAAAAGCTTTTTGACATGCCCGCTTGGTTTGCGTTTGAGCAAGGCAAACAACTTAATGTACAAGCTGAAGCGCAATTTTCCGCTGACCAACAAGACTTAGTGGTTCGAGTAGCCGAAGCTTATTTTAACGTGCTGCGGGCGCAAGACAATTTAAGCGCCTCTAAGGCACAAGAAGCTGCCAATAAGCGTCAATTTGAGCAAACCCAACAGCGCTTTGATGTTGGCCTGATTGCGATTACCGACGTCCATGAAGCGCAAGCTAGCTATGATTTATCTGTTGCTACGCGATTAGGCGATCAAGGTAACCTTGGCGTTAGCATGGAGGCTTTGTCGATACTCACAGGCCAACCCCATTATAACTTATGGACCTTAATGTCTAACTACCCTATAACCAACCCAGACCCAATGGATAAAGACCAGTGGGTAGAGTTTGCTTTGACCAATAACTACAATTTGAAAGTTGCCAAAGCCGCCCGCGATGCGTCGCACAGCCAAGCTAAATCAAGTAAATACCAGCATATGCCGAAACTAACCGCTAGATTAGGTTACGATGATACAAATACCGATGGATCAAACACATATGATATAGGCGGTCCAATCCCGTCTCGTAGTTACGAAAACGATACTGACGGAACTTCAGTCAGCCTAACCCTAACCATGCCGATATATGCGGGCGGAGCCACTAGCGCCAATAGTCGCCGCGCCTATGAGCAGTTCAATGCCAGCCTTGAAAACTACGCCGGGGCAATGCGCACAACGGTACAAACCACCCGTGCATTTCACTTAACGGTAGAGACTGACGTCGCTAGAACAGCCGCGCGTAAACAAGCCATCACCTCAAGCCAAAGTGCATTGGATGCGACGCAGGCAGGTTATGAAGTGGGAACTCGTAATATTGTTGACGTGTTGAATGTGCAGCAATCGCTGTATAGCGCCATCCGCGACTATGCTAATACACGTTATAACTACATTGTTAACATGCTTAGACTAAAGCAGTTAGCGGGGACTTTAAGTCCGCAAGATATTTACGATTTAAACAAATGGCTAGAAATGCCAGCTGCGGCTGCTGCCTCAGACAATACTGTTACGGTAATTGGCGACTTACAACAGTAAGTAGTTTTTCGAGGCCGCCCCGATTGCTGTCTTGCATCCGGGCCGCTGCATCACCCATCTGCTTGGCGTAGTCTGCATCACTAAATAACGTTAGCAGCTGCGCGCTGATTTCCATGGCATCATTGGTGGTTTCCATTGCGCCAGCGATAATTAACCCTGCAGCTATTTCAGCAAAATTGAACACACTAGATCCAGATAATATAGGCAAGCCCCATACCGCAGCTTCCAACATATTGTGCCCACCATTTGCCACCAAACTACCACCGATAAAAGCACTATTGGCAGTGCCGTAGAGCGCCATCAATTCACCCATGGTATCGGCTAACAAAACCTGACAACTATCTGCCACCGGCTCATCGCTAGAACGTCTAGCAGTGGCTAGGCCAGCGCTTTGGCATAACTTATAAACACTTTCAAAGCGCTCGGGGTGACGCGGCACGATAACTAACAATGCGTTGTCAAACTTCTGCAACAAGCACTGATGGGCTTGCAGTAGGATCTCGTCTTCGCCTTTGTGGGTGCTGGCCGCAATCCAAACGGGCCGATTTAGCAACTTCCATTGATCTCGCCACTGGGATGCTTGGCGAGTAACTTTATCGGTGAGGGAGATATCAAACTTTATACTACCGCAAACTTCTACTCGTTCAGGCGGCAAGCCCAAATTAGTAAAACGCTGCTTTTCAGTTTCGGTTTGTACCGCAACACAGCTTATTTTTTGCAACATGGGCTTAGTAATCGCCGCAAAGCGTTCATAACCTCGCGCTGATTTTTCTGACAAGCGCGCATTCGCAATAACCACTGGCACATTACTTTTAGCGCAGCCATCAATTATGTTGGGCCACAGCTCTGTTTCCATAATAATGCACTGCAATGGTTTTACTGTAGCGATAAACCTCGCTACTGAGCCCGGTAAATCATAGGGCACATAGGCTCGATAAACCGAATCGCCAAAGGACTTTTTAACCTGAGCGCTGCCGGTGGTGGTGGTACTAGTAATCAATAACGGCAGTGTTGGATACTGCTGTAGTAGTTTTTTAACCATACCCTCACTGGCTATCGTCTCGCCGACAGAAACCGCATGTATCCAAATACACCCCGTAGGAATATTTGAGACAAAGCCGTAACGCTCTATCAATCTATCGCGGTGGACAGGGTTTTGCAGCGACCGCCAAAATAAGCGACCTACAATAATAGGTTGCAGCAGATACAAAATAGTAGAATAGAAAAATAATGGCATAGCAGCTAGTTTAACGGCTAAAACAACTCATAGCATCATCTAGCACTAGACTTAGTGATTTATTAGGGAAATTAGCACTGATCTAAAACCACTAAAAACTCGTAAAACATACAAACTTAGTATAAAAAAACTTTATTGTGAAACATCTTATTAGCCTCAGCTCTTTCTTCTGGGTAGCCATTAATTTATCTCTTGGCCTATCTTTGCTGTTGCCTATCGCCATCATAAATTGGCTATTCCCTGTCGCCATTGTTTCTCATGCTAGTTTTTTTCTGGTTGATCATATTTATCGCTTTGCGGTAAAAGTAGATAGCTTCTGGATGCAGAGAGTCGTTGGCATTGAACTAATTATTAACGGCAGCCCCAATACGCACCTTACGCCGGTGGTAATTTGCAATCATCAGTCTTGGTTTGATATCCCACTAATTCAAGAAGTTATTACTGGCAAAGGGCCGATTGTTAAGTTTCTGATTAAACGAGAGCTGGCTTGGGTGCCAATTATTGGCTGGATCTGTTTAGCGCTTAATTTTCCCAGACTGCGCCGCAGTAAAGAGACTAGTGATCGAAAAGCCGATTTTTCTATTATTCAACAAGCATCGAAAAGCCATGGCGAAGACTCGGGAGCCTTATTAATTTTCCCAGAAGGGACACGATTCACCAAAGCCAAACAAGCAAAGCAGCAATCACCCTATGAACATCTGTTAAAACCAAAAATAGGCGGCCTAAAGATGATCAAGGGCCATGCTGATGCGGGAACAATGCTGGTAGATGTAACAATTAATTATCACCAGCAAGGCGTTCGGATCTGGAACTGCCTGCACGGCAACCCCAAGAAAATTACCATTACCTTAGATCATTGTCCACTCGACAATATAGAAGATGTTGCCAGCTGGCTAAACCAACGCTGGCAAGAGAAAGATAAATTGTTGTCTACTGCCTAACAGATTTTTTTATTGCCCTAGCAGTGATTGGCCAATGTAAACACGCGCATCTTTAGCGTTTTCCACACAGGTATCAAAATTTTCAAACGTTTGCATTGTCTTACCCGCAGTCAACATACTTAGCGCTTTGGTGTAACTAACTGAACCGGCAAAACCTTTGGCTTCGGCTACATCTAACTGTTCCCAGGCTGCCCTCATTTGAATAGCACATTCATCACGATAAGCCTGCTTACCGGCACATGCCGATAACAATATAGCAATTGAAATCGCACCTAGCGATAATAATTTTTTATTCATAACTTCCTCTTTACACTTATTCAATAAATTCAAACTGACTGTCGTTTACTCACCACTACTCTTCGTCTCGATAGTAAGTTAGCACCCGCCCACCTTTGACTTCAGTTTGCAGCGCCATCCAAACATTGCTGTCGTCATACCACAAGTCAATAAACGCATCTTCGGCAAACAACCGGTATTGGGTCGCAGCACTGGCGTTACCGCCAAATTTAAAGCTCGACTCACCCAGCGCGGTTAGCTCTGCTGGAACATATTCACCGGTTTGGGAGTTCAATAGATATTCTGCCTGTAATCGCGTTACGTCCCAATAAGCAAAACTGCTTACACAGCTAGTTAAACGAGCATTGTGCTCAACGCTCTCTACCTGTACCGCACCCTCGACAACAGAAGATTTAACAAATTCTCTATCGCTGTTTTCAGTAGTGGTTGAATTAAGACTGACTAAGCAGCCTTGCTGCCACACTTCATCGGCTTGGTGGCGATAGCTAAACACATTGATGAAAAATATTTCTGTATCAAAACTAGCCTCTATGCTTACCGCCTCTCCGCCGTCAATTGGGCTAATAGTATGCTTATGAAAGCCAATTTCATCGTTATCTAAAAACACTTTGAATTTTAACTGCTGGGCATTATTTTCACTGGCATCGGCGAAACTCCACATCGCCAAACAAGTGAGCATCACAACAGGAAGCAGCAATTTAGTCATTCGAATAACCTGTTTAGTAAAGTTGTAATTATTTACGAACAAAGCCGCTAATTAGATGTGACAGATGACTAGTGCTATAGCGTAGAGTCGTTGCTAATAGTACTACTACTGTCGGTAAGCTTTACCACCGCCTTTTGCAGAACAAGCGAGTTGGGGCATGTTATTAAATCTCCGCGGCGCTTTATAGGTAAATAGGTAACCATTAATATGGCATAAAAGACCACCAGCCCAATGCTTACGGTTTTAACAACATATTTGGAACGATAAGGACTAACCGATTTAGCTCACACCAGCCTATCAATTACCTTGATTGAAAATCGAATACTTAACAACAGCGCAGCCAAAAAACCTACCATCACCAAAATAGTCACTTACTTTTTGCTCTGCTGTACCAATGTGTCTAACCTTTCGTGTAGGCGCATTAATTCTAATTCAAGTTTCAAATTTATTTCAAATGCCGCATCTTGTTTTAAACGGTCTTTTTCGGCTTGTCGATTTTGTGACATCATAATTATTGGCGCCTGAAAAGCAGCCAAGCTAGACAACCCTAAATTTAGCAATATGAAGGGAAACGGATCAAAAACATTATCGCCAATCAGCCAATAAACATTAATCATTATCCAAGCAATAATAAAAAGAAAAAATAGCCCGATAAAACTCCAAGAACCACCGAAAGTGGCAATTTTATCGGCAGCTAACTGACCGAAACTCAAACCGTTATGAAATTCTTTATTGACGTTGGCACTTACGGATGTATTCCCAGCAATACTCTCAATAACTCTCTGCTCGACTGAACTTAAGTCACTAAATGATTGCCCTAGCAGCGCATTCGCTAGATTTTCAAAATACTTTTTCATTATAAGGCTCTGTTTTGTGCATCCATAAAGCTATCGTAGTGTTTCACTACTGCCGCCGGATCTTCTACCTGCGGATAATGCCCTATGCTCGCTAATACGCCAAGATAATCTAATCGACATTCAAGTTCTTTATAGCGCGCCACCATATGCGCACCAGAAACAGGGTCAACCGAGCCATTAATTAGTGCCAGTGGAATAGTTGATTGTTGCAATGCCGCCACCCAGCGCTGTCGATGTAACTTGCGATCTCGTATATAGGTAATTAAATTGTGAAAAATATGTTTGCCGTCTTTCTCATTGATTAGCTGCCAAAATATCTGTAGCTCTTCTTCTGTCGGTTTGGTTTGTTCGCCAAATACTGAACTAAAGTTGGCACTAAATTGTTTATAGCCGGCTAATTTGTTTACCAACGCACCTAGCGGGCTAAGTAATAATTTTTGCGTCAATATCGCTCTATGTGTTTCAGGAAATAAACCACCATTTAAAAAACAGCACGATAACCATTCACCCGCGCCTAAACCTTTCTGTTGCCTCGCCAATAGTTCTTGGGCCACCGTATCTCCGTAATCGTGAGCCAATACGTGAAACTTATCTAAGGATTTGGCCACAACCAGGGCCTCAACGATGTCAGCCTGGCCATGAATCGAGTAACTGCTTACATTGGGCTTATCTGAATAACCAAAACCCAACATATCTAGTGCAACTAGGCGAAAACGTGTTTTCAGTTCATCCCAAACACCACTCCAGTCCCAACTTGACGTTGGAAAACCATGGATCAGTAGCAGGGTCGGCAATTGACTATCGCCGTCGTCTTTAACAAATATTTGATGACCGCATAAATCTAGCCATTCGCCACTAGCCTTCCAACTAGCAAGGTCATTGTTTAGCTTACCTGCATTTTCAAAACTCATCTCTACTCCGAATTCACCGTCTATTAGTTGACTAACAATTATCTATTAGAGCATATTAAATTAAACTGAACTTGACGTCTAGTTCAGGTTTTAGGTATATTGCATCAATATCGGTCCAACAACGGCAAAGAATCCACCACTAGAGCCAGCCAATGAAAGCACTTCCAACCCAAACCAGAGCCAAACAAAAACGCGGCGCATTGATTATCGCAGCGACAGAGTGTTTTGCTGAACACGGCTATGACAACACCACCGCAAAAACTATTGCTAGCGCGGCCAATGTTGCTACTGGCACTTTTTACCAATATTTCGATAACAAAGAAGACATGCTGCGGGTAATAGCGCAGCAGCGGATGGAAGATCTTTATCAACAAGTGCCATCGGCAAAAGAATTATTTGCGCTCAGTGAAAAGGCTTATAAAGACAGTGCAAAAGCAGGTACTACCCAACAGATTTTTCACCATGTGCTAGAACTTATTTATGCCTTTCACGAACAAGCGCCCGAACTGCATCAAGTATTAGAGCAACGTAAAGAGTTAGACCCCGAGCTAGCCGAAATTTTAGCGCAAGGAGAGATTTTACTGCATGAGCGAGTATTACAGTTCGTGCAAAGCTTCAACATTAAAACCGCGGATGCCGTTGCATTTAACCTTTTCGCCATGGCCGAAGGGTTGGTGCATCGCCACGTATTCGGCAACCCCACACAATCGAAAGCAGTCACACTGCAATTGGGTGCTGCCATGCTCGCCAGCTATTTCGACAATTTATAACTATTACAGGCAATAACCCATGAGTTCATTACCACTAGTAGATACTTTGATACAAAATGCCAAAATTTTTAATAATGGCGAACCTGCTGTTATCGAGGATATTGCAATAGCCGACGGTAAAATTGTCGCGCGGGGCGAAAACCTCGACACAGAAAGCGCTGCGCGAGTGATTGACGGCAGCGGCAAATGGCTAATGCCAGGGTTTTTTGACATTCATACCCACTACGACTTAGAGCTAGAAGTCGCCCCAGGATTACCTGAGTCGGTTAGGCATGGAACAACCAGTGTTGTCATCGCTAACTGTAGTTTAGGGCTGGCCTTTGGCAACCAACGCAGTGGTGAGATAGACCCTATTGTCGACTGCTTTGCCCGAGTGGAAAACCTACCCAAGTCATTGCTGCGCACCTGTGCAGACAATGTAAGCTGGGACTCACCAAAAGCCTATTTAGAACATTTAGACCAGCTTAACCTTGGCCCGAACGTGGTAACCATGGTGCCGCACTCGATGCTACGCATTGATGCAATGGGCTTTAACGACAGCATTAGCCGTGACCCAACTGAGGCTGAATTAACAACCATGCAAACTAATCTTGGCGATGCGCTAAAACTAGGCTACGCCGGTTTTTCTACCGACGCCCTGCCGTTCCACTACTTAGCAAACCATCCCAACTGTGAGAAAAAAATACCGACCCAATTTGCTAAATATGATGAGCTTAAAAAGCTGACTCAAGTAGTGCGCGAACACGACGCCTTGTGGCAAGCAACACCGCCTAAAGACAGTGCTGTTGATACTATAAAAACCTTTTTGCTCACCAGCGGCAAACTGCATAAAAAACCACTGAGAGTGACCGTAGTAGCAGCATTAGATGTAGCCAATAACTGGAAAATTTTAAAGCTGGCTAAAGTTCTCGCCAAAGTTTTAAACTCCAAATTTGTGCAAGGAGAGTTTCATCTTCAAGCCTTAGGCGCACCGTTTAAGGTATGGTCAGACGGCGCAATAACTCCCTTGTCAGAAGAAATCCCTGAACTAAGAAAGCTTAACGAAACAGACCTGGAAGACCGCGCAGCTAGACTAAGCATTCTTAATGATTCGGATTATATTAAAACGTTTCGGGCGATGTGGCTTAAAGGCAAGCAAGGCTGGGGCTTGGCAAGACTAAAACGTATTTTGAATCTTGAAGATTATGCCTTTAATCGCAAATTGAGCGACATGACCGTAGAAGGCTGTCCGATTGATCATTGGGTTGGCATGAACATGCAAAACCTGCTTGATCGCATCATAGCGATAAAAGGCGGTAAAATTCCCAGCGACATCAATGAGCAAGAACAAGAAATTATTAGCCGGGACTTCTTTTGGATTAGCGATGAAGCGGACTTCATGCTGCAGCTACTGAGAACCTTCGACTTTGATCTTAGCTGGAGCACCGTCACCGCTAATCGCAACCCAGAGACAACCCGCGAGTTACTAATGAATCCGTTGCTTATCCCTGGATTTAACGACTGCGGTGCGCATCTAACCAATATGGCTTTTTATGACGTTAACTTGCGTAGCCTGAAGCTAGCGTCTAGCGGCGGCGACAAAGATCTCACTTATATTGTGAAGCGTTTGACTAAAGATGCGGCAGATTTATTTGGCGTTAAAGCCGGCACCATTAACGAAGGCGATGTGGCCGACTTAATTTTAGTCGACCCGCAGCAGCTTGCCACTTATGACGGTGAAGCTAATGTCATTCGTCAGTTCCGCACTGAATATAACCATGAGCAGTTGGTTAATCGCTCTGACGGCGTTGTGCCACTGGTGATGATTGGCGGAAATATTGCCTGGGAGAATGATGACTTTAGTGGTGAACTTGGTGAAAAGCCAATGGGCCGACTGCTTAAAGCCTGTACAGCCTAACAACAAAAAAGGCGCGGTAGTTACTGCGCCTTCGTCTTTATTTTTTTAGATGATCGATAAACCATTGCAAGCCTTCACTGCGAGCCTTTGCTAAATTTTCACCTTTATACATATCGTAGTGCTTTACTGGATAAACACTATAGCGTGCGTCCACACGATTTTTAATCGCATTATATAGTAGCTGTCCATTTTTCGTTGTATCGAACAAAGCTTCCTCTTGGGCATCAATAATCAAAGTAGGAACTGCGAGTTGCTCAGCATAAGACATTGGGTTAAACCGTTTCATCGCTACCCAGTCAGGGTAACCCTTTAACTGCGGGCTGGCATTTCCAGTAGGCCCAGGAAATGGTAGCAGCTCTCCTCTAGCCATCTGCGTCTCGATAGTACGCACATAGTTGGCAGGGATGTCTTTTAAATTATAGTGGTAATTTACCGGACCCATTTGATCGACCAAGGCCTTAATACGGCTGTCTTGCGTAGCCATAACAACGGCTAAACCACCGCCCATACTAGTACCCCAAATACCTAAGTTGTCAGCCATTACTTGGGGCTCACCGCCTAAGTAATATAACGCTGCCCGAACATCTTCCATCATCGATAGTGGATTGATGAATTGTCGAATATGAGTGCCGACTACGTTAACTTCAGCAGATTCATCAATTTGGCGCAAAGCTGTTGTCATCACCACAGGTCCATCGCTTTCGCCCCAACTTTTAAAATCAAAAGCTAACACCACAAAACCCGCACTAGCAAAATGCTTGGCATAATTTCGACCGACATTGCCTTTATTTCCGCCCCAGCCCGGCACCATTAAAATGCCCGGCAATTTGGCATCTGTCGCCAAACCTTTTGGTTTATAAATATCACCTGCCAAGCGCACGCCTTGGCTCCAGATAGTAACTTTTTGATGATCTGTATCAGGCTGCTCCACGGCGCTAACGCTCAGCGCAATACCAAAAGACAACAGTGCGCCTAATAAACAAATTTTTTGTAGTGAAAGTACTTTAGAAGACATAAACGACTCTATGAATAAGTGAATTCAACAATTGTAAATTTAACCGACAACACTAAATTTTTCTTATAGCGGCTAATAGTAGAATACTACTAGATATCGAAATGATATTGAGTCACCAACGCGACAGTGAGGCGCGACTAACCGCTGGTAGCAATAATTCTTCTAACTGACCTTTCTAAGCTCAACACTATGACCATGCATAATGGCCTGACCACTTACTGGCTCAATATTGTCATTGCCGCCAGGAATAATATGGTTAATATTCTCACCGGGAGCCTGCTGAGCATTAACAACACCTGACGCTGCATGGCCCCAGCCATGGGGCACAACAACGACGCCCGGCATTATGTGTTCGGTTATTTTTACCGGCAACTGCAGCTCACGATTATTGCCCGCCAAAACCACGATTTCACCATTACTAATATTTCGCTTTAGGGCATCCACTGGGTTTATTAATATGGCATTACTACTTTTATGCTTAATGAATGGCGAGTTGTGCATCCAACTGTTGTGAGTTTTACGTTCACGCTGGCCAATCAAGACTAAATCTTTCTGTTGTAATAATCGTTGCTCTATATCAGCAAGCCGGCTCAAATCTGCCATTAATACCGGCGGCGTTAACTGCATTTTTTTATCACTGGTTGGTACCTTCGCGCCCAAAAAAGCGCCAAATGGCGTCGCGGGCAACGGTATCCCTTGGGGCATTTCTCGCAATTGCTTTAATGTTGTACGCCCACCTTTTTTTAGTAACAATGCCAAAATGCGGTCGGGGGTTAGACGTAAATCACCAGGCAACCAATTTAACCAACGATTAATATGTGCCAATGCATTACAGCTAGTCAGGGCAAAAGGAGACGCGCCGCAGGCTATGGCCAAATCGCTGAGTATTTCCCATTCTTCGCGGCGCTCAAATTTTGGTGCAACAACGCGCTTGGTGTATTGGGTGTAGGGCGTTGCGCGCAGGCTAGTCCATGATATCGGAAAGTCCGAGCGTTCCAGCATATCGGTTGCGGGCAAAATATAGTCGGCATACATTGCCGTTTCATTTTGATAAATATCTATCGATACAACAAGCTCCAACTCTGCCATTGCGGCCGCCATACTATCACCGGGAATTGAATGGACAGGATTGCCTGCCAGTACAAACAAGGCTCTAATTTTCTCTGGGTGGTCTATCAAAATCTCATCAGCTAAGGCATTAGATGGAAAACACGACGCCACTTTACCCCAACCATCTTGCAGTGTGCTGCCAGCTTCTTCGCCGCCAATACCGATATCTTCCGCCAACTGTACTGCATCGAATGGCCCTTGCGAAAATACCAGTCCACCTTTGCTATCTAAGTTACCGCTAAGCAAACTCAGCCCTTGAATAAGCCAATAGCAAATACTGCCAAATGGACCCATGTTGACCCCCGTCGACATATACAGCACCGCACCATCGGCAGTGAAGTATTGCCGCGCTAACTCGCAAATATTATCGGCGCTAATACCGGTCAACTCGGCGCAACGCTGCGGCGTCCACTCTTTGCCAATGGCAATAAATGCCTCAATATCATTGGCCGCATAATCATATTGGCTCACGTCAGGAAAGTATTGCTCAGCCATAATATTTAACATCGCTAGCAACAAATAAACGTCACTAGAGGGGCGAATAAAAACATGCTGACCTACTTTCTCGGCTGTTTCGGTTTTACGCGGATCGACAATAATCACCTTACCACCACGTTGTTCTATTTTCTGCAGCTCTCCTAAAGCATTAGGAATCAATAAAAAAGACATCTGACTAACAACAGGGTTACTACCTAAACACATAAAGAACTGCGTGTTGTCAAAATCTGGCACCGGATGAACCATTGATCGACCATAGACCTTGGTGGCGGTAAACAGCTTATTGTTCACATCAATTGAATGGGATGAAAATAAATTGGGGGATCCAATCGACTTTAAAAAATCATGGACAAACATCACGCTTTTAAAGTTAAAGAAATTCGGGTTACCGGCATACATGGCAATAGAGCGTGGACTATGAGTAGTGGCAAGCGCTTTAACTTTAACGCCAATCTCTGCAATCGTTTGTGGCCAACTTATCTGCTGCCAACTATCACCTACCTTTTTCAAGGGATGGTTTAACCGCTGACTATCGTGATGAATTGCGTCTAAGCCAATACCTTTAATACAGGCATAGCCGCGTGATACAGGGTGAGTTTTATCAGCCCTGATCTTTAAAATAGTTTCGGTATTGCTATCAACATCGATGTCTAATCCACAATGTGCTTCACATATACGACAGTATGTTTTCATCGCTCCCCCAGTCTAGTATCACTTTAGGCATCACCACTTAACGGTAGCGCAGCGACGTAAATTTTATTGTTGAAGCTGGTTGGCGTGACGTTATTTAACTAGCCAAATCAGCAATTGATATCTCATTAGCGTCATATATTTTCATTATCGGCACGCTGTTAGCCAGGGCCGAAAGCGACTGCACAAAACCTTGCGACGCTGGCACCGCAAAGTGCGCAAGTAACGCTTGCCGGTCAGCCCACTGCTCAATAAAGCTCAGTTGTTGTGGGTTCTCATTATCAATTTGCACACAGTGGGATATACATCCGCGCTCTGCTCTAGAGCGCACCACATGCTCTTGGCTAAGCACCAATGCCTGCTCTAGCTTGCCGCCTTCAATTACTACACTGCCGGTTACAATAATCATCATAAGCCCCTTACATTTCAGTACTTAATTATCAGCGACTTTGTCTTAATCAGCGAGTAGTTTCTGCAACATAAGCCGCTAAAGCCGCAATTTCATCACTACTGAGCTGAGCTCCAAACGAAGGCATAATGCCCACACCTTGGCTTACCGCCTGCGCAACTTGGGCCTCAGTTGGCTTTAGTACATTCAGATTAGGGCCTACCGCGCCCTGACTACCAGCGTCAGCTAAGGTATGGCAAACGCCACAGTTTGGCTGTGCTTTAGCTAAATAGATGTCTTTCCCCTCCAGTGCTTTGGCAGACAGTTTAGTTGGTGTTTTCACCACCGCTGCTACCACTGTGGCAGCCATTGCAGCCACCTTTTTAGGTGCTGGCACAAACTTAGGTAACTCACTCACCACGTTAATCTCTAAGCCAGCATCCTCCCAACTGGTATTACCATAACCGCGATGATTCTCTTTGCGTTTTTGAGGTTGCATAGCGCCAGCCATATCTGTCGCCCGTGAAACATAACGAGTCTTACCTAAGGACAAATCTACCTCGTGCTTAAACGTGCGCCAAGCATCCACGCCGAGATCTGGTCCAACTAATTCGGCTGGCTCCCAGCTTCTTCCATGGTCAGCAGACACTTCTACTTTTTTAATCCCACGTTCACCAGAAAATGCTACCCCGTACACATAATGACGGCCGGGCAGCACTGGCGTGTCATCTGCGCCGGGACCATTAATCCACGACTTCACCTCCATGCGCCACATAGATGGATGCTGCGGCCCGCCGCTTTCGCCAATGTCACGATCGCGATAGCCGGTTTGCTGAATTTCAGCAGCGGACTCTGCCGGCGTAGCCGCTAGCTTTTTAACCCACTTAACATTGTTAACGCCATAGTAGCCCGGCACAATTAAGCGCAATGGGTCAACGATATTGGGGCGCCATTCATTTCCCACGCCAACATGCAGTCTTTTAAGCCCTTTTCTAACAATACTGAACGCTGTACCGCTACTTGATCAAAATCTATGCCTGCCGGAATTGTTTCACCACCGGTTGTGGTCAAAAACTTAAGGCCGTCTTTTACGCCACCGAACAGTTCAAACACATCGCTAACTAAAACTCCTGTCCACAGCGCACAACCCGCAGCGCCAATACTCCATTGCGAACCTGAAGGTTTATGCGGGGAAAACGCTCGACCATTCCCGGAGCACTGCAATACAGTCGCCACAGTGCTAGTATTCATTCGTTTTAGCTCTAATAAACTTAGGCTACCAGTTCTTTCTGCGCCCGCTACCTCAAAGCGCCAACCATCTCTATTTTCAATAATCGCGGCATCAGGCATAGGTAAATTATTGCGCACAAAAAAATGTGACTCAGGCGTAATAGGACTAAAACCAAAGCTAGAGCGCATGGTTTCTAAAGCCCAAGGCCGTTCACTATGAATGAGAAAAGTGGCTTCTTCTTTGCTGCGAGGCATGGGCCGGGTTAGTGCTGCCGACGCAGCCCAACGCAGTGGCGCTGCTACCATTGCGCTAGTACCTGCTAATGCTTTGATCATAAAACGACGATTAAAGTGAGCCATCGGTAAATCCATCTTGTTATTATTAACTATGCCTGCCGACAACAATAAGACCGACTATATTCATTTCAGTATAGGTGAGCGCACCAATAACCGATATGCAAAATCCGCATTACAATCAACTCTATTTTAATGTTGCCCTAGCGTACGCCAGTGTCATTTACCGCTAAATCTGTCCATGCTTGATAATGACTAAGATAAACCTTGCCCGATAATTTATCTAAAAAATCTGTCTGTTTAAGCCGATCTAATACCGGCCCCTTAATTTCTGACAGATGAAATTTTATACCAGCCGCAATTAACAGTTGATTAATAGAGTTAAGGCTCTCTAAACCCGTGCTGTCGATTTTATTAATTGCCGAACACAATAGGACAAAGTGTTTAGCACATGCATGCTCTGCAACCAAAGCATTCACCTTGTCTTCAAGAAAACGTGCATTGGCAAAATACAAACTTTCGTCAACCCGAAAACTAACAAACTGTTCGCACTGCTCCACCTCATGTCTATCTATATTACGAAAATGCTCTGTTCCCGGTACTTTACCCAACACTGCAATATGAGGATTACTTGAATTGTATAAGTGTAAAACAATTGCCAGGATTACGCCGCTAATCAAACCTAGCTCAACGCCTTGGGCTAAGGTAATAACAACGGTTAACAACCATGCTGCAAAATCTTGCCTACTATAGCGCCAAGTGCGCCTCATCGCGTCAAAGTCAATCAAGGAGGTCACTGCCAACATTATCATCGCCGCTAAAGTGGCTATAGGAAGGTAGTAAAGTGCAGAGGTAAAAAACACTGCAGTAACACCAACACCAACTGCGCCAAAGGCTCCTGCTGCGGGGGTTCTGGCGCCGGCATTAAAGCTGACAGCCGACCGCGATAAACTAGCAGACAAGGGAAACGCACCCGATATACCCGATGCTAAATTAGCCATGCCCAAGCCAATCGCCTCCTGGTTGGGATCAATTCTTTCGCGTCTTTTTGCGGCAAAGGACTGGGCTACTGACAAGGCGCTAACATAACCAATAATACTAATTAATACTGCTGAGGTAAGTAGGCTTTTCCAGGTTGCAACATCCCACTCTAAATTTTTCCATGCAGCTATTTGTAAGGTGGGCAAACCCTGGGGAATACTACCAACGATGGCAACACCTTGTTTATCTAAAGTAAAAAATTGAACTAAAAATATCGACAGTATAATTACAATAATCGGAGTGCTCTTGGAAAGAAATATTGCCCAAGGCTCGGCGCAACCAAACGCCATCGCTAAGCGCTTGATACCAGCAGGCATCAACCAAAGTAATAAATATGCCACTACACCTATTAGTACGGTGTGTCAGTTTATATAGTCAATCTGCGACAACAAGCTAGCCAGTAAAGCCAACAAACTACCACCGCTACTATGCACGCCTAATAGATGGCCGAACTGGCTCACCATAATCACTAGCGCTGACGCAGAAATAAAACCAGATACCACCGGAAAACTCAAAAAATTGCTCAATAAGCCCAATCGGAGCAAACCAAACAGTAGTAATAATGTACCACTCATCAGCGCCAGTATGACAGCACCGGCTAGATAGTTTACTAAGTTTCCGTCAGGAAATACCGCCGCCAAAGCAGACGCTGTCATAATTGAAGATATTGCAAATGGTCCAACAGATAGGGCGCTACTGGTACCAAAGACGGCATAAATCATTAACGGGAAGATACTGGCATACAAACCCAACTGTGGCGGCAAGCCTGCTAATAGCGCATAAGCCAGCGATTGCGGCACTAACATCATGGCAATAAGAATAGCCGCGACAACATCATCTCTGAATAAATCTAGTTGGTAGTTTTGACCCCAATCTAAGATTGGGAAAAACTTTTTCACTGACATCCCATTATCCTTAAACATTTTTTTACTAATGAGTATTGATGGCTATTGTTGCAAATAAACCCGCCGCTAGCTTTTGTAGATCGGCCGAATTTAGTTCTATTTCTAAACCTCTGCGCCCAGCACTAATATAAATAGTTTCGAAATCTCTAGCCGACCGGTCTATAACCGTCTTCAACTGTCTCTTCTGCCCCAATGGGCTAACCCCACCAAGTACATAACCCGTGGCGCGCTCCACCTCAGCCATATCAGCCATGACCGCCTTTTTTGCGCCGACTGCTTTAGCCATTAGCTTCATGCTTAAAATAGACGACACCGGTAAGATCCCCACCACTAAGGAATCATCATTGAGCCTTACTACAAGCGTTTTAAAAACTCTGGATTCACTAACCCCTAGCTTTTCAGCAGCCTCCAAGCCATAAGACTCGCTTGCCGCATCATGCTCATATTCATGCACGATGCGAGCGATTTTGTTCTTCTTAGCAAGTTCGATTGCAGGGGTCACTAGTCATTTCTTGGTTAACAAATATCAACTCATCGGCATTATAGCCATATTCAGTTATTGTTTTAACAAAACGCTGTTTAAGCTCGTCGCTGACAGCTGGAGTGCGCGATAAAAACCACAATGTATTCTCACCACCGGTTACCCAAGCATATTGATAGTCAGCTTGGTCTAACTCAAAAATAATGTAATCACCAAAAAAGAAGGCGAAAAAAGAAACCTCTAAATGACCGATATCTATGCCAGCAGCAAAACGCGCCTTACCAACAGCATCACTCCACTCTTTGTCAGCAATACTCCAACCACGATTGGCAACCTTTACTATGCCGTTGTCGTCAATCGAATAGGTCGCCGACACTTGCTCTAAACCACGCTCAAACCGATGATCTAATCTAGCGATTTCATACCATTGGCCCATGTATTTGGCTAATTCGAAATTATTAACGGGTTTGATATTTTCAGGAATTGCCGTACATCCAGCCAAACAAGCGAATAGCAAAACAGCCCCTATCAATTTCATCATAGTCTCTCCATATTTTATAAAAAGCACTCTACGGGGGATCACTAAAGTTGCCAACAAAAACAAGATTAGCACTGCCTTCCCTACTACCGTTATACTAGAGCCTAACCTAAAGATAAAAAACCTTTATGACTAACAACGTAAAAGTAGACATAGCCATTATTGGCGGCGGTATTGCTGGTTTATGGCTATTGAATAGCTTGCAAGCCAAAGGCTATAGCGCGCTGTTGTTTGAAAAAAATGCCTTAGGTAGTGATCAAACCATTGCCAGCCAAGGAATGATTCATGGTGGGGTTAAATACGCCTTAAGCGGCGTATTATCTGGTGAAAGCGAAGCCATTGTTGACATGCCTGATCACTGGAAGGCCTGTTTAACGGGCGAAGCAGATGTAGACCTTAGAGATACAAAAGTACTAAGCGAAGAATTTTATATGTGGTCGGCTGGCAAGCTGGCATCAAAACTGACTACATTTTTTGCCAGTAAAGCCTTACGCGGACGCATTGAGTCACTAAAAGCTAAAAACCATCCTGCCGTATTTTCGAACAAGCAATTTAAGGGCAGTGTTTATAAACTGGTCGATGTTGTGCTTGATGCCCCGTCGCTAATTGCAAACTTACAAGCAAATGCCAAAGACAAAATTTTCAGCATAGACTGGAGTCGAAGCAAACTAGAAAGTATTGATGGCAACGCCAAGCTTTGTGTTAGTGGAATAGATATAGCCGCCAAAAAAGTGGTTTTCGCGGCAGGTAAAGGCAATGGCGATTTATTGGCAATGCTAAGGCTAGAACAACCAGCCATGCAATTGCGCCCACTGCGACAAGTTGTAATCAAACATAGCAATAATCATATGCTTTACGCCCATTGCATTGGTGCAAGTTTAAGTGCGTCACCACGCTTAACTATTTCTTCTCATCAATGCATTGATGGTAAAACGGCTTGGTATTTAGGTGGCGACTTATCCACTGCTGGCGTTGCGTTAAGTAGTGATCAGTTAATTGCTAAAGCCAAAACTGAAATTACCAAGTTATTCCCATGGTTAGATTGGAGTGATGCTGAGTGGGCAACACTCTATGTAGACCGAGCGGAACCGCAACAAAAGGGCCTAGTAAAACCTGATAATGCTTTTGCCCAAAGCGCCAGTAAAGACGTTATCACCGTCTGGCCGACCAAACTAACCTTAGCGCCTAGTCTAACGATTGAAGTCAGTAAAATTTTAGCTGATGACAACATTACGCCAAGCGTAGCCGAAAACATGCAATTACTTAGCCAGCTAGCAACACCTGATATTGCCAAGCCATGCTGGGAAACTTTATTTAAATGAGTTTAAAAGACTATCAGCGGCAAATAGCGGATACCGGGATTTATGTTAGCCCCATAGGTTTAGGTACAGTAAAGCTTGGCCGCGACCAAGGCGTAAAATACCCCGCCAGCTTTGTAATTCCGGATGATAAAACAGCGCTAGAATTATTAGCTGTGGCCAAAGACTGCAGTATTAATTTAATAGATACTGCTCCTGCTTATGGCATAAGCGAACAGCGCCTTGGTAAATTACTAAAAGGACAGCGCGACGACTGGGTTATTTGCAGTAAAGTAGGCGAAGAGTTTATCGACGGAAAATCGCATTTCGACTTTACCCCAGAGCATACTCACACCAGTATTTTGCGTAGCCTTAGCCGACTAAATACCGATGTTATCGATATGGTATTGGTGCATTCTGATGGCAATGACGAACACATTATTAATCACTATGGCACCTTAGAAGTGCTGCGAGACTTAAAACAAAAAGGCCTAATAAGAGCTTTTGGCATGTCGACTAAAACAGTAGCCGGTGGCTTATTAGCAGCAGAAAAAAGTGATTGTGTAATGATGACTCACAATCTGGACTATCAAGATGATGCTGCTGTTTTAGATTATTGCGCGGTCAACAATAAAGGCGTATTAATTAAAAAAGCCTTAGGCTCTGGCCATGCTTGTTTAAATAATGACGATACAGTGCAAGCAAATTTAGATTTCATTTTTCAGCATGCTGCGGTCAGTAGTGTAATTATTGGCACAATTAACACCACTCACTTAATTGAAAACAGCCGCAAAGCACTTGCTGCATGTCGAAAAACCTGACTCTTTTAAAGCTAAGATTTATCTGCCTGAATTTTTTCTACAATCGCTGTAGTAGAGCAATCATCGACAAAGCTCATTACCTTAACCACGCCACCATAAGCTTCAACGATTTTCCAACCAACAACACCTTCTTTGTCGTAGTCACCGCCTTTAACCAAAATATCAGGCTGCAATAACTCAAGTAGCCGTTCTGGAGTGTCGTCACCGAAATCTAACACCCAATCAACTGACTCTAGCCCAGCTAAAACCGCTTTGCGTCTATCAACTGTATTGATCGGCCGACCCGGCCCCTTTAGTTTTGACACTGAGGCGTCGTCATTGATACCGACAATTAGACGGTCGCCTAATTTTCGCGCCTGCTCTAAGTAGCTGACGTGGCCGGCATGAATAATGTCGAAGCAGCCATTGGTAAAGACAACAGTTTCGCCTTGCTCTTTAGCATCTTTCATCGCGATAACTAACTGATCTTCGCTAACCACGCCGCGGCCGCTGCCATGGAGTGCATTAACCGCGCGCCGCAGTTCTGGCCCACTTATAGTTGCGGTACCCAATTTACCGACCACAATACTGGCCGCTAAGTTGGCCAACGTCACTGCATTTTCCATCGACTCTTCTACCGCAAGGCTTGCGGCCAAAGCCGAAATAACAGTATCGCCAGCACCAGTTACATCAAATACTTCTTTTGCTTGCGCCGGCAAATGAAACACTGGCTGATTAGGGCGCAATAAAGACATGCCATTTTCACCACGAGTTACTAGTAAGGCATCAAGTTCTAGCTCTGCAATCAGCGCTAGGCCACGCTCTACTATTTGTGCCTCACTCTCACATTTACCTACCACTGCTTCAAATTCTGCCAGATTTGGCGTCAGTAGAGTTGCACCTTTGTAACGCCCAAAGTCGCTACCTTTTGGGTCAACCAACACCGGTATGCCCTGCGCTTTGGCCGCAGCAATTAATTCTTGCGGCGCTGCCAATGTGCCCTTGGCATAGTCAGACAAGATAATCGCTTGAGCAGAGCCAAATAACTCAATAGCGCTGCTATTTGTTCTATTGGCCGCCGCTATCGGAATGTCTTCTTCAAAGTCCAAGCGAATCAATTGCTGATGCTGGCTAATAACACGCAGCTTGGTAATAGTAGGGAAGTCATCGCTGCGATTTAGGCCACAATACACGCCAGCGGCTGCTAGCCTGGATTGCAAGCTATCGGCGGCTGCATCATTACCTGTGGCGCCACTAATCAAGGCGCCGCAGCCCAACGCTGCAAGGTTTAAGGCAACGTTTGCTGCGCCGCCAGGGCGATCTTCGATTTGGGTTACTTTAACCACCGGCACCGGTGCTTCCGGAGACAGCCTTGAAGCTGGGCCATGCCAATACCGATCAAGCATTACATCGCCAATGACTAATACATTGCCTTTATCAAACCGTGGCATCTTCATTAAAGAGCGCGTCCTGTTTTATTTATAGTAATAATCTATTAGTCCCGATTATAGGTCAGCTAGAGCGCTACATAAATGAGTAATTTCCACCGTATATTGCTGCCTTCAGTTGCTAGCCAAATGGCTTTACGCTACTGTTCCATGCCTAAAAACTACTGAGTTAGCTACTATGCAACTGCCTGCCAATATCGATTCTCTAAAAGGTTTTCTGCATCCGGAGGAAGGAGCAGCTTTATATAACGCAGTAATGCAGTGCCAAGGCCTAGGCCCAGCCCTAGAGATCGGTAGCTACTGTGGTAAATCGACTATATATATTGGCGCCGCCTGCAAGGAAACTAACACCACAGTATTTGCACTCGACCACCATCGCGGCAGTGAAGAACATCAAGTTGGCGAGATGTTTCATGACGAAGAGTTATTTGATGGCAGTACTGGTTATTTCGACACCTTTAAAGAATTCAGAAAAAATATTCAAGAGGCAGGCTTAAACGAGGTAGTAGTTCCGCTGGTGAGCACCTCAGAAGTAGCCGCCAAAAACTGGCATACGCCACTGGCAATGGTATTTATTGATGGTGGTCATAGCTTAGATGCGGCATTAACCGATTACCGCTGTTGGGCAAGCCATATACCAGCAGGCGGCATATTAGCTATCCATGATGTATTTACAAAATCCACTGAAGGCGGGCAAGCGCCCCATGCTATTTACAAGTTAGCGCTTAACTCAGGACTTTTCGAGCACCTTAGCACTACTCATTCCTTGCGCTTGTTGCGCCGGCTCTAATAGCTGCACGCTATTAAATAATTTACTGGCGCGGGTGTGATTTGTTAACGCGTCAGCCGCTAATAGAATAGCGCCTGCGGTCCATGTTGGTTTTTCATCAGGCCACATAATATCCATCACCATTTGATAGCCAGTCCAGTATGAGCCATCGTCGCTGCGCCATTGATGCAGCCAGCTATAAACCTCTACTGCACGGGCATGGTCGCCTGCGGCTAGCAGTGCCATCACTAATTCGCACGACTCTGCTACTGTCACCCAAGGCTCATCGCTAACGCAACGACAACCCAGCTGGTCTTCAACAAACTCTTCCCAGCGCGCATCTATGCGAGCAAGCGCTTTGGCTTTGTCGGCAGAGCTATTTGAATAAACACCGCATAGCACAGGATAAAACCAATCCATAGAATAACGCGCTTTGCTTTCCCAAGTACGATCAAACCGCTCTGGGTGATTGCGCAATGCGTTACCTAAATTTTCACGCGCGACTAACCAAGTAGAATTATCAAACGCTAATGCGGCTGCAATATTACTGGCACACTCCAGACTTTTATAAATAGAGCTACAGCCGGTTATCAACGCATCTTCTTTCGCATTGCCGTCAGTGTCTACTGCCCAGTGAATCTCGCCATGCTCGGTTTGCAGGCGCAAGACAAATTCTATAGCACGCTTTACTGTGGGCCATATTAATTGCAAAAATTGCTGATCTTCAGTGACCAAATAATGATGCCAAACACCAGTAGCAATATAGGCAACAAAATTTGTTTCGCGACGCTCTTTATTGTCGGCATCACTATTTTTATAAGCGGCCCACCAACTACCATCATCGAGTTGCTCATCGGCTAACCACTGATAGGCTTTTTTGGCGGCGTCAAATTCACCGCCAATAGTTAAACCCATAGCCGCTTCAACATGATCCCAAGGGTCGGCATGACCACCAGTAAACCAGGGAATTTCGCCACTAGCTAATTGAGTCTCTAAAATAAACTCAACCGCTGGCCGAAAAAAATCCTGCGGATAAATGCCTCGACTTAAATATACGCCGCTCATGCTGTTGTCTCGTTACGAAAATACATCACCACACTTTTGCCCATAATGGGGTTCAACAAAGACTCTGTGGTACGAGTAATCCATGGGCGTTCCATTAAATCCCACACTAGTAATTTATGATACCAACTTACCAGCTTTGACTTTTCGCGGTTCTCCCACGATGCACATTGCAACCACCAATATGGCGAATGCAAGGCATGGGCCCAGTGACGTTTATAACGATTAAACCCTAACGACTCTATAGCGTCTTTAAATTGTTTCGAGGTAAAGATACGCAAGTGCCCGCCTTCATTGGCATGGTATTCATCGCTTAACATCCAGCAAATTTTCTCCGGCCAGTAACGTGGCACACTGGCACAAAAAATACCCTCTGGTTTAAGCACGCGCTTTATTTCTACCAAGGCGGCCTCCCAATCAGGGATATGTTCTAACACCTCAGAACACAAGACTTTGTCAAAAGTGTTATCAGCAAATGGCAGGCTTAAGGCATCGGCATTAGACAAATGGAAGGCGCGGTTTTTATCTTCAGGCGCGGCAAACATTTGGTATTTTTGTTTTGCTGTCGCTAAGTCTTTAAGGCACAAATCAACCCCAACTGACTCTACTTCTGCTTCGATATAAACCGAAATCACATGTCTTCCTTCACCGCAGCCTAAGTCTAAAACTTTGTCGCCGGCGCTGAGCTCAAACAGCTTGTAATCAACTGTCTGCATTTTGTTCTTCCAATACTTTGTTATAAAACTCGATCATTTCACCTGCTGCTACTTGCCAGCAAAATAGCTCTTCAATTCGTTTTCTACCAGCCAGCGCATAATGTTCACGCAAGGCTTCATCGTCTAGCAATTTTTTAATCCCATCTGCCAATGCCTGCGCATCTCCTGGCGGCACCTGTATACCGGCATCACCAACCACCTCTGGCAAAGCCCCACCAGAGCTAGATACTAATGGCACAGCACAAGACATAGCCTCACCAGCCGGCAAACCAAATCCTTCGTATAAAGACGGCACCACCGCTACTTGCGCCTCGGCGTAATAATCTACCAAGCGCTCAGTAGTAATACCGCTAACAAATTCAATATGGTCAGCGAGTTTTAATCGTCGAATAAGCTTTGCTGTATCACCATCTTCTTTAGGACGACCGATAATTAGCAATTTAATCTCGGGGTATTCGAGCAATAAAATATGCAGCGCCTTAAGCAAGTAGCGCAAGCCCTTTAATGGCTGGTCAGCAGATGCAGTAGCCATAATACGATAAGGAATACGTTGAATATTCTCACGCGGTGCAAAGGCTTCAATGTCGATACCATTATGTACTAGTGAAATACATGATGGCTGCAGGTCAAACGCTGTAGCAATATCATCACGTGAGCTAGCTGACACAGTCACCAAATGATTAAGCCTTGAGATAACATACTTCTGCATATAGACAAATGAGTGCCAGCGCTTAATCAACAAATGATCACGAATACGTCGCGCCGCATTTAAAGCTAAATCTAGATCTTGGGTAATGGGGTGGTGAACCGTTGTCACCAATGGAAAACCCAGTTTTTGCAGCTTTAACATACCGAATGCCAAACATTGGTTGTCATGAATAATGTCGTAGTCGCGGCCATGTTTTTTCAAATAAGCTAGCGCCCGGCGACCAAACGCCTGCGGCTCACCAAAGCCACCAGTGAGTTTGCTCATCCACTCGATAATATTGGCCCAGGATGTTAAATGATGAGGGCGCAATGAACCCAAGCCGTTGGCATACAAATCCAACGATGGCATTTTAATAAGTTTAACGCGCGGGTCTAAATGGGGATAAGGCGCACCACTGATAACATCAACCGTGTGCCCCGCATCAACCAAAGCTTTACTCAGATACTTGATGTAAATACCCTGCCCACCGCTATAAGGATTGCTGCGGTAACCCAATAGACATATTTTTAGCGACTTAGCGCAAGCAGTCTGCTCAACCATAGATTCGTCAAACAACGGTTGTTGTTTTATGACACTTGATTCTTGCTGCATAGCTGTTTAATTCCGCCGTTAGGGCTTTGCATTGGCAAACCTTAACTGGTTGCATGACATTAACATGGGCTACTTAAGCGTGATTGGTGCGCGCAATACGCTTAAACCAGAATGAAGTAGTCCAAAAGCCGCGAATTCTAACGGTTGAGAGGCTAAAAATCCAGTTTTGCAACTAATAGGCTACTACTGAATACTAGACTAAAGTTGTTTTAATTCAATCAGTTAACTAACTTACCAGCACTTGTTAACAAGCGTTAAATAAGGAATAGGTTTATCTCAATGGCAAATAGGGACGCTTATTGAAATCCCGCCGATATAGCTTGTCCGTTCGCTTAATTACTTTTTGCCAAAAATCTGGCGACGCCTTCAGCTGTTTGCTAACTTGCGGCCCCAAGTAATAGCGCAAAAATCGCACCAGATCACGCTTGGTCAAACCAATGTCTACCGCCGAAAAATACAGTGATGCCAAATCTTTAACTAACCACCGTGTGGGCACTTGCGGGCGCATTTGAGCGCGATGTAGATCAATTAAATAGAGCCTGGGTAAGGCCTTCTCGCCCGCTAGTAGTGGGTCACTATTTTTAATCAAAAAGTGGCAGATATAAAAATCTCGATGATTCATACCACCGTTATGCACTGTAGCTGCATCTTTAGCCAAAGCTTCAGTAAGCATCTTACGCACCCGATAGCTGGGCGGCATATCTTTCCACGGCGCACAAAAATCTTCTAAGCTGACCATGTTATCCAGTTCTTCAGTCAGCACAAAAGAGAGCTGTTTGGCCGGATTACTACCCCGTTTGCCAAAACCAACCAGCGACATGGTGCCGACACCTAGTTGGTGTAACTTGTTAATAGCTTCCCATTCGTTAGTCGCGCCAATTACCGGCAAGCGCAGCTGAACAAGATTTTTAATAATCTCTAACCACCCCACCCCCATGTGGACTTTAAGAAAATAGCCAGCACCGTTATTTTCAAAACGCAGCGTGCGACGACCTTCTTTCTCCCGATAAATTTCGCCCTGCTGTTTTACTACGGCATCAAACGGCTGCGGCCAAAGTGCTTTAAAGTCTTTACGGAGTTCAAGTCTAGTCACTACTGACTCAGCCGCTTCAGATCCAGTCGAGTCAGACATAGTCACCTTTAGCAATTGCTTCTATTTGCTCAACAGCATGTATTGGCAGATCATAAATATCGGCACTGGCGGCAAACTTAAGCCCCCGCGGTTGCCACTGTGTTTGCTCATCAAACAACAAGTCTGCAACAGCTTGATCGAGTTGATTTTGATTAAAGGGTGATGCCAGCACTATGCCCATATCAAAATCACTAATATAAGAGGAATAGCCACAGACATCAGTAGCAACAACCGGCAAGCCTGCCACCATTGCCTCAAGCAATGCTGTACCAGTGTTTTCCCTGTAAGCCGGGTGAATGAGCAGATCAGCCGCTAGCAGTAATTCTGGTATGTCACTGCGCCCGCCTAAAAAATTGACTTGATTTTCAACGCTCAATTTTTTAATCAAGTAGTTAAACCATTTTGGATTATCTTGCCCTGCCACAAAAAATTTTACTTTAGCTTTTTCTGCGCTAGGTAAATTAGCCAAAGCAATTATAGCTCGGTCTAAACCTTTAGTTCTAAACCCGCTGCCAACCATCAGCAATAATTTTTCATCATCACTCACGCCAAGTTCTACTCGCTTAGCTTTACCTATAGCAGGGCTTTGCTCATTTGCAACTCGGTCGCGGCGAATGCCTGGCGGTAATAAATGCAGCCGTTTTTCTGGCGTTTGATAATACTGTATAAAAACTTGCTTCTCAGGTTTAGAAATCAATAAAGCGTGAGTACTTACCGCAGTACTAAATACCGCTTTTTCATAGCTTAAATGATGTTTGTAGCGAGGTAAAAACCGACTAAACCAAGAGCGCAGTTCATAGACTTTAGCGGCAAAGCAACTATCAGCGCCATAGTAAACATCCAAGCCGGGCATGCGATTAAAGCCAACTAACAGATCTATTTCGTGCTGCTTTAGCACAATCGTCAAAGCCGCTACAAAGCTGGTATCTTTACTAGCGTTACTGCCACCCGCCATAGGGACATTCACCACTTCAAGCTGAGGCGGAACATCGCCTTGCCACTGACCACAGAATACTTTGACACTATGGCCACGTTCGACTGCCGCCAGCGCGATACGCAGCATGTCTTGCTGTAAGCCGCCGAAGGGGAAGTATTTGAATAAGGCAAAAGCTAAGCGCATTGCTTACCCTCAGAGGTGGTTATCGATTATGGTATTTATTTGTTTTGATTATACGGCTGATCGGGCTAAACACCCAATCGCTCTAGGGCACTAATAACTTGACCGGCTTCTAACTTGTTCAAACAATTCAAATGGCCCAAGGGACATTCGCGCTGAAAGCAAGGGCGACATGGCTCGTCGGTATACACCATTTCAACAACATCACTTAACGGTGGGGTAAAGTCCGCAGAGGTAGAACCATAAACTGTTACTAGAGGACGAGCCAACGCGGCCGCAATATGCATTAAACCTGAGTCGTTACTTACCACAGCGCTAGCAAGGCCAAGCAAATCTATTGCATCACCTAGCGCGGTTTTACCCGCCACCACGTGGCAGTTCTCACCACCGGCTAGCATTTTAATTTCTTCGCTAATGACTACGTCATTGTTCGAGCCAAAACACCAAACCTGCCAACCTTTAGCGATATAGTGCTTGGCAACGTCAGCATAATGGCGCGCAGGCCATTGCTTTGAGGGACCAAATTCTGCCCCGGGACATAAAGCTAATATAGGTTGGTCAACTGACAATGAAAACTCAGCTAACACCTTGGTTTGGTTATCGCAGTCTACCGCCAACTCTGGTCTTGGCAATGGTGCAGGCAGTGCTGCGCCTAGCTCATAAGCTAATGCTACAAAACGCTCTACCATCAGTGGATAGCGGTTTTTATTGAGCAGGCGAATATCATTTAATAAACCGTAGCGATATTCACCACGCCAGCCGGTACGAACAGGGATTTTCGCAAATGCAGGAATTAGCGCTGACTTTAACGAGTTTGGGAGCAAAATTGCTTGGCTATAACCGACGCTGGCAAGCTGTGTGCCCAAGGCTTTACGCTTACCCCATGCTAACTCACCGTGGGCGGTGGGCTGGTCAATAACGTTGCGTACCTCAGCCATACGCGACAACACAGGCAAGCTCCAACCGGGAGCTAACACATCGATTGCACAATTGGGATTTTGGTGACGCAAAGCTTTATACAAGCTCTGCGCCATTACCATATCACCAACCCAAGACGGGCCGACGATGAGTATCTGGTCAGATGCTGATTCGATACTCACAATATTTATGCGACTGGCGCTAACCACTCATCATGCCCAGGGCGACGACCCTTAACATGAGCGAAGTAGGCGCTTTGCAAAGCTTCAGTAATTGGCCCACGGCTACCTTCGCCAATGGGACGACTATCTAGTTCGCGAATCGGCAATACTTCAGCGGCGGTGCCGGTAAAGAATGCTTCGTCAGCAACATACACTTCGTCACGAGTAATACGTTTTTCACGCACCTCATAACCCATTTCATTAGCCAACTGCATAATTGTAGCGCGAGTAATACCCTCCAAGCACGAGGTTGTCTCCGGCGTATAAATAATACCGTCGCGCACCATGAAGAAGTTCTCACCACTGCCTTCGGCGACAAAACCTTCAACATCTAACATCAGTGCTTCATCGGCACCGCCTTGCAGTGCTTCACGTAAGGCCATTATAGAGTTGATATAATTACCATTGGCCTTAGCTTTTGTCATCGCGATGTTGACATGATGGCGGGCAAGACTAGAGGTACGAACAATAATACCCTTTTCGGTAGCCTCGGGGCTCATATATGATGGCCACTCCCATGATGCAATAATCATATGGGTTTTTAAACTATCGGCTCGTAAACCCATACCTTCAGAACCCAAAAAGCACATGGGGCGCAAATAAGCTTCGGTCAAATTATTTTCACGCACTACTGCTCGCGCTGCATCATTCACTTGATCTTTTCCAAACGGCATATCCATGCCCAAAATTTTAGCTGAGCGAAACAGACGATCAGTGTGTTCTTTTAAGCGGAAAATACAGGTACCGTTGTTGTCGGTGTTATAGGCGCGCACACCCTCGAACACACCCATGCCATAATGTAATGTGTGAGTTAAGACATGAACCTTTGCATCGCGCCAAGGAACCATTTCACCATCAAACCAAATTAGACCATCGCGGTCGTCCATAGACATTGTATTACTCCTACATGTTTACCATGTCGAGTTAACTCGACTCATCAAAAAACTGACCCCAGACTTTGCGAACCACGCTGCGCTCTCGCACAAATTCATCTGCACTAATTTCATTGGGCTGTTGCTGCAGTGATAAGCGGTGAGCAATAGAACGATAGGCTTTGTAAGCATCCATCAAACCTTGCACTGATTCACTGTCAAGAAGCTGACATTGCTCCATCATTTCCAGTATTCGGATGTTGTCTGAATACATGGTGAGAGAAGGATATTCATGCGCCCAAGCCAAGACCATGTATTGAACCATAAACTCAATATCAACGATACCTCCAGAGCCCTGCTTAAGGTGGAAAATTGGTGATTTTGGACCTTGTGCTGCAGCGAGCAACAAATTATCTGCCATTTTTTGTCGCATCAATTTAACATCATCACGCAGCTGCTGCCGATTGCGTTCAAACGCTAATAACTGGTCTCGCTCTAGCGCAAATTTCTCGGCTAAATTTTCATCGCCAGCGACGGCTCTAGCTCTCACCAACGCTTGATGCTCCCAAGTCCATGCGTCTTTATGTTGGTACTGAATAAATGCAGCCAGACTAGTCACCAATAATCCTGAGTTGCCTGACGGTCGCAGCCTCATATCGACTTCATATAATTCGCCTGAAACCGTCGCGGTTGCAAGCACATGGATAATGCGCTGCCCTAGGCGGTTGAAAAACATCTGCCCCGCTATTGGCTTAGCGCCGTCGGTTGCCTCGCTGGGGTTACCATTGTGAATAAACACCAAATCAAGATCAGAACCATAACCCAACTCAATACCACCGAGTTTGCCGTAACCAACCACCAAAAAATCTTTATCGCATACCTCACCGTCAACATTAATAGGCCTACCATGTTTTGCGACTAGGTTTTGCCAACAGAGCTCTACTACATGCTCTAATATTGCCTCAGCAAGAAGCGTCAAATAGTCGCTTACTTTCATCAACGGCATACGGCCAGTCACTTCAGACGCGGCAATTCGCAACACATGGGCAGCGCGAAAGTATCGCAGCGCTTCCATATGTCCTTCTAAGTCGCCCCATTCAAGCCTCAGCACCTGTTGGCGTAAATCTTGCTGTAGCGTTTTACGCTCTGGCACCGCATATAAAGTATCGGTATTGACTAATTCATCTAACAGTACTGGCTGCTTGGTTAGCTGACTGGCGATCCAAGGGCTAGCTTCGAACAATATTAGCAGCTGCTCACGCGCGGCCACGTTTTCTAGTAGTAACACTAAATAAGCAGTGCGTCGCTGCACCGATTCCACCAGTGGAAGTACTCGAGACAACAACACAGATGGTTGTTGTTTTTTACTAATTTCAGCGAGAATAATAGGCATAAAAAGATCTAATCGCTGCCGGCCTTCACGCTGTAAAGAAATGATTTTTTTACTTTCGCGAAAACCTACTAATTGCCGGTAGCTCTCTGCTGAATCTTCAAAATCATTGTCAGCCAATATTTTCTCGCCCAACTCAAGCCCGCTCTCACCCGACCATAGTTCTTGCCAGACCGACACATCAGGTAGATCGTTCGCTTCTTCGACGGGGGTAATCACATCAGCAAAATGAGTACTTACATTACCCCGATGCACTGATAGATCGGCATAAAAATACTGCCAATCGGCAAACCCCATAATCATCGCTATGCGCAGGCGGTCCAACTCATTGGCGGGCAATACTTGTGTTTGTTTATCATCCAAGCCTTGAATAGCATGCTCTACGTTGCGCAAAAACACATAAGCCACTGACAACTCCGATACCACTTTTATCGGCAGGCATTCTTGCTCAACCAATTGCTGCAATACGTCAAGCAAGCGTCGCTCTTGCAATTGCGGCTCTCGCCCGCCACGAATCAACTGAAACGCTTGCACGATAAATTCAATTTCACGAATACCGCCCGCACCTAACTTCACATCATCGTGGAGTTGCCGTCGATTCACTTCGCGATTGATCATCGTTTTCATTTCACGTAGTGAATCGAAGGCACTAAAATCAATATAACGCCGATAAACAAAAGGTTTTAATAACATCTGTAGCTGCTCGCCCGCCTTCATGTCGCCAGCTATAACCCGCGCTTTAATCATCGCGTAGCGCTCCCACTCGCGACCTTGCTCTATGTAATACTCTTCCATAGCACCAAAGCTGAGAGCCAGAGCCCCACTTTGCCCATAAGGGCGCAGACGCATATCAACTCTAAACACAAAGCCTTCAGCGGTAATTTCGTCTAAAGTTTTAATTAGGCGCTGACCAAGACGAGTAAAAAAATCACTATTGGCAAGTGAACGTCTACCACCTTCAGTCTGGCCGTTTTCTGGAAAGGTAAAAATTAGATCAATATCAGATGAAAGGTTTAGCTCCCAGGCACCCAACTTGCCCATCCCAAGCACAACCATTTTTTGTGGCATGCCACTGTCGCGGCCTTTAGGCGTGCCTATGTCTTTACACATGCGCTGGTAGTGCCAATCTAGCACAACATCGACACACGCTTGCGCCAAATACGATAACTCTGCGACGGTTTCTTGCATCAGTACAAACCGATTTATATCACGCCAAATAATGCGGCACATGGTGCGCTGGCGAAAACGCCGCAAGGCTAAGGACAGTTCCTCTTCACTATTTAGCGTATTTAAAAGTTGCCCCAGCAGCTGGTAATAGTACTGCTGGTCACGCGCGATAGTTAGCTCATCACCCGCTAGCAGTTGAACGCCTAGACTAGGGTTGTCAGTAAACTGTTGGCTGACAAAGCGACTAGCGGCAAAGGTTTTTATACATTGCTGGGTTTGAATTGAGTCCAACGCCGGCAACGACAGACCGCCAGCTTCAACCGCTTCCTGCCACTGGCCCAAAGCTTGTGAGACGGGATTTCGCAGCAGCTTATGCAGATTAGTTAAATCACTGTCCCTAAACATTCGAACTCCAATGCTTAGCCTTAGGACAACTGCAAGGGTGGCGCAACGCGCATAACTTCAGCAATAGTAGTGTCACCGGCAATAACTTTATGGGCACCATTTAAGCGCAAAGTTTGCATACCTTCGCTCATGGCACTGTCACGGATTGTTCCGATATCTGCGCCTTTGGTAATTTCATCGCCAACTGCCTGGCTAATAGTCATAATTTCATAAATGCCTTCACGCCCTGAATAACCGGTATTACGACATTCCCGGCAGCCAACTGGAACTGACACTTTGGCCGGCATTGCTAACGGCCACGGGGCTATCAATTCTGCCCATGCATTTGCATCAGTGTCCTCTTCTAGCTTGCAGTGAGCGCATAATATGCGCACTAAGCGCTGCGCCATCACACCCAATACAGTGGCTTTAATAAGATAAGCAGGAACGCCAAGTTCCATCATCCGAGTTATGGCTGACGGTGCATCGTTGGTGTGCAAAGTCGATAACACTAAATGGCCGGTTAAGGATGCTTGAATAGCCATCTCTGCAGTTTCTAAGTCGCGAATCTCGCCAACCATAATAATATCAGGATCTTGGCGCATTAATGCACGCAGCCCACCAGCAAAGTCTAAGTCTATATTGTGCTGCACCTGCATCTGATTAAAGCTGGCCTCAACCATTTCAATCGGGTCTTCAATGGTGCAGACATTCACTTCTGAATTGGCAAGTTTTTTAAGCGTGGTATATAAGGTAGTCGTTTTACCTGACCCAGTTGGACCAGTAACCAGCACAATACCATGCGGGCGCTTGACCATTTTTTCCCAGCGATCACGGTCTTCGTTCATTAACCCTAGCTGGGCAAAACTGCGTACTAATACTTCTGGGTCAAAAATACGCATTACTAACTTTTCGCCAAATGCAGTCGGCAGGGTTGAAAGACGCAGCTCTATTTCGCCACCATCCTGACGCTTAGTCTTTAAACGACCATCTTGCGGCTTACGCTTTTCTGCCAAATCCATACGACCAATAATTTTGATCCGACTAACGACAGCTCGCATTACTTGTATCGGCAACTCGTAGACCGAGTGCAACACACCATCAATACGAAAGCGAACAGTGCCGTTTTCGCGTCTAGGCTCCATATGTATGTCACTGGCTCGCTGCTCGAAGGCATATTGCAGCAACCAATCCACTACATTAACTATATGATTGTCATTAGCATCTGGCTCGGCCGACGAGCCCATTTCTAGCATCTGCTCTAGATTGGCAATACCTAAATTAGCACCAGCATCGGCTTTTTTGGCGCTGATCACAGAGCGCGACATATTATAAAATTCTTCAAGATATCTATCGATATCTATGGGCGACGCTAATACTCTTCGCACCGGCCTACGTGCCACCTGCTCTAAGCCACTTATCCAAGTGGTGATATTGGGTTCTGCGCAGGCAATGACAATCTCTTCAGCACCAACATCTACCGCCAAAATACGATGGCGCTGGGCAAAAGCATGAGACATAACACTAGTAACCGCCTCTACATCGACTTTTAGTGGATCTATACGCTGACTTTCTAAACCATACTGACCACTGAGCCAATGCAGCAAGGTGTCCATAGAGTGCTTGCTCCCGCCAACTAATGGGTCTTTAGGCTCTTTACTGGCAATAGCCACTAGCGGATGGGATTTATCACCCGCAGACCTGACTTTTGCAGCGATACTTTTAGCCTCATCGCCGCTAAGTCGTCCATCTTTCACCAAACTGGCAAGCACTGGCGTTAACTGTAGCAAACCTTCGCCTAAAGCAGTATTAATCGTCTTCATTATCAATCTTCCATACGTATTATTGCTTTGGTTTAGTCTACCTGTTTTAGCTAAAATACGAAAAATCTTTTACTGGCAAATTGTAATCAAAATGTCATACTTCAGAAAATAGAGAGGTAGCTCTAATTGCCCGTAGATACAATAGTACGGCACAGCTGCTATCTCGCTGCACGACTCAATAATAATAAATTTGGAGAACGACAATGGCCTTGTCTATTACCAGTATGTTCGCGAATTCGCCAATCGGGCCGATTCAAAAACATATTGAAAAAACTAAGGAATGCGCTGACCTACTGCCTGATTTTTTCGCTGCATCGTTTAAAGATGACTGGAAAACTGCAGCACAAATTCAGCGCAAAATTGGCAACCTAGAGCAAGAGGCAGATGATCTAAAAAGAGACATCAGGGCCAACTTACCTAAGAGCTTATTTATGCCCGTACCGCGCACAGATTTACTGTCGCTGGTTGGCCGCCAAGATAAGATTGCTAATTTTACCAAAGATATTTCCGGCTTAATGCTTGGTCGCAAAATGGTATTTCCCAAGCCACTACAAAAACTATTAAAAGCCTATGTAAAAGCCTCCAATTCAACCATTGATCAAGCAGTTAAATCTATTCACGAGCTAGACGAATTATTAGAGACCGGCTTTAGTGGCAGAGAAATTACCGCTGTCGGTAAGTTAATTAAAAAACTCGATGAACTAGAAGATTTGAGTGACGAACTACAGGTCACCATTAGAGCAGAATTATTCGCCCTTGAAGCAGACCTGCCGCCAGTTGATGTGATGTTTATGTACAACATTATCGACTGGATTGGAGAGCTAGCTGACTGCGCACAGCGTGTGGGCAGCAGATTACAAATTCTTTTAGCCCGCTGATCCCTGCTAATAATAATAACGAGATAAGATAATGGAAATCATTTCACAATACGGCACTGTATTTCTAGTTATGGCCTGTTTATTTGGCTTTTTTATGGCTTGGGGCGTAGGTGCAAACGATGTTGCTAATGCCATGGGCACCTCGGTAGGTTCTGGTGCATTAACCATTAAACAAGCAATTTTCATTGCCATGATTTTTGAATTTGCCGGCGCATATTTAGCTGGTGGCGAAGTTACCGCAACCATTCGTAAAGGCGTTATTGACCCTGTCTTATTAACCGACACTCCGCATTATTTAGTCTACGGCATGATGGCGGCATTATTAGCCGCAGGTACTTGGTTGTTAGTTGCTAGCGTAATGGGCTGGCCGGTATCAACAACGCATTCTATTGTTGGTGCTATTGTTGGCTTTGCTGCAGTAGGGATCTCTACCGACGCAGTTAACTGGGGCAAGGTTGGCAATATCGTAGCCAGCTGGGTGGTCTCTCCAGTACTAGCCGGCGCTATGTCCTTTGGACTATTCAAAAGCGTCCAAGTGCTGATCCTAAACACCGACAAACCGTTTGAAAACGCCAAACGTTACATCCCGTTCTATATGTTTTTAGTCGGCTTCATGATCATAATGGTGACCATACTTAAAGGTCTTAAACACGTTTTTAAAGACTATGGTTTTAGCTTAAGCTTTGCTGAAAGTGCTGGCATCGCCGCCATTGGCGGAATTATTGTGGCGATACTTGGCGCAATGCTATTACGTAGAATTAAACGTGATATAAGCCTAGAAGCTAGCAATCGTTTCGTTAACGTTGAAAAAGTTTTTGCAGTGTTAATGATCTTTACTGCCTGCGCCATGGCATTTGCCCATGGCTCTAATGATGTTGCGAATGCTGTTGGCCCAATCGCAGCGATTGTTGGAGTACTTCAAAACGGCTCTATTATGGCTAACAGCACAATGCCAAGCTGGATATTACTATTAGGTGGTGCCGGTATTGTTGCTGGCTTGGCAACTTATGGCTTTAAGGTAATGGCAACTATCGGTAAAAAGATTACCGAGCTGACTCCAAGCCGCGGTTTTGCTGCTGAGCTTGGCGCTGCCACTACTGTAGTACTAGCCTCGGCCACCGGCTTACCTATTTCAACAACCCACACCTTAGTTGGCGCGGTGCTTGGTGTTGGTATCGCCCGCGGTATTGGTGCACTGAACTTGCGTGTTGTTGGCACTATATTCTTATCATGGATTGTGACTTTACCCGCCGGCGCCGGCTTGGCTATTTTATTCTTCTTCTTGTTTAAAGGCATTTTCGGCTAAGCACTTAGGCAAAAAGATATTTACACAAGCATTAGCAAATAACGCAGTGGGCTGACAGAATAGGAAGATGATTATTAAGCCCGATTTTAAAACCATGCTGCGCGAGCTTATTGCTGCTCCATCAGTCAGCTCAACCTCTGCTCGACATGACCAGAGTAATATGCCGGTGATCAATTTATTAGCTAATTGGCTAGAACCTTTAGGATTTAAAATTGAGATTCAGCCGCTGCCAGGCAAACCTCATAAAGCTAATCTTATTGCCACCTTAGGCGAAGGCTCTGGCGGATTAGTCTTTGCGGGCCATACTGATACCGTGCCATTCGATGAGACTGGCTGGTACAGTTCACCGCTGAGTTTACTAGAGCGCGACAATCGGTTTTATGGTTTAGGCACTTGCGATATGAAAGGCTTCTTTGCGATAGTCGTTGAAGCTTTAACCCCCTATTTAGATAAACCTTTGGACCAGCCGATTATTATTTTGGCAACTGCCGACGAGGAAAGCTCAATGGCTGGCGCGCAAGCATTGGCGGCGGCTGGCAAGCCCAAGGCACGCTATGCCATTATTGGCGAGCCAACTGGAATGGTGCCGGTATACAAACACAAAAGCATTATGATGCAGTCAATTAGCATCGAGGGCAAAGCTGGCCATTCGTCTAATCCACTGTTGGGCATTAACGCATTGGACATTATGCATGAAGTTATCGGTTCACTAATGAATTACCGTAGCCAACTACAACAAGAATTTACCGATCCTGCATTTAAAGTCGCCTACCCAACGATAAATCTTGGCTGCATTCATGGTGGCGACAATCCAAATCGGATTTGCTCACACTGTGAACTGCACTTTGATACACGTCTATTACCCGGCATGGATAACGATGGGGTAAGTAATAACATTAACGAAATCGTGCAATCAATTGCCGGTAAACGTGGCGTTAATATGAAGCTCACACCATTAATAGATGGCGTGGAAGCTTTTGCCCAGTCACTAGATAGCCCTTTGGTAGCCGCTGCTCAGAAATTTACTGGCAACGAGGCTGCAAGTGTTGCCTTTGCCACCGAAGCGCCGTTCTTACAGAACCTTGGCATGGAAACATTAGTATTAGGCCCAGGTGATATCGATCAGGCTCACCAAACTAATGAATTTATCGATATTGCCCGTATTGCACCAATGGAAAAAGTAATTCAGCAGCTTATTGAGCGCTTTTGTTTTGGATCTTAGTCAGGCTACACTTAGCATCTAAATTTTATACTTAACGACGTTGAACATCATGAATCCAGAAGACAACAAAGCCTATATTGAATGGTTTCGTCATTCTTCCCCTTATATTAATGCGCATAGGGGAAAGACGTTCGTATTGCTGCTTGAAGGTGAAGCAATTGAACATGAAAACTTTTCCAATATCATTCAAGATATCGCCTTATTAAACAGTCTTGGTGTAAAACTAGTGTTAGTGCATGGCGCCAGGCCGCAAATAGAAAGCAGACTGCAACGCGCTGCTATAAAAACCAGTTTCCACAAACAGATACGAATTACCTGTAGCGAAGCTTTAGTTAGTGTATGCGAAGCATCAGGCTATCTTCGTGGCCATATCGAAGCATTGCTTTCGATGGGACTGCCGAATTCACCCATGCATTTATCACATCTAAAAGTATGCAGCGCTAATGTTGTTGTTGCCAAACCCAAAGGTATACATGACGGCGTAGACTTTCTGCACACTGGTGAAGTTAGAAAGATAGATTCTCAATGTATTATAGAACTCCTTAATCTTAATGCAGTAGTGTTAATTTCGCCTCTGGGTTATTCACCTACTGGGGAAATTTTTAACCTCCAAGCAAGTGATGTCGCGACGGAGGTAGCAACACAATTACAGGCCGATAAACTAATCTGCTTCTGTGAACAAACTGGCTTGTTAGATGAGCAAGGTGAGCTACTGCGCGAGCTAAAACTAAGCGAGGCCAGTTTCCTCTGCGAAAGTAACAAACTAGGCGAGCAAAAAGCGGGCATTGAGGCAGTTATTAAAGCCTGCGAAAGTGGCGTCGAACGGGGCCAGATTATTAGCTATAAGGAAAACGGTGCGCTAATAAAAGAGCTGTTCACTCGTGATGGTTGCGGCAGCCTTATTTATCACGACAGTTATGACAGCATTAGAACTGCCACTATCGATGATATTGGCGGCGTACTTGAATTAATTGACCCATTCGAACAGCAAGGTATTTTAGTTCGACGCTCTAGAGAGTTACTGGAAAACGAAATAGCCAAATTTACGGTAATCGAAAGAGACGGAACGATTATTGCTTGTGCGGCGCTGTATCCTTACATGAAAGACGCCCAAGGTGAGGTTGCGTGCATCGTTACCCATCCCGAGTATAGAGGGCACGGATTAGGCGAAAGGCTATTAGTTAATATTGAAAAACAAGCTAAAAGCATAGGTCTTGGTAAGTTGTTTGTATTAACTACGCATACAGCTCACTGGTTTTTGGAACAGGGCTTTACTGAAGTTTTACCTGCGGACTTACCAGAATTACGTCGGCAATTTTACAACTACCAACGTAATTCTAAGGTCTTTATCAAGGCGATATAAAGTCTACCTGCGGGCTTGCTGAGCATTAGCCGTGCCTTTGTAAAGCACTCCTAGACTGAAGCCTATGTGAGAGAGTAGCCACGCTGATAAAAAAGCGACTAGAAGATCTATTATTACTTGATGAGTAATAAGCAGCCACAAAAAAAGGCGGTTAGTGCCGCCTTTTTTGTTGTCTAGTTAAGCTGTTAGTCTGCCGCTAAAGACGCTCTGCGCTTAGCTTCATTGTCAATGTACTGAACCCACTGACCGGCCACTTTTTCACTACGCTCATCTTTCTTCGCTTCAACAAACTGCTTTCTAGCATCGGACAATTTATTTAAATTAAACAATGACATGCCAATTACAATATAAGTATTGTCGCGACGACGTACGCCTTTTTTGCTTAATGCTGTCTTGCCAGCGTCTACCGCTTGCTTAAACATATCATTATCAAAATATATGTTCGCTAACCGTGCCCAAGGCTCACCTTCAGTCGACGTTTTCGCAGCTTTCTCCATATAAGGTAGCGCGGCTTTATTCTCTTGAGCAGCGCTTAAAGCATTACCCATTAGCTGATAGTTTTTGGAGCTGCCTTTAATCGCTTCACGTTTAAAGCCTTCATCTAAAACTTGAGTAGCCTTATAAGGCATTTCTGAACCAAGAAACAAATAAGCCATATTAATTAGCTCTTGCTCACGGTTTAACCCTTCGGTGACATAAGCAGTTTCATAAGCAATTAATTGCTTTTTCTCTTGTTGTAATTCACCATAAATACCGGAAATCTGTGTCCAATATTCACGTTTTGGCCACTTACGTATCAGCTGCTCTAGTACTTCGCCAACTTTAGGCATATCGCCTTTCTCATAGTACAAGGCACGCATTAGTAAGTACCATTGTTCTTTAGGCTCTTTACCTTTTAACTCAGCCAGCCTCATGGCTTTTTCAACTTCCCTTAGCGCACTATCATAATTTTGAACTTGGAAGTAGGCCTGCGCTAACAGCACATGAGCACTTGGCTGCGCGTCTTCAGCGAGTTTAAACCAATCTGTTAACTCCTTAATTGCTCCCTTGTAGTCTTCTACCACAAAATATAGCTGTGCAAGTTGGTACTTAGTATTCAGTTCCATCGCTAACGGAATATCTTCTTGAGAAATTACATTGCGATAGGCTTCAATAACCTTTGGATAATTTTCTTGCGCGTAATAAACGAATGCATAAAAATTATACATATTGGCTTTTTCGTAACCGTTAAGCTCTTTTTTACCAGTTGTATTTTTTAGGTCATCAAGAATCTTTAACGCTTCTACGAAATCTTTTTCTTCCGAAGCAATCTGTGCAGCACTTAACTTTTCATAGACTGCGTTTCTAAGTGCAGGAGTTCTACGAGTTTCTCGCGTATCTTTTGGTTTGTCTTCAGCAGCCTGAGCAACACCATATGATTCAATCCCAGGTATAGATGAAACAATACCTGGAGTTGCCGCTAGAAAACAAAAAGCGACCGCACCATTCACCACACTCCGACTTAGGGAGCACATTGATGTCTTGGCTTTTATTAACATTGTCATGTGATTATGTTCCAAAACTATTTTTGCAATTCGTAGGTAAACTTATTCTGCACGCCCGCAACTTCAATTGGCACACCATCAGAAACTCTAGGCTTATATTTAAACTTACCTGCAGCTCTGACAGAAGCTCGCTCAAAGTAACCACTTGGTTGGCAGTCCACCGCTGTTGCGTCTTTTGTTGCTCCAGTCGTTGTCACTGTGTACTCAACAATACAGTAACCCTCTATACCACGACTGTTAGCTCGGTTTGGATAAATAGGGGCAACCTTAACGATTGGCAGATATTCACCGTCAGACGCTGACATACCACCAGCACCTATTTTGACACTAACTTTTGGTGAGAAGTTCATATTAAGCGCGGTATCAACCTGAATATCATTAATAACAGGCGTATCCAGTTCTGGTGGTGGCTCTTCAGGATCTTCTGGCTTGTCCGGTTTAGCGGCATCGACATTTACATCGATATCAACGTCCGGCATTGAAAAGTCAGCGATTTTGGTCGCCTCCGAATCATCAAGTTTATGGTTAGCAGACTTTATCAATGTAAACATTATGACAAAAAGTCCAACCGTAACGACAAAGGCTAAGGCGGCGCCGATAATTATTTTTATAACTTTACCCATGAGAACTATTTTTCCTCGGCGGCAAGGTGGATATCAGAAACACCAGCATCACGAGCAGCATCATAAACAATAGCAAATTTCTCAGCAGTAGACTGCTGGTCTGCCTGAATTACGACGGCACCTTTAGGATTATCAGCATGCATGCGCTCGATAATTGCTTTTACAGATGTGGGCTTAACCAATACTTTATTAATCCAAATTTCATCGGTAGCAGTTACTGCTACTAAAATATTTTGGTTCTTAACTTCATCGCGAGTCTCAGCAACAGGCCGATTTACATCAACACCTGCTTCTTTGATAAACGTCGCTGTCACAATAAAAAAGATTAACATAATAAAAACTACGTCCAACATGGGCGTAAGATCTATTTGCTGACCCTGTTCTTCGGCAGCTTTTCTAACTAGAGAATTGCGCATCTTATACTCTTTAGTGATCGTTCGTTAGTTGGTCTTCTAGCAACTGATTTTCACGCGCCGCGACACCTTCAATATACGTACCGGCAAAAACTCCAGACAACGCCGCTACCATTCCAGCCATAGTGGGGATAGTCGCTTTCGACACACCACCCGCCATTGACTTAGCGTCACCACCGCCAGTAATAGCCATAATCTCAAATACTTCAATCATGCCCGTTACAGTTCCTAGTAGACCAAGCAATGGACACAGCGCTGTCATTGTCTTGATAACAGGAACCAAATTATTGATTTTCAATGACGCTTGAGAAATTAATAATTTACGGACCTGTTTAGCATGCCAAGATTTACGCTCACTACGCGCTTCCCAAACAGTCATTGCCGCATCTACATCAGTTCTCAGTTCAGTACGGTAATACCAAACTCTCTCAACAATGATTGTCCACATGCAGAGGCTCAGAATAGCAATTAGCCAAAGCACATTGCCTCCTGAATCCATAAACCGCATTAACTCGGAATAATAATCAAAAAGGTAATACATTAGCGCGCTCCCAATCAGGCCGCTGAGCGCTCGGCAATGATACCCGTAGACTGTTCTTCTAACACATGGATGACCTTTTTAGATCTAGCACTAACCATGGTGTGCATAAGAACAGTAGGAATAGCAACAAGTAGGCCAAGTACTGTTGTTATCAACGCACCTGAAATACCACCAGCCATTGCCTTCGGATCACCAGCACCAAATATGGTTATTGCTTGGAAAGTAATAATCATACCGGTTACCGTACCAAGTAGACCCATTAGTGGAGCAACTGCTGCGATGATTTTTAAACCACCTAACATTTTTTCCAAATTCGGAATTTCTTTGAGAATCTGCTCGCTTAACTTTAATTCTAGCGTTTCAACATTCATAGCTGGGTTATCTTCATGTACTTTGAGTACACGACCCAGCGGGTTGTCATCACTAGTAGTAGCTGACTTCATTTGAGCATTCACTTTTGCGCCTATCGAGGTCAATACAACAAAGCGCCACACAGCAATAATCAAAGCAACAAAACCTAGCGCGGTAATCGCATAACCAACATACCCACCTTGATGCCACCGCTCGTTAAGCGTAGGGGTACCAATTAGCGCTTTTAGCAATGAACCGCCAGTTGGGCCGGTTGGATCAATACCAAAAGGCGATAAACCGTCTGTAGACTGAGCTAGATCACCTGCCCAACTAACGTAACGACTTAGCGGCTGTCTTGGTAATTCTTTTAAAGTACCGTTGCTGTAAGACAAATAGCGACCGTCACCAGTAACAATATTAAAACTACCTACCCGAGTCACAGTTTCCTGAGTTACGTCTCCATTGGGTGCGATAACTTCAGCTTCAAAATTCACGATACGACCAGATTCAGTCATTTCACGCTGTAGCATTCCCCACAAACGTTCAATTTCTTGAACTGTTGGTAGCTTGTCAGAATCACTCATCTTCTCAACTAATCCGTCAATAAACTCTTCACGACCAGGATATTGAGCACTTGTTAGTGATACTTCGAAATTAGAGCGCATGTCACCAGCAGCAGATGTTAGGTGACCAAATAGCTCAGCCAATGTACCTAGCCGCTCTTTCAAGCGCTTCTGCGCATCAGTAACAAGCTTTTCATTTACTTCAAACTGCTTTTCTTTTTGAACAGATAACTTTTCTAAGCGAGTACGCTCAGCTTTCATATCATTCAACAATTTGATTTGCTCAGATTTAGCAGCCTTAAATTTTGCTTCACGAGCAGAGTTAGATTTAGCTTCAGAATAACGCCCTGCTTCTACTTTTTTCAGCAAGTCATCTAACGTCATAGATTTTTCTACTTCTTCTTGCCCCATTACCGCCGCTGAACTAACAGTTAAAATACTGGCAACAGCAACTAATTTTCTCATCATGCTAAATGTTTTCATTATTGCGCAACCTCCGGAGCTTTTACTGGTAGCGTCATAACGTCTTTAGTCGCTTGATTTAGCGCTATACGAATACCCTTAGAGATAGCAACTTTATATAAACCGCTATCTACCTCGGTGAAATCACGAAGGACTGAATCGTAAGCACCAGAAACATTGCCATCAGTAGTTTGATACATAAGACCAATTCGACCAATTCGCAACATATTAACTTCAGTTGGCACACCGTTAATCTCTACACTGCCTTCATAAGTATCGATCTTACGGCCATATTCGGCTTCAATTTTGTAAGCTTCAAGCACCTGTCTAAATTTCTCAGCAACCGTTAAGTCACTGCGATCGACGTTCTCGCGCAAAAAGGAAATACGCTCATCACGCTCTTCCTTTTTGAAAGGGATGTCTAAACCAACAAACTCTTCAAGACTATCAATCATCCGTATCACCAACGGTAGCATCTGACGAGATACCACTGTCACTTGCGAAATAGATTCCTCTATTCGGTCTATACGAAGCAACTGATTATCGATCTGCTTATCCAGCCTAGCGTTATAAACCTTTAAGCCCTCTACCTGTTTCAGAACTGTTTTATAGTCCTGCAGACGGTCACGAGTCTCATCGGCAAGTTTGTCCACGCGTTTTTGAGAAGACTGAGCTGCTTCTGTCTTCGCTTGGCCAACTTTATAAATTTGATCTAGCGAGTCTGCTTCAACTACTGCAGAACGCCCCATAATTGCGCCCGCCAGTACAATACTGGTAATGGCGACTTTCTTCATTCGGTGCATATTCATGGGAATAGCGTTTCCTTTGAATCGTTGTTAATGAAAGCTTAATTTTTATCGTTGCTGCGAGCCATGTATCTTATTTTCTGTCAGCGGCTTCAGCTTCTGATTGGTCGTAGTGAGACAATGTCAGAACAGCTATTTAATAACAACTATTTCCAATTATCAATACATAGGCCACGAATTACTTGATATGCGCTAGCTGGCAGAAATCTTTAGCCCACAATTGGATTTACCAGCGCCTATCCGTGAACTTAGGTAACAAAGAGTTTTTAACGGTAACAATACCAAAGTATTTTACTGAGCTTACCGCTCAAAAACACAAAAGCTATAAGCTAAACCGTCGTCTGAAACATGGTCTTCACGACTTATCTCTCGCCATTGGGAATCTAATAGTGGAAAGTGCGCATCGCCATCAAAATCCTGGTGTATCTCTGTCAAATATATTCTGTCAACCAGCGGTAATGAACGTTTATAAAGTTCACTGCCTCCAATAAGCATTATTTCTTCTACGTCGCTTGCCGCTGCAATAGCAGCTTCAACGCTATGTACCACCGTTATTCCACTACTGGTAAAATCAGCATTGCGCGTAACAACAATATTCTGCCGTCCAGGCAGCGGCCGCCCAATAGACTCAAAAGTTTTTCGCCCCATAACAATTGGTTTACCCATCGTCACCGCTTTAAAATATCTCAAATCCGCAGGTAAATACCAAGGCAGTTGATTATCTTTACCAATCACCTTATTGCTTGCTCTAGCAACAATTAACGATAGCATCATTAAACTGCCACCTTGCCAGCAATATGTGCCTGAGGGGTATAATTTAACAGCTCAAAATCTTCAAATTTAAAGTCAAAAATACTTTTTACTTTAGGGTTGATTTTGATCATCGGGAGGTCTGAGGGGGTACGTTGGAGCTGTAAATCAACTTGATCCATATGATTCAAATACAAATGAGCATCACCAAAGGTATGAATAAACTCTCCTAACTCGAGCTCACACACCTGCGCCACCATCATCGTCAACAGAGCATATGAAGCAATATTAAAAGGTACTCCTAGAAAGATATCGGCACTGCGCTGATACAACTGACAGGAAAGCTTGCCGTCGGCCACATAAAATTGGAACATGGTATGGCAAGGCGGCAGCGCCATATCGTTAACATCGGCAATATTCCAAGCGCTAACAATATGCCTTCTTGAATCAGGATTAGTTTTAATGCCTTCAATTAACGCCTTAATCTGATCAAAATGCTCGCCGTTAGGAAGCGGCCAGCTGCGCCACTGATAACCATATACAGGCCCCAAGTCGCCATTTTCGTCAGCCCATGCATCCCAAATTTTTACCCCATTTTCTTGTAAGTAAGCAATATTAGTGTCGCCGGCAAGAAACCAGAGCAACTCATGGACAATCGATTTTAAATGCAATTTTTTAGTAGTCAGCATGGGGAATCCAGCAGCCAAATCAAATCGCATTTGATAGCCAAATACGCTAGTGGTACCGGTACCTGTTCGATCTGATTTAACCGTGCCTTTTTCTTTGACATGACGCATTAAGTCTAAATACTGTTTCATTTACTTTTCTCCGCTGCTGGCTGCTTATAAGCCACCACTAACAAAATTATTCCAACCGCTATCATCGGCAACGACAATTCCTGTCCGCGCGTCATCCAGCCCAGCACATCAAAGCCGATATGCGCATCTGGTTCGCGCACAAATTCTACTAAAAACCTAAATATACCGTAGAACAATGCGAACACGCCGGACACAGCATAACGAGGCCGCGGCTTCATTGAGAATAAAATCAAAATCAAAAATAACACCAGCCCTTCCAGCGCCGCTTGATACAGCTGCGATGGATGACGCACCAACTGACTAGGGTCGTTAGGAAATATCATCCCAAAACTAGAGGTGGTTTCACGACCCCACAATTCTTGCCCAATAAAATTACCTATGCGCCCCAGGCCCAACCCTAGCGGCACAAAAGGTGCGACAAAATCTAATAAATCAAAGCCTTTAACACCAATTTTTTTAGCATATGAAAACATCGCCACCATCACGCCTAGCATGCCACCATGAAAAGACATCCCACCTTCCCATACTTTGAATAGCCAAAGAGGGTCATCAACAAAGCGGTCAAATCCATAGAAGAATACATAGCCCGCACGGCCGCCCAAAATTATTCCGCAAGCCGCATAAAAAATAAGATCATCAACTTGTTTTTTATTAACTGGGGTATAAGGCAAAGCAGCACGCCGAGATGCAAGCCACCACGCGCCACTTAAGCCAAACAAATACATCAACCCATACCAATGTATTTGCAGCGGCCCTAACGCTAAGGCAACAGGATCAATTTCCGGATAAGACAGCACTACAATGAACTCCAACTCTGAATAATAAACTCAATACCAATAAGTACTAAAAATACCGCAAACAATTTCTTTAGCTTATCGGCAGGCAACTTATGGGCAAGCTTGGCACCAATGGGTGCCATCAGTGCACTTGCCGCAATAATGCCTAAAAATGCTGGCCAGTATACATAGCCAATGCTTTGTTTTGGCAAATACGGACTATCAAGCCCTGCAAAAATACTACCTGACGCGCCTGCGACCGCAATTGGCAGTCCAATTGCCGCAGAAGTTGCTACCGCAGACTGAATTCTCACATTGCAATAACTTAAAAATGGCACCGTTAGCGAGCCACCACCAATACCAAACAAAGCGGATATACCGCCGATAAATAAGCCAACAAACGATAGTCCTAACGCCTGCGGAACCTCTCGCTGCGGGCTAGCGTTAAAACCAGACCCCATTTGTGCCGCAATAATTAATATAAACAGCCCCAGCAAAATACGTAAGGTTGTGCCACTGAGTAAGCCTGCAATCTGCGCGCCCAGCCAAGCTCCCAGCAATATCCCCGGAGCTATCACGGTAAAGATGTTCCATTGTATAGCCCTGGCATTATGATGAGCCAATACTGAACTAACAGAAGTGACCACAATTGTAGCCAGCGATGTGGCAACCGCCATATGAGTTAACACCTCAGGCGCAAGACCTTGCAGCGTAAAGGCGTATACGAGAGCTGGAACTATAATTAGCCCACCACCAATACCAAACAACCCCGCCATAAAACCGGCAACAGCACCTAGGGCCAAGTAAAAAATTATTATCATCTAATGTTAGTATGCCCGTTCATTTAAGCCAGCCATTATCACTAAGGATGCTAACGACGCCAAACTATTTATGTGCTTAATACTTTTTTCTTATCAGCCCGCTAGCAATCAGCGCTTATGGCTTGCCGCAAACCGAGATGAGTTTCATCTGCGCCCTGCATTAGCTGCCAGGTCATGGCCACTGCAACCAGCTATTATTGCCGGACGAGACCTGCAAGCCGGTGGAACCTGGCTAGGGGTCACTAAGCATGGACGCTTTGCGGCAATCACTAACTATCGCAACCCAAATTCAGCAGAAGGAACTGTTTCACGCGGCGCTCTGTGCGCTGGTTTTTTGGCCACTAATACTAGCTGCCTTGATTATCTGAAGGAGATACAACGCAATAGAGATCAATATAGTGGCTTTAACTTACTACTGGATGATGGCGTTGATTTTTATTATTACAGCAATACTCAAAACCAGATTACTAAGTTGGCCGCTGGTTATTACGGGCTAAGTAATGCTTTTTTAAACACCTCATGGCCAAAAACTATGGGCGGGGTTGAAGCCTTAAAACGGGCACAATCTAACGACGACCTAATTAATTTGCTGGCCGACAAAACTCTGCCCCAAGACATAGACCTTCCTGATACAGCTATCGACATTGAAACCGAAAGACTACTTGCACCGCGATTTATACAGTCTGCGCAATACGGTACTCGCGCCAGCACAGTGCTATCAATTAGCGAAGAAATATTATTAAAAGAAAGAGGTTTTAATGCTGCAGGAGAAATAATTCACGATATTGAATTTCACTTTACGCTTTAGCGCTAGCCATTAAACTTGACTCGTGACGGCATGATCATACCTAACTCCGCCAAAGTCTCATTAACCCTTTCTTCAATATCGCGATTATCTTCAAGTTCTAACACGCTATTGAGCAGTTCAACCGCCTGTGGCTTGGTAATTTGCCTGATTACCGCTTTTACCTTCGGCAAGTTATAAGCACTCATCGACAACACATCAAAGCCCATTGCCATTAGCAGCACCGCTGCTCCGGGGTCACCGGCTAATTCACCGCAAATAGATACTGGCTTACCTTCAGCATGACCACTATCGACAATAATTTTTAAGGCGCGTAACACCGCGGGGTGATAAGCGTGATAAAGATCAGCTACCCGCGGATTGTTTCTATCAACTGCCAGTAGGTATTGAGTTAAATCGTTACTCCCCACCGACAAAAAGTCTACTCGCCGCGCTAACTCTTTAGCTTGATAAACTGCCGCCGGCACTTCAATCATCACCCCCACTGGAGGTAATTCCATCTTATAGCCTTCTTCAAGTAATTCTTCATGAACACGATAAAGCAGCTCTAAGGCTTCTTCCAGCTCCATCACATTACTAATCATCGGCAGCATAATGCGCAAATTACCGAAATCGGCATTGGCTTTCATCATCGCTCTAATCTGCGCCAAGTAGATTTCTGGATGATCCAGTGTCACCCTAATACCGCGCCAGCCTAAAAACGGATTTTCTTCAGATATCGGAAAATACGGCAGTGCTTTATCGCCGCCAATATCTAAGGTTCGCATTGTCACCGGCTTAGGATAAAACGCTTCTAACTGCTCACGATAAATCTGTCGCTGCTCTTCTTCACTAGGAAAACGGTCACGCAATAAAAAGGGTATTTCGGTACGATATAGGCCAACCCCTTCCGCACCGCGATCCAAAGAACGAGCCACTTCACTGACTAAACCGGTGTTTACCAGCAATAGCAGACGATGCCCGTCTAGACTTTCACATGGCTTATCTTTCAACTCTTCTAAGCCAGCGGCGATTTCTAAATCTTCGGCCTGTAGCTTTTCATAATGCTGACGCAATTCTTCTGATGCATTGCAAACCACTTCACCGACCGAGCCATCAACAATAACTTGCTGATGATTCAAGCGCATATAAGGTAAATCTTCTGCCCCAACCACAGTGGGAACGCCCAAAGCTCTCGCCATTATCGCCAAGTGACTATTGCGCGAACCTCGCACCGACACTAACCCAGCTAAGCGCTCTTCTGGCACTTCCGCCAGTGCCGATGCGGTTAGCTCTTCGCCAATTAAGATTGTTTTTTCTGGATACTCACGCGCTTGATCGCCTGTCTCTTGCAAATACGCTAATACCCTGCGGCCCAAGTCTTTAATATCTACTGCGCGCTCACGCAGATAAGCATCATCGAGCATTTCAAAGGCGCGGGCATGAGTACGCATCACTTGGCTAATAGCGCCCTGAGCCCATTCACCTGCGCGAATCAAATCAGTAACTTCATCACCCAGCGCCTTGTCATCTAACATACCTAAATACACATCAAACAAGGCATGCTCTTCACGCGGCAGGAGAGTAGCCAAGCTCTCTGATAGATCTTTTATATCAGCCCTAACGGCGGCTAAGCTTTGATTAAAGAACTCTATTTCGACGTCAGGGTCTTCACACTTCCTGTTGGGCACAGCATCTAAATCTGCCGGCGGCACAACCACCACCACCTCACCAATGGCAATGCCTTCACTACCCGCCACGCCATGAAATATTGCCGTACCGCCATCAACATTGGCAATCATTGCTCCACTAGCGTCGGCGTGAGCAATCAAAGCTGCCAGCTGAGCTGACATAGTGACTAAAAACGATTCTTCACTTTCATCAAAGCGGCGCGGGGCTTGCTGCTGCACAACCAACACGCCCAACACCTTGCGGCGATGGATAATTGGCACACCCATAAACGCTTTAAAATTTTCTTCGCCAATGCCTGGCATATAGCGGTAAGCAGAATTTTCCTCGGCATTATCAATGTTGATAGTTTCTTCACGCTTAGCGACTTTGCCCACCAAACCCTCGCCCTTAGCTAGACCAATTTTACCTATTAGGTCTTGATTTAAGCCTTCGTTAGCGCGAAAAATATATTGCTCTTTACTCGAGTCGTAAAGATAAACTGTGCAGACCTCTGTACCCATGGCGCTGCGAACGCTACGGACAATAATGTCCAGCGCCGCCTGTAGATCACTGGCAGCATTTACTTCCTGGACAATTTTTCGTAGTTCTTCAAGCATAATAAGTAATTACCAATCTTCCTTAACTTTTTCTTCCTTAGCTCTTTCTTCCTTAGCTCTTTCTTCCCTAGTCGTTTTTATCAACTTAGCATGCGCTGGCGCTAGCTCTGCCATCGCTTTGCGGTAAACATCTTTCTTAAAATCAATAACTTGAGTAAGCGGATACCAATAACTTACCCACTCCCAACGATCGAATTCCGCCTTGTCGCCACAATCAAAACAAACATCAGCGTCTTTACCCTGCATCTGCAGTAAATACCACTTTTGCTTTTGCCCGATACAGACCGGCTCTGAATTTTTGCGAACTAAATGCGGCGGTAATCGGTAGTGCAGCCAACCCTGAGTACTAGCAACAATTTCTACCAGCCCTGGCTGCAAGCCAATTTCTTCATGCAGTTCTCTATACATTGCATCTTCGGGCGTCTCGTCGCGGTCTATGCCGCCCTGGGGAAACTGCCAAGAGTCCTGCCCGATACGGCGAGCCCATAACAGTCGGCCCATACTATCGGCAACCATAATGCCCACATTTGACCGGTATCCATCTGCATCTATCACTGTTAAATTTCCACCTTAAACCATAATCTATAACTTCATTATTTCACAAATATGACGTAGACGACAATTTGATATCGCCAGCTAAGTCACAGATATTTGTATCAGCTGCCGCTCATCAGTATTCTACGCACTACAGAAATCAGTAAACCCTCTTTTAGGAGCAATACCTTGGCCTTAGCACTGTTTGATTTAGACAACACTTTAATAGCAGGCGACAGCGACCACGCCTGGGGTGAGTTTGTGGTCGAAAAAGGGCTAGTTGATGGCGAAGATTTCAGCACCGCTAACGACAAGTTTTTTGCCGACTACCAACAAGGCCAGCTCGATATCTACGCCTACCTGTGCTTCGCCTTAGAGCCATTGGCGCAGTTTAACCCACTGCAACTAAATGACTTACACAAAGAATTTATGACCAACAAAATTAACCCCATTAAATTGGCCAAAGCTGATGCAATATTAGAACAGCATCGCGCCGCCGGCGACACTATTATGGTAATTACTGCCACCAATAGCTTTGTCACTGGGCCAATAGTCGAATCCCTTGGCATCGACTTATTAATCGCCTCAGAAGGCGAAATAATTAACGACCGCTACACCGGAAAACCTAGCGGCGTACCCAGCTATAAAGAAGGCAAAGTAACGCGTCTGCAACAGTGGCTTGAGGAAACTGGACACAGTTTAGAAGGCAGCTATTTTTATAGCGACTCCCACAACGATTTGCCCCTACTAAATATTGTCGACAACCCCGTCGTGGTAGATCCAGACCCAATATTACACCAGCATGCACTAGACCATGGCTGGCCAATATTGTCGTTTAGACGCTAAGCAAACCTTAGCGGTAAATCCTAGCAAACACGGCTTTCAAATATTCTGTTTCAACAATCGCCGGATGCACCGGATGATCTGGCCCCTGCCCACCTTGCTCTAATATCTGACAGCGTTTTTCAACCTGTCTACTAGCAGCACGCAAAATATCGTTCAGGCGATCTTTAGCCAAATGCATAGAGCAAGACGCCGATACCAAAATACCATTGTCGTTTAACAGCCGCATGGCCAGTTGATTAAGCTGTTTATAACCGGCCTCACCTACTTTTATATCTTTACGTTTTTTTATAAAGGCAGGTGGATCAATAATTACCACGTCAAATTTTTCGCCGGCATCAATTAAATCACGCATACAAGCGTTGGCTTGGCCTTTCATTGTCATAACTTTATCGGTCACGTTATTGTGTCCCGCATTTTTAGCTACGTATTCCAACGCCAATGGCGAGCTATCCACGCACACTACTTCGCTGGCACCCGCTATTGCCGCCTGTATTCCCCAACTACCGCCATAGCTGAATACATCTAGCACTCTAGCGTTTTGGCAATAACGCTTTAGGCGCTGACGGTTTTCACGGTGATCATAAAACCAGCCTGTTTTTTGCCCATCTAACACCGGCACTTCAAAACGTGCGTCGTTTTCTGTCAACATGACCGCAGCAGGTAACTCGCCATAAACCACCTTTACATATTCAGGCAGATCTTCCGCTCTTCTAGCGTGGGAGTCGTTCTTTAGCACAACCGCCAGCGGGGCCAGCACTTCAACCAAGGCCGCCACTATTTCTTCTTTTACCTGCTCCATACCAACTGTGCCAATTTGTACCACCAACACATCATTAAAGCGGTCGACAACTAAGTCTGGTAAATCGTCACTTTCGCCATAAATTAGTCGATAACTACTGTCTGCATAAAGCCTTTCACGCACTACTAAGGCTTGCCGAATTCTTGTTACTAGCAGCTCTTTACCCAAAAAGTCTTTTAATTCGCGTGTTATTAGCCGTCCACAAATTAACGAATTAGGATTTAGGTAAACCACGCCAACCACTTTGCCATTAGACGACTCAAGTACGGCTTGCTCGCCGGCACTAAAGTTTTTAAGCGGCGTTGCCTGGGTATCAATCTCGTTACTGTAAACCCACAAATGGCCGCCACGAATGCGACGATCACATTTATCCTTTAAACGAATAACAGCTAATTCCATAACAACACCAACAGGCTAAAAATAAAAACGGGCGTGCTGAAAATCAGTCACGCCCGTATAAAATGAACAGAGGTTTTTACTCCTCGCAAGACGCCTCGTAGGCTTCGCCATTTAATAACTCATCAAGCTCAGACACATCTGCAGGCTTAACTCTAAACATCCAACCTTCACCATAAGGGTCTTCATTAATTGTCTCCGGCGCATCTTCCAGCACTTCATTAATCGCAATCACTTCACCGCTAACTGGGGAGTAAATATCCGATGCCGCTTTAACTGACTCTACTACCCCAGCCTCACCGCCAGCATCAAGATCATCACCAATATCTGGCACTTCAACAAATACCACATCGCCCAGAGCTTGCTGAGCATGATCACTAATACCAACTGTTACCGTGCCATCCTCTTCCAATCTAGCCCATTCGTGAGATCTGGCATACTTTAATTCGGTAGGTGTGTGGCTCATGGTGTTCCCTTGGTTCAGAGTATAAAACGATAGTCTATTTGATGGCGGATTTTACTAGCAGTGGAGTGAAACACAAGCGCAGAGTCAAAAAATGTTAGTATTTCACTAGCTTTATGGGCGGCTATAAACCCGTTGCTTGGCGGATAATCGTATTTTTAACAGCAGGAATTTTACCCAGTAAGCGCAACCCTTCGTTGCGCAGCCAGCGCACTGGTAGTTCGGGGCGTTCAAATAAACGCTTAAATCCATCCATTGCGGCCATCATGGCTAAGTTATCCGCCATCCGGCGACGCTGATAGCGGCGCAGTATTGTCTCATCGCCAACCGCTAAACCACGCTTGGCCCCGCGGATAATTTCTTCAGCCAGCACTTGCACATCTTGTAAGCCTAAATTAATACCTTGCCCCGCTAGCGGGTGAATACTATGTGCCGCGTCACCCACTAACACTAAGCCAGGTTTAAAATATTGCTTCGCGTGGCGCTGACGCAACGGGAAGCTAAAGCGCTTACTGACCGCAGTAATTTCACCAAGCCTATACTCAAATGCTTTTCCTAACGCACTGCGAAACTCGTCGTCAGTTAACGCCGACAGCTCATCTGCATAGTTAAGTTCAGCTGACCAAACTATAGAGCAATAGTGTTTGCCATTATCAGCGTCGGTTAGCGGCAGCAACGCCAACGGCCCCTGCGGTAAAAAGCGCTGCCAAGCCGTATGCTGATGATGCCCCTCGCATTCAACTGTGGCCACAATAGCCTTGTGGTTGTAATCCCACTCGCGGGTTTCAAACCCGGCTAAGGTTCTAATAATCGACAAGGCCCCATCGGCAGCCACCACCAACGATGCCTGCATCGTTGAGCCATCTTCTAGCACCAAGCTATATGCCGCTTCACCAATAGCGACATCTGTTGTCGTTATTTCTATTAGGTCACTTACTTTGGTATTACTAAACACATCAATTGGCAGTGCGCTAAGACGCTGCAACAAACACCAATTAGTTATTCGGTTTTCAACAATATGCCCTAACCGCGGCTGCTGCACCTCACCGGCATCAAATTCTATTTCGCCGGTACCCTGAGCATCCCACACTGTCATATGGCTGTATGGACTAACAGAAATCCTCTGCATCGAGTCCCATACATCAATTTGCTGTAAAAACTCTCTTGAGGCTTCGGTCAAGGCACTAACCCGAGGATCAAACTCACCCACTTTACTAGCCGCTAACGGTGCTGCTGCCGGCAGGTTGCTGCCTTCAAGCAACGCTATTTTCAAACCACTCTCACCTAAAGCACATGCCAGAGCACTACCTGACAAGCCGGCGCCAACAATAACAACATCATATTGTTTGGTATTTACCACTTAATCCGAGCTCCCACCAAACCAGCTGTTTCTTTAACAAACTTAGATTTCAGCGACGGCACCACATCTAATGCGCTAAGACCAAAATCTCTCAACGCCGCAAACACCATTTGGTCAGCCATAAATACCTCGCCCACCTTGTCACTAAATACAGTTGTTTTACGCTGGTCCCACGCTTGATTTTCTCTATATTGCTCTAGCAGACGCAAGCTACCTAAATCATCACCAGCGCCTTTAGCGTTGCAAACAAGGTCACATAATCCGTTAATATCACGCAGTGCCAGATTAAAACCTTGCCCGGCAACCGGATGTAAAAAGTGGGCCGCATTACCCATTACCACAACACCGCGTCGCACTTGCTCGCACGCTTCTATTAACTTAAGCGGGTAACTTGCGCGCTCGCCCACTCGTTGTAATTTCCCCAACCGATAACCGAACCGCTCTTGCAAGCGCAATAAAAAGTCCTCATCGGGTAAATTGATAATTTCTTCCGCCAGCTCGCAAGGCATAGTCCATACCAATGCACTGCGGTTATGCCCTTGACTAGCAGCCAGCGGCAACATGGCCAGCGGGCCGGTATCAGTAAACCGTTCGTAGGCTAATCCAAGGTGTGGTTTGGCGGTCGCAATATTGGCAATAATTGCGCTATGGCGGTAATCATTTTCACTGTATTGAATACCTATCGATTGCGCTAAGGCTGAAGGTGCACCATCGGCAATAACCAACAAACTACAGCCGATTTTTTCATCAATGTCGTTCTGGCGAATAGTGGCAAGCGGTTTTTCGCCAGCAGTATCAACCGCGCTAACTTTAGCAGGGCTGCGCCAATCGATACAAGCATGACTTTGCACTGCTGCCAATAACACTTTGCCTAGCCACTGGTTCTCGACCACATAACCTAAGGCTGGTAAATTTTCTTGCTCCGCATTCATCAAAGTTGAACCTAAGCGGCCTTTATTCGACACATGAATTTGATTAATTCTTTGCAGATGTTCGCTAAGATGCTGCCACACGCCCATCGCTTCAATAATTGCTTTGCTGCCAGCAGACAGCGCTGTTGAGCGCGCATCAAAACTTGGCTGGTAAGAAGGTTTAGATGTATCTTCCGGCAGCGGAAAGCCTTCTACCACCAACAACGATATTGCGCCGCTACTCGCTTCGGCTAAAGCGCAGGCAAGACTAGCCCCCACCATTCCACCGCCTGCTATGACAACATCATATTGCTGCATTTTAATCAGCCATCAGTGCTTCAATTCCATCAATTGTTTTCGGCACACCAGCAGTTAACACCTCACAACCTGTTTTAGTTACCGCCACATCGTCTTCAATTCGAATACCAATACCACGCCATTTTTCATCAACGTTTTTGTTCTCCGGCGCCACATAAATACCGGGCTCAACAGTCAACACCATGCCCGCTTCTAGTTCGCGCCAGCAGTCACCAACTTTATAATCGCCAACATCATGCACATCCATCCCCAACCAATGGCCAGCGCGGTGCATGTAAAAATCTTTATAGGCTTCGGTCGCAATCAATTCTTTTACGTCACCGTTAAGCAAGCCCAAATCGACCAAGCCCTGGGTAATAACCGCTACTGTTACATCGTGGGGTACATTCCACCCCACCCCCGCTTTAATAGCCGCTATTGCCGCAATTTGTGAATCCAACACTACTTGATATAAAGCCCTTTGCGCTGGTGTATATTTACCATTAGCCGGAAAGGTGCGGGTAATATCAGCCGCATAAAAATCCAACTCGCAACCCGCATCAATCAACACCAAATCGCCATCTTTTATTTTTGACGTGTTTTGAGTGTAATGCAAAATGCAGCCATTTTTACCGGCACCTACTATCGAGGTATAAGCTGCAGCGCGAGAACCCGCCGCCATAAACTCATGAGTAATCTCAGCTTCAAGTTGATACTCAAACATGTTTGGCTGGCAGTATTTCATTGCTCGCACATGAGCACGGGCCGAAATTTCACCCGCTTTACGCATAATGTCTAATTCGTTTTTACTTTTTATGACCCGCAATTCATGCAGCAAGTGGTCTAAGTCGACAAATTCTCCTGGCGGCTGCGCACCACTGCGCACCTTAGAGCGAATCACGTTCACCCACTCCATCACTTGACGATCAAACTCAGGCATCCGCCCCATCGCATAGTTAACTCGCCCTCGGCCTTCTATTAAGCCTGGCAATATCTCATCTATATCACTTATTGGAAAAGCGTCGTCGGCATCGAATTTTTCTATCGCGCCTTCCGGACCCGCTAGATAACCGGTCCACAATTCCTTAGCCGGGTCACGCTCTTGGCAAAACAACACATACTCACCATGTTCGCGGCCCGGCAATAACACCAGCACCGCATCAGGCTCATCAAAACCAGTTAAGTAATAAAAATCACTGTCTTGGCGAAAGGCAAACTCTGAATCACGATTTCTTATTAACTGCTGGGCAGCAGGAATAATCGCGATACTGTCATGTTCCATTAACGCCATCAGTTCTTTTCGGCGCTTGGCAAATTCTTGTCGTTTTATAGTCATAGCTTTTTACCAAATCAGTGAACGCTGTCATTAGCGGGGGGATAAGGTGCACCGGTTGCCGGATCTAACTCCCGCGGTGGTGGCGGGTTTAAATCCAACCAAACTTGAATAGCACCCAGACGCACATATTCAAGTAGCTCCAAATAATCTTGTTCTTGCTGTTCAGCGTCGTCTTCATCAACCATCACTTGCGCAATACTGGCAAGGTCGGTTAATACTTCACGGCTTTCTTCACTTAAATCTTTCCAGCCTTGCTGAGTATTGCCAGCCAGTGCAAAGCCTGTCAGAAAACCTTGGCACCATTGGCCCAAACCTTCAACTCTCTCTAGCATCGAGGCCTGCTCATCGGGTACCAACAATTCCAAACCAAAACCTTCCACACTAAATTGCTGCGTAACAACTCCAACTAGCGCACACAATTCATCGGCTATAGGGGTGCCCGGCTGAATATTCACTTCTAGCAATTGCGAGCAAATTGCCAACCATTGATTAGGCTTAGGCGTGCCATTACCGGCAATCAGCCCGCTGAGCTGGCCATGCAGCTCAGCCGGTCTAGCTTCTGCTTCTAAGCTTAAAAACCAATCATCTACGTCATCATATTCAGGCAGCGCAGGTAAAGAATCTGTCATAATTTTCTCTTACCAGCACATTAAAGCACTTAGTTTATCAGGTTTATCCGCTAGAGATATCGCAAAGAGTACAGGGTTATACTAATTTTCTAGTCAATCAGATTATTGACCCTTATGGCTGTGACAACTATAGTTAGTGACAGTAATTAATCAGACCTGCGATACAGTATGGAAAACGCCAAATTTATTGAACTTGAAGGCAAAATCGACGCACTGATAGAAGTGTGCGATGGCCTGCACCGCGAAAACGAAATGCTTAAATCTACCCAATCTACTTGGCAGCGAGAACGCGCCCAATTGCGCGAAAAAAATGAGCAAGCCAGAACGCGGGTAGAAGCAATGATCGCTAGACTGAAGTCGTTGGAGAAAGAAGTATGAGCAGCGACGATAAAAAAACAGTTAATGTCACTATCCTCGATAAACCTTACCACGTTGCTCTGCCCTCAGGTGAGCACGTTGCACTTACCGCATCGGCCCGTTACTTAGATGAGCACATGCGTGCCATTCGCAAAGGTGGCAAAGTTGTGGGCTTAGAACGCATAGCTGTAATGGCCGCGCTTAACATTACCAACGACCTACTAAAGCAAGACGTAGAACAAGAAGCGAACAATCGCTACAACGATCACAGCATAAACCGTCTTGGTAGCAAAGTTGACGAAGCGATTGCTCGTTTTCAATCAGACAGCTAATAAATCCTACCGCTACAGTCCTCCGCTAGGCTATAATATTTCTATTCCCTGGGATACTCGCCAGCACAACAGTCCCTGAGCCGATAAGTAATACCTCGGCAATTTTTCGCTGATGTTGGTGTGCATGTCCGCAAGTCGGAAAGCCTAACGCATCACAAAGATCGCCACCTTGAACATTCGGTTCGAGGCAAATATTGCAGCGGTATTTTGGGGAATCCTTATTTAACAGGTACAAGTTATGGTGCAACGCAACCAGCTCCGACAAGACCTAAGACTGACGCGTAAAAACCTCAGCTCCGAGCAGCAACTAGCCGCAGCGGATTCAGTAGCAAGCAATATTAATTCAATCCCGGAGTTTCAACATGCCAACAGTATTGGCGGCTATATTGTTAATGACGGCGAAATTGACCCCGCACAATTAATACTGCAAGCCTGGAAAAACAATAAAGCTATTTATTTGCCCAAAATAAAAACTAATAACGACATGGTATTTGTGCGTTATGAGCAAAACAGTACACTAGAAAAAAATCAATACGGTATTGCCGAACCAAGCTCCAGCGATGTAGCAGAAACATTAGACGTGGTGTTAGTCCCACTCGTAGGGTTTGACAAAAGTGGCAATCGGCTCGGCATGGGCGGTGGCTATTACGACCGCTATTTAGCCCACTGCCAGCAACACACTTATTTAATAGGCCTAGCGCACCACTGCCAACAAGTGACACAACTAGAAATTAAAAGCTGGGACATACCACTAAATTTGATTGTCACCGACAATCAAATCATTAACTGTTAGCCCAAAAACAATTTATACGCTGGGTTATCTGTCTCATCCCAATACTTATAATTCAATGCTTTAAAGTCTGCCTCAACTTTTTTACGCTCACCCTTAGGAACTTGCAGGCCAACTAACACCCGTCCATAAGCGGCTCCATGGTTGCGATAGTGAAACATCGAAATATTCCGACTCTGCCCCAGCGATGTTAAGAAATTCATTAACGCACCCGGGCGCTCTGGAAATTCAAAACGATACACTAGCTCATCTTTAACATCTGGCGCATGCCCGCCAACCATATAACGCACATGCAGCTTAGCTAACTCGTCTTCGGTTAAGTCGAGCACTTGATAGCCTTTATCTATCAGCTTAGTAACCAGCTCTTGCCTATCTTTGCCGCCGCTGGCAACTTGTACGCCAACAAAAATTTGTGCCCCATCGTCATTGGCATAGCGATAATTAAATTCAGTGACCATACGCTTACCAATGGCCGCACAAAACTTTTTAAACGCACCAGGCTTTTCCGGAACAGTTACCGCCAGTACAGCTTCGCGCTGCTCGCCTACTTCGGTGCGCTCAGCAATATAACGCAGCCGATCAAAATTAATATTAGCCCCGCTATGTATTGCCACTAAGGTTTGTCCCGTGGCGCCCGTTCCAGCAATATATTTTTTTAAGCCAGCAAGCGACAATGCGCCGGCGGGCTCTGCAATAGACCGAGTGTCGTCGAAAATATCTTTTACTGCCGCACACATCTCGTCGCTATTAGCCGTAATTACGCCGTCAATAGAGTCTTTAATCACACTGAATGTTTCTTTACCAATTTGTTTTACCGCCACCCCATCAGCAAAGATTCCAACCTCAGGTAATATTACTCGGCGCTTACTGTCCATCGCCGCTTTAAGGCAAGCCGCATCTTCTGGCTCCACCCCAAACACCTTAACTTCTGGGCGCACATGCTTAATGTAAGCGACAATACCCGCTAACAAACCGCCACCACCAACAGGTACAAAAACCGCATCTATAGGGCCGGGATGCTGCTTAAGAATTTCCATGCCAATAGTGCCCTGGCCTGCAATTACCAACGGGTCGTCATAAGGATGTACATATACCATGCCTTTTTCTTCAACTAGCTTCGCTGCATGGGCTGCCGCATCATCATAACTATCGCCAATCAAAATAATTTTAGCGCCATGGTTTCGCACCGCATCCACTTTTATACTGGGCGTGGTTTTGGGCATTACAATCGTCGCCTTAATGCCCAGCACTTTAGCTGACAAAGCCACGCCTTGCGCATGATTACCCGCCGAGGCGGCAATAATGCCTTTGGCTTTTTGTTCGTCACTAAGCTTTGAAATTTTGTTATACGCACCGCGCAGCTTAAACGAAAACACCGACTGCAAGTCTTCCCGCTTCAACAGCACTTTATTGTTAAGCCGCGCCGACAACATGGGCGCGAAATCTAATGGCGACTCAATCGCAACGTCATAAACATTGGTATCAAGTATTTCATTTATGTAGTTCTTTGGCATAATCTGCTCAGTAAATAAATTCGATAACGGTCGATAGGTTTTAGTGGCTTTCAATAAAAATAGCGCTATTTGCTAAGTCTGCCATGTTAAACAACTTAACTCTTCCCCACCAGATGCTATGCTAGTGTTTTTCAGCCAAACAGAGAATATTCATGACTCAAGACGAACTTAAGCAAGCAGTGGCTCTAGCTGCCTTGGAATACATAAAACCGCACCTTGAGTCAGATATGATTATTGGCATTGGCACTGGCTCAACTGCTAATATGTTTATCGACCAACTGGCCACGGTAAAAACTCAATTTGAAGGCACCGTTGCTAGCTCAGAAGCGTCTGCCCAACGGCTACGTAATCACGGCATCGCCGTATATGATTTAAACGCTGTCGACGGCATTGATTTTTACATTGACGGCGCCGATGAAGCAGATCATCAGCTTAATTTAATCAAAGGTGGCGGCGCTGCACTTACTCGCGAAAAAATTGTCGCCGCCGTTGCAGAAAAATTTATCTGCATTGCCGATGACAGCAAACTGGTTAGCGTTTTAGGTAAATTTCCGCTACCCGTTGAAGTAATCCCTATGGCGCGCAGCCATGTTGGCCGCGAAATCGTCAAGCTGGGCGGCGACCCAGTTTATAGAAAAGGCGTTATAACCGACAACGGCAATATTATTATTGATATCCATGACCTTGCCATCGCTACGCCCTTCGAGACTGAGTATGCCATTAACAACATTGTTGGCGTTGTCACCAATGGCTTATTTGCCGCCCGCTCAGCCGATGTATTTTTAATGGGCACCCAAGACGGTGTTAAAGAGCTAACCGCTAGTTAACACCCACCAAGATGGCAACTAGCTCACAGTTATACTAAAAACATTTTAGCAAACCATTGCGGTTTATACGCATTGTTAGTATCGACTGGCGGACTTAGCATTTGTATTAATCCCAACGAAAGCCGCGCCATGATCAAGCTAGTCTCAACAATCGCAACAACGTTCGCTATTAGCCTAGCACTGGTCAGCTGCCAGCCCGAGCAAACGGTACAATCTTTAACTAAGAAAACACTAAGCGCAGCCTGTAATACCCAGTGGACGCTAAGCGCGTTAAATACTCCTGCTGGCACTTATTCGCTCACCGAATCAAATCGCCCAACATTTACCTGTGAATCCGACGGACGTATTAGCGGCAACGCTGGCGTGAATAGGTATTTTGGTACCTTTGTGATGATGAACAATGGCGCCATTGAATGGCCAAGTTCGCATATGGCCAGCACTATGATGACTGGGCCAGGAAAATTAATGCAACAAGAGAGAACCTATTTAACGGCGCTTACCAAGACCAATCACATCGCCTCACTCGACAATAAACTGGTTTTATCTAACAAAGACCGCGCTATTTCAATCAGCTTTACTCATCTACAAAAATAGTAATACTGCTGTTACCGGCATAAAAAAAGGCCGTCAAAGCAGCCTTTAAAAATCCCGCCGTGTTTAACTAGCCTTCTCAATCATATAATCAACAACCGATTTAACTTCATTGTCTGAACAGCTCATACAACCACCCTTCGCAGACATAGCGCCAATGCCGTTAATCGCATGGCCATATAAAATTTCAGCACCTTGGGTAATACGCGACGACCAGGCCGAAGCATCACCTAAAATGGGGGCACCAGCTGCGCCAGTCATATGACAAGCCATACAGGCTGCGTTATAAACTTCTTCAGCGCCACGGTCGCTAGCGCCACCAGCAACAGCAACAGTCGCTACCGCACATTCTCCGCCTTCAACACACACTGTTCCAGGAGAAGACAGGCGAGCATCAATTTTATCGTCAACAATGCCGGCAATTGAAGTGGCCCCTAAAGACATGGCGCCAATGGCTACAAAAGCTAAAATAGTTTTCATCATAACAATCTCTTTTCTATCAATGCAGTTACGGGGTAGCCGTAAACTGTTAGCTAATTATAGCGATATTTAAAGTTAGGGGAAACAAATAAGCTTGGTCAGAAAGACTTTATACAGAGTTTACTGATCCAGATACTCAAACTGAACGTCAGTATCTTCAACAGCAGGTAAAAGTTCTTGCTCGCCAGTGTCTACTGCCGCCTCCTCATCAACTGATTCAAAGGCCATCTCTTCAGCCTCAGATGGCTTTGCTATTATCTCAGCCATCGACTCTTCAGTCATTTCGCTAATGGCTGGCTCATCATCCATAAAGTTTCAAACGCGTTATTAGGCACCACGCGGTTATAAACATTCATCGTAAATAACGGCATTGCTAAGGCAAACAAGTTGATCAAAAAGGCCGCCAGCAACACATCACGATAAAGCGGCAGATTTTCTTTTAGCGCGCCCCAAAACCAATGCCCGGTTTTCTCATAGCGAATTTCTGGCGCTCTGGCATCAAAATTAAACCGAGGACGAGTCAAAATAGCCACGCCACTATAGCGGTCATAAACCTCCATCGCTGGAACTTCAATTTCCACTTCACTCAAATCGGGGTAAATAATTTTCGCCAGCTCATTATCAGCCGACCAGCCCATTAGCAAACAGGCCTGATCATCTTCCATTAATAATACAGCAGGGAGCAACGCGTTATGCAAAGACTCCAATGGCTTACGGATCATTTTACTGACCATATTGGCGCGTTTTGCCGCCCGCTCAAACAGCGAAGGTGTCAGCCTGCCCTCAAACGGCAGACCCGCCACTAAAGCCTCTCGAGTAGTCGAATTACCATGGTGACGACACACCGATAACAAACACTCAAGCAGCAAATCAGTTTCTGAAATCTCAATAGCCATTAAGCTCCATCTCAATTGGTTTTTATTATGCAAAATACAAGTGTTATTTATATCATAGACAGGCCAATAACACAGCATTACAGATTTAAGAAACCACACTAAGTTACTGATAGCAAAACAAATTTGAACGAGGTCGCAGGCGTGCACTAACAATATTTCGACTGATAAAATTATGCTTCGCAATTATCTCAAACAGTCACGATAAAAAACACTCGAAGTTCAGTCGGCTAGAGCGGCTGCCTCACCAGGAGGTCATGGTAAAATCTAGGGCTGAAAGCAACGGTCATAGAATGCTAATCTTGCTTACTACGCACCCTTAGCTCAGCTGGATAGAGCGTCGCCCTCCGGAGGCGAAGGCCAGAGGTTCGAACTCTAGGGTGCACCATTTTACTGAAATCGAACTTAACCTCAACACCCTTTTTGGCGACAGAAATTAGCCTGATTCCTATCTACGATACGTAGCACTCAGAGAGCTTCATCACTTTCTTAAAGCTGAGCCCTACCCTACAATCGCGGTTCGTAAAAACAAGAACCAACAAGCTGTTAATGATTTAAATATTGGACTCGCCGCCACTATAGATTACCTTTTCAGCTATAAGGCATCAGCATAAAATATCTCCATTAAAACAGAAAAATTGAACACTAGGTTTTCTACAAGCAGTCGTATGTTTTTACACTTATGACGCTTTATTTCTATTCGAAAGATTGATGGCCTGTTAGTACTGTAATGCCTACAGCTTTTATCGTCACATCTTTTTTATATTTAGACATCACGAACATAGGCTCACTTTAACCATGCTTAAAATGTAAGAGTGCCGGATAACATCTAGCCCTAATTATGTAGCCATAGAATGAAATAAGAACACTGCAACATTGGGCTTATTTCCTCCAAACCAATTTAACAAAATAGCTACAAGGCAATTAAACCAAGCAGCGTTTAGGCAAATAATAGGGTTTTCTTAAGTAAAGCATGCCTTTTTACGAGATGTAATTCCATCATGAATGCATATGCGCCCACGACTCTCTATCTGACCACCTCCCCTGCGTTTTCCACCGCAAGGAAACCGATGCTGTGAGCCTGCCTGAGAAGCAACGAGTGTCAACAAATACTGTTTTTGCGCGCAACATATATCCCAAATTCAATTATAGAATTGGGCCTTCCAACTTGATTAAATGCTTTTGAAAAAAATAAGTTTGATGCTAAATATTCCTCATTTTTATTCCTATCAATATATTCGTTACCAAATTATCATGCTCAAAATATCTTCCTGAAATGTTTTAAAAATCCTATTAGTTACCTATATTATCGCAAGGTTTTAATGCTGAATCCCGCTTATAACTATTATTATGAGCCTATAAATATTTCTATTTAACGCTCTTATCTCCAATGGACTAGCTCGAGTGGATCAGCGAATTATTCTTTCGCCGCTAGCTTTCGATACAACTTAGCGTAGGACTCGCCAAGTATCCGCCCGGTAAACAATTTTTCATAACGCCGCCTAGCTGCTTGCCCCATCTTATGCGCTAGCTCAGGGTCACCATCGAGCTGTAGCATCGCGTGAGCCAACCCACGAGCCGACTGGGCATCAACTTTTATGCCCGTAACTCCGTCTTCATTCACGTAGTTAACACCAGTATCAAGCTCCGCGGTAATCAACGGCTTGCAATAAAACATACCTTCCAATAGCGAAACGCCAAAAGCCTCTGATCTAACATATGATGGCAATACCATCGCACGACTCAAGCTAATCAAGGCAATCTTATCGTCATCAGTAATTCGCCCCAATAGGCGAACGTTTTGCGCTCCCAACAATTCCTTTTGCTGCTGGAGATCCTCCCATTCAGACCCTGCGCCAGCAATAACAACATTTAAACCGGATAAAGCCGCCGCCCTGATTAAAACATCTAAGCCTTTGTAATAACGTAGTACCCCAATAAAAAAGAAAAATCCCTCTCCTAACTTTTCTCGCCACAAATCTACTACTTCTTTATCGGGCTGCTCCGGAAGGGTATCTTCAGACAAGCCAAGGGGAATCACCTCAACTTTTGGTCGATACTTTTGCAATACGGGACTTGAATCAAGATATGCCGGTGACGTTGCTACTATCGCATCAACATCACCTAAAAATGCAGCCTTCATAGGCTGATATAACTTAAGTAAAAACTGCTGACGGATAATATCCGAATGGTATGTAACAATCGTTTTTTTTCTAGACCTTTTAACTAGCATGAAATGTAAAACGTCTTGAAATGGCCAAGGATAGTGATAGTGAACTAGATCAGCCCATTCAATTAATTCTGTTAGTAACTGAAAACCCCCTTTATAAATATTGCACGATGCAATTTCCATAAGCTCGGGAACTTGGTAGACAGCTATCCCATCCACAGTTATTTTTTTAGCTTCGCCAATACTATTGGATGGAACTATAATTCTCGTTTCTATACCAAACTCGATACTACTTATGGCGATTTGGCGGATAACTTCTTCTACCCCGCCTTGAGAGTCCGGGTAAAAGGTCCTATAAAGCTGAAGAACTTTGATTTTCTCGCCGAAACTCGCTGCAGTTTTTTGATTGCTCACCATAACTTCCATCCATAACGACGGAAAAATTTTACAGCTGAAATAGTAAATAACAAGTGATGCTTTAGACTTTTATTACCCGTATGGCCTCCCATATGAGTGATCCTAACTTCTGGTACATAGGCTATTTTGGCATATTGTGAAGTACGGATAGAAAAGTCAAAGTCTTCAAAATATACAAAAAAGTAATCATCAAACCCATGCAGCTTTTGGAACAAATACGTTCTTATTAGCAGAAAACACCCTCCTGCCAACTGCACATCCTTATTAGCACCGCCGCGAAGATGGACGCATCTATAGCGTGCCAATCTCTTAGAAAACCATTTAGATAATATTGGAACTTCAACATAGCGAAGGAGCAAGGTAAAATAATCAGGATAAGTTTTAATTACATGGGCGAACTCGAAAGCGGTACCCATTATTCTCGGAGAGACCATACCGACATCGTTATTTTTTTCCAAATATTCTATGGCTCGACATAAAGCATATTGTTCTAGCATAACGTCAGGGTTTACAACAAGATGGAATTCAGAATCTAGCTTATCCAAAACCAAGTTATTCCCGTGGCCAAATCCCAAGTTTTTGGAGGCTCTGACTATATGAATAGAAAGATAATCCGTGTTAAAAAAAGCATAACAAAGTATTTCTAAACGCCAGAAATAGTCGTCATCCTCACTATTATCAACTATAAAATATTCACATCTATACCCGTGCTCAGAAAAAAGCTTGGCCGCAGCAGCCTCTAATGACAATAGTAGCGGCCTAATCAGGGCTAAATCTGAAAAATATGTAACAGTTACCGCCGAAACTTTTCTGCCCTGCATCACTAATCAAACCTATTTTTTAGAGAAACTGTAACCATATGATAGTAGCAGCCTAAATAAGCTAACACGACGCAATAATTATACTTTTGCCAGCTCTCACCAACTACCTTATCGTTTTTAACTCTTATTAAGCAGTAACATTTCCTCTGAACAAAACTCCATTATGAAGAGGCTATGAAAAACCACTCGAAAAATAAGCTAATGGCAAAAGATTCAGCACCGACTAAGCTATAGCCTATTATGCATGACTAACGCGATGCAGCAGTTCATCAAGGTCTATCTGCCAATGTTGTATAGGGAATATCGATTTTTCCCCCGCAGAAAGCTTGGAGTTTTGAGGACGCTTTACTGGCGTTGGAAAGCCCGAAGACGGAATAGGATTTAGCGCTGGGCTATGATCTGTCACACCAAAATGAGCCGCTCTAGAAAAAATGCGTTGCGCAAACTCATACCAAGTTACTCCAGGGCTAGACTCCAAATGAAACGATCCATAAAAGCTATCTTGATTTAAGATATACCTAAGTATCTCTCGAGCAATTGCTGTTGCGGAAGTTGGCGCCCCAAACTGATCATCTACAACATTTAATTCATCACGCTCTTTCGCTAATCGAAGCATCGTCTTAACAAAATTATTGCCATGGAGGCCAAATACCCAGCTCACTCGAAGGATAATATGCTTATCCCAGGTTGCCCTAAGCACTTCCTCTCCAGCGTATTTCGAGGCGCCATAAACTCCAATTGGATTAGGAATGTCAGATTCCAAATAGGCGGATTCTTTGGTTCCATCAAACACATAATCTGTAGATATATGTATTAATGGAATATTTTGAGCCTTACAAGCAAATGCTAAATTTTCTACGCCGTCACGGTTAACCGCATAAGCAAGATCAATCTCATCTTCAGCCTTATCGACTGCAGTATAAGCTGCAGCATTAATAACAACCGTGGGCTTATTTTCTAACACAGCCTGTAACACTGCACTTCGATCGGTGATATCAAGCTCTGCCGACCCAACGCTGACAGCATCAAGCCCTTGCTGCTCAGCCTGCTCAACTAGCTCTCGCCCGACTTGGCCATTTTTACCAATAATAAATATTCTTTGAGGCCTACTATCGCTCACGCAAATACCTCTGCGTTCGTCAATGTTTTAGCAGCTGCATCTTTAGCAGACAATTCTGGAACACCATCTAGCGGCCACTGAATATTTAACTCAAGGTCGCTCCATAAGAGGGACCGATCATGCTCAGGCGCATAATATTCAGTGCATTTGTAAACGAACTCAGCCATATCACTCAGCACTAAAAAACCATGAGCAAACCCCGGCGGCACCCAAAATATTTTCTTATTTTCTGCAGAGAGATGAATACCGACATGCTTGCCAAATGTTGGCGAGCTTTTACGTAGGTCTACCGCCACATCATATACCTCACCGGTGGTAACTCGCACTAGCTTTCCTTGCGGCTGTCGAATTTGATAATGTAAGCCGCGCAACACGCCTTTTGATGACGAGCTGTGATTATCTTGCACAAAGTGCACATTCAAACCAAGATCATCAAACTGAGACTGGCGGAATGTTTCCACAAAAAAACCTCTTTCATCGCCAAAAACCTTGGGCTCTAAGATTTTCACATCTGGTATGGCGGTATCAATAATATTCATTAAAACAACTTCTCTTCAATGACATTTAATAAATATTCACCATAACCACTTTTACGCAGTGGCTCAGCTAATTCACGCAGTTGCTGCCGATTAATATAACCCATGCGATAGGCTATTTCTTCAGGGCAGGCTATTTTTAGCCCTTGGCGCTGCTCTATAGTTTGAATAAACTGGCTAGCGGCAAGTAAATTATCATGGGTTCCAGTATCAAGCCACGCCGCACCGCGTCCGAGCAACTCTACTTCAAGTTCTCCGATTTCTAAGTATGCTCTATTAACATCGGTAATTTCTAATTCCCCACGCGCCGACGGCTTAATATTTTTCGCGATTTCAACAACGCGGTTATCATAAAAATATAGGCCGGTAACCGCGTAGTTTGATTTTGGCTGTGCCGGCTTTTCTTCGATAGATAGTACTTTGCCGCCTTCACCAAACTCAACTACGCCGTATGCTCTGGCATCACTAACATGATAGCCAAATACGGTTGCACCCCTGTCCTTAGCTGCCGCCTTTAACAACGACGCTGGGAGACTATGAGAGTAGAAAATATTATCGCCTAAAACGAGGGCAACGCTGTCATCACCAATAAAGTCTTCGCCCAGAATAAAAGCTTGCGCTAAGCCATCAGGCGAAGGCTGTACTTTATATTCAAGCGTTATCCCTAGCTCTTTGCCGTCGCCTAATAATTCTTTAAAGGCGGGCAGATCTCGCGGCGTAGAAATAACCAAAATTTCAGTAATACCCGCAAGCATTAGCGTGCTCAAGGGGTAATAAATCATTGGTTTGTCGTAAATAGGGAGAATCTGTTTACTCACCGACTTAGTTAGCGGATATAAGCGCGTACCAGAACCGCCAGCTAAAATTATTCCCTTCATTAATCCAACTCTCCTATTCGCTCTAACTGATAGCTTCCATCCAAAACATTCTGCCACCACTGTTCATTGGCTAAATACCATTGTACTGTTTTTCGAATACCCGATTCGAAAGTCTCAACTGGCGCCCAACCAAGCTCTCGCTGCATTTTACTGGCGTCTATTGCATAACGCAGGTCATGTCCTGGGCGGTCTTTAACGTATTCGATCAAAGCCTCAAACCCGCCCGCCTTGCCACCTTGCAAGGAGTTCCGGTTATTTGCTGCCAGCTCTTCTAAAATTTGACAGATGGTTTTGACAACCTCTATATTCTGTCGCTCATTATGGCCGCCTATATTGTAGGTTTCGCCAATAGTGCCCTGCTCTAAAACGACGACTAACGCGCGGGCATGATCTTCAACATAGAGCCAATCTCTGATTTGGTCGCCCTTACCATAAATAGGCAAAGGCTTGCCATGCAGCGCATTGATAATGATATGCGGGACTAATTTCTCTGGAAAATGATAAGGACCATAGTTATTTGAGCAGTTAGTCACCAATACCGGCAACCCATAGGTTCGCTGCCACGCTCTCACTAAATGGTCAGAGCTGGCCTTACTGGCGGAATACGGAGAGCTTGGTGCATAGGGCGTTTGTTCGGTAAACAAACCGTCGTCTTCTAAGTCGCCATACACTTCATCGGTGGATATGTGATGGAAGCGGAATAACGCTTTACGGTCTTCAGCAAGCGACTCATAGTAAGACCTAGCACACTCCAACAGATTAAAGGTACCAATAATATTGGTCTCAACGAATTTAGCAGGCCCGTTAATAGAGCGGTCGACATGAGACTCAGCAGCTAAATGCATAATGGCATCCGGCTGATAGCCTGCAAATAACTCGGTAATTGCTGCCTTGTCGCAAATATCTGCCTTAACAAACTGATAGCGCTCAGATTGGTCAATTGAAGATAGCGATGCGAGGTTTCCCGCATAAGTTAAGTTATCAACGTTAACAATTGAATGCTCAGTGTTATCGATAACATGCCTGACAACGGCTGAGCCAATGAATCCTGCCCCTCCTGTCACTAATATTTTCATAATTCCCTTCACGCCACTTAATCAGAATCAGAAACTTGCCTCTATCAGCAAATAAACTGCCTATAAACGCTGTGTAGGATAGCGGAATTTGAACGGCAACGGTACCGAGATTAGCCGCTAGGCTTAATTATTAGTTACCCCGCGCGTTACTCCTAGCGTAGAATACGGAGCTATTCTCAATGAGGTAAATATGAGCAAATACTGGTCCGACAGCATTAAGCAACTTCACCCCTATACTCCTGGAGAGCAAGTCAGTGGCCGTAATATTATTAAGCTCAACACCAATGAAAGCCCATATCCGCCCTCTCCTGCAGTGGCCGCAGCGCTGGAAAACCTGGATGCGCGAAGCTTAAAACTTTACCCCGACCCCTTAGCCTTGGGCCTTCGCTCATCGCTGGCTGCTAATTTTAATGTAACGCCAACTCAGGTATTTGTGGGCAACGGCTCAGACGATGTATTAGCCATGGCTTTTATGGCTTTTTTTCGCGGTAAAACTATTCAATTCGCTGAGCTAACCTACTCCTTTTATCCTGTTTGGTGTGATTTGTTTAATATTGATTACGTCAACACGCCAATGACTGAAGACTATGGTATTGATACCTCAGTGCTGGCAATGGAAAACGGCGGCGTCATTATTACTAATCCAAATGCACCCACTGGAAAGTTAACCCCACTAGCCACTATTAGCGACTTAGCTGCTAGAAGCAGCGGTTCCGTAGTAATTGTTGACGAGGCTTATATAGATTTTGGCGGCGATTCTGCCGTGTCTCTGATTGCTAAACATGACAATATTTTAGTCGCACAAACCTTCTCAAAGTCACGCTCATTGGCTGGACTAAGACTGGGCTATGCGATTGGCCACCCAGACTTAATTGAGGGTTTAGTGCGAGTTAAGGATTCCTTTAATTCATACCCCATTGATACTGTTGCCCTTGCCTGCGGCAAAGCCGCCATAGAAGATAAAGAATATTTTGCAGCGACCTGCAATAAGGTTATAGCCTCAAGAGAAATACTAACAACCGGGCTTGAATTACTTGGTTTTTCGGTGATCCCGTCTAGTGCAAATTTTGTTTTTGCTCAACACCAAAGCAAAGCAGCAAAAGTTTTGTATCAACAGCTTAAAGATAACGATATTTTGGTGCGCTACTTCGACAAGCCAAAAATAGATAATTTTTTGCGTATTACTGTTGGCACTGATGCTGAAATTGGCGTACTACTAAACACCTTAAAAACTATTATTTAACTGTTGCGATGTCTTTCGCTTCGCCCAACCACTTGGTTAAAAAGTCGATGAACACTTTGGCCCGCATGGTTAGTCTATCTGCTGGCGCGGTTACTAAATAAGTTATCTCAGGCAAAGGCACCGCCACATTACTTAAGCTAATCAGCGTCCCAGCTTCTAGATCTCGTGCGACCTCCAACCGATCAGCCAGCGCTACGCCAAAGCCTTCGCGCGCAGCAGCTAGGGTTTGATAGGCTTCCTGCATATATAAATTAGAACTACCACGGTGCTCTTCGATGCCCTGACTAGCAAACCATTCACGCCAAGAATCGTGACGGTCTTGCAGCAGTGCCATTTGTAATAAATCTCGCTCTCCTTTAATCGCGGGATAACGTTGTAATAATTTAGGGCTAGCAACCGGAAATTGTTTTTCTCGGTATAATTTACTGCTCGGCCACGCCGGTTCTATCGGCTTGCCGTAGCATAGGGCCACATCAAAGTCCGAATTGAGTACTTTTTGCTGCGGTGAAATATTACGCAGGCTAATATCAATTTCTGGATAACTATTTGCAAACTCACCAACTAATCGCACTAGCCAATTCATTGCAATAGAAGGCGTCGCATCAATAATCAAGCTGCCCGTCATCGAATCAGGATTAAGGAAATAAGTGCTCTCGCTAATGCTATCCAAAGCATCTTGCACCGTTTTGAACAACCTTTGTCCGCCAGCAGTTAGCTCAATACGATTATGTACTCGATCAAATAGTAATACGCCAAGTTGCTGCTCTAACAACTTAACCTGCCTACTGACCGCGCCATGGGTAACACCAAGTTCTTGGGCAGCTCGGCGCATATGTAAATGCCTAGCGACGGCTTCAAAAGCTCGCATTGCATTTAAGGGTAGCTGCCTACGCTGTAACATGTTTTCTCTGGTTAAATTAACTGGCCAATACGGTCTAAATATATCGATTGCGGTGACTTAATCAACCATTAAACTGCTATTTCACTAAATAGTGGAGCACTGAGGAGCTACCGTGACACTGGAGATGACTCACGGTAGAACCAGTAGCAAATTACGCCGCAGAAGAAGCACGCTTTAGACGATTACACCGATATTAAATATATATGCATAGACGGCATGACCAGTGAAACGCCAGCGGAGAAAACCATGAGTTCAATTATCTATCCAACCACTAACTTAAAAGCGACCGAGCAACTATGTATCGAGCGCGGCGACGGCGTTTATATTTATGACAGCAAAGGTAAGCAATATCTAGAAGGCATAGCAGGACTTTGGTGCACTGCTTTAGGCTATGGTAATGAAGAGTTGATAGAAGCTGCAACCGAGCAAATGCGGACCCTATCTTTTAGCCATATGTTTGGCGGCAAAACTCATCAAGTCGGCATCGACTTAGCGGACAAAATCGCTAGTATTGTGCCAGTAGAAAACGCTAGAGTATTTTTTGGCAACTCTGGCTCAGATGCCAACGACACACTCGTTAAAATGATTAACTATTCAGCCGAAACAAGCGGCAATGCAAAGCGGCGCAAAATCATTGCTCGCGACCGCGCTTATCACGGTGTTACAGTTGCCTCAGCATCGTTAACTGGCTTAGCTGCAACTCAAGCTCACTTTCAATTGCCCATAGATGCCCTCGGCATATTGCGCACCGACGCACCGCATTTTTATCATCAAGGCTTAGCCGGCGAGACTGAAGATCAATTTGCCGATCGCCTGGCTGAAAATCTAGAACAGCTAATTATCAATAACGACCCTGAAACTATTGCCGCTATGATCGCCGAGCCAATCAATGGTGCTGGCGGTGTTATCGTGCCACCAGAAAACTACTTTGCCAAAATTCAGACTGTGCTAGATAAATATGGCATCACCATGTGGGCTGATGAAGTGATCACCGGCTTTGGCCGCACCGGCTGTGATTTTGGCTCCACCACCGTTGGCATGAAGCCGAAAATGATGACTCTAGCCAAGGCTTTATCTTCAGCCTATATGCCGATAAGCGCCGCTATTATTTCAGAAGAGATGTACCAAACCCTGGTAGAGCCCAGCGCTAAAATTGGCGCATTTGGCCACGGCTATACTTATAGCGGCCATCCAGTAGCTGCCGCTGTGGCACTTAAAACCATCGAGATTTACGAGCGCGATAACATCTATCAGCGGGCGGCAAAAACTGGTGAGTATTTGCTAACCAAACTTCATGCGCTCGGCGATCATCCACTGGTTGGAGAAGTCCGCGGCAAAGGTTTATTAGCGGCTATTGAACTTATGGCCAACAAAGAGACCAAACAATCATTCAATGATGGTACCGTGGGCAGCTATGCTAATTTGCGCTGCCAGGAAAACGGCTTGATTTGTCGAGCAGTTGCAGGCAACACCCTAGCCTTTTGCCCGCCGCTAATCATTACCATGGAACAAATTGATGAGTTAATTGAAAAACTCACGCTGTCGTTAAACGAAACTTTAGCTTATGCACAAAAAGAGCGTTTAATGACTTAACCAATGCTTAAGAAATTAAGCTACAACAAACCACCAAAGTTGCGCTAAGCTGTCCGGCTAAGCCAAACAACCAGACACTGATTAATGGAGATAGTTATGCAAGCGTACACACAGTTTTATATCGACGGAAAATGGGTAGACCCGGTCAGCTCTACTCCTTGTGAAGTTGTTAACCCAGCAACAGAAGAAGCTTATGCGACAATTCCATTGGGCTCGCCAGCCGATGTAGACGTAGCCGTTGCTGCGGCAAAGAAAGCGTTTGAAAGTTTTTCACAGACTAGCCGTGAAGAACGTATCGCTTTGCTTGAAAAAGTCATTGCTGAGTATGCCAATCGCATGGACGATATGGCCGTTGCCATCATGCAGGAAATGGGCGCGCCAATTAACTTGGCTAAAACGGCACAGGCACCATCAGGCATTGGTCACTTAATGACTGCGCTTGAAGTATTAAAAGAATATAAATTTGAATCAGAGCTAGGCGTCGCACAAATCTATAAAGAGCCAATTGGTGTTTGTGGTCTTATTACTCCCTGGAATTGGCCGATCAACCAAGTGGCTTGCAAAGTTGCGCCAGCGCTTGCTACTGGCTGCACAATGGTATTAAAACCATCAGAAGTAGCACCAATTTCATCAATTATTTGGGCTGAAATTATGGACGCTGCTGGCGTACCTGCTGGTGTCTTCAACCTCATCATGGGTGAAGGCCCGACGGTTGGTGAAGCCATGTCTGCTCATCCTGATATCGACATGATGTCATTCACTGGCTCTACTAGAGGCGGCATTGCAGTTGCTAAAGGCGCTGCCGATACAGTTAAGCGTGTTTCGCAAGAATTAGGCGGTAAGTCTGCCAATATCATCTTAGATGATGCGGATTTAGAAAAAGCTGTTGGTAACGGTGTTGCTCATTGCATGATGAACACTGGCCAATCGTGTAACGCGCCAACGCGTATGTTAGTGCCGCGCGCGCAACACGACAGAGCGGTAGAAATAGCGGTTGCCGCTGCCAACAGCATTGTTATTGGCGACCCAACCAGCACTGATACAGTGATGGGGCCAGTGGTTAATGCCGCGCAATTTTCAAAAATTCAGGGTTTAATTCAAACCGCTATTGATGAAGGCACAACCCTTGCCTGCGGCGGAGCTGGTAGACCTGACGGCATTAGTACCGGCTTCTATGTTAAGCCAACCATATTCGCTAACGTCACCAATGACATGACTATTGCCCGCGAGGAAGTGTTTGGTCCAGTATTGGCGATATTACCTTATGACAGCGACGATGAAGCAGTGAAAATTGCTAATGACACGGTATATGGCTTAGCCGGCTATGTTTCTGGTAGTACCGAAAGAGCGCAAGGTGTTGCTAAGAAAATACGTGCTGGCATGGTACAAATCAATAGCGCTAGCTTCCCAGGCGAAGCTCCATTTGGTGGTTACAAGCAATCAGGTAATGGCCGCGAATGGGGCGAACATGGCTTTGAAGAGTTTTTAGAAACTAAAGCAATCGCTGGCAGTTAATTTGCCGGCTGCTGATTGGCTGGGGCACCATAAATCTGATGGTACGCCAGCCAAAATATAGCACTGCGAGGTACTTCGTGGCGCATATTATGAACTTCAGTGGTAACTTCCGCCACCGTGGTAAATCGTCCAGAGCCCCATACCTGCTGAATTTGCTTGCTGATTTCTAAGCCTTTTAATTCCGCGTCGTCATAACGATGCAAGCGCATAAAGTTACTCGCCTTGCTCGGTCTGTTCGCGTCTATCTGCCCCAGAGCGACGCTCTAACTCTAATGGCAGATCAACGTCGAATACTCTTCTATCACTGCTCTCGCCGCGCTCTTCTAGCACCGCTTCTACTTTGTCTATCATAGTTGGGCTAACTTTCTTTTCATTCGTCATAGCAATCTCCTTTACGCTAAATTCCTATTCATAAGCTCAATCTTAGTTAACGACAATATCCTAATCTACGCCAAGCTCGCATATAACTGCAACCTTAAATCACTTAATTTAATCCCAAAAATTCAATTCTCTTTGAGCTAAGTAACAATCAGCTTTAATACAGGCATAAAAAAGCCAGAGCATGCTCTGGCATTGTTAACTGTGCTAACAATTACTTATTGTTGCGCTCAAGCTCTATCAAATAATCGGCAACCGCCAACATTCCAGCGTCGCCAGCCATGCTGCCGCTAATTCGATATTTACCATTAACCATAAGCTCTGGAGTGCCTTGCAAGCCAGCGCCTTTAGCCCGCGCTGTGGCTTGACGAATTTGGCTACTAACCCCAAAAGAATTATATACTTTGCTAAACTGCTCTTTATCAACGCCGTATTTAGCGAAAAAGTCAGCTAGCGCTGCTTCACTGGATAAAGGATTACGTTCATTGTTCATGGCCGAAAAAATAGCGCCATGCATAGTTTCACTAACACCCAATACTTGTGCTGCATAAAAAGCTCGAGCATGTGCTTCCATCGGATTTGGCCGCCAAATTGCCGGCGAACCTTCAACTACAACATCGTCAGGCAAAGTTTTTTTCCACTGCTCCAGCTCTGGTTCAAAGTTATAACAATGAACGCAGCCGTACCAAAAAAACTCTATCACCTCTATTTTACCGGGGTGGCGTGATGGCACAGGTTTAGTAATACGTTCAAAATGTGTACCTTCAACAAACTTAGCATTGTCTTCCGCAGCGCACGCTGCCAACGGAAATATTAAACATGTAACCAATATTGCTAAACTTTTTTTAAACATTCTTATCTCCAATTATTTAATTGTCACGTGACTGCTAAAGACTACTTTAGCATATTATTGTTCAGTGTTTGAAAGCTCATACACCAATAAAAAAGGCGGCCTAAGCCACCTTTTCTAACTACCTCTATAACTTAGTGCAGGCCTTGAATGTAACTTGCAACCGCTCTCATTTCTAAATCGCTCATACGACTAACAATGTCTCGCATAATACGCGTTTCACCATCATTAGCGCGGCCTTTCTCAGGCTCTTCAGCACCAGTACGAAATGCTTTTAACTGCGCTTCGATGTACTCGGCATGCTGACCACCCAATTTTGGGAAGCCCGCGGGAGCATTACCTGCGCCGGTCGGCGAGTGGCAAGCGGTACAAGCAGCAATACCAATTTCGCTGTTACCAGCGCGATAAATACGCTCGCCAAGTTCAACTAGGTCTGCTTTCGCTTGGCCAATAGTACCCGTTTGCGAAGCATAATAAGCAGCGATGTCAGCTATATCTTGCTGCGACATATTATCTAATACCCCAGCCATTGTTAGCACAACACGTCGCCCTTCATGGATGTCATTCATTTGCTTGATCAAGTATTTCTCGCCTTGACCGGCCAACTTAGGAAAAGAAGGCACCGCACTATTACCATCAGCTCCATGACAAGCACCACACATCATCGCTTTATCTTTGCCTGCGCTAGCGTCTCCTTCAGCTTGTACAGACCCAGCCAAGCTTAGCGCCGTTAATGTTACTAATAATATGCTTTTCATCGATGCTCTCTACTAATTAAAAATAAAAATTACTTAGGTGTAACCATGTAATCAATAAGTGCTTTAAAGTCGTCATTTGAACAGTCAAAACACATACCTTTAGGCGGCATAGCACCCATGCCATTAACCACGCTGGCGACCAATGCATCTGTACCTTTACCAATTCGTGAAGCCCATTCTGCCTCGACACCTGTTTTTGGCGCACCGGCAGCACCAGAAGAATGACAAGCAATGCATGACTTATTGTACTTATCAATAACTGCTTGATCAGCCGAGATAGCTGATGCACTGAATAGAGTTGCCGCTAAAACTAATATTGCTTTGTTCATAGTATTGCCTCTAGAAAGTCGAATCTGAGCAGGCGCGCTATTACCATGATAGAATTCGCACCGCTTAACTCGCACATTATATACGACAAAACCGCGAACTTAAACTAACCACTACACCTAACCACAACTAAGTATAAATATGATTGAAGAGCCAAGAAAACCGGTATTTAACAATGCTAAATATGCTATTAGCGCCGCTAAAGTAAGCCAGTGCCCAGCAGATACTGGCTTTGAAGTTGCCTTTGCTGGCCGGTCTAATGCAGGCAAATCTAGCGCGCTTAACACACTTACCCGCCAACCACGTCTAGCTAGAACGAGTAAAACCCCTGGCCGCACCCAATTACTCAATTTCTTTAATTTGACAGAAGATCAGCGACTAGTTGATTTGCCGGGCTATGGTTATGCCAAAGTACCTGAAAGCGTAAAATTAAATTGGGAAAAGGAGATTATGGCTTACTTTATTGAGCGCCGATCTCTGCAAGGGCTAGTATTAGTGATGGATTCACGTAGGCCGCTTACCCCATTCGATAGCAATATGGTGCAATGGTGCCAACAACAACAGTTACCGCTTCATTTACTGTTAACCAAATCTGACAAACTAAAAAAAGGCCCTGCCAATGCAGCCTTATTACAGGTAGAAAAGGCCATCGCTGGCAGTACTTCGCCCATTAGCGCTCAACTATTTTCATCACTAAAGCGACAAGGTGTAGATACGTTAGAGACTAAATTGAACCAATGGCTAATCGGTAGGTAAAAAAACCCTGGCTGCCTAGGGGAAAACAGTCAGGGGTTGATGCCAGCGTTTACTTGGGGAAATCCGCTGGATAAGACGACAATGTCGTGCTTACAGTAATGAGAACACCCGCACTCAATTAAGTTCAAAAAAACACTCGATTTGTACCAATTATTTAACGAAATTTATTTTCATTTTAAAAAAAGTTAGTTAGCACATGTAAATATTAGTGCGCCTCGTCCCAGTTGGCTCCCTGGCCCACATCAACTACCAGTGGCACCGCCAATTTAGCAGCGGATTCCATAATTTCAGCAGCGGTTTGGATAAATCTATCAACAATTGGCGTAGCTACTTCAAACACCAATTCATCGTGCACCTGCATAATCATCCGAGCATCAATACTGTCAGCCTCCAGCCATTTATCAACGTCAATCATTGCTTGCTTAATAATGTCTGCCGCGGTGCCCTGCATTGGCGCGTTAATGGCGGTGCGCTCAGCGCCTTGGCGTAACATACCATTGCCGGCATTGATATTTGGCAAATACAATCTTCTACCGCGCAAGGTTTCAACATAGCCTTTGTCTTTTGCCTGTACTTTTATGTCATCCATAAAATGAGCTACACCAGGATAGCGATCAAAATATAAATCCATATATTCTTGGGCTTGATGACGACCGACATCTAACTGTTTGGCTAAGCCAAACGCCGACATACCATATATAAGACCGAAATTTATCGCCTTAGCACTGCGACGCTGCTCAGTGCTAACCTCTGCTAAGCTAACGTCAAATACCTCTGCAGCGGTTGCACGGTGAATGTCTAAACCTTCTGCAAAGGCTTTACGCAAGCCCTGATCACCTGATAAATGCGCCATTATGCGCAGTTCAATTTGCGAGTAATCGGCGGCCACCATCGTATAGCCTTGCGGCGGAATAAACGCCTGGCGAATACGCCGTCCTTCGGCACTTCTAATCGGTATGTTTTGTAAATTAGGATTAGTTGACGACAGCCTGCCAGTCGCGGTTACCGCCTGCTGATAAGACGTGTGAACCCTGTTCGAACTGTCAACCATTAATGGCAAGGTGTCAGTATAGGTCGACTTTAATTTTGCTAACCCTCGGTACTCCATTAGCACTTTCGGCAAGGGATAATCTAAAGCCAACTCTTGCAGTACTTCTTCAGCTGTAGAAGGCGCCCCCTTTTTAGTTTTTTTCAATACTGGCAGCTTTAATTTTTCAAACAATATTTCTCCTAACTGCTTAGGCGATGCCAAGTTAAACGGCTGATCTGCCAGCTCATAAGCCTGTTTTTCTAACTCTTCCAAACGCTTACCTAGCTCTATACTGTGCTGCTGTAGTAAAGCAACATCTAGCAAGGCGCCATTTTGCTCAACCTTGGCTAACACTGGCAGCAACGGCATTTCTAGTTCTTTAAAAACTTTAAGTAATTTTTTTTCACGCTTTAATTGGCTATAAATTTCTTCATGCAAGCGCAGTGTAATATCTGCATCTTCAGCGGCATACGGTGCGGCAACCTCTAGACTTACCTGATTAAAAGTCAGCTGTTTGGCGCCCTTACCTGCCACCTCTTCAAAACTAATGGTTTTTAAATCCAGATAGTATTGCGCTAGTGAATCCATATTGTGGCGACTAGCGGTAGAATTATTAACATAAGATTCCAGCATGGTGTCGTATTTCATTCCACGCATGGTAATGCCATGATTCTTTAATACATGGGCGTCATACTTTAAGTTCTGACCTATCTTTGCCTTGCCTGCATCTTCCAACAAAGGCTTTAGCTGCCCTAGCACAAACTCTTCACTGAGTTGTTCTGGTGCGTCTATATAGTCATGCCCAAATGGCACATACGCCGCACTGCCCGCCTCCACCGCAAACGACACGCCGACTACTTTGGCTGCCATATATTCCACGCTAGTGGTTTCAGTATCAAAGGCAAACTGCTCAGCTTGGGCAAGCTTAATAAGCCATGAAGTAAAAGCTTCGCTGGTCAACACTAGCTCATAATCACCAGCCACATTGGCGCCCACAGCCTTATCATCAGAGGTGGCTTTATCGTCGCCATCTTTTTTCTGCCAAGACTTAAATTCCATTTCAGCAAAGATTGTTTCCAGCGCTTCATCATCCTGTTCGGTTTGCTTTAACTCTTCTATGCCAGCATCTAACGCTACATCCCGCTTTATTGTTGCCAGTTCGTAAGAGAGGTAAGCGTTATCTTTTTCAGCCGCAAGCTTGTCGCCTAATTTTTTAGCACCTCTAACGGGAACATCTGCTACCGCATCTAAGTTGGCATAAATTGCATCTATGCCACCCAAGCTTTGTAGCAAACCCAATGCTGTTTTCTCGCCCACACCTGGTACCCCAGGAATGTTGTCAACCTTATCTCCCATTAACGCCAGCATGTCGATAATTAACTCTGGGCCAACCCCAAACTTTTTCACAACTCCCGCCGGATCCATCACCACGTTTGTCATGGTATTAATTAAGGTCACATGCTTGTTAACTAACTGCGCTAAATCTTTATCACCGGTGGATACAATCACCGACACTTCTTGCTCCGTCGCTTGCTGGCAATAGGTGCCAATAACATCGTCAGCCTCAACTCCTGGCACAACCACTAGCGGCAAACCCATGGCTGCAATCATCTTGTGAATAGGTTCAATTTGGCTGCGCAGCTCATCCGGCATAGAAGGGCGGTTGGCTTTATATGCCGGATAAATATCGTCTCGAAAGGTTTTACCTTTGGCATCAAAAATAACCGCAACCGTAGAGCCTGGGTAATCTTTTATTAACCGGCGAATCATATTGATTACACCTTTAGCGGCGCCCGTCGGCAAACCTTTAGAGTTAACTAACTCTGGAAGGGCGTGAAATGCTCTATATAAGTAAGAAGATCCGTCTACGAGAATAATCGGGGCCGTATTTGTGTCTGCCATGAGTCTATTTGTGCCTGCATAAAGTTTGTGGATCTCAGCCGTGATTAAACGTCATCACCATCAAAAAGACCACCGCAGGACAACATTATCTAGCGTCTTTCTCCACAGGCTAGCGAACATAATATTAAAAAGCGTTACCCATCTAATAAAAAGTAACACTTTAAGTGATCTTTTTTGATGGAAATAGTGTATATATGCCCGAATTTGTAAAATAATTGATCTTTTTTTAAACAAAAGCTTGAATTATACGAATTTAGTGCTACTTTAGGTAACACATGCGTAATGCGCCATGCATGTGCAGTAATAAACTAGGCGCCCGCAACTTTGAGGAGAATGTTATGAATAAATTACCAATGTTAGCTCCACTACTGATCTCTCTGAGCGGAGCAATAAGCAGCAATGTCTATGCATCCGAACAGACAGACTTGGAACCGACTTTTGCCACCGCTGCGCCGTACAATATTGTGCGCGAAATAGAGGTAACCATTATGGTTAGTGAGAAGGAAGCTGCGAAATTGCTAACCAAACAGCTAGCAACAATGGAAGAAAGACTGTCGGCAGATATTAACACCCGGCTTAGCTCTTCATTTCAGCTGCGTTATTAAAGCCTGGCGGCGGCTAGCCCGCCTCATACTAACCCTTATTTTCTAACCTTAAGCATGTCGCTAAACTCTCTGCGGTTTCCATGCTATAACGAATAAACTCCCCTTTGGCGACAGCATAACCGCTAGCCGCAGGATCAATCTCTACAATAACTAGCTCAACCACTTTGCCAACCGAAGCCAAATAGCGCTGACTAAATTGAGGCTGGACCAAAGTGCATACCGCAGTGCGCTTGCTTAACTGCGCTTCAAGCTGCCATAAATGCTGCGCACCAGGCTTTTCGCCGCCACCACCAACTATCGAACCGAGAGAATTTAAGTCATAAAACGCTGCTAAATGTCCATACGCATCATGTAAAGCTAAAAAATCTCGATTTTTGTGTTTTTCCAGATCTTCATTACTTATCGCGTCTACTTTAGCACTCAATTGGCGAAGATTTCTATCGACTTCATTTTGATATTGCGGCCACTTGGCTATTAATTGAACGGAGATCTCCGCCGCTAGAGTTTGCGCATTGCTAGGATTCAACCAAACATGCACATCTCCATGCTGATGATCCTTATCACCACCAACAAAGGATAGGGGTTTGCGCAAGCTAACTAAGGCCCCTAAGTCTTTTATCGCTAGTGGATCAGCTTGCGCCACAACCTTGATAAACCCGGCATCCATTTCGGTACCTAACCACAATACCAAGTCAGCATCATTAACCCGCTTTATCTGTGACGGTTTAAAGCCTTGATGATGAAGGCTGTGATTGCTACCGCCAATAGACTCAATAGTTAATGCTGCAGGCGCCAGTTCTGCCACTATCATTGCTAGAGGGTGACTACTGGCAATCACTGTCGCAGCCTTGGCCCCAGACACTTGCCCCATTAAGGCAAACAGCAAAATATAAACCCAACTATTACTCTTTAGCAAAACTACTTAACCTTCTTGTAAAAACAGTATGTTATATTATAACGAAATGGCTACAGACAGAATCACAATGGCAGCAAATAGTGCATTTACTTCACATAATCATCAGCACTGTATCGAAGATGCACTGAATACAGCGGCCCGATTATGCAGTGACAAAGGCGCACGCTTAACGCCATTGCGCGCTCAAGTTTTACAATTAGTATGGAGCAGTCATAAACCACTTGGCGCTTACGCCTTAATGGATTTACTAAAACAAGCGCAAACAGAGCAGGGCGGCAACACCAAATCGGTAGCACCACCAACTGTCTACCGAGCATTAGATTTTTTGTTAGAACAAGGCCTTGTGCATCGTCTCAATTCGCTTAACGCATTTATCGGTTGTTGCGAGCCAAACCAAAAACATAGCGGGCAATTTTTCATTTGCTCAAGCTGTGACAACACTGAAGAAATTTTATCACCACCGCTAATCAAAGCTATTAACTACAGTGCCAAATCAGCGGGTTTTACGATAGAACATGAAGTCATCGAGATTGTTGGCTTATGCCCAGCATGTCAGGAATAAACCATGTTAATTGACGCTAAAAAACTAAGTTTTGCTCGTGGCGGAAAAACTATTTTGCAGGATATTTCGATGCAGGTTAGTCGCGGAGAAATCGTCACCATTATTGGTCCTAACGGTGCTGGTAAAAGCAGCTTGTTGAAAATTTTGTTAGGCCTAGAAAAACATGACAGTGGCACCTTACAAACCAACGCTAAGTTACGCGTTGGCTATATGCCGCAGCAATTACAACTAAGCCCGCACTTGCCGCTGACGGTTGAGCGCTTTTTGGCCTTAGCCAAAGCCAGCAAAGATGAGATCAAAATAGCCGCACAAACTGTGAGTATCACCGGGTTGCTAGGCCAAGCTATGCAAAACCTAAGCGGCGGCGAGCAACAGCGAGTATTGCTGGCAAGAGCCATTTTACGTAAGCCCAATTTGTTGGTTTTAGACGAACCAGTGCAGGGTGTAGACATTGGCGGCCAAGCCGCACTTTATCGGTTAATAGGGCAACTGCGTGACCAATTAAACTGCGGCGTACTCATGGTTTCCCATGACTTGCATTTAGTAATGGCCGAAACAGACACCGTGGTCTGCCTGAACCAACATATCTGCTGTGAAGGTCACCCAGACATAGTAAGTGCTCACCCCGCATATTTGGAGCTGTTCGGTAAACCCTTAGATTCGGCATTAGCGTTATACACTCATCATCACGACCATACTCATGAGCACGGCGAAAGTTGCAGCCATGATGCCAGCGAAAAATAGGGGAGACTCATGCCAGATTTTATGATTTATGCTCTAGCAGCAGGACTCTGTTTAACCCTGATGACCGGCCCGATGGGATCAATGGTGGTATGGCGACGGATGGCATATTTTGGCGAAACTTTAGCTCATGCCGCCTTACTTGGTTTTAGCTTAGCGCTACTATTTTCTCTGCCTACGACGCTTGGAGTGATCATGGCCAGCGTCATTATTGCAATTTTACTATCAATATTAAGCCGCAACTCTAATCTTAGTAGCGACACAATTTTAGGTATTTTGTCTCATGGCAGTCTAGCTATTGGCTTAGTACTACTTAGCCTGCTGCCAGGAGTTATCGTCGATTTAGAGAGCATTCTATTTGGTGATGTCCTCGCCGTAACAAGTAAGGAATTAATATTAATCGGCGTGGTTATGCTCATCGTTATGCCGCTGTTGTTGATAAACTGGCACAGCTTTATTGCCATTTGCGTGCAAGAACAATTGGCAGAGGTTGAAGGCAGGCGAGTAAAACTTCTAAATAATTTATTTATGATAATGATGGCTTTGGTGATTGCTATCGGCATGAAGGTTGTCGGGGTGATTTTGGTCACTGCCCTATTAATTATTCCCGCTGCGACTAGCCGAAGGCTTGCCCGCTCGCCCGAACAAATGGCGCTATTTGCTGTTGCCGTTGGCATGCTTGCAGTTATTGGCGGCATCCTTATGTCTCTGCAATGGGACACTCCGGCGGGGCCATCAATCGTAACTGTATGCGCAGGCCTTTTTGCAGCCTCAATGTTGTTACGGCAAAAAACATAGCGCTAAAAACTATATCGCCATCAACAATAGGTCACAAAAAAGGCGACCCATGGCCGCCTATAATTAGTCGCAATATTTATTAATCAAAAGTACGCCTCACTGACTGATAGGTAATTTTTACTTTAGTGGCATCTATCGGCGATTTAAAAAACGCGTGATAATGGCCATAAGGGTTAATCAGCACCACATTAGCCGTATGATCAATTGTATAGTCGCCGTTTTTTAAAGGTACTTTGGTAAAGGCCGCATTTAGATTGGTGGCAAAACTTTGCAAAGCCATAAAGTCACCTGTGACCGCTTTAAAGTCAGGGTCAAAAAACTTCAAATATTCGTTTAGCCTGTCTGGAGTATCACGAGCAGGGTCGGTGGTAACTAGCAAAACTTGAGTATCGTCCAGATATTTGGAATCGCCCATAAAGTCCTTAAATCTTTTCAGCGTCGCCAGTGTAGTAGGGCAGATGTCTGGGCAATAAGTGAAACCAAAAAACGCCAATGTCCACTTGCCTTCCAGTTGTTGCAAGGTAAACGGCTGATTGTCTTCATCAACTAACTCGAACGGCTTAATAATGCGTGGCGTTTTAAGAAGATAAAGACCGTTAACCTTCATTTCACCTTCATGCATGATACGCGGCGTCAGCATGCGGTTTACGAAGCCCGCAACCAAAATTACCATAAAAACAATAATCAGAATTATGGTTACTCGAATATTGCGTTGCGTTTGATCAACCATCGCTAGCTACCCATAACTTGAGGAAATAAATAATGATCGACCAGCATTACCAAAAACAAGGTCATCAAATAAATCGAGGAATACTTAAAGGTCTCCATCGGCGCCTGCTTATTATTGCCGCGAACCAGAATGATTGCCCAATATAAAAAGCCTCCACCTAAGACTAGCGCACCAAATAGATAAAGGATGCCCATCATGCCGACAACAAACGGCAGTAACGACACAATAATCAGTAACACGGCATACAACAGAATATTCAGGCGAGTGAACTTAATACCATGGGTTACCGGTAACATCGGTATATCTGCCTTGGCATAATCGTCACGGCGATGAATAGCTAACGCCCAAAAGTGTGGCGGCGTCCAAACAAAAATAATAAGTGCTAATAATAAGCCGTGTGGATCTAGTGAGTTGGTGACTGCTGTCCACCCTAGTAGCGGTGGGGCAGCACCCGCCAGGCCACCAATAACGATATTTTGCGGCGTCGCACGCTTTAAATACATAGTGTAGACAAACGCATAACCAAACAGAGACGCCAAGGTTAACCAAACCGTTAGCTGATTAGTCCATACCGACAAAATTGCTGTACCAGCGACGCCAAGTACCAAGGCAAAAATAATCGCATCACGGGTAGTTAGCCGGCCTTGTGCGATTGGACGATTTCTCGTCCGCGCCATAACAATGTCAATGCGTCGATCAACTAGGTGATTGACAGCAGCAGCTGAGCCCGCACATAACGCAATACCCAAATTGCCAAAAATCAATATCTCCCATGGCACCATTCCCGGCACTGACAAAAACATCCCAATGACTGACGTTAGAATCATCAACGCCACCACCACCGGCTTAGTTAATTCTAGGTAGTCGCGCCAGCTAACCGGACTATTTTCTTGTTGTATAACCGAGTCGCTCATTTGGAATCTCTTTGCTCTGTCGCCATATTTAAATCTTTCGCCGCATACAGCCTATACAGCACAGTTACCATAGTAATAAGCAACGTGGCACCAATGATGTTATGTGCTACTGCCACCGATATGGGAAAATTAAAGTACACATTGCTGAGACCGAGAACAACCTGCAAGCAAAGCACCGCAACCAAAACTTTACCCAAATTTGATATGCGGCTGCTTTGCTGGCGCAGCATTGAAAATGACAATAATAATACTGCGATCGTAGTAATAATCGCGCCAACGCGGTGACTAAAATGAATTGCTACCCGCGCTTCATTATCGAGAGTTCCACCAAGATAGTTTGGTCCAATATGCTGGGTTAAATTAAAACCGGTTGCAAAGTCCATCGCCGGTAGCCATTCGTTTTGACAAGTTGGTAAATCTGGGCAGGCAACGTCAGCGTAATTAGCAGTCAGCCAACCGCCCAGCGCTATTTGCAATATGACAATAATAAAGCTCGCTATTGCTAAGGGGCGAATGGATTTAGCCCAATCTCGCTCAGCCGAATTTAGTTGCCACGGGTCGTTAGATAATCGCAGCCGCAGCAGCCAAAGCAATGAAAACGTGGTAAATCCTCCCATCAAATGCGCGGTAACGATTTGTGGCCATAACTTTAACGTCACTGTCCACATGCCAAACATGCCTTGCAAAATAATGAAGGCTAGCAAAAAAACAGGTAGTTTAATCGGATGACCTTGTTTTCGATTTCTAATCGCAACGCCGGCCAGAACAATAGTAAACAGCCCTAAGCCAGTCGCTAAATAACGATGCACCATTTCAGGCCACGTTTTATCTAACTCTACCGGAGCATTCGGAAAGGCTTCATTCGCGGTGGTAATTTCATCATGAGAATTTGGCCATAGCGCATGACCATAACAGCCAGGCCAATCCGGGCAGCCCAAGCCTGCGTCTACTAAACGGGTAAACGCACCTAATACTATTACCGTAACTGCGAATGCAACTGCCGCAGTCACAATAGTGTGAGAGGTTTTAAATTTGATACTCATTAGCTTTCACCTGATTGCTTAAGTAAAAATTTCAAATCAGACAGCAAATCTTTGAGCCCGTTCTGATCGGTATAACTCATCATCACAAATCCCATCGGATCAATAAGAAAATAGGTTTTGCCATCGCGATAATCAACGCCTTCTACATTACCCAGTAACTGCTCCATTTGTTTATTGTTAACGAAAAAACGTTCTACCTTAGGGTAATCTGCTAATAGCAGTGCTGCGGTTATTGGTGCAATATTTTTTTGATCAGTGAGGTAAAACCGGCGCAAACCATTCATCTGTTTACCCAATGCAGTGTGCATCTGGCGGGTAAAGTATAAAGTGCTCTCACAGCTAGTATTACAGCCGCCTGCAGCTGGAATTAAAATTGTCCACTTGTGGACACCATCGTTATAAATAAATTCGTTATTGCCTGCGTCATAACCCGTTACTGTTTCAATGCTGCGTGGTGGCTGAACCAGATCACCTTTATTTGTGGTTGTCTCAGGAATACCAAAGCCAGAGAAATACATAAAGGTAAAAACAAGCAAACCAACTATTGGAATAAGCAGTATTAACCACATTTCTAATTTACTGTTATTTACCTTTGTACTTTCGTCACTCATTACACTATTAATCCTGTTCTTTATCTTTGTGGCCAAACTTGCCTAAGCCGGTAGCTATATAAAGCCCCACTAAAACTATCGCCATCACAAACCACTGCACCGCGTAACCGGTATGTTTATGTACTGGCACATTAACAACCTGCCAATGACGCTGATAGACACCAGGGTTGTCCTCTTTTAGCCTGAGCACATAGGGGAACACGTTACTGCCTAAGCTCGCTGCCATTTTATCGACTTCAATAGCCTGAATAACTTTAGGCCAAGCCTGTCCCATTATTTGCTCTGCCAATAAAAATGGCTTGCCCAGGGGGACATAAATCTCTGCTTCTAAACTTTGTAAACCGGTGACTTTTTTAAGCACAGGCAGTTCACTCCGATCTAAACTACCCTGCATCCAACCTCTACTAATTAATACGGTTTGATTTGAGTTCAGATCAAAAAACGGTGTGATTATCTCATAACCAAAACGGGCTCGATACTGCTGGTTATCTAATAAAAATAGCTTCTCGTTATCGTACTCACCCATTAACAAAACTGAGATATAGGATGCAGCAGACGTCTCATCTAGCTGATCGAGAGTCACTGGAAGTTGAGCCCGCCTATACTGCTCGTTGGCGATAATCTGGCGCTTTTCTTCGGCCCTATCGAGCTGCCAAAATGCTAGCGTCACCAAAATAGGCAAAAAAAACAGCACGAAGGCGGTCAATTTCCAACCGGGGTTCCATTTAACTGCTGCCTGAGATTGATTATTCGCCATATTCAGTTAAAACTCTCGCTGTTTACATTTATACTGCGGGCCATTATTACTAGGAGTAACACAATGATATTAAAAATCGCCATCATCGCCCTATTTGTCCTACTGCTAATTAGTCTCTTTAGTAGTTTTTACTTTTTGGCGCAGGACCAAGGTACGACAAAGAGGACTTTGCATTCACTGGGAGTTAGAGTAACTCTGGCTGGAGCAATGATGCTGTTGATAGGGTATGGAGTTTACACTGGAGAGATTAGATCTAAAGCTCCTTGGGATGCAAAACTAGCTGCATCCCAAGAAGTAAACGACTAGTCGTTTAGATAATATAAACAAACAAGAATAGACCTACCCATACTACGTCAACAAAGTGCCAGTACCAGCTAGAAGCTTCAAACCCGAACTGGTCGGTAGAACTGAAGTGACCTTTCCGAACTGAACGCAGCCATTGCACAGACAGCATGATCGCGCCCAAACAAACGTGAAACCCATGAAAGCCCGTTAGAATGAAGAACGTTGACCCGTAGATACCTGACTCGAGCGTCAACCCAAGATGAACATAAGCTTCATAGTACTCATAAGCTTGCACTGCAACGAAAGTAAAACCTAAAACTAAAGTAAGACCCAAAAATGCATTGAATTTACCTCGTGCATTATTCTTCATTGCAGTATGGGCAAAGTGACAAGTCACACTAGACGTTAATAGCAATAGTGTATTCACCAAAGCTAGCACTAATGGCACTTGCTCTTCTGACGAGTTAAACGTACCAGTATTTGCTTGGATCTGATTAGCCACGCCACCAACAGCCTGCTGTGGAGTCGCCTCTGGCGGCCAGCTATATACAAAGCCGTCCCATAACTGCTTGCCAGTTTCAAAATTAGAGCCTTCTCCAGCCAGCCAAGGGCCCGACAAGTTCCGCACATAAAACAGTACGCCAAAGAAACAGGCAAAAAACATCACTTCTGAAAAGATGAACCAGTACATACCGATTACATAAGAGTGTTTTAGTTGTGCGCTGTTTAGGCCCGCACGATTCTCTTTAATTGCGGTACTAAACCACACAAACAATACCGAACAAAAACCTATAAAGCCGGCAATACACAAGTACCAAGACAAGCTGCCATTGCCGCTATCAAAGGTAGCAGCATTAAACCCGCCTGCAGCTCCAACAATCATTATCGCAACAGTTGTCGCTAACAGCAGTGGAAGCTTGCTTTGTTCTGGCACGTAATAGCTTTGATGCTCTGCCATGTTATTTCTCCGTATTCAATTTTCTAACAAAAAGTTTTTTAGTTTGCTGCAACGCGCTCAGTTACATCAAACAAGCTGTATGACAAAGTGATGGTTTTCACATCTTTCGGCAAATCTTGATCCACAATAAACTTCAGCGGCATTTCTACCGCTTCACCAGCTTGGAGCATTTGCTGGTTAAAGCAAAAACATTCCGTTTTGTGAAAGTATTCTGCTGCCTTTAATGGCATAACACTAGGAATAGCCTGACCAATCATAAAAGCGTCAGTTGGGTTTTTAGCTAAAAACACTGTCTCTTCTAAAGCCCCGGGGTGCACCCGCACAGTACTTTTGCTGGGGCCGAATTCCCATGTCATGCCGTCATTATTGGTGGCAATAAATTGCACCTTAATGGTTCTAGTTTCGTCAACCACCACGTCAACTGCGGTATATGCCTTGGTTTGAGTCTTGCCGTTTAAACCAGTTATTTCGCAGAACACGTCGTATAAAGGCACTAGCGCAAAGGCAAAACCAAACATCCCGACCGCTAATAGCGAGAGTTTACCAACGAGGCGCCCAACAGACTGCTCCTGGATATCTTCTGACATATTAATATCTCCGCTTTACAATATTGTTTACTTAACTTCTGGCGGCACACTAAACGTGTGGTATGGAGCTGGCGTGGCAACCGTCCACTCCAAACCTTCAGCACCTTCCCAAACTTGAGGGTCGTCCACTTTTTTACCAGAGATGATTGTGCGGATAACAATGAAGATAAATAGTATTTGCGATGCACCATAAATGAAGGCACCGATACTAGACATCATGTTGAAATCAGCAAACTGCAATGCGTAATCAGGAATACGGCGAGGCATACCAGCCAAACCGACAAAGTGTTGCGGGAAGAAAGTTAAGTTGAAACCAATGAATGAAATCCAGAAGTTTGCTTTACCCATTTTCTCGTCGTACATACGACCACACCACTTAGGCAACCAGTAGTACACCGCAGCTGTCATCGAGAATACCGCGCCTGCCACCATTACATAGTGAAAGTGAGCTACTACAAAATAGGTGTCATGATATTGCTGGTCAGCCGGCGCAATTGCCAGCATCAAGCCGGTAAAGCCACCAATAGTGAACAAGAATACGAAACCGATACAGAACAACATTGGCGTCTCGAGTGTAATCGAGCCGCGGAACATTGTGGTAATCCAGTTAAATACCTTAACCGCGGTTGGCACCGCAATCAGCATAGTGGCATACATAAAGTACAACTCACCCGCTAATGGCATACCTACTGTGTACATATGGTGAGCCCATACGATAAACGATAGAAACGCAATCGACGCTGTGGCGTAAACCATAGAGTCGTAACCAAACAATGGCTTGCGCGAAAATGTTGGGATGATTTGAGAAACCACACCAAACGCTGGCAAGATAATGATATATACCTCTGGATGACCGAAGAACCAGAATACATGCTGGAACAACACAGGATCACCACCACCGGCCGCGCTAAAGAACGACGTACCGAAGTGAATATCGAGCAGCATCATGGTTACCGCACCTGCCAATACTGGCATTACAGCAATCAATAGGAATGCAGTGATCACCCAAGTCCATACAAACATTGGCATCTTCATGTAAGTCATGCCAGGCGCGCGCATATTCATTACCGTCGCAATAATGTTAATTGAACCCATTATTGACGAAGCACCCATTACGTGAACACCAAAGATAAAAAAGGTGACACTTGGTGGCGCGTAAGTAGTTGATAATGGCGCATAGAATGTCCAACCAAAGTTTGGCGCACCACCCTCAACAAATAGTGAGGAGAGAAGCACCGCAAAAGCAAATGGTAGTAACCAGAAGCTGAGGTTATTCATGCGTGGCAATGCCATATCTGGCGCGCCAATCATCATTGGAATTAGCCAGTTAGCCAAGCCAACGAATGACGGCATAATTGCCCCGAACACCATAATCAAACCATGCATAGTCGTCATTTGATTAAAGAAACTTGGTTCAATTAACTGCATACCCGGCTGAAACAACTCAGCACGAATAATCATAGCGAAAGCGCCGCCAGTGATAAACATAAGGGCACTAAACCAAAGGTATAATGTTCCAATGTCTTTGTGATTGGTGGTAAAAAACCACCTGCTTAAACCCTTAGCAGGGCCATGATGAAGTTCACCCATTACTATTGGCCTTTCTTGTAGTTGAATACGTCGATAGCTTGCACGCTATCACCCATGTTGTTGCCAAACGAATTACGTGAATAAGTAATTACGGCGGCTAAATCTAAATCGTTAAGCTGCGCGCCAAAGGCCTGCATTGCAGATCCCGGAACACCATTGACCATCAGTGCAATATTAGTAGCCTGATCACCTAATGGATAAGAAGAACCGGCAAGTACTTTACCAACGCCGCCTTCTCCGTTAGCACCGTGACAAGCTAAACAATTCTTTTGATAAACCCCTTCACCGCGCTCTACCAGCTCTGGCAAAGACAATGTCAAAGCCATCAAGTCTTTCAGCTCCGCTGCGCCAGCTCGTTTTTCAGCCAGCCAAGCGTTGAACTCTTCTTCGCTGGTGACGTTAACAACGATTGGCATAAAGCCATGACTTTTGCCACAAAGCTCAGCACATTGGCCGCGATAAGTTCCCTCTACTAGCGGTGTCGCATGCATCTCGTTAACAAAGCCAGGAATAGCATCTTTTTTAACCGCTAGATCAGGCACCCACCACGAGTGGATAACATCATTGGCTGTAACCAAGAAACGTGCTTTTTTACCTACCGGTAAGTACATTGGCTCATCTACTTCTAACAAGTAGTTTTCGCCTCTGGGCGCACGGCCATAAATTTCGTCTTGGCTGGTCGCCAAATTACTAAAGAAAGCGACATTCTCGCCATCTTCAGTAAGATATTCATATTTCCACTTCCACTGATAACCGGTGATTAAAATATCTAGGTCAGCATCTTCAGTATCGTAAATGTCGATCATTGTCTTAGTGGCGGGGAAAGCCATAATGATCAAAATAACCGCAGGAACAACAGTCCAGCTGATTTCTGCCGTCAAATTTTCATGAAAATTTGCCGACACAGCGCCGTTAGATTTCCGATACGCATAAATAGAATAAAATAAGTAAGCAAACGTAAATATACCTGTCACTACGCAGATATAAAATATCAGCATGTGTAGGTCATAAATGTCTTTGCCTATGGCGGTAATGCTCTCTGGCATATTTGTTTGCCAGCGTTCCGCTTCTGCATAAGCTGCACTACTCATACCCACCATTGCCGAAAGGCCAAGGACGGGGAAAAGCACTAGCTGCCTAAGCCGCTTTGCTCGTAAGGACATACTCACAGATCTCCAAGTTACGTTTTCTAACACTCAAATTCACATTCCATACATTAACTACGCACCTAGGCGCAGGCCAGACTAGATTTGAGCTACTATTTAATTTTCTTGCTTCTTTATCAGAAACACCTAAATATTTACCGGCCACAATATGTAGTGGATAAAGCCTCAACTAGCCACTATTTGTTGTGCTTAGGCTAGTCACGCTCCCTTTTGGGGTGCGACAATGGGCCACAAGTATAGCAAACCCCTATGTGATAACGCTATATAACTTATAGGTATAAGCACTATTAAATGCAGGTAGCCCACTAAAGCTATGCACAAAAGTAAAACGCTACACCAAGATATTTGGTCGTTTACCTGGCCAATGATACTCACTAATTTATCGATTCCATTGCTGGGCTTGGTCGATATCGCAATTTTGGGGCACTTGGTTGACGCCCGTTACCTAGGTGCCGTCGCTATTGGTGGATCGGTTATCGGCCTTGTTTATTGGGCTTTTAGTTTTTTGCGCATGGGCACCACTAGCTTGTCAGCCCAAGCATTTGGGGCAGGGCAGCAAGACAAAGCTATCAACATCCTACTGCGCGCCATTAGTATTGGCTTAATGATTGGCCTTGCCATTACGGTGTTATTCCCGCCATTCGTGCCGCATATGGTGGAATTGGTGGGTTACAACACTGAATCGATGGCCTTGGCCAGCTCATACATCAATATCCGCCTATTGAGCGCACCTGCTGCCCTTATCACCTACGCCATTGTCGGTTGGTTTTTAGGCCAACAAAAACCCAAAGTACCGCTAATTATATTAGTCGGAACCAATTTCACCAACATAGTACTAGATTGGTTGTTTATTATCGTTCTAGAACTGAACAGCGATGGCGCAGCGATTGCCAGCGTAATCGCAGAGTACCTTGGTCTAGTTTTAGGTATTGGCTGCCTGTTTTACTTTAATCCAAAAATATTTAGCTTTTGGAGAGACACCGGACTAAACAAGCTTGCCGCCTACCAAGAACTAATCAACGTAAACCGCCACCTATTTGTTCGCACTGTCGTGCTACTTCTGGCCTTTATGTTCTTTACCGCCCAAGGGGCAAGGCAAGGTGACGATGTACTCGCTGCCAATGCTATTTTAATGAATTTACTTTTGGCGGTGGCCTTTGGATTAGACGGTGTAGCGCATGCAGCCGAAGCACTGATTGGCAAAGCGGTAGGGGGTTGCCAGCTGTTGCAAAATATATAGTACTGTATAGAAACACATGGTATTCTATGCGTTATGAAATTAGCTGATTACGCAAAAAAACTTGGTATTTCTTATCGGGCGGCATGGAATCAATACAAAGCAGGCACGCTTGGTGTGCCTGCTCGACAACTTGAAACTGGCACAATCATTGTTGATCTACCAGAGCGCCCCAACAAGGTCGTAATATATTCCAGAGTTTCAAGCCATGATCAAAAGTCGGACTTGTTGGGGCAACTAGAGCGCTGCTCGAAGTTTGCCAAAAAGATAAAACTTCCCGTTCACGATGTTATTTCTGAGGTTGGCTCAGGAATGAATGGTAAGAGGAAAAAACTGTTAAGGGTTTTAGCTGATCCAGATGTAACGCATATTATTGTTGAGCATAGAGATCGATTTATGAGGTTTGGTAGTGAGTATGTTGAATCTTCATTGAGTGCTAGAGGCGCGAAACTTATTATTATTGACGACTCCGAGCTAGATGATGATTTAGTGCAGGACATGGTGTCTGTTCTCACATCATTTTGCGCTAGGTTATACGGCAAAAGGTCGGCAAGAAATAGAGCAAAAAAAATGCTGGAGGCTGGAAGTGGCTAAAAATGGAAATAAAAAAATTCCAACTGTTGATCGCGTAGAGAAAAAATTAAAAGCCAAGTTGGAGTCAGGCGCTTCAATCGCGAATAGCGCTGAATTTATTTGCGCTTCAATGAGATCATCTCGTAGCAGCAGAGATGCAATATTATCAATGGCAGAAAGTATAAACCCGATGCTGGCCACAAAAGCGATTATGATCGATCGAGAATTGACCGCAAAAAAAACAGCGCAAAAGAAGGTACAAAATGACGAACTTGAAAAACATACCGCTGATAGTTTGTCAGAAGAAAAAAATCGTATTGAATGGCTAGATATCGCCTTTAGGCGAGCAAAGGAAGATGGATCGACAATCCGCTGGGGTGTAACGCTTCGCCCTGACGACAGGAAGTTGTTTTTTTCTCCAAAAGAGACCAAAGAAATTATTGCGTTAAGGCGAGAAAAGCTTTCAACCTACAAGGTTAGAGTGCTTCTTGATTGCACCTTAACCGAAATAAATAGATGGGATGAGTCTGGATTGTTGCCTCACGCCTTTAAGCAGTCCATTCAAGCTGGAGGTAAATCAACACAAGCAAGATTTTGGCTTGAGTCAGAAGTGGTTAAAGAAGCGCCTAAGCTCGTAGATTGGAGAAAATCACATGAGCTAAAGAAATCATTTAAGCGAAAGAACTCCCCTCTTAAAGTTGTCGTATAGGTGAGAACATACCAGACGAGAGTTGATCTATCAGAACAAGACGATGCGCTACTGTCTGGTTTTGCTTGTTTGTACGGAAAAATTGAACGCACATTATTCGCTGAAACAATCGCTCAAAATAAAAAACCTGAATCAGTGAAAACGCCTTATTTAAAACGCTTTGGCATCACATCCAGACAATTCAATGCTGTCTGCCGAAACCTAAAAGGCAAAGCTGCTTCGATCAAAGAGCGGAGAAACGGTTTAATTGTTGAGTCAACACAGCGAATCACTAAGGCTGAAAAAGTAATATCGGTTTTACAGAAAAAACTAAAATCTTACCCAAGCTCAATTGATTCGGGAAAACGAAAACTAGCACTTCATCAAAAGAAAAGACGACTTCATATCTTGCACGCCAAGCATGTAAAAATGGTGCAAGATAAAAAAGACAACACAATAAGAATGTGCTTTGGATCAAAAAAGTTATTTCATGCGCAATACAACCTCGAAAAAAACGCCTACGCCAATCACTCAGAATGGAAGAATGACTGGAAGCTATCTCGTAACAACCAATTTTATGTTCTTGGATCAAAAGACGAATCAGCAGGCTGCCAAGGTTGCGTGGCCACCAAAACAGATAATGGTTTTTTACTGAGACTTCGGCTTCCAAACGGAATGGCGGGTGACGGTAAATTTATGGAACTGCCTATTAGTCTTAATTACGGACGGGATGTTTTTGAAAAAGCCCTTAAAGGTAAGCAAGCCATTTCATACCGTTTTTTAAAGGACGATAAAGGCTGGAGAGTTTTTATTTCGACCAAAGCCATTGCTGTTGAACAAGTGTCTTCAAAAGACAATGGTGCGATCGGTGTCGATATTAATGTTGATCATTTAGCTGTCACTGAGCTTGATCGCTCAGGCAATCCTATTACTTCAAAAAGAATCAACCTATGCACTTATGGAAAATCCAGCGATCAAGCCTCTGCAATAATTGGCGATGCGGTTAGGGAGTTGATGGTCTTTTCTCGAAGTAAAGGTAAGCCAATAGTTGTCGAAGATATAGATTTTAAAAAGAAAAAATCAGAACTTGAGCGGTCAGATAAAAAAATGGCAAGAATGCTGTCGAGCTTCAGTTATGAAAAAATACTGTCTTGCATAAAAGCCAGAGCAGAAGATTCAGGAATTGAGTGTATTGAAATAAACCCTGCCTTTACTTCTGTTATTGGTAAGTTTAAGTTTGCAAAAAGATACGGAATAACTACTCACCAAGCAGCGGCGTGTGCCATTGCGAGGCGTGGATTAACACTTTCAGAAAGACCTAACCGTCGAGATTATGTCGCCTCGTTTCTACCTGTAAGGAATCGAAACAAGCACGTATGGTCTTATTGGGGAAAGGCCTCTCGAAACAAAGCGGCGCTTGCAGCGCTATCATCGTTGGCTTCGAGCCAATCCAGATCGCCTCCTTTGTTGGGCGCGGCCTGAGATCATACGATGTGTTGTCAGTGAGATTCTGACACGCCAACTGGGAAAACTGTTCGCCCAGTGACTGTGGAATAAAATACCATAGAATTAGGAACGGTAGAAAACTCGACATGTTTTACGCTACTTGCAAAGGTTGCTTTCAGTGGTCCTTAGTAATTGCCTGCTTTATCACGGTATTGTTTTTAATTGGCGAAGGGCAATTAAAAAACTTGTTTACCAATATAGATGCGGTTAAAAAAATCGTCGGGGAATATTACATTTGGCTACTTATGCTGCCGCTGGTTTCTGTGTGGAGCTATTTGCTCGATGGGATTTTTGTTGGCGCTGGTAAGTCGAAAGCAATGCGGGATTCCATGCTACTGGCGAGCATTTTTGTTTATGCGCCGGTTTGGTATTTTACTCGTGAGCTTGGAAATCATGGGTTATGGCTGGCGTTTGTTGCCTGGAATTTGGCTAGAAGTGTTTCTATGGGGTGGTTGTTTTATAGGTTTTCTCGTAATCGAGAATGGATTAATGCTTCGTAGCTTTTTAAACGATCAAAGGCTTTCGCCTTTCGGCGAGTTACTTCCACTCGCTTCGCTCGCCCTACGGGTCGCCTGTTCGGGCGCTCAACGCACTTCGTGCTTTTGTCTTGGTGGCAAGCGAAAGCCTTTGATCTTATAAAGACTAACGGGAAACAGGAAAAACACGCCCCTCAAAAACAGTCCCCCAAACCCCAATATCCTTAAGACGCTCTGGCACAACCTCATAAGGATTCTCATCAAGAATCGTAAAGTTAGCCACTTTACCAGCTGCAATACTGCCAATCTCATCTTCCATCCGCCATGAATAAGCCGCGTCGATTGTGATTGCTCTAAGTGCTTTATCAACCGACAAGCCTAATTCTGGCCTTACCCTACCGCCGTCAAGCGTGTCACGCGTAACCGCCGCCCACGCTAGGTACAAAGGGTTGGCTGGGCCATCGGTAAATCTGAATGCAGTGATATTGAAACATCTAATGCCTCTAAAGGTGCTAGCCTGACCATGGCTTGGGCGCGCTCAGGGCCAACGCCTACCTCACTGTATTTGTTAGCAAAGGCAGTAACGTAATAGGGGTTGGCGCTAACAATGGCGCCTAAATCTTTTAAGCGTTGAATATGTTCTGGAGACGAGCTGGCGAAGTGAACAATAGTTGTACGATGGTCTTCGCGGGGGTTTTCGCGCATGCGTTTTTCTAAAATAGTTAGCAGCTCCTCTAAACCTAAATCGCCATTTACATGAATGTGAATTTGATAATCGGCATCCCAAAATATTTTGGTTAAGGTGTCGATTTCTTCAGGGGTTTGAATCCACTCGCCGTGATGGCCATCTAGGTAACCGTCTTTCATTTGCATTAGCTGAGAAATAATTGCGCCGTCCATTAGTAGCTTAACTTGCTTGGGAAAAAATCGTGCTTTCCCCGTTTGGGGTAGGGCGGCAGGAATTTTCTTAACAGCCGCTAACACTCCCTCTGCACCGTATTCAACGAAGGAAGTTTTTGCTTCCGGAATAAAAAATGAATACAGCGGAGTATTAAGTCGCTGCAACGTTAGTTTATAGGCAAGTAAAATATTATCGTCTATTAGCGCGCCCGGCTCGTTAAATGCGGTAACGCCATTGCTGTGTAATATTTCTATCATTTGATTAAGCCCGCTTAGCAAGCGAGTAGGGCTGGCAAGATCGGGTATTATTAGCGACATTATGTATAGAAATGCGCCGTTTTCATAAAAGTGCCCGCGCTGAATATTTGATTGCCTTGCAACCTCATCGCCTGCGGCATCAATAGAGTGCTGGGCAATACCGTATTTTTCAATTGCTGCAGAGTTTAAGTAAAATTCGTGACAACTGCGATGCCACACCACAATAGGGCGGGTAGTACTTATCTCATCTAAGGCGGCACGGGATAAATCACCGTGAAAATATTGATGGTAGCCCCAACTAAAAAGAACATCGTCGTTGCTTTGTTTCTCTTCGTTAGCAAGTTTTGCCAAATAGTCATCGCGGCCATTTGCCGCCGGCCATGTTTTATCGGGTAACTCCCATGCTTCTGGCGCGATCACAGCCATTGATAAAGTTAGCGCTCCAAGCAGTGGATGTAAGTGCTGTTCGATAAAGCCAGGCATTATCGTTTTATCATTAAACTGCTTATCAATGACATAAGGCTTGTTGCCTAAATTTTTTATCAGTTGTGCCTTCGCACCTACGGCTAAAATTCTGCCATCTTCCACCACTATCGCTTCGGCGTAAGGCATATTTTTATCCATCGTCACAATAGCCTTTGCCGCATAGATAACCGTATTTGGAGCTGTTAATTTATACCATTTATAACCAATAACATCGGCGAAATAAAAGCCTGCGGCAATGACAATAAGTAGAATAAATAACCGTAAAACTGTTTTCATCATTAAGCCTAATTGTCTTGAATAACCGGGTAGGTATAAAACTTCCAATTACGACTAGCAGTATCTAAATTGTCATACAAACTTTGGGCCGCAGTATTATCCTCACCTGTTATCCATTGCAATCTCGCTGCGCCTCTGTCTTTAGCATATTGTCTGCAGTGCTCAATTAACTTTCGACCAATGCCTTTACCTCGTGCATTTTCCAGCGTGAACAAATCATTCATCACCGCTACTTTGGCCGCAATGGTTGAGGTATACGTGAAATAGACTGTAGCAAAGCCTAGAACTTCTCTATCTTGACAATATAAAAATTGGCAGCCAAACGGATTAGCTAATCCAAACTGAGCAAAGAAATTTCTATTTCGCTCATCACAAATATCTACAATTTGATAAAACTGCTGGTATTGCCGCATTAATGGCAATAATTCTGATAGGTTATTTTCATTAACTGCTTCAATAGTTTCGCTCATGTTTTGACACCAAAGTAATTCACAATCATGTCGTCTACGCCCATATTGACCAATTCATGTTTTTCCCCGGGAGCAACGGTAATACAGTCGCCAGCATTTAGCGGCAGCACATTGTCATCTACTTTTATCGCACCTTCACCAGACTGAATATAAAATACTTCAGTCATATCAATGTGCGCATGCTCAAGGGCTACTTCGCCAGGCGGAAAAGTAGCTTGAGAGAAATATACAATATTGGGAATTTCACCCGGCTGGATAAATACAGTTTTGCTAATATTGGCGTTGTGAGAAACCTGAGTTTTTACAAGATCTTCTTGGCGAATAATTTTCACGACGGTTACCTGTGGCTAGAAGTTTTTACATTAAACAACAAGGTAAACCGCTAGCTCGAAAAACACTACTTGGTAAGCTGTGGGATTAACTCGGCGAACTCATCAATCATTGGCATGACAAGTTCTGGCTTGTCCCAGTTTTCCATACCAACACCGACCAAGGCGCGGGTAACACCTAAGTCACGATAGTGTTTTAACTTGTCGGCATTTGGAGAATCCATTACCACCAACGTAATGTCCATATCATCAGGGTTACGGCCAGCATCAGTCACTTGTTGGCGATAGTTTTTAATCGACTCAGCCGGGTCCAATAACGCCACATCGGCAGGCATCCAACCATCCGCCCATTTAGCGGCATGGCTAATACCCAATGGGCCCATTACACCTAAAATAACCGCAGGCCCTTTAGCTTGCATAGGTTTTGGCTCAAACCAAACTGGATCAAAATCAACCATCTCGCCGTGATATTCTGGCGACTCTTGTTGCCACAGGACTTTAGTAGCAGCAACAATTTCTTTTAGTGCAGCGAATCGTCTATTCCACGGCAAGTTAGTTGTATTAGTAAATTCTTCTTCGTTCCAGCCAACTCCACTGCCAATTATCACCCGACCGTTTGAGTGACGATCTAGTGTGGCGATGGTCTTCGCCTGCGAGATTAACTCGCGCTCTAGCAGTAATGCGATACCAGTACCAAGTTTTAATTTAGTAGTAGCACTGGCTGCTAGCATCAGGGAAATATAAGGGTCCATCATTTTTTTATAGGGTTCTGGTAACTCACCACCCACTGGGTAAGGAGTGGATAGACACATAGGGATATGACTATGCTCGCCATACCATAGTGATTCAAAGCCAGCATCTTCCAACCGCCTAGCTAATAGGTCAGGGGCTGGGTCTTGTACGGTATTCATCGAATTAAAACCGAGAAACATAATAGCGCCTTTTTAATTATTTATTATTGGCTTAGCATAACTAATTATACGATAAAATAAGATTTACAAAATATTTAGCTGGTAAGCCGCCATTGGCTGAGCGGCACTTTGTAGGCAAAATCTGGCGAGGGCTTATCATGGGTTTTTACGTATTTAAAGCCACAAGCTTGCAATGCATGCTGAGCCCCTGTATTTATCGCTGACGGCTCGCAATACAGTTCGTCAAACTTAAATTGGTTAAATAGCGCTTTTATTGATTGCTGCATAAACTTCTGGCCATGGCCAGATTTACGCAGTTGCGGCTGGATTAAATACATATGCATATATGCATCACGGCCGTAAACAATGCGGTCAACAAAAGTAAAGCCCACCATTACGTCGTCTATGTCCCAAATTAAAAAATAGGCCGCTACTTTATATAAGGACTGATATAAGTTTTGCTCGAACCACTTTTTCCAGTCATCTTCAAGTTTTAAGCTAGTACCATCAATACCAATTTCGGCTAGCTCAACCGCTGATAGGCGCTGGAAATAGGCAATGATGCCTTCAAAGTCACTAGCTTGTAGTTCTCGTATTTTGACATTCATGGTGCTTCTAGTTGCTTCGCCAAGTCCTGTAAGTCGGCCATATCTTGGGGCGACAAATAGTTTACTATAGCAGCTGGATTGTTCTGTAATTCAAGCAAAATAGTATTCATCTGATTTAGATCGCCATTGGCGCTGTTAACAACTGCAGTCATAATCGAGGCTGATAGCGCATAAACTTTTTCTGACTGGTCTTCATCTCCACTAACAAGATCACGTAAGGCTTGGTCAGCATTTTCAGCCGCTGGATTAGCACTAATTAATGCTTGGCGCTCAGATTGGCTAGTCAGCAAAGCAACAGTTTGTTGTAAGGCGGCGGCTGATTCAGCATCTAAGCTTTGCCCCCAACTATTACTAGTACAAAGGGCTAGCCAACAATATGCCAATAGTTTTTCATCTTTTAACTCAACTCAAAATCTTGCAGACTGACTTCTTTACGCTCTTGCTTAAATCGCTTAAACCCGCCAGGGTAAATAAAAGGGTGGCGCCCCGCTGCCGTCGAATAATAGCTACTACAACTCTCTGCGCCCCAAGAAAATTGACCAAACTGGCCCATCATCCATTGATTATATTCATCACACAATGCCTGCTTTACATCGACAACAGACTTGCTACTAGCCTGTAGCTGCTTAATTACACGCACAATACATTCGGCATTGGTCTCAGCAGTAATAAAATAAGACACTGACAATGCTAAACCGTTTGGGCCAATAGCAAAGAAATAATTAGGGAAGTGAGGCGCGGCAATACCTTTAAAAGCCTCAGGCGAATAAGCCATAGTATCGGCTAAGTTTTTACCGCTAACACCCAATACCTCAATACGATCAAAATCCATTAACTTGTAGCCGGTACAATAGATAATAACGTCGGCGACGAACTCTTGTCCGTCGCTGGTGATTAACCCCGACTCGACTACCTCAGCAGCCCCGGCGGGGACCAGCGTAACGTTTTCTTTATTTAGCGCTTGATAGAAATCGTCTGACACCAGCGCGCGCTTGCAGCCAAAGCGAGTTTTCGGGGTCAAAATTTCCTGTAATGACTGGTCTTTAATCACATCCTTAATATGTTTCTTGCCCATATTTTCAAACATGTCCATACGCTTATGTCCAAGCTCGACACCTTTTTCAACGCCGCTCATTAATAAGCCTTGACCAGCACGCAGCGCTTTCATTAATACAGGGAATTTATTAAATAGCTTACGCTGTCTATCCGAATAGATTTTGCGGCGCCTAGGCATTACCCAATTAGCGGTGCGCTGTAACACCAACAATTGATCAACCACTTTAGCAAGCTCTGGCACTATTTGGACAGCGGCGGCGGCCGAACCCACCACGATAACTTTTTTACCGCTTAGATCAACATCGTGATTCCAGTCTGTACTATGCCAGCTAGGGCCATTAAATTTATCCATGCCATTAAGATTCGGATAAGCGGCTGTATGCTGATTCCCCATGGCGTTAATTACAATATCAAACTGCTCTGGCTGATCATCTTCAAACTCTAGTTGCCAGTGTTTATTATCGAAAACAGCGCGTGTAATGCGAGTGCTATAGCGCATATAAGACGATAGCCCTAGCTTATCGACACAGTCTTGTAGATATTCTTTAATTTCTTTTTGGGGCACAAAGCTGGCTGACCAATTGGGGTTTGGTAGGTAAGAAAAAGTATAAGAGTGAGCCCATACGTCACAGGCTAATCCAGGGTAGCTATGAATTTGCCAAGTACCGCCGGCCGCTGGTTCTTTTTCAAAAATAGTAAAGGTGTCTATGCCTTGCTCTAACAGCTCTCGCCCGACGGCAAGACCAGAAGGGCCTGCGCCAATGATGGCAATATTCATTTTTTTGCTAGACGGCATTATTACTCCATAATTTTTATTTTTTAATGACTGCTTTTATTTCCTATCTCAGTGCCTAAACTAAGCACTTGCACGTCTTCATTGCCAGGCACAGACTTTTCACCTGCGCGAGGCTGATTAACCCGGGTTTTAATTTCAGAAATATTGCCATTTTCATCTTGCTGGTCGCTGTAGCCGCAGCGTACACATTCTCGAATCTGCACATCGTCTCGTACGAACATCACTAACTTGTCCAGTTGCGAACAACTAGGGCAAACAGCGCCAGCTATAAATCTTTTAGTTGACTCACTCATGCCGCCTCCTCTGTTGCAATACCGCTATGACGCAGTAATGCATCGACTGTCGGCGGCCTACCTCTAAACGCAATAAAGCAATCTAATGCTTCTCTGCTACCACCTTGTTCTAATATTTGCTCTAAAAAGTCTTTTGCCGCGCGGCCTTCAAAAATGCCTTCTTCTTCAAATCGAGCAAAGGCATCGCTTGACAGAACTTCCGCCCACTTATAGCTGTAATAGCCCGCCGCATAACCACCAGCAAAAATATGACCAAAACTATTTTGAAAGCGATTAAATTCTGGCGGAATAATAACCGCCACTTGCTCTCTTACCTCAGCTAACATCTGCTGAATGTTCACTGCGCTATTAATGTTTTTTTGTAAATGAACCTGCATATCAAACAATGAAAACTCCAACTGCCTTACCATTTGCAACCCTGACTGAAAGTTCTTGGCTGCTAGCAGACGCTGTAATTTTAACTCAGGTAATGGCTCACCAGTTTCATAATGACCAGAAATTAATCCCAAACCTTCCGGCTGCCAGCACCAGTTCTCCATAAATTGACTTGGCAATTCCACCGCATCCCATGCTACGCCACTAATTCCAGACACCGACATGGTCTCTACTTTAGTAAGCATATGATGCAAGCCATGACCAAACTCATGAAACAACGTAGTGACTTCATCATGGGTTAGCAATGCAGGAATGCCATCGTTTGGCGGAGTAAAATTGCAGGTTAGAAACGCCGTCGGTAACTGCATACTGCCATCGGCCCGCTTAATACGATTACGGCAATCGGCCATCCATGCGCCGCCGCGTTTGTGTTCACGGGCATAGGCATCTAAGTAAAAGCTCGCCAACTCGTTTCCACCGCGACTGATACGATAAAAGGTAACATCATCGTGATAAAGCTCGGCTGATGTATCGGCGCTGATTGTTACGTCATAGAGACGAGAGGTTATTTCAAACATACCAGCAATAACCTTATCAGCTGGAAACCAAGGACGAAGTTCCTGCGACGAAATAGAGAACTTTTGTTCACGCAATTTTTCACTGTAGTAGGGCACATCCCAGGCTTGTAGCTCAGTCACGCCATAGTTGGTTTTAGCGAACTCTGTCAATTGCGCTAGATCTTTTTTGGCAACTGGCAAACTACTGCTAGCCAGTTGCTGTAAAAACTCCATTACCTTGGCAGGAGTTTCTGCCATTTTGGTCGCCAAAGAGCGATGCGCATAGCTATCAAAACCAAGTAACTCTGCTAACTGTTGGCGCGCACAAAGTATAGCCACCATATTTTCATCGTTATCCCATTGGCTATTACCCGGGCCTTCCTTCGATGCTCTGGTGCTAAACGCCACATAAACTTCTTGCCGCAACTGCTGGTCGTCGCAATATTGCATTACTGGTAAATAACAAGGAAAGTCCAGCGTTAATGCATAACCCTCAAGCTCGCGCACCTTGGCTGCTTGCGTCAATGTCGGCAGCACTGCGGCAGGAATACCGGCTAATCGAGTAGCGTCTGGCAAGTGTTTAAACCAAGCTTGAGTCGCATCTAAAACATTATTAGAAAAACTAGTTGTTAGCTCAGACAACTGCTGCTTTAACACTCCGTAAAGCTCTTTTTTGTCGTCCGGTAATGCAACCCCGGCGAGGGTGAAGTCACGTAGTTCATTGCTCACCATTTTTTGCTGAGCCGTTGTTAGGTCGTTAAATTCTGCTGAATCAGCTAGGCTTTGCCAGGCTTGATATAACTCATTGTTTTGTCCCATTTCTGTACTGTAAGCGGTTAACAGCTGCTGCGCTTTTTCATACTCAACTCTTAGTACTGGGCTGTTTTTTACGCCATGCAAATGACTCACCGGGGCCCAAGCGCTGTTTAGCTCATCTGCTAATTCTTCCAGTGGCTGAGCAAAATTTTGCCAAGTAAAGGGCGCGCCCTGTGTTATCCGCTGGCTTATCTCACTGCGGTTCTTTGCTAATAACCGCTCTACTGCAGGGACCACATGGGAGTCATTAATATCGTTCCAATGTGGCAACATACTATAATTATTTAACAGTGGATTATCGATCATGGAAAACCTTATTAGTGGTGAGTCTGATTTGTTATGGGCTATAAAGCACCAAAGTCTTGTAGGCTTTTATATATGCCTTGCGCTAGCTGGGTATAACCTTCAGCGTTAAAATGAACAGTGTCGCTTTTAATACTTTTATCACCTTGTAAGTCAGGCAATAGATCCGGTACATAAGCCACTTGAGTATTTTCTACCGCTTGACTGATAAAATCGGCGGCGGAGAAAAAAACCAAAATCAGGAACACCCAATAACAATACTTGCGCGCCACTGGCTTGGATCAAATCAATCATGGCCTCTAGATTCTGTCGCGCTTGATCTTTACTTTTACGACGCAAAACATCATTACCACTATGACATAAAATCATCAAATTGGGCTTGGTCTGCGCCAAGACAACAGGTAGTCGCGCTAACCCTTGAGCTGTTTGCTCGCCGGCAATACCTTTGTTGATAACTGTGAGGCCGGCTAAATTAGCTAGCACGTTGGGATAACTAGTATCTTTAGGCGCGCCGGTACCAAACGTCAAGCTATCTCCGAACGCTAAAATAACTGCATCATCTGCTAACGGTCGTAGCTGGTGATTAGTGTCGCAGGCCGCCAAAAATAACGTCGCTAACACCATCGTCGTTAACAGTCGCTGCATCGCTAGCTTCCTTTTTAACTTAAAGACTTATTTATAGTGCGTTGTTTCTCAGCGCCGCTATCACTGGCGTTGTTTGCGGTTTTACGCCGCGCCATAACTCAAAAGCAGAAGCCGCCTGCTCAACTAACATCCCCAAACCGTCCGCCGCTTTACTGCAACCGTTGTCTCTCGCCCATTGTATGAACACTGTATCTTGCGGCGCATACATCATGTCATAACAGGCCGTAGGCGCTTTGAGAATAGACGCCGGAACTGGCGGTAAATCGCCAGTTAAGCTGGCGCTAGTGCCATTAATGATTAAGTCGAATTTCCCCTCGATAGCATCGAAACCTAACCCTTTAAGGTTGCCGCTGGCGCGGAATGCAGTGGCTAATTGCAGCGCTTTTTGTTCAGTGCGATTAGCAATGATGATCTCAACCGGCGACTCAGCTAACAGCGGCCCAAGTACGCCGCGTACTGCTCCGCCGGCGCCCAAGACTAAAATCCTTGCGCCGTTAATCTGCCATGCTAAGTTACTAATAATATCATTGACCATGCCGATGCCATCAGTATTGTCACCGATGACCTGGCCATTTTCTTGTTTAGCTAAGGTATTGATCGCGCCAGCTTGACGCGCACGTAGACTTAATTGCTGGGCATACTCATAGGCTTCCAATTTAAATGGCACAGTAATGTTCAACCCTTTACCGCCACTATTAAAAAATGCGTCGGCGCGGTTAACAAAACCGTCTAACTCAACCAGCGTCTTTTCATAACTGAGATCCTGCTCGGTTTGTTTGGCAAACTCGGCATGAATCAGCGGCGACTTGCTATGTGCAATAGGGTTTCCAAAAACCGCATATTGATCTGTCATGGTGAAATCTCTTGAGGAATATTTGCCACTTTTTCTGCCGCCGCAGCCATCGCTTCAAGGCGCTCTAGACTTCTAGGCCAGCAACCCTGTAACTTATTTTGATGACAGAAATTGTCGGCTGCATCACTGGCACTTATTAAACCTTGATGAACGCCTGCTGCAACAATATAACTGGCGATACCATTATCTAAAACGTAGGCAATGCCAATATCATCAGCGGACAAGGCGTTTTCTTTGACCCAATTTTGCGCATCTCGCTGCACGCTAAATTCAGCCAATTGCACAGTATATAAATCGCTTAAATCTACACCGCTAACTGATTCGGATTTGTAACCTAACTGTTCTACAGATATTTTCGGGGCTGCGTTTATAGGCCCACCCGGCAGACTATAAGGGTCTGTCGCCAGTGATTTGCTAGTCAATAAAACTAAGGCTAATAGTACGATATTTTTTTTCATAACAATTGGACAAGCCATGGCCACTTTATATCCAGTCACGCGGGGCTAAATAATTATCATATAAATTCGCCTCTGGACTGTCTGCTATTGGCTGCCAGTTATATTCCCACCGAGCTAATGGTGGCAATGACATTAAAATAGATTCTGTTCTGCCGCCACTTTGCAATCCAAACAAGGTCCCACGGTCGAACACCAAGTTAAACTCTACGTAGCGACCGCGGCGATATAGCTGAAAATCTCTTTCGCGCTCAGCATATGGCATGCCTTTGCGCTTATGTAGAATCGGCCGGTAGGCATTGATAAAGCTGTTACCCACCGACTGTATATAGCCAAAGCTAGCCTCGAAATCCAACTCATTAAAATCATCAAAAAATAAACCACCAACGCCGCGAGTCTCATCCCGATGTTTTAAGTAAAAATATTCATCACACCATTTCTTAAAACGGGGATAAATGTCATCGCCAAATGGCGCACAGGCATCATTTGCTGTTTGATGCCAATGCAAGCAATCTTCTTCAAACGGATAATAAGGCGTTAAATCGTAACCGCCGCCGAACCACCACACCGGTTCTATGCCTTCTTTTTCCGCCACGAACAGTCGGACATTAGCATGTGCGGTAGGTGCGTAAGGGTTTTTGGGGTGCAACACTAAACTCACCCCCATGGCTTTAAAACTCCCACCAGTTAACTCAGGGCGATGTGCCGTAGCAGACGCGGGCAGAGTGTCACCATGTATCATGGAGAAATTCACCCCACCTTTTTCAATCACGGCGCCATCGTCCATTACACGTGTTCTACCGCCACCGCCGCCAGGTCTTTGCCAGCTGTCTTCAACAAACTTAGCCTGACCGTCCTCAGCCTCTATTTGTTGACAAATATCATCTTGCAATTGCTTTAGGTATTGCTCAACAGCATCTATATTTAGTGACATAAAGTTCTCTTTCTTAACCAGGCCGAATAACTTGGTCAGTAATCAGGTTTCTAATTGTTGACGGCTTTTCAGCGCCACCTACTGGCCCCTCTAATATGCCATCTAATTGATCGCCAAAATAGTGTCTAATTGACATGCTATTTAATGCTGGCGGCTTACCGCTGGGGTTAGCGGAAGTTGATACTATTGGACCGCCAAAGGCATGGCATAATGCTTTAACGGTCGGATGGGCACTAACTCTAACGGCAACTGTTGCAAACTCGCCAACTATCCAGGCTGGGAGTAAATTGCCGTGGGGAACCAACCAGGTATTTGGCCCCGGCCAAGACTCTGCTAGCTTTTGCCGCTGCTCAGTCGTTATGCACTCAAGTAACTGCTCGAACACCTCAATAGTATCAGCAATAAGTATTAGCCCTTTGTTTACGGGCCTACTTTTCAGCGCTAGCAGTCGCCTAACCGCGCTTTCATTAAAGGGGTCACAGCCCAAGCCCCAAACGGCCTCAGTAGGGTAGGCGATTACCCCACCGGCATGGATAGCCCGCGCTACTAATTCAATCTCTGAAGACGAATAAGCCATTGCTACTGGAACTTCGCCTTAGTCACTGATAGGCAACTATCTGACGCTACTAAAATTTCAACAAAAGAGGTGATCATTGGGCGTTCCAAACAGGTTGAAAAGGCCGCAGGCTAGCGAACTAGCCATACAGTTGCAAGTGACGAGCAGCACCCATGTTAACGTTCTATCGACGCTGATAGCCACCACTAACCGCGATCACACAATCTAGTAACTCAAGCTCTAACATATAGCTACTCAACTCATAAACTGGCAGCGCTAGACGGCCACTTAACTCATCCGGACTGATTGGATTATAGCCCATTGCCTGGACTATACGGGCCAACTTTTTCGGTAGCTTAAGTGCTGCGCTACTAAGCTCTACCTGCTGTTCAGATGAGGTATATTCCCCCAAACTCGCCTTCAGTTCGCTCAGAATGTCTCCTACCGTCTCAACTAACACTGCGCCTTGGCGAATTAATGAATGGCAGCCGCGTGTTCTAGGGTTGTGAATAGACCCGGGAATGGCAAACACTTCACGGTTATATTCCATCGCTAGTTTGGCAGTAATTAGTGAGCCGCTTTTTAACGCCGCCTCTACTACCAGCACGCCACAAGATAAACCGGCAATAATACGATTACGCCGAGGGAAATGACCTGGTCGTGGCTCGGTCATTGGTAAATACTCACTAACTAATACGCCATGGCGCTGAATGTCTTGCGCTAGCGCGTGATGCCTTAGCGGATAAATCACATCAACCCCGCTACCCAGCACTGCACAAGTATCACCCCCGCCAGCAATAGCACCACAATGGGCGCTGCCGTCTACGCCTAATGCCATGCCGCTGGTTATCGTAATGCCGCTGACGGCCAGCTCTTTGGCAAACGCCTGCGCCAGCGCAATACCATCATGGCTAGCATTACGACTGCCGACAATAGCAATCTGAGGCTCATGCAAAACGGCTAATTTACCTTTGGTATATAGCATGGCGGGGGGATCATCGATCATCGCTAACCTTGTCGGATAATTATCTCCGCCAAAAACAATAGGCGTGATGTTTTGCTCGAGCATCTGCTCCCAGCTTCGCTCAGCCTTATCCCACTGCTCATTATTAGCGGCAGCCTTAGCACAAGACTTTATTCTATTGACAGCTGCTCGCTTCAAGCCAAGTTGCAGCAGCTCTTCTGCCGGCGCCTCGATAGCATGTTGCGGGTCCGCATAATGTTGCGCTAAACGCAGCATTGATTGACTACCGATACCTGGAGTTGAATTAATAAAGTGCCAATAAAAGAGGGAAGATTGCATAAGACTCATCCTTGAGTGAACTATAGGCGGCCATCCTAGCCGCCCGTCTAGAGTTTAATATTATGGTCTGAAAACAGGGTCTCCGACGGCAACATCTTGATCTACTGTCAAGACAAGCGCATAACCCAATTTCTCATCTACTTTGAAAAACATTAACAAGCCTGCTTTATCATTGGGCAACTGCACCAGCTCTTCTGCAACGGGGTCATAAACATTTTCTCCCTTGCGATAGATTTGCAAGACATTACCGGCCTCTATTCCTTCTCGCTGTCCTAAATTAATAATGACTACATTCATCGGGCCAATTTGCGACACACCGCCCTCTACTGCCATAATTTCGCCAGCAACAAACTTTTCCGGCTTGCTTGGCTGAAAAAAAGCACGCACCGGCTCATCAATTGTCGGTAATAAGGTATCGCCTTGCTTTATCTCGCTATGAGTGCGATTAACCATTAAGCGAGCAATATCGTTACTAACCGATATCAATCGACTTTCACCAACGGCGGTAGCCTGAATACCCAAAAGCTCACCTGTTTCAGGGTCAGTAAAAACCTCTCCCTCACGGAATATGCCATAAACTTTGTTATCGCCGCTGAAATCACCACGACCAAAAATTTCATCGCCGGCACCGGCAATAATACGACGTTTAGTGCCAGCCATCACATAAGGCGCACCTTCCATTTCTTCCGGCTCTACAAAACGGCTATCACGCATAAAAGCGTGTATTTCTTCCAGCGGAATTGCCGGGATTGCTGGGTCTAACTCTGTGATGCCGACAGTTGGCGACAATTTCACGGTATTCGCTGCCATGCCACGGTTTAAACGTAAGGCAGGCTGCCCATCAACATAAACCAAACTTAGTGAGTCCCCGGGGTAAATTTTATGAGGGTTTTCTATCTGTGGGTTAACCTGCCAAATTTCCGGCCATTCCCAAGGGTTGGCCAAAAACATCCCAGAGATATCCCAAAGTGTGTCGCCCTTTTTAACCTCATAAAAATCTGGATGGCCGTATTTCATTTCCAGCGCAGACACCACAGATGAGAGCATCAATAATGACGCCGCAAATAATGACAATACCCATTTTTTCATCAGACTTTCCTTTTTGCTTCTAATCTGTCGTGCCAAATATGATAATACTGCATGAAGCCTTTTTGCTCGACACTCTGTATACTATAGCACTTGACATGAAAATAACCGGTTTTGAGGTTAATTTCTTCTTAGTTCTCATCATCTTAGCAGGCCAAGTTAGCCTTATACTAGAAGTACATCACAAAGCGTAATGACCAGATTAAACATATTAGAATTTCCTGACCCTAAATTAAGAACTAAGGCCGTGCCGGTTGAATTAGTTGATGACGGGGTTAAAGCCCTTGTCAAAGACATGTTTGAAACCATGTATGACGCCCAAGGCATTGGTCTCGCTGCTACTCAAGTGGATGTTCACCAGCGTATTATCGTGATGGACTTATCCGAAGAAGGCGATGCACCAAGGGTATTTATCAACCCCGAAATCACCATCCTGTCGCCAGATTTACGCGAACATGACGAAGGCTGTCTATCCGTTCCCGGTTACTATGAGACAGTTGAGCGCCCAGCGCATGTAAAAATAAATGCCCTCGACGAAAACGGCGATGCCTTTGAAATAGACGCGGATGAAATGCTCGCGACCTGCATTCAACATGAAATAGATCACCTTGAAGGTAAACTGTTTGTAGACTACATTTCTGGCCTAAAGCGCAGCCATATTCGCAAAAAACTAGAAAAACAGCACAAGCAACAGCGTAACTAGAATGACCACAAACGCCCATAGCCTTCGCATTGTTTTTGCTGGTACGCCTGAGTTTTCAGCTCAGCATCTCAAGTATTTAATTGACTACGGTCATAATATTGTTGGCGTCTATACTCAGCCCGACCGCCCAGGTAAACGGGGTAAAAAACTTCTTCCCAGCCCAGTTAAACAAACTGCGACAGATCATCAGCTGCCTATTTATCAGCCGATTGACTTTAAATCAGCACAATCACTGCAACAGTTAGCCGAACTAAATGCCGACGTTATGGTAGTAGTCGCTTATGGCTTACTGCTACCCCAGGCGGTACTAGACACTCCAAAATTTGGCTGCATCAACGTGCATGCATCTATTTTACCTCGCTGGCGTGGAGCAGCCCCTATAGAAAGAGTCATTGAGGCTGGAGATAAACAAACCGGTATCACCATTATGCAAATGGATGCTGGTTTAGATACTGGCGCCATGTTGGCAAAAGTTTACTGCGGCATAACGGCAGTCGACACCGGCGATAGCCTGCGTGAAAAGCTAGCAAGTAGAGGATTTACTGCATTAGTGCAAACGCTAGCAGATATTGCCAATGATGAAGTGCAGGCTGAAATACAAGACGATAGCTTAAGCACCTATGCGCGCAAGCTAAGCAAACATGAAGCCGCTATCGATTGGACTCAAAGCAGCATTGCTATCGCACTAAGAATCCGTGCATTTAACTCTGCTAATGTCGCCTATAGTGACTTACCCTCTGATAAAACTATTGAGCGAGTCAGAATTTGGCAAGCCGCCCCCAATGATGACAGCCACCATGAAACTCCGGGCACTATTATTAAAGTAGACAAAAAGTCGATTCATGTTGCCTGCGGCGTAGGAGTATTAGCTATAGAGTTACTGCAGTTGCCAGGCGGCAAAGTACTGGACGCTGCGGCAATTTTAAATGGCAGGTCGAGCTGGTTTGAAGCAGGTATAGCATTTGAGTCTAACCCATAATGGCTAATAAACGCCAAGCTGTTACCAATCCCCGCGCGGTCGCTGCGCAAGTGTTAGCAGAGCTCATTAGCAGAGGTAAGTCCCTCGCCGTATTACTGCCTCCAGCGGTCGAACGTATTGATGAAAAAGATCGTGGTCTACTACAAGAACTTTGCTATGGGGTAGCGCGCTTATCACCACAATTATCTGGCGTTATCGACCAGCTGCTGAAAAAGCCACTGCGAGAAAAAGATACTGATATATATGCACTGCTATTAATAGGCGCCTACCAGCTAAGCCATATGCGCGTGCCAGATCACGCCGCTATGTCTGAAACAGTAGAAGCCGCGAAACAACTCAATAAAATTTGGGCCAAAGGTTTTATCAACGGAGTATTAAGGCAATATAGCCGCCGCCGAGAAATTTTAGAAAACAACTTAAGCAATGCAGCTACTAATGCCCACCCGCAATGGCTGTTCGACGAAATAGAACTACATTGGCCGGATCATTCAACTCAGATTACTGCAGCGAATAACTCTCCAGGCCCAATGACCGTTCGGGTCAACACCAGGCATCAAAGTAGAGACGAATACCTAAAACACTTAAGCGCCTCAGGTATAACAGCTAGCGCATGCCTTTACGCTGACACCGGCATTAACCTCGATGAAGCCATCGATGTGAATCTTCTGCCTGGTTTTATTGATGGCCATTGCAGCGTGCAAGATGAATCAGCGCAGCTTTCTGCTAACTTGGTACTACAAAACAAGCCAAAGAAAATTCTTGATGCTTGCTGTGCTCCAGGAGGAAAAACTGGCCACATACTTGAAGCATCAACAATCGATATAACGCTTGATGCCATCGATATAGAAGCAACCCGCCTAGTACGCGTACAAGAAAATTTAGACCGACTTGAGGTTTCTGCTAACTTAATAACCGCCAATGCGGTGGATATTGATTCGTGGTGGGACGGCGATTTTTTTGATGCCATATTGCTGGATGCGCCTTGCTCTGCAACCGGCGTTATCCGTAGAAATCCTGATATTAAAATGCTGCGCAAGCAAGAGGATATTGTTAAGCTGGCGGCATTGCAGCAATCGCTACTAAATGCTTTGTGGCAATGTGTAAAACCGGGTGGAATTTTAATTTATGCAACTTGCTCTATATTGCCGACAGAAAATGCAACTAATATTGAATCATTTATTGCCGCGAACACAGATGCTAAAGAAACTATCATCACAGGAAACTGGGGCATCGCACAAGCCGTTGGCCGCCAAATTTTACCAAGCTGTGACGGCCCCGACGGGTTTTACTATGCTTGCATTCAAAAACATGCCTAATTTTTCTTCCTTCTCGCCAAAAGGACTAGCAAGGCTATGAACATAATTATACTTGGAGCAGGGCAAGTTGGCGGCACACTAGCCGAAAACCTTGCAAGTGAGCGCAACGACATAACGCTAGTAGATACCGGCGCCGAGCGCTTGAAAGAACTACAAGACCGCCTTGATATAAACACTGTTACGGGACATGCCTCCCATCCAAATATACTACGCCAAGCCGGTGCTGATGACGCCGACATGATTATTGCCGTCACCAGCAGCGACGAAATCAATATGGTTGGCTGCCAAATTGCTCACACTGTTTTTCGCACTCCTAAAAAAATCTGCCGTATTCGCTCTAGGTCATATATCAACCAACCTGAGTTGTTTGATGCCAATCATATTCCTATCGACGTTATTATTAGCCCAGAAGAGCTAGTTACTCACTATATTTCAAGGCTGCTGGAAACACCCGGAGCCTTGCAAGTACTAGATTTTGCTGAAAGCCGAGCACAGCTAGTTGCGGTAAAAGCGTTTCATGGCGGCCCAATTGTTGGCCAGCAATTAAAAGCCATTCGCTCACATATGCCAGGAGTGGACACACGGGTTGCCGCTATTTTTAGAAAAGATCGCGCGATTAAACCGACTGCTGAAACGGTAGTTGAAGTCGGCGATGAAGTCTTTTTTATTGCGGCACAAAAAAATATTCGCGCCGTAATGAGCGAATTAAGAAAGCTAGACAAACCCTACAAACGCATTATCATCGCCGGCGGCGGTAATATTGGTGAACGGCTGGCCAGAAAATTAGAGCGCAGCTTTAACGTAAAAATTATTGAGCGCAGCTATAAGCGTTGTCGTAGCCTGTCTGAAAGTTTGCGTAAAACTATTGTATTAAATGGCAGTGCATCTGATAAAGAATTACTGATTCAAGAAAATATTGAAGACTGCGATGTATTCCTAGCACTAACCAATGATGATGAAGCAAATATTATGTCGTCTTTACTAGCCAAGCGGCTGGGAGCAACCAAAGTTATCAGCATAATTACTAATCCTGCTTATGTAGACTTAGTACAAGGTGGCGAAATAGATATCGCCCTATCACCCCAACAAATCACTATCGGTAGCTTGTTAACTCACGTTCGCCGCGGTGATGTAGCGAACGTGCATTCACTAAGGCGTGGCGCAGCGGAAGCAGTGGAAATTATTGCCCACGGTGACGCGAGTAACTCTAAGGTAATAGGCCGTCGTTTAGATGAAATAGTTCTTCCTGAAGGTGTAACCATCGGCGCCATTGTTCGCGGCGAAAAAGTGCTCATTGCCCATCGCAATTTAGTAATGAAAACCAACGACCATGTGATTTTGTTCCTTGTCGATAAACAAAAAATTACTCAGGTCGAAAAGCAGTTCCAAGTTGGCCTAGGATTTTTCGGGTAATACGCTATGCGCATATCTGCTAGCTTTAGAGTTTTAGGCTTACTGTTAATGCTGTTTAGCTTAACGATGCTAGTGCCACTATTTGTGTCTTTAATCTATGAAGACGACGAACAGCTGAATTTTATATACTCGCTGCTGCTAACCCTTGGGGGCGGCATTTTGATTTGGCTACCCACCGCCAAACAAAAGCGGGACTTATCTACCCGTGATGGCTTTTTGATTACCTCGTTGTTTTGGACAGTGCTAGGCACATTTGGTGCTTTACCCTTTTACTTAACTGACACTTTGTCTCACAACGGCATTGACGCGATTTTCGAATCCATCTCTGGTCTAACAACCACTGGCGCTACGGTGTACACCGGCTTAGATAAGTTGCCTGAGTCAATTTTATTCTATCGTCAGTTTCTGCAATGGATTGGTGGCATTGGTATTGTTGTTATCGCCGTTGCAATACTACCAATGCTAGGCGTTGGTGGCATGCAGCTTTATCGCGCCGAAACGCCTGGCCCGGTGAAAGACAACAAAATGACGCCGCGCATTACCTCTACCGCAAAAGCGCTGTTCTTACTTTATGTCACGTTAACCGCTATGTGCGCAGCCGCCTATTGGATTGCCGGCATGAGCGGTTTTGATGCTATTTGCCATGCCTTTTCCACCATCGCTATTGGCGGTTTTTCAACTCACGACGCCAGCATGGGACATTTTGACAATCCACTGCTATGGATGTTATCTAGTATCTTTATGTTCGCCGCAGCGATTAACTTTGCCCATCATTTTTTTTGGTGGAACACCGGCTCGATCAAACATTACTTTAGAGATTCGGAAACCAAATTTTATTCTTCTATTTTATTCCTCTGCATAGTCATCACCTGTGGCTACCTTTGTTACACTGGCACCTTCGACGCTAGCGATAGTATTTACCATGGTATCTTTCAGGCAGTGTCGATTACAACCACCACCGGCTATGTCACCACCGACTTTTCGATTTGGCCAGCATTTTTACCAATGATGCTACTACTGTGCGCAGTAATGGGCGGCTGTGCCGGCTCTACCGGGGGTGGCGCTAAAGCGGTGCGAGTCATGCTGATTTTTAAGCAGGGCGCACGCGAGCTAAAACAACTAGTTCATCCCAATGCAGTCATCCCCTTAAAGCTCGGTAAAAATCGAGTGCCTGCCAGTGTGGTAAGCGCGGTATGGAGTTTTATGGCCGTCTATATGATGGCATTCCTTTTCATCATGTTACTGCTACAAGCAACCGGTTTAGATTATATAACGTCATTTTCAGCCACCGCTGGCACCATCAACAACCTAGGCCCAGGCCTTGGTGATGTCACTAGCCACTACGGTGACATTTCTAGTTTCGCCAAGCTGGTCTTATGCTTTTCGATGCTGCTTGGCCGACTAGAAATATTCACCTTGTTAGTACTGTTTACGCCAACATTCTGGCGTCGCTAATCAGTGGCAGACAGCGCCTCGGAAAAATGGAATAAGCGCTTTGCTAATGCTGAGATGCCTCCAACCGCAGCCACCGTATTGCAAAAACATCTACAGTTTTTACCCACACAGGGTAGCGCGCTAGATTTAGCCTGCGGCCTTGGCGGCAACGCCTTGCTATTGGCAAAGTGTGGCTTGGCCACATCAGCGTGGGATATAGCAGAAATCGGGTTAGAGAAATTACAGCTTTTTGCAGCGCTACAAGACTTTGCTGTTACAACCAGACAGATTGATTTGGAAAGCGATGCGTTCCCGGGTCAGACTTTTGATGTCATCGCCGTTAGTCACTATCTTCACAGACCATTATTTGCCAATATTATTTCAGCCTTAAATAGTGGCGGGGTGGCTTATTATCAAACCTTCACCGCTAAAGCTGGCAATGGCGCGCCTTCCAATCCTAAGTTCTTACTTGCCGACAATGAATTGCTTGAGCAATTTTCAAGCTTAGAAACCTTGTTTTACCAACAAGACGACAACCGTGACAATAGACCTAACATGGCCTACTACATTGGCCGCAAGCCTAGTTAAGCATATATGCCTATCAAACCTGCTATCGCTTTTATGCTAGAATTCTCCTATTCACTTCGTGAAGCTATTTGTAAAGTTGTTTATAAAAGTACAGGTACGACATGTTAGATCTAAATGCATTTAACCAAACCCCTCTTAAGCGTGAACCATATCCTTATATGGTGGTGAAGAATTCGCTTAAAGCCGAATCCATTGCCCAGCTATTACAGGATTTTCCTGTCCTAGAGTATGCCGGTAGTATCCTCGTTAAAAACGTTAACTACGGCAGTGGCGTTGCCGACTTACTTAAAGATTTAGACAGTGATGAGTTGCGCCAAACAATTGCTAATAAGTTTGACCTTAGCTTAGCAGGCTACCCAACCATGACTACCGTGTGCGGCGTTATGCGTGGAAAAGACGGCCGCATTCACACCGACTCAAAAACCAAAGTGATTACCGCACTGATTTACTTTAATAACGAATGGGAAGACGACTTTCAATTCAAATGAATTACTTAGTCAGTGAAGGCGCAAAGGGCAATCATGAGTTCGTTCATGGCCTCAACGCAAAATTAAAGAACTTATTTTCGAGTAAACAGTCCAACTAATTATGCGCGTACTTATTGTTAAACTTAGCTCTATGGGAGACTTAGTCCAAGCTCTTCCAGCCATCACTGATGCCGCCAGAGCAATTCCAGATGTTGTGTTTGACTGGGCAGTTGATGAATCATTTGCTGAAATACCTCAATGGCATCCTGCGGTTAATACTGTTTACAAAACAGCTCATCGCCGCTGGCGCTCCACCTTATGGTCAGTAATTCGCAGCGGTGAACTAAAACAATTTTACCAATCATTGCGCACCACTGAATACGATTTAGTTATCGACGCCCAAACTAATATAAAGAGCGCTGTCGTCACCGCCTTAACCAAAGGACTAAAATGCGGCCCAGATAAAAGATCAGTACGTGAGTATGGCGCCCATTGGGCCTATAAAAAGCATTTTTCTGTACCCAAAGACCAGCTTGCAATTAATCGCTTGCGCTCTATGTTTTCTCAAATACTTGGCTATAATTTGCCGCCCACGCCTATCGACTTTGGCTTAGACAATGTTGTCTGGCAAGAGCCTGCCGTCGTTTTGCCAACCAAGCCGTTTTTAGTTTTTGTCCACAATGCAAGCTGGGTAACTAAGCAATGGGATGATAATGGTTGGCATAATTTACTTATTCGCGCCAAGTTAGAAGGCTTTCAAGTGGTCTTGCCATGGGGCAGCGAAGAAGAAAAAGCCCAAGCCGAGAAGCTAGCTGAAAACCATGATCACGCCAAAGTATTACCACGCTTATCTTTAACAGATCTTGGCGCTGTCTTTAAATGCAGCGCTGGCGCTGTTTGTATGGATACTGGCCTTGCTCACATTGGCGCGGCGTTAAATGTACCCATGGTTACGTTATATGGGCCTACTGATCCTGCGTTGATCGGTGCATTCGGCGATCACTCTCATCATCTTTATGACAAAATCCTTCCTTGTATGCCGTGTTATAAAAAGCAGTGCGCAGTAGAAGGCTATGTTGGCCCACAAGCCCAGTGTTTAAAAGCTATCACTGCCGATAGAGTATGGGATTTACTTACCAGCAAACAGCAAGAAATCACCTCGCACTGATCTAGCATGCTAAATAGTTACTGTTCTTTTATCTTCGCAATAAATCGGTTCGACTCATCAATCGACTTTTGCATATTGGCGATTAAGCGACTTACATCCGAATCAATCCCTGCCAACTCACCTTTAATCGAAGCAATCGCTCTTGCATTCAAGCTATGCTTTAAATACAACACTTGGTCACGCATAGAGTTTAATACCGGCACTGTGCTTTTTTCTGCTTTACGCATAGCGTTCAACATTTGTGAATACTCGCGCTTTGTCGAGGTAAGTTTAGACTGCATTTCACGGCGCAAACTTGAGTTTATGTAAAGTTTTAACTCATCATTCCACTCTGTAAAGGAATCTTCGGCGACATTTTCGACACTATCAATATGGTCAGTTATACCTTGAGCGGCAGATTCGCTGTCTTCAAACTCATTATTAAGTTTGTTGTACATGCTTTGTAAATCGCCGCCGTCAAATTACACAATTGACCGATACGGCTCCAATGCATCTTTAAACTGTTCTTGGGTGTCTTCTTGTGCTTCCTGAGTATCTTCAATTCGGTCTACTAATATATCGTGCTTGTGAGAACCTATACTTTCCATCGCGCTGTAATAGGTTGATTCGCAGCCAGCTAATAGAACTAGTGCGGCGACGGCCAAACGTGTTTTAATTATTTTCATTCCGGCTTACTTTTAAGCGCCCATTTATTTAGTTTTATTGAGCTAATAAATTATCTAGTATTTCTACCCAGTGTTGTACCGGTAATTCACTACCACTTTGCAAATGACTTTGGCAGCCAATATTCGCCGTCGCTATAAGTTCAGGCTGCCCGGCATTGAGGGCTGCCAATTTTTTAGTCCGCAATCTTGTTGCTCGCTCTGGTTGTAACAATGAATAGGTGCCAGCAGAGCCACAGCATAAATGCGGGTCTTGTACCGCAGTTAAATCAAAACCCCAATTTTTTAATAATCTCTCAACTGTTTCATGCTGCTTTAGGCCGTGGCGCAATGTGCAAGGGCTATGAAATGCCAACTTTACTCCGCCTGCGTCTGCCAAAGGCTTAACGTTAAGGCCTGCTAAGTACTGGCCAATGTCTTGGGTATGGTTAACTACTCGCGCCGCTTTATCTGCATAGCCAGTTTCATGTTTTAACAAATCTGCATATTCATTAACAAAATTGCCACAGCCGCTAGCATTAATTACCAAAGCCTGTACACCTTGATCTAAATGCTGGCACCATAAATCAATATTGGTTTTGGCTAAGGCTAAGGCTTTGGCTTGCTGATCTAAATGATAGTTCAGCGCGCCGCAGCAAACTTCACCCTTAGCTAGAATGGTTTCCACATTAAGTTTGTCTAAAACCCTTGCGCTTGCCGCATTAATATTTGGGTTCATTCCAGGTTGGACGCAGCCCTGCATCAACACAACTTTGTTACTATGGCTGTTAGTTGGCAGTTTTCCGGCCGCTATTTTTACTGGTACCAGAGCTTTCAATGTTGCTGGCAACACCGGTCTAAAAAATTGCCCCAATCCGAGTAATAAACTAAATAACTGACGCTTAGGCATTAAGGCACCAATAACACTACGCAATAGCCTTAGTGGCCAAGGACGCAAACCTAAATCGTCCATTCGCTTACGGCCAATATTTAACAACTTATGATATTCCACCCCCGATGGGCAGGTTGTTTCGCAAGACTGGCAACTTAGGCAACGGTCTAAATGTGTTTGGGTAACATCGGTTACTGGCTTGTCTTCCAGCATTTCTTTGATCAAATAAATACGACCGCGGGGGCTGTCTAATTCGTTGGCATCTAACTGGTAAGTAGGGCAGGTAGCGGTACAAAAACCACAATGCACACAGGCATTTAGAATACGTTCGGCTTCTTTTCCATCATCGGTGGCTAAAAATTCTTGGCTAAAATCTGGTTGCATTTACGCCCCCACAAAAGATAAATTAGGGTTAAAAGTATTGGCAGAATCAAATGCTGCTTTTAACCGCTGATGCCATTGGCTTTGCACGCCAGATAAAGGCTGATGCCTACTAACAGTACTTTGAGCATTTGGATTACGAAATAAACTCGCATGGCCGCCATGAGATTTTGCCGTGTCAAAAACTTGTTGGCCATCACAGTCGGTTTTAATCCAACGCAGCATTCCGCCCCAATCAAATAGCTGGTCGCCTAGCCCATCCACTGAGGCATTAGCCGCTAGCGATACCCGCCATAGCGGTAAATCTGTATTGAAGAAATCTAGTTGCTGCTCTTTAAGCTGCTGCCAAAATGTATTACTGGCATCATCACTTATTTGGTCGCCACCGATAATGCTGCTAACACTCGCTAGCGTTTTCTCGCCGCCGCTAATACGCAAATAAAGCTTGCCGTTGTCATAAGCTGAACCTGTAACCGGCAAGCCTGCTTGCAAGGCTTGATGGGTTTTGCCCACCGCAAAGCCCATTGGCATTTCATGTACTAGTGTTTTCTCGCCATGGGGTAGGGGTAATACTTTCAGTGACACTTCTAGAATAATACCTAGGCTACCTAATGAGCCGCATAGCAATCTTGGTACATCAAAACCTGCCACGTTTTTCATTACTTGTCCGCCAAGACGTAACGTTTCGCCTTGACCGTTTATCATTTTTACGCCTAGCACATAGTCTCTCAGGGCTGCAGTATAAGCTCGGCGTGGGCCAGAAAACGCACAAGCAACTGTGCCGCCTATGGTTGCGTCCTTTCCAAAAGCTGGGCTTTCACAAGCCAACATTTGGCCGTTTTCTGCTAGTATTTTTTGTAGCGCACTTAGTTTTGTGCCAGCTTTTACCGTAACCACTAACTCACGTGGGTCGTAATCTACAATGCCGTTGTAAGCGCCTACGTTAATGTCGTCATCGGCTCTGGGTTGGGCGTAAAACGCTTTAGTGCCACCACCGACAATGGCTAATGTTTGTTTATTAGCTACGGCAGTTTTTACTTGTTCGGCAAACTCTTGGGCTAGACCATCACTCATTTGCCAGCACCCGCATTTATAGCGCGATACTCTTGGCAGCGCCGCAAAGTGGGGATTAACTTGCCAGGATTTAATAAGCCCTTGTCATCAATCGCACTTTTTACCGCTTGCAGCTGGGCGATTTCTGCATCAGTAAACTGTACTGCCATTTGGTTAAGCTTTTCGCGGCCAACGCCATGTTCACCGGTTATGGTGCCACCAACGGCGGTGCATTTTTCCAATATTTTTGCACCAAACTCTTCGGCATTAGCAACGCTGTCAGGTTTACTGCTATCAAATAAAATTAGCGGGTGTAAGTTGCCATCGCCGGCATGAAACACATTGGCCACCTTTAGGTCATAAAATTCAGACAGCTCATGGATATATTTCAGCACATTGGCCACCTCACGCCGAGGAATAGTGCCGTCCATGCAATAATAGTCAGGGGCTAAACGTCCTACGGCGGGGAAGGCTGACTTTCTACCCAGCCAAAATTTTGCCCGCTCGGCGTCATCTTTTGCTAAACGAATAGAGGTGGCGCCAGCAGTCATTAACACCTGATTAACCCGCTCTAATTCTTCATCTACCGATTCAGTAAAGCCGTCTAGCTCGACTAATAAAATTGCCTCGGCATCCCTCGGGTAACCAACTTGAGCAAAGTCTTCTGCCGCTTGAATCGCCAAACTGTCCATCATCTCTAAGCCAGCCGGGATAACGCCCGCCGCAATAATTTGGCCAACGCCATCACTGGCTTTATCGATTGAGTCAAAGGCAACTAACAGCGTTTTTGTGCTTAAAGGCTTGGGTAATAATTTGACGGTAATTTCAGTAATCACCGCCAGCAAACCTTCAGAGCCGGTTAGCAATGCCATTAAATCTAAGCCTGCTGAATCTAAACCGCTACCGCCTAGCTCTACTTCATCACCGCTAATAGTGAGCGCTTTAAGCGCCATTAAATTATGCACGGTTAAGCCATATTTTAAACAGTGCACACCACCAGCGTTTTCAGCCACGTTGCCGCCAATAGAGCAGGCAATTTGCGAGGACGGGTCGGGCGCATAATATAAGCCCAGCGAACTAACCGCTTCTGATATAGCTAAATTTCTCACGCCGGGTTGCACCACCGCGCAATTGTTCTTGGCATCAATATTAATTATTTGATCAAACTTAGTCATTACCAGCAGCAAACAGTGGGCAAACGGCAGGGCGCCGCCAGATAAACCCGTACCTGCTCCGCGAGTTACCACCGGCACGTTCATCGCATGACACAATTGCAGTATTTTTTGCACTTGCTCAATTGTATTAGGTAGCACAGCAGCGAATGGTTGCTGGCGATACATGGCCAAGCCATCGCTTTCGAATGGGGCTAATTGTTCAGATGTTGTTAGCAGAGCATCACTGGCAATAATCTGCGCTAGCTCCGCCAAAAACATATCGCCATCATAAGTTGGAATAGGGTTATCTAGGGCTTCGTTAAACTGATAACTCATGTTTATTTAGCTCCTTTGTATAGTTTGAGCGTAGCGTCTGGCTGAGTTTTAAAGCGCTTATAGTCCCATTGATACTGAGCTGGAGCCATCATTACCGCACCCGCAACACTGCGGTTAAGTGCTGCAACGGCGATAGCTTCATCACTTGAGTACATGTCTGCGTCGGGCTCAATAAAATGTATGTCAAAACCGCCTTTAACTCGCAATGCCACCGTCATTAATAATTTACTGCCGCTTTTATTCCGTAAGCTGTGTATCAACTTCATGGTGAACGCTGGCTGGCCAAAAAAATCAGCAAACAGACCAGAGTTGTCATCATCCGGTTCTTGGTCTGGCAAAATGGCGGTTAGCCCGCCTTTACGCAAGGATTTATAAATTGCCATTACACCCCGCGCATTGGTAGGGACAATTTTAGTTCCTAGCTTACTTCGAGCATCAACAATAATTGACTCTAGCTCCGGCCGTTTTGGTGGTTTATACAATATCGTTGGCGCTTGAATCGTTTTAGCAATGTAATAACCCAAAGCCTCCCAGTTACCTAAGTGAGGCGCAACAAGTATCACTCCTTTGTTTGCGGCCACCGCACCTTCGACCAATTCGCGCCCGTAAACGTTAACAACTCTGCTTTTTAGGGATTCCCACGGCGTGCCCCAGACTTTCAACAGCTCTACGCTGGTAATACCGCTTTCTATCATCGACCGACGCACTAAATTGGCCCGCTCTTTAGCTGATAGCGCAGGGAAACATAGCTCAATATTTTTTCTGGTGATTTTCGTCACCGACGGATTAAATAGCCAAGCGAGCGCACCGATCATGCTGCCAATAAAACGTACTACGCCCAAAGGCAAAAGGGCGATAAAGCGAATAATAAAATTAACTAGGGCAGCGAGCACAGAATTGGTCCATAACAGCAACAAATAGGCCGTCTATGGTATCTCAATCGGCGCAAAGACTACACTTTGGCGGCGAATAAACTGACCGCTAACCGTTACCGCGCAAGGCCAAGTACCTGTATAATACTTCGTTTTACGTGACTATCTTAGGGGTTTACAGGTGGCAGATTCTAAAACGGCCGATACAAGCACATTCCAAGGGCTAATTTTAGCCTTGCAAGAATATTGGGCCGAGCAAGGCTGCGTTATTTTGCAGCCTTTGGATATGGAAGTCGGTGCTGGCACCTTCCACTGGGGTACCTTTTTACGCGCCATTGGCCCGGAGACTTGGAATGCAGCCTATGTACAACCTAGCCGCCGTCCTACCGATGGCCGCTATGGCGAAAACCCTAACCGTTTACAACACTACTACCAATTTCAAGTAGTGATGAAACCATCGCCCGCTAATATTCAAGAATTGTATCTTGGATCCCTAGCTCGCCTCGGCGTCGATACCGGTATCCACGATATTCGCTTTGTAGAAGACAACTGGGAATCACCCACGCTAGGAGCTTGGGGTTTAGGCTGGGAGATTTGGCTTAACGGCATGGAAGTCACTCAGTTCACCTATTTTCAGCAAGTTGGCGGGCTTGAATGCTATCCGGTGACCGGCGAAATTACCTACGGTCTAGAGCGCATTGCCATGTACTTACAAGGCGTCGACAGCGTTTACGACTTGGTTTGGACTAATGGCCCTGATGGCCCCGTCACCTATGGCGATGTATTCCACCAAAACGAAGTAGAGCAATCTACTTACAATTTTGAGCATGCCAATGTGCCCGCATTGTTTGCCGCCTTTGACGAATGCGAGGCTGCCAGCCAAAAATTGATTGCAGCGGGGCTGCCGTTGCCAGCTTACGAGCAAGTATTAAAAGCGTCGCACCAATTTAATTTACTTGATGCTCGTCATGCGATTTCAGTAACCGAGCGTCAGCGTTTTATTTTACGCGTTAGAACGCTTGCTCGCGCGGTAGCGCAAAGCTATTTAGATACTCGCGCCAAATTGGGCTTTCCACTGGCGCCAGAACATTTGCGCGAAGAAGCACTAGCCACCATTGCCAAACAGGCTGCCAAGCAAGCTAGTAAGGAGGCCAAATAATGAGCGCGCAAGATTTTATTGTTGAGATTGGCGTAGAAGAGCTGCCACCAACAGCCCTAAAAAAACTATCACTAAGCTTTACGGCA